>JAIXSR010000087.1 GCA_027484605.1 Hyphomicrobiales bacterium | reverse complement strand
GCGGCGCGATCCGGTCGAGATCGACCTCGCGGCCGCCGGCCATGACGGTCAGCGTGCCGGTGCCGGAAGCCGGCGGACCGCCCGAAACCGGGGTGTCGACCCAGCCGCATCCCCGCTCCGCCAGAAGGCGTGCACCGAGGCGGCGGCAGGCATCGACCGGAATGGTCGAAAAATCGACAAGGATCTGGCCCGGCTGCATCGCTTGAGCCACGCCGCCGCTGCCGAACATCACCTGCTCCACCGCATCCAGGGTCGGCAGGTTCAGGATGATCAGATCAGCGCCATCCACAACACCGCCCGGCGTCGCAGCCACCCCTGCCCCGGCCTCGCGCGCAGCCTCGCACCGGGCGGGCGCGATATCGAAGGCCGTGATGGTATAGCCCTTCGGCAGCAGATGGCGGACCATGGGCAGGCCCATCAGGCCCACGCCGAGATAGCCCAGCCGCGGCTTCCCGTTCCCTGTCTCAGGCATGTTCCTCTCCTATGGCATAGATGCGTCGGGCGTTTTCGACGAACAACGCCTCCTGTTCGGCCGGCGGAAAACCGGCCACGATGGCTTCGAAACCGCCGAAGATGGTCGGGAAACCGGCGCAGAGCGAGTCAACCGGGAAGTTCGAGGCGAACATGCATCGCTCCGTCCCGAAGGCCTCGATGGTCCGCAGCACGATCTCCCGGTTGGTTTCGGCCGTCCAGGCCTGCCCCGGCACGCCGATGCCGGAGATCTTGACCATGACATTCGGGCAGGCCGCGAGGCCCTGCATGGCAGCTTGCCAGCCCGCCAGTCCTTCGGGCGAGCGATCCGCCGGCAGGCCGGTATGGTTGAGGATGATGGTGCTCTCGGGGAAATCCGCCGCGAGCCGGGCTGCCTCGCCGAGATGCCACCAGGGCGTCTGGAGGTCGAAGCGCAGGCCCAGAGGGGCGAGCCTGGCGTAACCCTCGCGCCAAAGCGGATCGGCCATGCCACCCGGCGCACCATCCCCCGGCGCGGCATTGGCACGCGGCTTGTGGCGGACCGAACGGACGAAACCGCGTGCGGCATGGCTTTCCAGCACGGAAGCGCAATCGGCCCGGTCAAGCCAGGCCTGCGCGACAGCCACGCTGGGAAGACCGGTCTCCTCGCGCAAGGCGGCGATATAGGTCATCTCGCCCACGGGATCACGCGGGTCCCATTCGGCCTCGACATAGACGCTGGCGAGCAGGCGGTAGGGCCCGGCATCACGGCGATAATCGGCGGGAAGGTAGGGACGGCGAAGCGCGGAATAATCACCGTAGCGGAAGCGGATCGGCGGCGCATCGCACAGCCAGGGATGATAGTTCCGGCCCGGATCCCAGACATGGTGATGTGCATCCACCACGGCGCGTCCAGCCCCGTTCTGGTTGACCGATCCTGCCCCTGGCTGGTGTGAAATCGCTGCCTCCCGGATTGACGGCAGGGCCACTATAGCTAATGGTTCCCGGGTCGCAAGTATGCTGCATACAGTTTTTCAGGGAGGTTCACCTCGATGGTCCAGGCCAAGGCTCCGCACGGGTTCCAGCGCCCCTACAAGGGCGTGTTCCCGGTTGTTCCCACGATCTTCGACAAGGCGGGCGGCCTCGACCTCGAGGGGCAGAAGCGTTGCCTCGATTTCATGATCGATGCCGGCTCGCACGGCCTCTGCATTTTGGCAAATTTCTCCGAGCAGTTCGTGCTTTCCGATGCCGAGCGCGAGGTGCTGACGAAACTCTGCCTTGACCATGTGGCCGGCCGCGTGCCGGTGATCGTCACGACGACCCATTTCTCGTCCCGAATCTGCGCCGAGCGCTCGCGCGCTGCCGAAGAAATGGGCGCGGCCATGGTCATGATCATGCCGCCCTATCATGGGGCCACCTTCCGCGTGGGCGATGCGCAGATCGCCGAGTTCTTCAAGGTCGTCTCCGATGCTATCTCGATCCCGATCATGATCCAGGACGCGCCGGTGGCCGGCACGCCGCTGCCGCCCGCCCTGCTGGCCCGACTGGCGAAAGAGATCGAACAGGTCGCCTATTTCAAGATCGAGACGGCCGGTGCCGCGACGAAGCTGCGAGACCTGCTGGCCCTTGGCGGGACGGCGATCGAAGGCCCGTGGGATGGCGAGGAAGCCATCACGCTGATGGCCGATCTCGATGCGGGCTGCACCGGCGCGATGACCGGCGGCGGCTATCCCGATGGCATCCGCCAGATCATGGATCCATGGGCAGGCGGTGACCGGGCCGCCACCCGCGCCGCCTATGCCCGCTGGCTGCCGTTGATCAACCACGAGAACCGGCAATGCGGGCTCATCACGGCCAAGATCCTGATGAAGGCCGGCGGCATCATCGCCTGCGATGATGTACGCCATCCGCTGCGTCGCCCCTCGGCCGAGGCCGAGGCGCAATTGCTGGAACTGGCCCGCGACCTCGACGTGATGGCCCTTCGCTGGGCCCGCTAGGCCCGGACGGTCAGGCCGGGGCGCCTCGCGGCGCTGCGGCCTGCCGGCGCTGGCGCAATATCCGGAAGCCGAAGGCGAGGCCGAAACCGATGGCCAGCACGATGATCGAGACAAGCGGGCGATAGGCGAACCATGCCACGGCGATGACAGCCGGCCCGAGTATCGCCGTCGCGGCCGCGGCCACGAGGCCTACAGCGCCGCTGACAAGGCTTCCGAGCAGCGGAACATAGCTTGCCAGCAATGTGACCGGCGCGAAAAGCGACGAAAAGCCGATGAACATCACGAAGAGGCCCACGGCCCTCAGGATCCAGGTCAGGATGGCATTGTCCTGCTGGGCCGTTTCGAACATCTCGTCGGTCGTGCGCGTGCCATTGGCGGCGAGAAGGAAATCGCGGCCGTTCCGGGCCTTGTAGGGCTCGATTCCATCTGCAGTCTGGCGTCCGACGAAACTCGCCGTGCCTTCCTGCAGGAGCTGGTAGCTGACCCGCAGGCTGCCCACTTGCGTGCCGTTCTGGTTGTTGGCCAGAAAGAGCATCCCGTCCCGCATGGTCAGGGAAGAGCCCGTGCGGCGGCGGGCCGTTTCCACGACCGCCGGATCGAGGCGGAAATCCGTGGCCCCGGAGAGTCTTTGAATGGCGTTTCCAATAGGATAGGAGTCAATTCTAGCGTCTCGCACGAAGAACGTCTCGGATGACCAGCGCATCGGCGGGTTCTGGTGTCCCTGCGTCACGCGGAACCGGCTGGAATCGACCGGCCGGTCGCTCCATTCCTGGGAATAGGTGAACTTGCGGTCCTGCCCCGATCCGGATTCCTTCTCGACCCATTGCAGCATCTCGACCTTGCGATAGAGCTTCAGCCCCCGCGACCGGATGCCGAAAAGGTCATCCTGCACGCCGCTGTCCGAGCGCACCGCGCCCGTGACATGGACGAGCTTTCCGTCAAAGGCCGGGTCGCGGCGCTGGGTGCCGACCGACTGGACGAGCCCCTGGCCTTCCTCGAGCGCCCGGGCGGTCTTGACGGCGCGGCCCTCGTTCCAGAAGAGGCCCCAGCAGGCGAGCGGCACCAGCAGCAATCCCATCAGGATGGCGCCGAAACTGTTCGACAGGCGCTCGAGGAAGCCCTGCGGCGCGGCATGTACATCCTCCCCGGCAGCCCCTTCGGCAGGGATCGTGAATGATTCCTCGGTTCTGAACCTTTCGTCTTCAGCCATGATTGCTCCCCGCTTCATGCCGGTCAGGCCGACTCATCCCGCCGGCATGCCTGCCGGGCAATTCGGGCAACAGCCAAGGCCCTTTGTCCAGAACCTGCCCTCAATCCGCTGTTGATTCCGGTTCAGGCAGGCGGCCGGCGGCAATCATGCGCACCTGTGGGTTTTCCCACAGATCGCCCGGGCAGAGATGCAAGGATGGCCGGACCCGCCGTTCCGAAGCCAGAGCATCATGCCCTCACCTCCGACCGAATGCCTGATGCAGCCCCCCCGACCGGCCCGGACAGCCGCGCCGGTGGCCGGCCGGCACAGCGTGACATCGGCTTCGAAACTGCCTAGCCTCGCTTCCCGATCCGATTGGCAGGGGGCGTCGATGGCGGATGAGGGTTCGGCACTTCATCGGTTCGCGACGGGCGATCTCGCCTGGTCGAGTGGCGTCATCGTCTTTATCGACGTGATGGAATCGGTCCGGCTGACGGCGCGGGATGGCGGGCTGTTCATCACCCGGTGGATCGAGCAGCGGCAGGCCATCGAAGCGCTTTTTGCCAAGGGCGGCGGCCGTGTGATCCGCTCGACCGGCGACGGGATCATCGGCCAGTTCTCAGAGCCGCGCGCGGCAATGGGTTCGCTCTTCGAGGCGATGGCCATTGTCGAGCGGGCCAATGCCGATCTGGCCGGCGCCCTGCCGATCGCCATCCGTGTCGGCATGGCGCGGGGCGAATTCCTCTCGGACCGGCAGGATGTCTACGGGGAAGCCGTCAATCTCGCGGCGCGGCTTGCCGGGCTCGGCATGCCGAGCGCCATTATCGTTTCGGAAGATGTGCGCGGCGAGATGGTCGACGGCGTCGATGCCGATATCGAGGATCTCGGCGCCTGCTACCTCAAGCATCTGGAGGCTCCCATCCGCGCCTATGCCCTCCGTCCCGTCGGCATAAGGCGCCCGCCCGCCATGCCGGCCCGCAAGGATGCCCAGCTCGTGCCCACCATCGCAGTGGTGCCGCTCATGCCGATCCAGGGCGGCCCGGCGCGAGACGTTCTGGGCGACATCATTGCCGACGAACTGATCTCGGCTTTGTCCGGATCGCCCTATCTCAACGTCATCTCGCGGCTTTCGGCCTCGGTGGCCCGGCAGCGGGCATTGTCGCCGGGCCTCGCGGCAGAGGCCCTGCAGGCCGACTACATCGTATCGGGCAGCTATTCCGCCATCCAGGACCGGGTTCGGGCGACGCTGGAACTGACCGAACGGAAAACAGGGTTGGTGCGGCTGGAACAACGCTTCTCGATGCCGGCCGAGGCCCTGATCACGTCCGAATTCCACGGGTTCGACGGGTTCATTGCAGGGCTGCTGCGCGCGGTCCTGCGGAACGAGGTCCAGCGTGTCCGCCGTCAGACGCTGCCGAATCTCGAGAGCCATTCCCTGCTGGTCGGCGCGGTCAGCATGATGCACCGGGCTGCCCGGCAGGACTTCACCTATGCGGCCGATATCCTTGCTGCCCTGGCGGAGCGCCATCCCCGCGAGGCACTGCCGCAGGCCTGGCTCGCCTGCTGGTACACGATCAAGGTCCAGAAGGGGTTTTCCGATGATCCTGCAGCGGAAGGGCGCGAGGCCCAGGCTCTCGCAAGGCGGGCGATGGATCTTGACCCGGACAATCCGCTGGCACTCGCCGTTGCCGGGTTGATCGAGACGAATTTCGCCCGGAATTTCGACGAGGCAGCGATATTCCTCGAGCGGGCCAGCGAACTCAACCCGAACGAGACCTATGCCCTCCTGCACAATGCGGCGCTGCTGCAATTCACGGACCGGGGCGAGGAAGCCTACCCGATCGCGCGGCGCGCGATGGCGCTCTCGCCCTTTGACCCCCATCGCTACTATTTCGAGGCGATTGCCGCCTCCTCGGCCTTCTCGGCCGGTCTCTATGATGTCGCCCTCGCCCATGCCGACGAGGCGATCCGCGCCAACCGGCTCTATCCCTCGGGAAGCCGTGTCAGGACAGCCGCGCTCTGGCATCTCGGCCGGCCGGCCGAGGCGCGGGCCTCCGCCGAGACCCTCCGCATGATCGAGCCCAATCTGACGGTCGAGCGCTGGCTCGCCAAATCCCCGGCCGCCGATTTCGATGTCGGCCGCCGGCTCGCCGGAGGCCTGCGCGGCGCCGGCATACCAGAACATTAAAGACAGGAGGTCCGCATGTCGTTTGCCAATGGATTGAACGGGCTCAATGGCCTCAACGGACTGAACGGGCTCAATGGCCTGAACGGACTCAACGGGCTCAACGGGTTGAACGGGCTCAATGGCCTGAACGGGCTCAATGGCCTCAACGGATTGAACGGTTTGGCCGGCAGCTGGAATGGCTCGCCCGGCAGCGTCCTGACCATCCATGACGCGCTGTCCGGACTGTATGCGCCGCCCGCGACGCTGCCCGGGCCGGTCCCCGCGACCGAGCAGGACAGCCTTGCGCGCTGGTCCAGCGATGTCCGGGCGCGGATCCTCGATGGCGAGTTGTTCTCGCAGATCGCCTTCTCGCCGGATCCGGCCCATCCGCGCGCCTTCGTCGTCCATTCGGCCCAGCAGAGCTGGACAACCGAACCCGGCGGCCCGCATCTTTCCGCACAGTATGATCCGATCGTGACGCTCGTTCCGCCAAGTATCCCGCAGCTCGGGGACCGCCAGCTGGCCCTCGTGGCCAATGCGGCGCTGCTGCGGGGCGACCGGATCCATGAAATTCTCGCCCAGATCCCGGTTCCGCTGCCCTTCCTCGGCATGTTCGTGCCGCTTTCGGAAGAAAGGACGAAATGGACGCTGGAACTTCTGGCGGCCACGTTCCGGCTTTGCGTCTTCGTGGAAATGGCCTTCAAGCATGCCTTTTCCCTGCCGCGTCCGCACGAGCTCTCGCCGCAGATCAACCCGGTCATTCCCACGCCGCTGCATGGGACGTTGCCGAGCGGCCATGCGACCGAATCCTTCGCGATGGTGGCCATGCTGGTCGCGCTGCTGGAAAAGGCCGGCGCCCGCCAGGCCGATCGCCCGTGGCGCGACAGGCTGTTCAAGCTCGCGGATCGCATTGCCTATAACCGAATGGTGGCGGGGGTGCATTACCCTGTCGACAGCGCCGCCGGCGCCGTTCTCGGCATCGCGCTGGCCCGCTATCTCGCGGCCCGGTGCCAGGGCTCGGAAGCTTCCTGCCATTCCTGGCATTTCGACGCCGCCACCTTCTGCGACGATGAGCCTGACGGGTTTTTCGACCATGCCGCCCTTGTCCGCCAGATGGATATCGCCGATGGCCCGACGATCAACCCGCCGCTGGCTGAAGGGCCGGCTGTTGTGGCAGGCCTGAGCGTCCAGGCGCGGCTGACGCTCGGCTCGTCCGGCATTCTTGCCTGGCTCTGGCAGAAAGCCCTGGCGGAATGGGCCTGACGGCCCTGAACGCAGCGGAAGGGAGGCGCCCATGACCTGGCGGACCGCAACCAGTGCCTATCAGTCGCTCCCGCTGGCCATGGACCCGCTGGCCGACTGGATCCGCCCCGAAACGGCCCGATCGCCGAACGGGCGGATCATGCTTCTCATCCGGCTGGCCGACGGGATCGACCTCGCAGCCTTGCGGAGCTTCCGGCATGCGGCCGATCCGAACCGGCTCTTCGTCCATCAGGGCCGCGGCGTCACGATCGCCCAATGGCATCAGACGCTGGATTGCGCCCAGGCCACGGGCGGCACCTGGGCCAAGGCCCGCTACCTGACCGCACGGGCGCTGCCCCTCTTCTTCGACTGGCTGCTCGCCTCGACTTCGGTCCAGGCGCTGTTCGACGAAATCACGCTCTGCCAGGCGATCGATGGCCAACCGGCCGCCGGCCGCCCGAACGCGATGGCCATGGCCGCGCCGATGGGCGCGCCATCCGCGATCCGCGTGCTCACAGGGATCATCGACCACGGCTTTCCGGTGGCCAGCCCCGTCTTCTCGCGCCGGGCAGGAACCCCCTCCGGCTGGGCGACGCGCGTTCGTGCCCTCTGGGTACAGGACGGAAAGCCGGTCGCGCCCCATCCCGGCCACGGCCTCGCCAACCCGGCCGGATTCGATTACGGCGCGGCACTGACGGGCGAAGGAATCGTGCGCCATCTCGCCAGGGTCGATGGCGACGAAGACCGGTTCTATGCCTCGGCCGGCCTTTTCCGCAGCCAGGACCGGGACAGCTACTGGACGCAGCTCTCCGCAAGCCACGGCGCCCATGTCTCCGGACTGGCTCTCGAAGCTGCGTCACCGCTTGACGGCACGGAGCCGGTTGTTGCGGTCCACCTGCCGAAGACCACGGTGGATGACAGCTCCGGCGCGGCCCTTTCCGGCCATGCCTTCGATGCCATGCGCTTCATCCTCGCCGAAGCGGAGGACGCGGCGCATCCGCCGCCCTCCCCGCTCTTCGTGCTCGACGAGGGCAAGCCCGCACGCCAGGCCTCCGGACCAGTCGGCAGCGTGCCGCCGGTGGTTGTCAACATGAGCTACGGGTTCAATGCCGGCCCGCATGATGGCGAAGGGCCGCTCGAAAAGGCGCTTTTCGAGATGCAGACGCTATGGAGCCGCGCGCATCCGCGCTCGCCGCTGGTGATCGTGCTCCCCGCCGGCAATGGCTACCAGTCGCAGACCTTTGCCCAATGGGATCGCCATGCCCTGTCCAATCCGGCCAAGGCCAGCCTTGCCTGGGAGATTCCGCCGGATGATGGCAGCGCGAATTCGGTGCAGATCTGGCTGCCCCGCGGGTTCCGGGGCAAGGCGCATATCACGCTTACCGCGCCGTCCGGGCAATCGATCCGCCTCGCCAACAGGAAGGGCGATGTCGCGGAACTGCCCGGCCGTTCCGGGATGCCGGCGGCCATGGTGCTCTTTTGTGCGCCCCAGGCCTCGCGACCCCGTGGCCTGTTCCAGCTTGTGGTCGGGCCGACACAGGCCGATGCCGTCCATCGTGCCGCCAGCGGTGCCTGGCAGATCAAGGTCGAAGCGACAGGATTACTGCGGAACGAAGCGATCGAGGCCTGGGTCCAGCGCGATGACCTGCCGGTCGCCACCACGCGGCCCTCGCGGCAGTCGCGCTTCCGCCATCCGGATTACCGCGCTTTCGACCCGCCCCGACAGCCCGGGGATGGCTCGCAGGAGAACAGCCCGGTCCAGCGCCCCGGCGCGCTGAATGCGCTGGCCACGGGCCCGCGGACGCTGGTGATCGGCTCCTGCCCGGCGCGGCGCAGTTTCCCGGTGGACGTCTCGCTTTACTCGGGCGGCGGCCGGCCGGAATGGCCGAACGGCGTGGATGGCCTTGTGGCCGCCGATGATTCCGTGCTGCTCTGGGGCTGCCTGTCCTCGGGGATGCGGGCTGCCGGCTCGATCCGGCTGTACGGCACCAGCATGGCCGCTGCCATGGCGACGCGGGCCATTGCCCGCTCGATCAGACGCTTCCAGCGCCGCCAGCCGAAGGTGGCCTTCGCATCGATGCTGGTGGATGCCCCGGTTCCGGCCCCGGATGCGCGACGGGGCAATGGCCAGCTTCCGGGATGACGGGCCAGCCGGCCCGGATCAGTCTTGTTCCGGATCGGCCAGGGCGCGCAAACGGGGCAGGTCAAGGATCTCGATCGTCTGCCGGCCGGTCTTCAGGATGCCCTGCGATGCGAGCGAAGCCAGTTCGCGGGTTACCGCCTCGCGATGCGTGGCCGTCAGGGCGGCGATCTCGTAGTGGGTCGGCGCCGGCCTGATCATGCAGATGCTGCCCGGCCGCCGCGCCTGTTCGGCGAGACGGAGGATCGCCTTCCGGATGCGGATCGGCACGGGATAGACCGTGAATTCGAAGACGCGGGCGGAAAGGTCGCGCAGCTTGCGGACCAGCTCGCGGGAAAGATTCAGCCCGATCCGTGGGTTGCGCAGGACGAATTCATTGAACTGGTCGCCGCGCATGCGCGCGATCCGGGCCTCGCTGATAGCGATAACATCGGCGGAACGGGTTTGACCGTCAATGGCTGCGAATTCCCCGAAATACGAACCCTCGGAAATGTCGAGATAGACCACTTCATGGCCATCCGGCGCATAGCGCTTGGCCTGGACACGTCCCGTCAGCACGAAAAAGATGTCCGTGCTGGGTTCGTCCGTGCTGATGATCGCCTTCCCGGCGGCATAGCGGCGCACGATCACGGCCTGTTCCAACGCAGCGATCGATGCGGTATCGAGGCCATCGAACAGAACGATTTCAGATAGTTCCGGCATAGTCCCCGCCCCCGCGGCCCGCAGGCCATGCCTGCCATACAAGCAGTAGCAAAGTCCTGTGCCGGTGGCCACTGCCCCGGATGTCGCTATCGCATCATGGCCTGCAGGACCAGGAGGAACAGGAGCCCGAGCAGGGCCTGCAGCAGCGCTGTCAGGGTCACCCAGCGAAGGCCCTGATCGGCCCGCAAACCGGCCTGATGGCAGGCAAGCCAGAACGAGCCGTCCTGGATATGGGGCGCGCCGATGGCACCGCCGGTCACGGCAAGGACAACCAGCGCGCGCCCTTCCGGATCATCCAGGCCCATCGGGCCCAGAAGCGGGATCATGACGCCTGCCGCCGTGATGGTGGCCGTCAGGGCAGAGCCCTGAAGGACGCGGCTGACAAGCGCCACGAGGAACGGCAGGGCCAGCCCCAGCCAGGCCGGGCCTTCCGCTACGGCCTCGACGGCCAGGCTGGCGAATCCGTCCTGATGCAGGACAAGCTGAAGCCCGCCAGCCGCGCCGATGGCCAGCAGGAGTCCGGCGGAGGCCGTGATGGCGCGCGCGACGGTGCCCTCCCCGGCCAATGCCTCCCGGATTGCGCCAGACCCGGCCGGCAGAAGGGCGAAGCCAAGACCGATGACAAGCAGCATCAGCGGCAGGCCGAGCCGGATCATCTGCTCGCGGGTATTGCCGCTGCCGAGCGGCTCGCTGGGGATCTGCCCCAGCGCATTGAGGATGATCATTGCCAGCAGGCAGAGAATGGCGAGCCCGTAACCGATCACCGCGCGGCCCGGCCCGGGCGGTGCCACGGGCAGCGGGGTTGCCGGAAGGTCCGGCGCGCGGCGGGTGATGATGAGGCCGAACAATGCCTGCACGATGGCCAAAGGCGCCCCGAATGTCAGGACAAGGCGCCAGTCGGCCTGCAGGACAGCCATGGCGGCGATGGGCAACGGGGCCGGCAGCAGCGCTCCCTGCAGCGCATTGACGATGGCGGCGGCTCCAAGCGCCGCACGGGTGCGTCCGGCTTCGACAAGGGCGAGCACCGGCTGCAGGACGGCCAGGGCGGCGAGCGGCGTCCCGCCGATGCCCGCCGGCAGGGCCAGCAGCCAGAGAAGGCGCCGCCGCGAAACCGGCGACAATCCGGCACGCAACCGTTCGAGAGCACCGGTGCCGGCGCCGATCCAGCTGACGAGGATGCCGGCGAGGATCGTCAGACCGCCGGCCGCGAGCGACTGGCCGAAGCCGTTATGGAAGCTGCGCGCAACCCAGGTGAGGTCGACACGGAGGACGAGGCAGAACAGGCAGGTGGCCAGCACCAGCGCCACGAAGGGAATGACGCGGTAGCGGAAGCTCAAGAAGGCCGTGAAACCGACCAGCGCGAAAAGAAGAAGGAACTTGGCGTCATCCACGGGCGAGTCTAATCCTTTGGCGGGCCGGTGTCCTTAGCATTGCCGGCGGCCGGATCGGAAGCCCTTCCGGCATTCCTTCCAAGCGGAGTTTTGCGTGCCCCTGACGCTGCGTGCCTTCCTTCTCGCCCTGGCCTGCCTGGGCAGCTTGCTGGTTCCGGGCCTTACGGGCGCTGCCTCTCCGGACAATGACCGGATCGAGGTGCGCGGCCGTGACCTTGTCCGCCCGTCGGGCGAGGTGTTCCTCATCCGGGGCATCGGGCTCGGCAACTGGCTGGTGCCGGAAGGCTATATGTTCAAGTTCAAGAAGGCGCGATCGCCGACCGAGATCGCCCGCCTGTTCGCGCTGGCTATCGGCGAGGAGGAATCGGCCCGGTTCTGGACGCGTTTCCGCGAGAACTACATCACCGAGGAAGACGTCGCCTTCCTCGCGAAAGCCGGGTTCAACACGCTGCGCGTGCCGCTGCATTACCGGCTCTTCATGCCGGAAGCGCAGACCGTGCGCGGCAACGAGCCGCTGATCTTCGAGGGGCCGGGCTGGGCATTGCTCGATCGCTTCATCGGCTGGTGCCGCAAATACGGGCTCAAGGTCATTCTCGATGCCCATGCCGCCCCGGGCGGGCAGACCGGCATCAACCATGATGACGGCACCGGCTTCCCGCTGATGTTCTACATTCCGCGCGAAGGCCGGCGGACCATTGCCTGGTGGGAGGAATTCGCGCGGCGCTACAAGGGCGATCCGACGATCCTCGGCTTCGAGCTGCTGAACGAACCGATCTCGACCTATCATGACGAGGACCGCCTGAACTGGCTGCTCGAGCCCTTCTACAAGGAAGCCGTGGCGGCCATCCGCAAGATCGACCCGCAGCGGGTGATCATCCTCGCGGGATCGCAATGGGACCAGAACCTGAAGATCTTCGGCCCGCCTTTCGCGCCCAACCTCGTCTATGTCTATCACCAGTTCTGGTCGTCCACGCGGCGCGATGCGATCGAGGATTACATCCATTTCTCGATGAAGAACAACGCGCCGGTCTTCCTCGGCGAGGCGGGCGAGTTCAACAACCGCTGGAACGAGGCCTACCGGCTGCTCAACGAGCGGCACGGTTTCGGCTGGTCCTACTGGACCTACAAGAACCTCGATTCCCGCTCCACCATTGCCAGCATCCGGCAACCCGAGGGCTGGGCCAAGATGGCGGCTCTGGGCTCGATGCCAGTGCCGGACCTCGCCCGTGCCGGACTGACGCGGGAGGAGGCGCGGCGCATCCTCGATGCCTATCTCGAGGCCATGCTGTTCCGGAACGTCGAGATCCGCCCCTGCTACCTGCGCTCCCTCGGGCTGTCGCCCGAGCTCGAATCCGCCTGTGCGGCAGAGCGGCAAGCCGGCCGGGGCGACTAGGGCGACTTGGTATCCAGGGCCGGAAAAACCGCGCGATTCTACGCGGTTTCGGCGCATTGGCGTGGCCTGGCTGCGGTTCCGGCGCGACAATGCTTGACTTTCTCAAGGGTAGCACGCTGTAAAATCGCCCGTCGGCCGGTTCCGCCTGCGCGACCCAGGTCCTTCAAACGGGAACGCGCCCGGAACAAGAATACGATGAGCGCCTTCAAGGCCCAAGCGACAACAAGCTTCGCCCTGGCTGTTCTGGCCGGCCTGCTGCTCTGGCCGGCCCTGTGGAATGGCGCGCCGCTCTTCTATTATGACAGCGTCGACTATCTCGAGATGCCGTTTACCGGGCGCCTGCCGGTCTTCCGGACCGCGCCCTATGGCTGGTTCCAGTGGTTCGCCCGGCTTTCCGGCAGCCTCTGGGCGCCGCTGGTGCTGCAGGCGCTCATGGTCGCCACGATGGTCTGGCTTTCGGCACGCAGTTTCGTGCCGACGCTGTCGCCCTGGCTCTTCCTGTTCGGCGCTGCGCTGGTCTCGGCCTTCACCGGCTGGGCCTGGTATGTCAGCCAGATCATGGCGGATGCGGTCACCGGCGCCGTGCTGCTGGGCACCGTGGCCTTGCTCTGCGGGCAGAAGCTTCCGGCCGCGCAGCGATTGCTCCTGGTGGGGCTGACGGCGATCGGGATTTCCTTCCATCTCAGCCATCTTGCGGTGGTTTGCGGCCTGTTCCTCTGCGCCGCCCTGGTCCTTGCCCTCCTGCGCCTCGCGCGGGTTTCGGTCGCGCTGCGGCTCGGGGATCTCGCCGCGACCATCGCCCTCAGCACGGTGATTGCGGTGACGGCGAATTTCACCGCGACGGGCCGGGTTTTCCTCTTTCGCGATCCGGCCAATCTCCGGCTGGCCCTGTTCGTCGAGACCGGGCTTGTCCAGCGCTATCTCGACGAAGTCTGCCCGGCCAACGAGAAGGCTTCGCAGCTCTGCCCCTACAGGACGCGCCTGCCGACCACGGCGAATGCCTATCTCTGGAACACGTTCGGCCCCTTCCACGAGCTCGGGGGCTGGCGCAGCGAACCGCACAAGCAGGAGGCCAAGGCGATCATCCGGGAAATCCTGAACCGCTATCCCGGCGAGACGTTCAGCCGCCTCGGGAAGGCGGCTCTTGTCCAGTTCGGGATGGTGGAAACCGGCGATGGCATCCGGCCGATGCATTGGCATCTCGAGAAACCGATCCGCAGGCTCTATCTCGATTTTGTCGATGATTTCCTCGGAGCGCATCAGCAACGCGTGATCGATTTCCAATCCTATGCCGCGCGGGACACGATCCTCTACTGGACGGCCCTTCTGGCGCTCGGCTTCTTTGCCGTCGGCCGATGGCTGGCCGGCAGTCGCTGGCCCGCCATGGCGGCCCTTTTCGTTTTCCTGGCGCTTGCAGGGAATGCCATAGTCTGCGGGGCCTTCTCGAACCCGAACCACCGCTATCAGGGCCGTGTCGCCTGGCTGCCTCTGCTGCTGGTATTGCTCTCGGGCGCGGAAATGACCGGCTTGCGCCTGCGCAAGGATCCGGGCGATGCCGACGGCAACAGCGTCGAAGGCTGAGCAGTCCGGGGGATTGTCTACAATATAAGCTTTCGCTTTGCCGTTCGCCGATCCTGTGGGCAAAGTGCCTATCTTTCCGGCACCCGCCGTCGCCGGAACAGGATCGGCATACAGATCCGCCCGGCATGCCCCTTGCTTTCCTGATGCGTCAATGACCGGGCCCCGGGCGGGCCGGCACAGCAGCAGGAGAGCCTAGGCATGACCAAGACCGTGAACCCCGACAATGCCGGATTCCGCCTCAGCCGGCGGACCTTGCTCCATAGCAGCGCGGCCATCGGGGCCGGCCTTGCCATGCCGGGCATCCTCCGGGCGCAGGTGCGCGAGATCGTCATCGGCGGCGCCGCCAGCCACAAGCCCTGGGTGGAAACCCATGTGATGCCGGCCTTCGAGAAGAAGTACAACGCCAAGCTCACCTTCGAGGGCACGCGCAGCCTCGTGAACCTCGAGAAGATGCAGAAGAACAAGGACAAGCCCTATCTCTCCATCGTGCAGATGGACGATCCGGTGATGATCCTCGCCGTCAAGGAAGGCCTGCTGGAGCCGATCACGCCGGCCAAGGTGCCGAACATGGCGAAGCTGAAGCCCGGCACGGTGCATATGGACGGGATGTGGGCGAACTATCTCCAGCCCTGGCAGGGCGTTGCCTACAACACCAATGTTCTGAAGACGCCGCCGGCCTCATGGGCCGAAGCACTTGATCCGAAGTTCAAGGGCCGGATCATCGTGCCCTCGCTGCAGAACACGGAAGGCCTGCCGAACCTCTTCATGTTCGCCCATCTCGCGACGGGCAAGCCGATGGCCGAAGCCTACAAGGACATTGACGGCGCTTTCCGCGAACTGAAGAAACTGAAGCCGAACCTGCTGACGGTCTACAGCCAGATGCCGCAGGCTTTCTCGCTGCTCGAACAGGGCGAGGCCCATATGATCCTCGGCGCGCTCTCCTCGTTCGGGATGCAGCGCCGGCTCGACGGCGCGCCGGTTTCCATGGCCGCGCCGAAGGAAGGCATCTTCCCGGTTCCCTCGGGCATCGCTGTCGTCAAGGGCGGGCCGAACATGGAACTCGCCTTTGCCTATATCAACGAATTGCTGGGCGCCGAGGTCCAGTCGAAGATCGCCCCGCCGACCTTCGCCATGCCGACCAACATCGATGCGCCGGTTCCGCCGGGCATGCCGACGGATGCGAAGATCCACACGATCGACTGGGCCTTTGTGGCCGAGAACCGCAATGAATGGGTGAAGCGCTGGGATCGCGAGATGGCCAGCTGACGCTGGCCTTTCGCCCTTCCCTCCCCCGCCCAGAGCAGGCCCGACCATGAACCCGGCCCCGTTTCTCGATATCCGGAAGGCGAGCAAGGATTTCGGGTCCGGGCCCGTTCTTGACGGGGTGGATCTGGCTGTCTCGCGCGGCGAGTTCATCTCGCTGCTGGGGCCTTCGGGCTGCGGCAAGACCACCCTCCTGCGGATCATTGCCGGCCTTGCCGCGGCTGATGGCGGCAGCGTCACGCTCGACGGGCAGGACATTTCGCGCCTGCCGCCGCATCGACGCGATGTGGGTGTGGTGTTCCAGAACTACGCCCTTTTCCCGCATCTCACGGTGGCAGAGAACATCGCCTTCGGATTGCGGGCCAAGGGAGCGCCGGCGACGGAAATCAGCGCCACGGTGGAGCGCTTCCTGGCACTGATCCACATGGCCGCCTTCGCCGACCGATCGGTCAGGGCCCTTTCCGGCGGGCAGCAGCAGCGCGTGGCTGTGGCCCGCGCACTCGCGACGAAACCGAAACTGCTGCTTCTCGACGAGCCTTTCTCGGCGCTCGACCGGAAGCTGCGCGAAACCATGCAGATCGACCTGCGCCGCCTGCTGCGGGAATTGGGCACGACCGCCATTTTCGTGACGCATGATCAGGACGAGGCGCTGATCATGTCCGACCGGATCGCCGTCATGAATCGCGGCCGGATCGAGCAGCTCGACACGCCGGAGGCAATCTATGCCCGCCCGGCGACGCCCTTCGCGCTGGAATTTGTCGGCCTGTCCACCCGCATTGCCGGCACGGTGTCCGGCTATGATCCGGACGGCTTCGTCACAGTCGAGACGCCGCTCGGCGCTATCCGGGGTCGCGGGCGCTTCGAGGTTGGCAGCCCGGTGCTGCTGGGTGTCCGGCCAGAGCGGATCCGGTTCGGCGCGGAAGGCGGGACGAATGTCGCAGCGCCCGTCCTGTCCGATATCGTCTTCCAGGGCGCGCGCATCCAGGCGCATTTTGCCAGCCCGGACCAGCACCCCGTCATGATCGAGATATCCGGCGCGCTGCCGGCCGGCCTCGCACCCGGCGTGCCCGTGCAGATCTCCTTCGCGGTCGAGGACACGATCGCCTACCCGCTGGCCACCGCATGATGCGCTTCCTGCCCCGCGACAGGATGCTGTGGCTGGCCGCACCTGCCCTGCTCTATCTCGCCTTCTTCTATGCGTTGCCGCTGATCTATCTGCTCGGCCGCAGCGTGATCGGCCCGAACGGGCCGACCCTGTCGCTCTTCGCGGGCTTCTTCGCCGATGAGTATAACTGGCGGGTGATCGGCAATACCCTGCGCATCGCCCTGCTGGTGACGCTCGTCTCGCTGGTCATCGGCTATCCTGTCGCACTGGCTTTGGCCCGGGCGCGGGGGCTGGCGCAGGTCATGCTGCTGACGGCCATCATCCTGCCCCTGTCCGTCGGCGTGGTGGTGAAGGCCTTTGCCTGGCAGATCGTGCTGCGGCGCGATGGTGCCATCGCCAAGCTGCTCGTCGCCACCGGCATCTGGGACGAGCCGCAGCGCCTGCTCTTCACCGAGCCCGGCCTCGTGATCGGCGCCGCCAATGTGTTCCTGCCCTTCATGATCCTGCCGATCTATTCGGTTGTGAAGCTCATCGATCCGCGCCTTTCCGAAGCCGGAGCGACCCTCGGCGCGAGCCCGTTCTACCGGTTCCGCAAGATCATCCTGCCGCTGACCATGCCCGGGCTGATCAGCGGCATGGCCTTCGTCTTCTCGCTCTCGGTCTCGATGTTCGTCATTCCGAGCCTGCTGATGGGCGACCGGTTCCAGACGCTGGCCACCCTGACCGGGCGGTCCTTCCTGCTGATGCGCAACGAGGCGCTCGGTTCGGCCACAGCGGTCGTGCTGCTGGTGCTCGCCGTCTCGATCGTCGTCGGCTCGACGATCCTCTCGCGGCGGATCGGGAGGATGGCATGACCGCGATCGAGAAAGCGACAACAGCGCTGATCTGGACCATTGCCAGCCTCGCGGTGATCTTCCTGATGGCGCCGCTCGTCATCACCGTGGCCGTTTCCTTTGGCGATTCCACGGTGTTCTCGCTGCCGCCTCCGGGCTGGTCGTTCCGCTGGTACGAGCGCCTGCCCGCGACGCGCGGCCTTGCCGCCTCGCTCTGGACCTCGGTGCAGATTGCCGGCCTCTCGACCCTGCTGGCCCTGATCCTCGTGACGCTCTGCGCGATCGCGCTGGTCCGGGGCACGTTTCCCGGGCGCGAGGCGATCACCACCTTCCTGATCTCGCCGCTGATGCTGCCGGGCCTCGTGGTCGGCATCGCGATGCTTCAGGGTTTCCGCGCCTTCGGCCTGCGTGACACCTGGACCAGCCTGCTTGTGGCGCATGTGGTCATCACCATGCCCTATGTGGTGCGGACGGTGCTCGCGGCGCTCAGCCTGTTCGATTTCACGCTGATCGAGGCGGCACGCACGCTTGGCTGCTCGTATCTGCAAGCCATCCGGAAGGTTCTGGTGCCCGCCCTCGCGCCGGCTTTCCTCACCTCCGGCATGTTCGCCTTCCTCGCCTCTATGGACAATTATCCGATCTCGATCTTCTTTACGGATGCCTGGACAAAGACGCTGCCGATCCAGATGCTGCAACTGGTAGAGGAACGCCCCGATCCGATGATTGCCGCCGTCTCGACCCTGCTCATCCTGCTGGCCGTTCTGGCCATGATCATCGGCGACCGGCTGGTCGGGCTGAAGCGGCTGGCGGATTTCTGATCGATGGCGCCTTCCCTGCCCTGGCTCAAGCCAACCGATCGCGATTTCGAAGGCTATCGGCATGGCGAACCGGATATCCGCTGGCCCGGCGGCGCCCGGCTCGCGGTTTCGGTGGTCGTCAATGTCGAGGAAGGCGCGGAACTGGCTATTTCTGCCGGGGACGAGGCGAACGAGGCGATCTACGAAGCCCATGAGCGCACCGAAGGCGTGCGGGATCCCTGCATGGAGAGCCATTACGAATATGGCACAAGGCGCGGCTGGGGCCGGATCCGTGCCGCGCTGAAGGCCTATGGCGTCCGCGCCACGCTGAATGCCTGCGGGCGGGCGCTGGCCTACTCGCCCTGGATCGGGGCCGAGGCCGTGGCCGACGGCCACGAGGTTTCCGCCCATGGCTGGCGCTGGGAACGGCATGTCCATATGGACGAGGCCACCGAACGGCGCGCCATCGCCCGCACCGTGACGGCGATTGCGGCGAGCACGGGCAACCCGCCCCGGGGCTGGCATACGCGCTCGGCCACCTCGCCCAATACCCGCCGCCTGCTGATCGAGCATGGCGGATTCCTGTATGATTCCAATGCCTATAACGATGATTGCCCCTTCATGACCAGCGACGGTGGGCGCGATCTCGTGATCCTGCCCTATGCGTTCGACACGAATGACATGCGGTTCCAGCCCGGCGGTGCCTTCGTCCATGGCGACGATTTCGCCCGGTATTGCATCGCCGCCTTCGACCGCCTGTATGAGGAAGGCGCCGCGGCACCGCGCATGCTGTCCATCGGGCTCCATCTCCGGATCATCAGCCGGCCGGCACGGATCGGCGGGCTGGAGCGCCTGCTGGCGCATATGGCGGGCAAGCCGGGCGTCTGGTTCGCCCGGCGCGACGAGATCGCCATGGCCTGGCGCGCGGGTCTGGGCCTTCCCGCCTGGTCGCCGCGCCCGGCCCTAACAGCTTTCGAGGTGGAGCCATGAAGCGCGGGCGCGACATCGCCGCCGCCGTTCAGCAGGGCGCGCTCGACCCCGTCCTGCTGGCACGGGAGGCCGCGGCGGCCTGTGCAGCAAGCCAGGACCAGCTCAACGCGCTGACGGTGATTGACGGCGCGCGCGCCGAAGCCGAGGCGGCGAAGATCCCGGCACGTCTGGCAGCGGGCGAAAGCCTGCCGCTGGCCGGTGTGCCGATCGTCGTGAAGGACAATATCTGGGTCGGCGGCTGGCGGATCACGCAGGGCTCGATAGCCTTCCGCGATCATATTGCCCCGCGCGACGCGCTCTGTGTCGAACGCGTGCGCAAGGCCGGTGCGGTGGTCGTGGCCATCGGCCATTGCCCGGAATTCGCCTGCAAGGGCAATACCCGCTCGCCGCTCCATGGTGTGACGCATCACCCGATGGATCCCGAACTCACGCCGGGCGGTTCCTCGGGGGGCAATGTCGCCATCGTCGCGGCCGGCGCCGTTCCGATGTCGATCGGTACGGATGGCGGCGGATCAAGCCGCCGCCCGCCCGCCCATTGCGGCCTTGTCGGGTTCAAGCCAAGTTACGGCGCCATCCCGCATCCGTTCGGATTTGCAGAGCCCTTCTGGTGGGTCACCTGCATCGCGCCGATCACGCTGGATGTTGCCGATGCGGCGCTGCTCTTCGCCGCGATGGCGGGGCCGGACCTGCGGGATCCAGAGAGCCGGATGATCATGCCGCCGCGCAGCGAGGACATGAAGCGCCTCCGCCTGGCCTGGCACCCGACCCTCGGCCTCGACGTGCCGGTTGACCCCGATGTGGCAGAAGCCTGCGCGCGCGCCATCGCCGCGCTCCGCGAGGCGGGTTTGGCGCCTTCGATTGCGGCGCCGCATTGGCCGGCGCCCTCGCTTCGGGCAAGCCTCGCGGCCATCCAGTTTGCCGGGCTCGCGGCTTTGCATGGCGAAGCCTATCGCCGCGCGCCGGACCTGACGGATCCGGATGTGGCGGTGCAGATCGAGCAGGGCTTTGCCGTGAAGGGCACGGATGTCGCGCTCGGGCTGGAGGCGAGCCAGCAGATCCGCCGCGCGCTCGGCGCGTTCTTCACGGAGCATGACCTGCTGCTCTCCCCCACCACGCCCTGCGTGGCCTGGCCGCACACCCAGCTCGGCCCGCCGGAAATCGGTGGCCAGCCGGTCGAATCCCGCGGCCATGCGGCCTTCACGCCCTTTTTCAACCACGGGCAGAACCCGGCCATCTCGATCCCCTGCGGTCGGGGCCGCGACGGCCTACCCGTCGGCCTGCAGATCGCCGGCGCCGTGGGCGAGGATCACCGCGTCCTTGCTTTTGCCGCCGAGGCCGAGCGCATCCTCGCCGAAACGGGGCTCTGGACAGGCCTGCCATGAGGATCCTGCTGCTCAACCCCAACATGACAGAGGCTGTCACCCAGCGGTTGGCCGATGCGGCGCGGCCGGTTCTTTCGCCGGGCACCACGCTGGTGACGGCCACCGCCCCCCGGGGCTTTCCCTACATTTCCAGCCGGGCAGAGGCGCAGGTCGCCGGTGCGATCGCGCTCGAGATGCTCGCCGAAAGGCAGGGCGGGTTCGATGCCGCGATCATCGCCGCCTTCGGCGATCCCGGTCTGTTCGGGGCACGGGAGCTGTTCGATGCACCCGTTATCGGCATGTCCGAAGCAGCGATGCTCACGGCCTGTATGCTCGGCAAAAGGTTCGGCATTGTCAGTTTCGCGGCCCAGATGGGACCCTGGTACGAGGAATGCGTCGAGAGCCACGGGCTCATGCCGCGCTGTGCCGGGGTGTTCTGCCTCAGCGAGCCCTTCACCTCGATCACCGATGTTGCAGCCGAGAAGCAGGACGCCCTCGTCCGGCTGGCCGGCGAGGCCGTGGCGCAGGGGGCGGATGTGATCATCCTCGCCGGGGCGCCGCTTGCCGGGCTGGCCCGCGAGGTCGCCACGCGCATTCCCGTGCCGCTTGTCGATCAGGTCCAGGCGGCCCTGCGGCAGGCCGAGACGCTTGTCGCCCTGGCGCCGCTCAAGGCGCGCGAGGGCGGTTTCCGCCGGCCGGGCGCCAAGCCGACCAGCGGCCTGAGCCCGGCGCTCGCCGCGCGTTTCGAGCATCGAGACTGAAGGACCCAGGAGGACAGAATGGCCGAATTCGACCTTGCGATCCGGAACGGCACCGTGGTGACCGCCTCGGACACGATCCGCTGCGATATCGGCGTGCGCGGCGGGCGGATTGTCCAGCTGGCCGAGGCGATCACGGGCGCCACGCGCGATATCGATGCCAGCGGGCTGATGGTATTGCCGGGCGGGATCGACAGCCATGTCCATCTCGATCAGGATTCCGGACCCGAGATCCGCATGGCGGACGGGTTCGAGAGCGGCACGCGGGCCGCGGCGGCCGGTGGCACGACCACCGTGATCGCCTTTGCGAAGCAGAAGAAGGGCAGCTCGCTGCGCGCCTGCGTGGAGGCCTATCACAAGAAAGCCGAAGGCAAGGCCCTGATCGATTACGGCTTCCACCTGATCGTCTCGGACCCGACTCCGAGCGTGCTCAACCAGGAATTGCCCGCCCTGTTCGGCGATGGCTGCACCTCGTTCAAGGTCTTCATGACCTATGACGATCTCGTGCTCAATGACCGCCAGTTGCTCGACGTTTTTGCCGTCGCACGGCGCGAGCAGGCGCTGGTGATGGTGCATGCCGAGGGCTATGACACGATCAAATATCTGACCGAAAAGCTGGAAAGCGAGGGCAAGACCGCGCCCTACTACCACGCCGCCTCGCGGCCGCAGCTGATCGAGCGGGAAGCCACGCACCGTGCCATCAGCCATGCCGAGCTGATCGATGTGCCGATCATGATTGTCCATGTCTCCGGACGCGAGCCGATGGAGCAGATCCGCTGGGCGCGCCAGCGCGGGCTCAAGGTCTATGCCGAGACCTGCCCGCAATACATTTCGCTGACGGCCGATGACCTCAAGGGCGAGAATCTCGAGGGCGGCAAATATGTCTGCTCGCCCCCGCCGCGCGACCATGACAGCTGGAACGCGATTTGGGAGGGGCTGAAAGACGGCACTTTCCAGGTCTTTTCCTCCGACCATTGCCCGTTCTTCTACGACAGCGCCGCCGGCAAGCTCCATCCGCGCTCGGCCGAATCCTTCCGCTATGTCCCGAATGGCATTCCCGGGATCGAGACGCGCATGATGATCCTCTGGTCGGAAGGTGTCGCAAAGGGGCGGATCACGCCGAACGAATTCGTGGCGCTGACCGCGACCAACCATGCCCGGATCTACGGCCTCTATCCCCGCAAGGGCACGATCGCCGTCGGCACGGATGCCGATCTCGTGCTGTGGGATCCGAACCGCAAGGAAACAATCCGGCAGGAGGCCCTGCACCACGGATCTGATTACACGCCATGGGAGGGTTTCGCCGTGACCGGCTGGCCCGTCATGACCATTGCCGGCGGGCGGATCGTGGTGGAAGACGGCAAGGTGCTCGGCAAGCCGGGCGATGGCGGGTTCCTGCGCCGCGACATCTCCCCCTACGCGCGGGCCGGCAGCTGAGCCCTGCCGCTACGGTGCCTCGCGTTACAGTGCCTCGGCGATGACGCTGACATGCGCTGCAGCCACCTTCCAGCCCTCCGGCGTGCGGACCCAGACCTGGCTCTGCCGCCCCACCTTGCCAGGCTGGCTGTCACGGTAGAAGAGCGTCCAGGCCGTCGCGCAGTCGCGCCCAAAGGTGGTGATCACCGTCCGTTCGAGCCGCCGGGCCAGCCCGACAGAGGGCCGGGCCGCCCGGAAAGCCGCGATCTCGGCAAACCCGTGGAGATTTTCGGTGGCGCCGTAGCGGATCGTCGTGTCCCGGTCGAGGAACAGGGCGTCGAGCGTTTCGACATCATTGGTGACGAGCGCGGTTTCGTAGCAAGCGAAGATGGCTTCCACCTCGGCCAGCACATCGGGAATATTGATCTCCATGGTCCCTTCCTGTCTTGAGCAGGCAACTCCAGCAATGCCCGTGCCAGCCCGACCCGGTCAGGACTGGGCGTAGCCCTGAACGATCCGGACGACATCCGCCAGGTTGCGTGCCTTGAGCTTCTGCATGCCCCAGGCGCGATGGCCCTCCACCGTGCGCGGGCTGATCCTGATCTTCTGCGCGATCTCCTTGGTGCTCAGGCCCTCGGCCGCAAGCACCAGCACCTGCCGCTGCCGGGGCGGCAGGGCCTCGAGCTGTTCGCGCAGGGCCAGCCGCGTCAGTTCCCGGGCCCGCCGGTCCTGCGTGGCGGCAATCGCCTCCCGGATCACCGCCAGCAGGCTCGTCTCGTTGAACGGTTTCTCCAGGAAATCATAGGCGCCCTGCTTGAGAGCCGAGACCGCCATGGCCACGTCGCCGTGCCCCGTGATGACGATGACCGGCGGGGCCGCCGGGCGCGCCGCGACATGGCGGACGACATCGAGGCCGGACAGGCCCGGCATCCGGACATACGTCACGATGCAATCCAGCTCCAGTCCCTTGTCGAACCGGGCAAGGAAGGTCTCGGCATCCACGAAGCAGGTGGTTTCCAGGCCCCCTTGTGCGAAAAACATCGAGAGCGAGTCGAGCACGGCGGGATCATCGTCCAGCAAGGCGAGGCGCGTCCGGTCCATCAGCTTTCTCCTTGCGGTCTTCCCGTCGGCAGGGTGACGACGATCCGGGCGCCTTCTGCGCCATTCCCCAGCCTGAGCGTTCCATCATGAGCCTCGACAATCGTGCGGCTCAAGGCAAGCCCCACGCCGATGCCTGCCTCCCGGGTCGAGAAGAAGGGGATCGGGACGCCGTTGATCAACTCCTCCGGCAGGCCGGGCCCGTTATCGGAAACGATGATCTCCACCCTGCCCTCGCGCGGGGAGAGAACCTCGATATCGATCTCCCCGCCCTGCCCCATGGCCTGTGCGGCATTGTGCATCAGGTTGACGAAGACCTGCTCGATCTGGAGCTGGTCAGCCATGACCATCGGCGCGGGGACCGGAATCCGGACACGGCAGGTGACATTGCGCGCACCGTGGTCGCCGAGGGAGGCCGCACGCGCATTGGCGATGATCTCCGCCAGGTCATGCGGGCGCTGCAGCGTCTTGTCGAGCTTGAACAGGGCCCGCAGACGGCGCACCACCTCTCCGGCCCGCGTGATCTGCCCGCTGGACTTTTCCGCGGCAAGCCGGGCATCTGCGAGATTGGGCGCCTCCTCGGCAAGGGCCTTGGTGGCCAGCCGCGCATAGGTGCCGGCAGCCATCAGGGGCTGGTTGATCTCATGCGCGATGGAGGAGGCCAGTTGCCCCATGCTGGCGATGCGCGCCATGCGCTCCACCGCCTCCTGATGTTGCCGGAGCTGCCGCTCGAACCGCAGGCGCTCGACGACCAGCGCGCCGATGACGAGCCCGGTCACGGTGAGGACCAGCAGGCGGGCCTGCAATTCGGGCACGTCGATCCGGGCATGGGGCAGCGTCTGCGAGGCGATGATGAGCCCGGCCTGCGTGACGGCGAGGCCGACGCTGGCCGCCTCGATGCCGCCGCGTGCCGCCATCCAGATGATCGGCAGCGAGAAGACATAGAAGGACTGGAAGGGCTGCGTCGTGTCGAGGAAGCCCAAGGTCAGGAAAACCGCCAGGATCGCCAAGAGATGGAGGAGCCAGTCGCGCAGGCGGAGGATGTGCCAGCGGTTCCGGAAGGCGAGGATTCCCAAGGGGGCGACCATCACCACGCCGAGGAAATGCGCGACCCAGAGATCGAGGATGTCCCGCAGGGAGTCCGAGGCCTGCAGGCCGCCGCCGAGGGTCTGCGCAAGGCTGGCAATGCCTGTCGCCGCTGCAGCCTCGATCGCGGCGATGACAAGCAGCGTCACGAGATCCCGCAGGGAGGCCAAGGCAGGATCGAAACGCAACCGCCGGCTTGTGAGAACCAGCAGCGCGATCGCCGTGGCTGATCCCAGCGCGAGATCACGGACGAGTTCGACCAGCCAGGGCAACCGGGACTGGTCCAGCAGCAGTTCGGAAAGCAGCGGCCCGAGAATGACCGCCGGGAGGAACGGCCTGCCGAAATTCAGCACGAGGATATAGGACAGGCCGGAATTGAGCGAAACGATCGCCGTGTCATCGGCAATGCCCGCCCGCCGGTAGGCCAGGTTGTCCAGAAGCACGAACAGCACGAAATAGGCGAGGCTCGGCCCGAAGCGTCCGGCCAGGGCCCTCCAGGTCGATCCGTGCGGTGCGGTCTTCACCCGCTCTGGCTCCCTCTTGCCCTTCGCGCGGCCGGCTCAGTTCAGGCGCAGGCCGGTCTCGCGCGAGAAGAAATGCAGGTTCTCCGGCCGGGCAATGGCGCGGAGGCTCGTGCCGATGGCCGGAAGGTCACGCCCGGGGATCCGGACGATGATCTCCGGCCCCTGCCCGCCCAAAGCGCCATAGATATAGCTCTCGGCCCCGACGGCTTCGACCGCCGTCACCGTGAGGTCGAGCGACAGCGACCCGGCCTCTGCCGAGAGCTCGAGATGCTCGGGCCGGATGCCGAGCGTGACCGGCCCCGAAGGCGGGCTCGCCAGGGCGAGGCCCGGCAGGCCGGTGACCGGCAGGTCGAGCAGGTTCATCGGCGGCGCGCCGATGAAGCCGGCGACGAAGATCGTTATCGGCCGCTCGTAGAGCGTGATGGGAGCGCCGGCCTGCTCGACCTGTCCCTTGTTCATGACAACGAGCTGGTCCGCGAGCGTCATCGCCTCGAGCTGGTCATGCGTGACATAGATCGAGGTGGTGGCAAGCGCGCGCTGCAGCTTCTTGATCTCGACGCGCATCTGGATGCGCAGCTTGGCATCGAGGTTGGAGAGCGGTTCGTCGAAGAGGAAGACCTTCGGCTTGCGGACAATGGCCCGGCCCATGGCCACACGCTGGCGCTGGCCGCCAGACAGGGCCCGCGGCCTGCGCTCGAGGAAGGGCTCGACCTCGAGGATTCGCGCGGCCTCGCGGACGCGGCGGTCGATCTCGTCCTTCGGCGTACCGCGGTTGCGCAGGCCATAGGCCATGTTGTCGTAGACCGACATATGCGGATAGAGCGCGTAGTTCTGGAAGACCATCGCGATATCGCGATCCGCCGGCTCGACCTCGTTGACCTCGCGATCGCCGATCGAACAGGTGCCGCCGGAAATGGTCTCGAGCCCGGCCACCATGCGCAGCAGGGTGGACTTGCCGCAGCCCGAAGGCCCGACCAGCACGCAGAACTGCCCGTCCGCGATCTCGAGGCTTACGCCCTTCACGGCCTCGACACCGCCCGGATAGACCTTGCGGACGGACTGGAGGCGAACATCACTCATTTCTCGGTCTCCACGAGGCCCTTCACGAAGAGTTTCTGCATCACAACCACCACGAGGACCGGCGGCAGCATGGCAAGGATGGCCGTGGCCATGGCCAGTTGCCATTCGGTCAGGGCATCCTGCGTGACGATCATCTTCTTGATGGCGATGACGATGGTCTGCATGTTGTCCTTGGTGGTGATCAGCAAGGGCCAGAGATACTGGTTCCAGCCATAGATGAACTGGATCACGAACATCGCCGCGATCGAGGTGATCGAGAGCGGCACCAGCGTGTCGACGAAGAACTTCATCGGGCCGGCGCCATCGATCTTCGAGGCCTCGACCAGCTCGTCCGGCACGGTCATGAAGAACTGCCGGAAAAGCAGGGTCGCGGTGGCCGAAGCGATCAGCGGGATGGTCAGGCCGGCGAATGTGTCGAGCATGTTGAGATCGGCGACGATCTTGTAGGTCGGGAAGATGCGCACCTCGACCGGCAGCATCAGCGTGACGAAGATGATCCAGAAGGCCGTCATCCGGAAGGGAAAGCGGAAATACACCACGGCAAAGGCCGAGATCAGCGAGATCGCGATCTTCCCGATGGCGATGGTCAGCGCCATGATGAGCGAGTTGAGCATCATCGTGCCGACCGGTTCACGCGTCGAGGACGAGGTGCCGACGAAGATCGTCCGGTAGTAGTTCTCGGCGAAATGCGGGCCGGGCCGCAGCGGCATCGAGCCATTGGAGATGGTCGCGGCATCCCAGGTCGAGGCGATGAAGGCCACATAGACCGGGAAGGCCACGATGGCCACGCCGATGATCAGGATCAGATGCGGCAGGAAATCGAGCAGGCGGCGGCGTTCGACCATCAGTATTGCACCTTGCGCTCGACATACCGGAACTGGATCGCCGTCAGGGCGATGACGATCACCATCAGCACCACGCTCTGCGCGGCGGAGCCACCGAGATCGCCGCCGGAACGGCCATCGGAATAGACCTTGTAGACCATCGTCTCGGTGCCCTTGGCCGGCCCGCCCTGCGTGGCGGCATCGATGATGCCGAACGTGTCGAAGAACACGTAGACGATGTTGACCACCAGCAGGAAGAAGGTCGTCGGCGAGAGCAGCGGGAAGATGATGGTCCAGAAACGGCGGGCCGGCCGCGCGCCATCGATGGCGGCCGCCTCGATCACCGATTTCGGGATGGCCTGCAGACCGGCGAGGAAGAACAGGAAATTGTAGGAGATCTGCTTCCAGGTCGCGGCCATGACCACGAGCATCATCGCATGGTCCTGCCTAAGCAGCGGGTTCCATTCGAAGCCCGCAACGCGCATCGACTGGCTGACAATGCCGAGGGAGGGCTGGAACATGAAGAGCCAGAGCACCCCGGCCACGGCCGGCGCGACCGCATAGGGCCAGATCAGCAGCGTCTTGTAGCCCGAGGCGAACTTGATGTGCCGGTCCGCCTGGACGGCGAGCAGGAGCGCGATGGACAGCGAGAAGAAGGCGACCAGCGAGGAGAAGATCGCCGTTGTCAGCATGGATTTGTAATATTCGGGCTTCGAGAAGAGCACCTGGTAATTCTCGAACCAGACGAACTCGGTCGAGAGCCCGAAGGCATCCTGCACGAGGAAGCTCTGCAGCACGGCCTGCCCGGCCGGCCAGTAGAAGAAGACAAGCGTGATCAGGAGCTGCGGCGCCAGCAGCAGATACGGCAGGAGCTTGCCGTTGAAAACGACGCGCTTCTCCATGGTGCCCCTCTCCCTGATGCAGATATTGGCCCCGGCAAGCACCGGCCTGGCCCAACCGGGTCAGGCCGGCCGCAAGGCCGTGCCGGTCGGGGCGGATGCCCCGCCCCCGGGATCATCCGCGCCGGATTTCCGGATGCCGCGCGATCAGCGCGACACCGTCCGTTCGAACTGGCGCAGCATGTCGTTGCCGCGGCTCACCGCCGAATCCAGCGCTTCCTTGGCCGATTTCTTGCCCGTCAGCGCGGCCTCGACTTCCTCGGCCCAGACATCGCGGATCTGGACGAGCCCGCCGAAGCGCAGGCCACGGGAATTGTCCGTCGGCTCCTTGTTGTTGAGCTGGAGCAAAGGCGTCTCGAGATGCGGGTTCTGCGTGTAGAAGCCCGAGGCCTTCACCTTCTCGTAGGCCGCCTTGGTGATCGGGAGATAGCCCGATTCCGTGTGCAGCTTCACCTGGCGATCGACATTCGACAGGAAGGTGAAGAACTTGGCGACGCCCTTGTATTCATCGGCCTTCTTGCCGCCCATGACCCAGAGCGAGGCCCCGCCGATGATCGAGTTCTGCGGCGCGCCGGCAACATCCGGGTAATAGGGCAGCACGGAATTGCCCCATTCGAATTTCGCATTGGCGCGCACATTGCCGAAGAAGGCGGAGGAGGTCATGAAGAGCGGGCATTCGCCGCTGGTGAAGCGGCCTTCACCGGTATTGGTCCGGCCCGAATAGTCGAAGGTCTTGTCCTTCTGCAGGTCGATCAGGTTCTGCAGGTGGCGGACGAAGAGCGGCGAATTGATCTGGAACTGCGTGTCGAAGCCGTCCATCCCGTTGGCCTTGGTGCCCAGCGGCGTATTGTGCCAGGCGCCGAGCTGCTCGATGTTCACCCAGGTGATCCACGCCGTCGAGAACCCGCAGGTCGGGCTCACGGCCTTGAGCTTCTTGGCGGCCTCGAACACGTCCGGCCAGGTCTTGGGCGGCTGGTCCGGGTTCAGGCCGGCCTGGCGGAACTTGTCCTTGTTGAACCACATCACCGCCGAGGACGAGTTGAACGGGAAGGAGAGCATCTCGCCCTTGGTCGTCGAATAATAGCCGGTGATGGCCGGGAGATAGGATTTCGGATCGAAGCTCTCGCCGGCTTCCTTCATCATGTCCTGAACCGGCTTGATGGCGCCCCGGGCACCCATCATGGTCGCGGTGCCGACCTCGAAGACCTGGAGGATATGCGGCGCATTGCCGGCCCGGAAGGCCGCGATGCCGGCATTCAGCGTATCCGCATAGGAACCCTTGTAGGCCGGAACGACCTTGAAGTCCTTCGGGCTGGCGTTGAATTCCTCGGCGAGCTTGACGATGACATCGTTATTCGCGCCGGTCATGGCATGCCACCACTGGATCTCGGTCTGCGCCTGCGCGGGCGCAGCGCCGAGCGAAGCGGCCAGTACCGCAGCGCCGAGCAGTGAACGACGATCGAATTTCATGAGAATTTCTCCCTGGCGAACTTCTTGTTGGGAAGCAGGATGAGGATGGCTTCCATTCGATTTTTCGAATGGCTCATGAAAGGCTAATCAGTGGCAGATGACAAGTGTGTGACAACACCGCGACAGGACAGGCTGTGGCGATCCCGGCTCGTTTTCGGTACAGGCATCGCGCAAGGAGCCCCTTTGGACCGTGAAACGGATGCGAATCCGACATTCGCGCCAACACCCACCCGGATCGTTCGACACGGAGCCGTCACACATCTGTGGATGGCGCGCTCGTGCGATCCGGCAGCGGCTAGGCCTGTGCCAGCCGCCGCGATGCCGCCACCTGCCGGAGGATGACCGGAATGGCGAGCGCCACACCGACCGCCGTGGCCGTCACGTTGGGGGCGATGACCAACACGGAACCGATGAAAAGCAACAGCTGCTCCCAGCGGCGCATCGGCGCGAGGCCATAGCCGGTCACGGCCGCGGCGAGCATCACGATGCCGATGATGCAGCCCCCGGTGGTGAAGAAGAAATCTCCCCAGGTGAACCCCTTTGTCACGATCAGCATGGCCGGCGAGAAGACGAAGACGAAGGGCACCAGCACCTTGGCGAGCCCAAGGCGGAACGCGGTGTTGCCGGTCTTGAACGGGTCGGCCCCGGCCATGCTGGCGCCGGCATAGGCGGCCAGGGCGACCGGCGGGGTGATATCGGCCAGCAGGCCGTAATAGAAGACGAAGAAATGCGAGACGATGGGCTCCACGCCCAGCTTGCCCAGAGCCGGCTGGGCGATGGTGACCATGATGATGTAGCTGGCCGTGGTGGGAATGCCGCAGCCGAGCAGGATGCAGACGATCCCGGTCATGACCAGCGTGAAGAACAGCGTCAGCGTGCTCGGGGTGAACCAGCTGGCCGGCAGGATGGCGGAAGACAGCGTTGTCAGGTCCCGTGCGAAGCCGATCACGATATCCGACAGCTTGAAGCCGACGCCGGTCAGCGTGACGATGCCGATGATGATGCCCACCGTCGCGGCGGCGGCGCCGACTCCGATCGCATATTTCGCGCCGGTGACGAAAGCATCGGAAATGTCGATCACGCGGGCCATGCCGCCCTTCGCCCAGTCCTTCGCCACGAAGGCGAGCGAGGCGATGGCGGAAAAGCCGAAGGCGATGGCGAGGCCCCAGACGGTGATGATGGCGCCGGTGGCGATCAGGGCCACCATGATCAGCAGCAGGGCCACGGAGATCAGCTTGTTGCGGCCGGTCAGCCCGACGACCATGCAGGCGGTGATGCCCCAGAAGGCAGCGAGATAGGGCGTGTAGCCCGAGAGCAGCACGGCCAGCAGCACGACCAGCGGGGTGATGGAGGGCCAGCCCTCGGCCAGCACATCCATCGCGCGCGGCAGATCGGCCTTCGGGACGCCTTTCAGGCCGAGCTTCCTGGCCTCGAAATGGACCTGGCAGAAAATGCCGAAGAAATGCATCGCTGCCGGGACAATCGCCGCGATGATGATCGTCTGGTAGGGCAGGTTCAGGAACTCGACCATCAGGAAAGCGGCGGCGCCCATGATCGGCGGGGTGATCTGGCCGCCCGTGGCGGCGGTGGATTCGACCGCCCCGGCGAAATGGCGGGGATAGCCGGTGCGGATCATCATCGGGATGGTGAGCGAGCCGACCGTCACCGTGTTGGCGATGGACGAGCCGGAAATCATGCCGAACAGGCCGGAGGCGAAGATCGACACCTTGGCGGGCCCGCCGGAGAAGCGGCCGGCCAGCGCCATGGCGAGATCGATGAAGAGCTTGCCGAGGCCGACCCGTGTCGCCAGCACGCCGAACAGGACGTAGTGGAACACATAGGTCGCCACCACGCCCAGCGCGATGCCGTAGACACCCTGCGACGTCAGATAGAGGTGGTTGACGATCGCCTTCCAGCTGTTGCCGGGATGGGCGAAGATGCCGGGGAGCGACGGCCCGGCCATGGCATAGAGCATCAGCACGATGGCGATGATCGGCAGCGGCCAGCCGATGGCCCGCCGCGTCGCCTCGATCAGCACGAGAATGGCCAGCGAGCCCATGAACACATCCATCGGCATGGGGTTGCCGACCCGGAAGACGAGGTCATGGAAGATCCACGGGACGTAGAGGCTCGAGACCACGGCGGCCAGGAAGAGCGCCCAGTCGATGATGCTGATCCCGAGCGGGCGGAACAGCGAGGCCACGGGCGGCCGGTTGTTCCGGGCCTTGTTGGCCGAGAAGACAAGGAAGATCAGCCCGAGCACGAAGGCGAGATGGATGCCGCGATGGGTGACTTCCGGCAGCAGGCCGAAGCCAGCCGTGTAGTAATGGAAGAGCGACAGGGCCAGCAGCATTCCGGCAACGATCCAGCCGGTCAGCGGCAGGAGGGGGCGGAACCGGATCTCGTGGTCGAGACTTTCCTCGAGTTCCTGCGCCTTCTTGAGATCGAGATCCCCGATCGGTGAACTGGCTGTCGACATTCGCGCCCCCCAAAAGCCCGAACGGACCCGGCATCAAGCCGGCCCCTCCCCGTATTCCCATGGAAAAGCCCGCACGGCAGCCCTGCCGCGCGGGCGATCAACCCCGTCTTCGACCTGCGGGCTCAGCCCTTCAGGAGGCCGGCTTCCTTGTAGAAGCGCTCGGCGCCGGGATGCAGCGGAATGCCGAGACCGGCCAGGGCATTGGCCCTCACGATGGCCTTACCCTTGGCGTGGCCGGTATCGAGGGCGGCGCGCGCCTTGTCGGACCAGAGGCCCTTGGTGACCTCATAGACCGTATCGGCATCGATCTTCGCGGTGGTGACCCACTGGGCACCAACGGCGAGCGACTTCACGCCCTTGGTATCCTTGTAGGCATTGTCCGGGATGATGTCGTCGGCGAAGAAGGTGAACTTCTTCTTCAGTTCCTCGGCCTGCGGACCGTCGACCGCCACCAGTTCAAAGCCCTGCGTGGCGCCGAGTTCGGTCAGCGCGCCGAACGGATAGCCCCCGGTGAAGAAGAAGCCGTCGAGCGAGCCATCCTTCATCTTCTCGATGGCCGGGCCCGGCTTGATGAATTCCGGCCTGTAGTCACGGTCGGTCACGCCATACGCCGCGAGGATGGCGCGCGCATTGACCAGCGAGCCCGAGCCCGGCTCGTCCACCGAGAAGCGCTTGCCCTTGATATCGGCCGGCGACTTCACGCCGAGGCCCTTCTTGACGACGATATGCACCGTCTCGGGATAGAGATTGGCAATGGCGCGGAGTTCGTCGACCTTCGGCTTCCCTTCGTAGATGCCGGTGCCGGTATAGGCCCAGGTGGCGACATCGGCCTGGCTGAAGCCGGATTCCGAGGCGCCGCCGACGATGGCGTTGACATTGGCGACCGAGCCGTTCGAGGCCACGGCCGAGGCGTTGAGCTTGTCGCCGGAAATGGCGTTCGCGATGATCCCGCCGATCGGATAATAGGTGCCGCCGGTGCCACCGGTGCCGATCCGGAAGAACTTGGCCTGCGCCAGGGCCGAACCGCCGGTGGCGGACAGGGCCGCGAGGGCGGCGGCGCCCTTCAGGGCGTCACGACGAGAAAGAAACATGGAACACTCCGCTTCATGATCAAAGGCGGTGGGCACCGATGCCCCCGCCGCTGGGCCGATGTTTGCAATCTCCGACGAAAGGCGCAAGGCCGTTCTTGCAGCAGACGGGCCGCCGGCGGCCGGATCGGGGCTGGAAAACCGGGCTCCCCGGGTTGGAAGCCGGGCGCGGGCGTTGCAGGATAGGCCATGGTTCCGGCCTGTGGATTGCCTTGCACCCCCTGCCCTTCCGGGAGATGACGATGCTGTTCCTCTGCCTCTGCCGATACAATGCGGATGACTTTTCCGGGCTGGATTCGGCGCAGTTCGACCGGATCGGCGAGATGTGCGCGCCGCTCGACCAGGCCTTCAAAGCCAGCGGGCATGTGCGGATCATGGGGTCGCTCGGCCTGCCCGAGGAGGCCCGCTGGCTCAAGGCCACGGCCGCCGGCGTGCAGGAAGGCAAAGGCCTCTATGAACCGACACCCGAGCCGCCGGGGGCGTTCTTCATGATCGAGGCCGGCAGCATGGAGGAGGCCATGGCCGTCGCGCGGATGCATCCCGGCGCCCATCTCGGCGAGATGTTCGAGGGCGCGATCGAGATCTGGCCGATCGCGCAGTGGGAACAGCCCTGACACAGCCGAAGCCCTTGCCGGGGGCCGCGTTCTGCGCTCCGATGGGCGAAGAGAGGCGGGATGTCACCCGCCCGGCCGGAGAGGAAGACGCCATGCACCGTCGAGACATGTTCCGGGGCAGCCTCGCGCTGGCCGTCATCGCACTGGCCGGGCCGTTGCCGGCGCAGGTTCCGCCGGGCCCGGACGAGATCGCGGCCTATCAGGGGCTGCATCGCGCCGCCCATGCGGGCGATGTGGCCGGGATCCGCCAGCTGCTGGCCGCAGGCGCGCCGCCCGATCCGCGCGACGGCCGGCAGCGCACGCCGCTTCATGTCGCCTGCCATGCCCGGCAGCGCGAGGCGATGCGGGCGCTGGTCGCCGGCAAGGCGGATGCGAAGGCGGTCGATGCCCAGAACTATGATTGCATCACCATTGCGGCCGTGGCCGATGACGTGCCGACGCTGGAAACCGCCATCGCCATCGGCGGCGACGCGCGGCAGATCACCAGCCCCTATCAGGGCACGGCGCTGATCGCGGCGGCGCATCTCGGCCATGACGGCGTGGTGAAGACGCTGATCGGCGCCCGCGCGCCGCTTGACCATGTGAACAACCTGCACTGGACGGCGCTGATCGAGGCCGTGATACTCGGCAATGGCGGGCCGCGCCATGTCGAGACCGTGCGGCTGCTGGTCGAGGCCGGGGCACGGCGCGATCTCGCCGATCGCGAAGGGCGGACGCCGCTCGACCATGCCCGCAGCCGGGGCTATGCCGCCATGGTGGCGCTGCTGACGAAATAGATGCCGCGCCGACGATCATGCTGCCTGGAAAACAGGCAGCCCTGCCCCGCCGTCACGGCCCGCAGGCCGGCATCCGCCCGTGAGAATTCCGGCAATAAGCTTGCTTCGTGGCGGGACATGCGCCCACACTGGACGCCACTCCTGAAGTCTGGATCCCGATGACCATCCTTGCCGGCCTGCACCACCTTACCCATTACCATTATGACCGTCCCGTCACGCTCGGCCCCCAGATCGTCCGGCTGCGTCCGGCGCCGCACAGCCGCACGCGCGTGCTCTCGCATTCGATCAAGGTGTCGCCCGGCGGGCATTTCGTGAACCATCAGCAGGATGTCTACGGCAACTGGCAGGCACGCTACGTGTTTCCCGAACCGGTCACGGAGTTCCGGATCGAGGTTGACCTCGTCGCCGACATGACCGTCTACAACCCGTTCGACTTTTTCGTCGAGGAAGAGGCGATCCGGTATCCGTTCCATTACCCCGCCGATATCCGCGATGATCTCGCTGTCTACCGGGCGGTGGAACCGGCCGGCCCCCTGCTCGCCCGGTTCCTGCAGGAGGTCCCGCGCGAGGCCCCGTCGACCGTCGATTTCGTGGTGGCGCTGAATGCCCGGGTGGCGCAGCAGGTGAATTACACGATCCGGATGGAGCCGGGCGTCCAGACGCCGGAAGAGACCTTGCAGGCCGCGCTCGGTTCCTGCCGCGATTCCAGCTGGCTGCTGGTCAATGCCCTGCGCCATCTCGGCTTTGCTGCCCGCTTCGTCTCCGGCTACCTGATCCAGCTCAAGCCGGATCTGAAGGCGCTCGACGGGCCGGCCGGAACCGAGGTCGATTTCACCGATCTCCATGCCTGGGCCGAGGTCTACCTGCCCGGCGCCGGCTGGGTGGGGCTGGACCCCACCTCCGGCCTGCTGGCAGGCGAGAGCCATATCCCGCTGGCGGCGACGCCCCATTTCCGCAATGCCGCGCCGATTGCCGGCCTCGCCAGCTTCGCCAATGTCGATTTCACCTTCGACATGAAGGTGACGCGCTTCGCGGAGCGGCCGCGCATCACCCGGCCCTTTTCCGACGAGGCCTGGGCAGCTCTCGACACGCTTGGCGAGAAGGTCGATTCCGTCCTGCAGGCCGGGGATGTGCGGCTCACCATGGGCGGAGAGCCGACCTTCATCTCCATCGACGATTTCCAGTCCGGCGAATGGAACACGGATGCCGTCGGCCCGACCAAGCGGGATCTCGCGGACACGCTGATCCGCCGCCTGAGGGACCGGTTCGCGCCGTCCGGCTTCCTGCATTACGGCCAGGGCAAGTGGTATCCCGGCGAAACCTTGCCGCGCTGGACCTTCTCGCTGTACTGGCGGCGTGATGGGCAGCCGGTCTGGAAGGATGCGGCGCGGATTGCCGGCGAGGCGCCGCGCGCCGATGCCACGGTCGAGAATGCCGGCGCCCTTCTCGGCGATATCGCGGCAGGCCTCGGGATCGAGCAGGATTTCGTGCAGCCGGTCTACGAGGATCCGGCGGTCTGGGTGATGCAGGAGGCCAACCTGCCCACCAATGTCACCCCGGGCGATTCCAAGCTCGCCGATCCCGAGGAGCGCTCGCGCATTGCGCGGGTCTTCGAGCGCGGCCTCGTGAACCCGGTCGCCTTCGTGCTGCCGGTCCAGCGGGCGCAGGCCCTGCACCGCCCGTGGCGCAGCGAGAAATGGCAGACGCGGCGCGGCAAGCTGACGCTCATCCCCGGCGACAGCCCGGCCGGTTTCCGCCTGCCGCTCAAGGCGCTGCCGCATGTGCCGACGGCGCATTATCCCTACACCTACCCGATCGATCCGACCGCGATTTCCGGCGAATTGCCGCGTTTTGACGCACGCCAGCAGCCGGATCCGGCCGGGCAGGCCTTCGTCTCGGTGGAAGGCGGCGCCCCAAGCCAGGAGCGGACGGAGCAGCAGCTGGTGACCGATGGTCCGGCCGTCCGCACGGCCATGTCGGTCGAGGTCCGCGACGGGCGGATCTGCATCTTCATGCCGCCGGTGGAACGGGCCGAGGATTATCTCGAATTGCTCTCGATCATCGAGGATTCGGTGACGACACGCGGGCTGGCGGTGCATATCGAGGGCTATTCGCCGCCGAATGATCCGCGGCTCAACGTCATCCGGGTCGCGCCCGATCCCGGCGTGATCGAGGTCAATATCCACCCCGCCTCGAGCTGGCGGGACTGCGTGGCCACGACCGAGGCGATCTACGAGGAAGCGCGGCTCTGCCGGCTGGGTGCCGACAAGTTCATGATCGATGGCCGCCATTGCGGCACGGGTGGCGGCAACCATGTCGTTGTGGGCGGCGCGACGCCGCTGGACAGCCCCTTCCTGCGCCGGCCCGACCTGCTGCGCAGCCTGATCCTGCACTGGAACCGCCATCCCAGCCTGTCCTATCTCTTTTCCGGGCTCTTCATCGGCCCGACGAGCCAGGCGCCGCGGATCGACGAGGCGCGGCATGACAGCCTCTACGAGCTGGAGATCGCGATGCGGCAGATCCCCCGCCCCGGCGAGGGCCAGGCGCCGCCGCCCTGGCTGGTCGACCGGCTGCTCCGCAACATGCTGGTCGATGTCACCGGCAACACGCATCGCGCCGAGATCTGCATCGACAAGCTGTTCTCGCCCGATGGCCCGACGGGGCGGCTCGGGCTTGTCGAGTTCCGCGGCTTCGAGATGCCGCCCAATGCGCGCATGAGCCTGGCGCAGCAGGTGCTGATCCGGGCGCTCATCGCGCGGCTGTGGCAGGCGCCGCTGGACGGCCCGCTGACGCGCTGGGGCACGCAATTGCATGACCGGTTCATGCTGCCGCACATGATCTGGAGCGATTTCCTCGAGGTGCTCGATGATCTCGGCCGGCATGGCTTCCCGCTGCTGCCGGAATGGTATGAAGCGCAATTCGAGTTCCGCTTCCCCACCTGCGGCGAGGTCGAGTTCGAGGGCGTCAAGCTGGAGGTCCGGCAGGCGCTGGAGCCGTGGCACGTGCTGGGCGAGACGGGGGCGATCGGCGGAACCGTGCGCTTCGTCGATTCCTCGGTGGAGCGGTTGCAGGTCAAGCTGATGACCGGCGATCCCGCGCGCTACAAGGTGGCCTGCAACCGCCGTCTGGTGCCGATGACGCGGATCGGCTCGTCCGGGATCGGCGTGGGCGGCGTGCGCTACAAGGCCTGGCAGCCGCCGAACGGGCTGCACCCGGTCCTGCCGGTGGATACGCCCCTCACCTTCGATGTGTTCGACACCCATTCCGGCCGGGCATTGGGCGGCTGCGTCTATCATGTCGCCCATCCCGGCGGCCGGAACTACGAGACTTTTCCCGTCAATTCGAATGAGGCGCAGGCCCGGCGCCTTGCCCGGTTCGAGCCTTATGGCCACAGTGCCGGGTCTTATGTCCCGGCCCAGACCCAACCGCATCCGGAATTCCCGATGACGCTCGATCTCCGGATGCCGTCGAGCCCCGTCTCATGAGCGCGGTCTCGCGCGAGACCGTCGAGAGCCGGCTGCCCGTCGTGGCCGGCTACCGGCCGCTGGCCGGAATTCCGGACGAGATGATCGGGCCGGATGGCCGGATCCGCGCGCCGTGGATGCCGTTGCTCAGCCATCTCGCCGCGCTCTCGCCGGCGGAAATCGCAGCCCGGTTCGGCCGCGGCGAGCAATATCTGCGCGATGCCGGCGTCTATTACCGCCATTACGGCAAGGGCGATGTCGCGAGCCGCGACTGGCCGCTGAGCCATATCCCCGTCATCCTCGCGGAGCGCGAATGGCAGGCGCTGGCCGGCGGGCTGGTCCAGCGGGCAGAGCTGCTCGAAGCCGTGATGGCCGATATCTACGGCGAGAACACCCTGCTCGCCAGCGGCGACCTGCCGGGCACCTTGCTCGCCTCCAATCCGCATTGGCTGCGCCCGCTGGTCGGGGTGAAGCCGGCCTCGGGGCATTTCCTGCATTTCATCGCCATGGATCTCGGCCGAGGCGAGGATGGTCGCTGGTGGGTTCTCGGCGACCGGACGGAAGCGCCTTCCGGCGCCGGCTTCGCGCTGGAGACGCGGGTCGCGACATCGCGCGTCTTCGCCGAGCTCTACCGGCAGTCGAATATCCATCGCCTCGCGGGCTTCTTCGGCGCCTTCCGCGACGCGCTGGACCGGCTGCGCCAGCCGGGCACCGGCAGCGTGGGCCTGCTGACCTCGGGCCTGTTCAACGAGACCTATTACGAGCAGGCCTATATTGCCCGCTATCTCGGCCTGTCGCTGCTGGAAGGCGAGGATCTCATTGTCGAGGGGCAGGAACTCAAGGTCCGGACCATTGACGGGCCGCAACCGATCAGCGTGCTCTGGCGCCGGCTGGAAAGCGCCTGGTGCGATCCGCTCGAACTCGACGAACGCTCGCGGCTCGGCACGCCCGGCCTGCTGGAGGCGATCCGCGCCGGCAACGTGACGATGGGCAATGCCCTCGGCGCCGGCGCGCTGGAGACGCAGGCCTTCCTCGCCTTCCTGCCGCGGCTCTGCGAGCGCTTGCGCGGCGAGAGCCTCGCCATTCCCAATGTCGCGACCTGGTGGTGCGGGCAGGACGCGGAATATCGCTATGTCCGCGAGAACCGCCACAAGCTGGTGATCTCGAAGGCCAATGCCAACCGCCTGCCGATCGAGCTCGATCCGCAGGGACATTTCATCCCCGGGGCCGGCGAACTCGATCGCTGGCTCGACGAGGAACGCCATGGCCTTGTCGGGCAGGAGGCGGTGCGCCTTTCGACAACGCCGGCCTGGAAGGACGGCGCCCTCGTGCCGCGCCCGATGACCCTGCGCGTCTTCCTTGCCCGCACGCCGCAGGGCTGGCAGGCCATGCCCGGCGGCTTCGCCCGTGTCGGGCAGACGCTCGAACCGGGCAGCATCGCCATGCGCCATGGCTCCAGCGTGGCCGATGTCTGGATTGTCGCCGACAAGCCGGTGCCGGAACCCAGCCTGCTGCGCAAGGACGGCGCCGCCTTCATGCGCAAGCAGCCGGGCACCCTTCCCGCCCGGGCGGCGGACAACCTGTTCTGGCTCGGCCGCTATGTCGAGCGCACCGAGGGCATGCTGCGCCTCTTGCGCGCCTATCACGGGCGGCTGGCGGAAAATGCCGATGCCGAGGCGCCGCTGCTCCAGCGCGTGGCGGAACTCCTTGAAACCTATGGCATGGATCTCGCCCAGCCGCTGCCTGCGGCGGTGGGATCCTGCATCCAGTCCGCCGTGACCAGCGCCGGCAAGATCCGCGACCGGTTCTCGCTGGATGGCTGGTCGGCACTGGTCGATCTTGCCAATTCCGCCGAGCAGATCGGCCGGCAGGTCCAGCCCGGCGACGATGCCGCCCGCGCGATCAGCGTGCTGATCCGCAAGCTCACCGGCTTTTCCGGGCTGGTGAACGAGAACATGTACCGCGCCATGGGCTGGCGCTTCCTGACGATCGGGCAAGCCATGGAACGGGCGATCGGCATGGCCGCCTGGCTGGCCGCGATGATCCCCGCCGATGCCCCGGATGGCGCGCTCGACCTGATGATCGAGATCGGCGACAGCGTGATGACGCATCGGCGCCGCTACGCGATGGCCGTGCCCGAAAGCGTGTGCGACCTGCTGGTGCTCGACGGGCTGAACCCCCGCTCCGTGCTGTTCGAACTCGAGCGCATGCAGGGCCATATCGACCTGCTGCCCGGTTCGCGGCGGGAGAACCGCCTCTCCCCGCTCGGGCAGGCGCTGCTGAAGCTGCGGGCCGATGTGGCGACGATGCCGGTCGAGGCGATCACGCCGGAATGGCTGGGCGAACTGAAGTGGCGGATCGCGGGGCTCTCCGATGCCCTGACCGACACGTACTTCGCCTGAGCGGGCCGATGCAATACGAGATCACCCTCCGCCTCGGCTATGCCTATGCCCATCCGGTCGCACAGGCGCGGCACCTTTTGCGCCTCCAGCCGCGCAGCGTGCCGGGCATGCAGCGGCTGGTCGGAGCGCGGCTCGATATCCGCCCCGAACCGCCGGAGCGGGAAGTCCGGACGGATTTCTTCGGCAATATCGTCCATGCCCTGCATTTCCACGAGGACCATGCCGAATTCGATATCGAGTTGCTCGCCTATGTGGAGCGGCAGAGCGCGCTGCCCGTGCTCGATGTCGCGCCGACGCTCGACCAGATGCGGAATGAACTCGCCCAGCGGAGCGAACTCGGCCCGGATTCGCCGCTCCATTTCCTCGGCGCCTCGCCCCGCATTCCCGATCTCGCGCCGTTCCGTGAATTCGCCATGGCGGCCCTCGCGCCGGGCATGAGCCCGGTCGAGGCCATGCGTTCCCTCGGCGCGGCGCTCTCGGCCCATATGACCTTCGATGACGAGGCAACCGATGTCGACACGCCGCCGCTCGTTGCTTTCGAGGCCGGGCGCGGCGTCTGCCAGGATTACAGCCAGATCATGATCGGCAGCCTGCGCGCCCTCGGCATTCCCGCCGGCTATGTCAGCGGCTTCCTCCGCACCATTCCTCCGCCGGGGCAGGAACGGCTGCCGGGCGCGGATGCCATGCATGCCTGGGTGCGCATCTGGTGCGGCGACGGGATCGGCTGGCTGGAATATGACCCGACCAATGCCATGGCCGTGGCGGATGACCATATCCTCGTCGGCTACGGGCGTGATTATGCGGATGTCGCGCCGATCCGCGGCGTCAGCCGGATGGTCGGCGGCCAATCCGGCCACCACACGGTGGATGTCATCCCCGTGGGATAGGCGACCCGGCCCTCATGGAGCCGGCTTCATCGGGGCGCGGCTGCGTTCGTTGGCGGCGGCAATCGCCTTCCGGAACAGGCGGATGAACTCCACCGTCTCCGCCGCATCGAGCCCGGCAACCATCTCGCGCTGCGCGGCCTCGACCGCCGGCTGGATGCCCTCCAGCGTCGCCAGGCCGGCTTCCGCGAGATGCAGCACATGGGCCCGCCGGTCCCGCGGGCTCACGGCGCGGACGATCAGCCCCTTCTGCACGAGCCGGTCGATCACCCCGCCGATGGTGGTGCGATCATAGGCAATCAGGCCGGCCAATGTCGCCTGGTCGATACCGGGATGATGCCGCAGAACCGCGAGCGCCACATATTGCACCGGCGTCAGGTCAAACCCCGCCGCCTCGACCTCGGCATGAAAAATCGCCACCGCGATCTGCTGGAAGCGGCGCGCGAGATGGCCGGGCATCACGGCATGATCGGACATGGGTCTTTTCCTTTTGGTCCCTCGCAACGCCGCCAGAAAGCGGCTGCTCGGCGGCGCCTTCGCGCCTGGCCCATGCCCGGAAATCGGTCATGGGCGGGTTTCCTCTTGGTCCCTCGCAACGCCATCAATTCCCACCCGCTAATTGACAGTATGCTGATAATCAGTATGCATATCATTTATCCGCCCGGGCGTCCAGCCATAGCGGATCGAAGGGCGCGGAACAGCGCCGATCCTCAATCGTGCGGGAGGCGAGGCATCATGCAATTCCACCAGAATGGCTACGAGCCCGGCGACCCCGAAAACCACGATCCCGCCGGGCGCTATCGCCATGGCGGCGCTGTCGGGCCGGTTCCCGCAGAGGTGGATGTGCTGATCGTCGGCACCGGCCCGGCCGGGCTGACGCTGGCGGCCCAGCTGGCGGCCTTCCCCGATATCCGGACCTGCATCGTCGAGCAGCGCCCGACCCGCCTCTATCGCGGGCAGGCGGATGGCATTGCCTGCCGCACCATGGAGATGTTCGAGGCTTTCGGATTTGCCGAACGTGTTGCCCGCGAGGCCTGCTGGATCCTCGAAACGACCTTCTGGAAGCCGGACGAAACCCGCCCCGACCAGATCGCCCGCTCCGGGCGGGTGCAGGACACGGAGGATGGGCTGTCGGAATTCCCGCATGTCATCCTCAACCAGGCCCGCGTGCAGGATTTCTTCCTCGATGTGATGCGCAAGGCCCCTGCCCGGCTGGCGCCGCATTACAGCCGCCGCCTTCTTTCCCTCGCCGTCGACGAGACAGCCGCTTCGGCACAGGTCCGGGAGAGTTACCCCGTCACTGCCACGCTGGAACGGCTCGACCCCTCGCATGATGGAAGGACCGAGACGATCCACGCACGTTTCGTCGTGGGCTGCGATGGCGCCCGCAGCGCGGTCCGCAAGGCCATGGGCCTCGCGCTCGAGGGCGATTCCGCCAATCAGGCCTGGGGCGTGATGGATCTCCTCGCCGTGACGGATTTTCCCGATATCCGGATGAAGGCGCTCATCCAGTCCGCCCGCGACGGTTCGATGGTGCTGATCCCGCGCGAAGGCGGCCACATGGTCCGGCTCTATGTCGAGCTGGACAAGCTGGGCGAGGGCGAGCGCGTGAGCCAGCGCGCGATTGCCGCCGACGATCTTGTCGCCACCGCCCGGCGCATCCTCCATCCCCACACGCTGGAGGTGAAGGACATTCCGTGGTGGTCGGTCTACGAGATCGGCCAGCGGCTCTGCCCGCGCTTCGACGACCGGCCCGAAGGTGCACCGGCCCGCCGCCTGCCCCGGCTCTTCATTGCCGGCGATGCCTGCCATACCCACAGCCCCAAGGCCGGCCAGGGCATGAACGTGTCCATGCAGGACAGTTTCAACCTCGGCTGGAAGCTGGCGCAGGTTCTGCGCGGCACGGCCCGGCCGGAGCTGCTCGCCACCTATTCCGAGGAACGGCAGGCCATTGCAGGGGAACTGATCGCGTTCGACCGCGAATGGGCCGGCATCCTCGGCAAGGCGAAGGAAGCCGCGGCGGCAGGCCTGCCCTACGATCCTTCCGAGACGCAGCGTTACTTCGTGCAGCATGGCCGCTACACCGCCGGCACGGCCACGCAATACCGGCCCTCGCTGCTGACCGACGATACCCGGCATCAGGCGCTGGCGCCGGGCTTCGCCATCGGCACGCGGTTCCATTCCGCGCCCGTCATCCGGCTGGCCGATGCCAGGCCGATGCATCTCGGCCATGTCGCCAAGGCCGACGGGCGCTGGCGGCTGCTCGCCTTTGCCGGCGCCGGCGATGATGGCAACCCGGAAGACGGGATCGCCCGGCTCTGCGCCTTCCTCGACTCGGTGGATTCGCCGGTGCGCCGGTTCACCCCGCCGGGTGCCGATGCGGATGCGGTGATCGATCTCCGCGCGATCTTCCAGAAGCCGCACCGCGCCCTCGCGATCGAGCGGATGCCGGCCTTCCTCCTGCCGATGACCGGCCGCCTCCAGCTGCGGGATTATGAGAAAATTTTCTGCATCGATCCGGCCGATGGTCAAAATATTTTTGTCAATCGCGGGGTCGATTCCGCGCGCGGTTGCGTGGTCATCCTGCGCCCGGACCAGTTCGTTTCGGGCGTTTTCCCGCTCGATGCCCATGCCGAAATCGCGGCCTTCCTCGACCGGATCCTGCTGCCGCGCGCCTGAGCGGGACTCCTGACAACGCGCGTCGGGAATGGCGAAGGCGGCCGCCGGAAGGCTCGTTCAGGAACAGCATTCATGCTAGGAATCGCCGTCGTTGCAGGAAGACGGCATTGCCTAGGGCATGAGCGAAGAGCCCCTTTCCCCGGCTGTCACCAGCCCGGATTTCCTCAAGGATATCCGTAAGATCATCCATGTCGACATGGATGCCTTCTATGCATCGGTCGAGCAGCGGGACAATCCTGAATTGCGGGGAAAGCCGGTCGCCGTGGGCTTCGGCGCCAAGCGCGGCGTGGTCGCCGCCGCGAGCTACGAGGCCCGGCGCTTCGGCGTTCATTCGGCCATGCCCTCGGTGACGGCCCTGCGCAAATGCCCGGACCTCATCTTCGTGCGGCCGCGCTTCGAAACCTACCGCGCCGTTTCGAACCAGATTCACGAGATATTCTCTGAGTTTACGCCACTGATCGAACCTCTGTCGCTTGACGAGGCCTATCTCGACGTGACCGAGAACCTCGCCGGGCTGCCGACCGCAACCGAGGTGGCGAGCCGGATCCGCGCCCGCATCCGCGAGGAGACCGCGCTGACAGCCTCGGCAGGGATCAGCTATAACAAATTCCTCGCGAAAATGGCTTCGGGGCAGCGCAAGCCCGACGGACAATTCGTCATTCCGCCACAGGCCGGACCCGCCTTCATGGAGACCCTCCCGATCGGGAAGTTCCACGGCATCGGCCCGGCCACCGAGGCGCGGATGAACAGGCTGGGCATCCGCCTGGGCGCCGATCTGAAGGGGCGGACCCTCGCCTTCCTGCAGGAGCATTTCGGCAAGTCCGGACCCTATTATTACTGGCTGGCGCGCGGCATCGACCATCGGCCCGTCCGCCCCGAACGCGTGCGCAAATCCGTCGGGGCAGAAGATACGTTCTCCAACGATATCAGCGATTTCGAAGGCGCCAGTGCCGGGCTGCAGCCGCTGATGGCCAAGGTCTGGGCCCATTGCGAACGGCACGGGCTGCAGGCGCGGACCGTGACGCTCAAGGTGAAATTCACCGATTTCCAGCTGATCACCCGCAGCCGGACCTTGCCCCGGCCTTTCTCCGCCCCTGCCGCGCTGGAAGCGGCGGTCCTGCAGCTTCTCGGCCCGCTCTTTCCGCTGGCCAAGGATATCCGCCTGCTGGGCGTGACGCTCTCCTCCTTCGACGCGCCCGATGAACCGGATGTCCCGCAGCTCGACCTGTTCGGCAGCGAAACCTGAACGCGTCAGAACAGGACGACGGAGCGGATGCTCTTGCCCTCATGCATGAGGTCAAAGGCAGTGTTGATCTCCTCCAGCGGCATGGTGTGGGTGATCAGATCATCGATGTTGATCTTGCCCTCCATGTACCAATCGACAATCCGGGGGACATCCGTCCGGCCGCGCGCGCCGCCGAAAGCCGAGCCTTTCCAGACCCTTCCGGTCACAAGCTGGAAGGGCCGCGTGGAGATCTCGGCCCCAGAGGGCGCCACGCCGATGATGATGCTCTCACCCCAGCCGCGATGGCAGCATTCCAGCGCCTGCCGCATCGTGGTGGTGTTGCCGATGCATTCGAACGAGAAATCCGCGCCGCCGCCGGTCAGGTCGACAATGGCCTGGACCACCTTGTCGCGGCCGACTTCGTCGGGATTCACGAAGTCCGTCATCCCGAATTTGCGCGCCATCACCGCCTTGGCGGGGTTGAGATCGACGCCGATGATCCGGTCCGCGCCGACCATCCGGGCCGCCTGGATGACATTGAGGCCGATGCCCCCGAGCCCGAAGACGACGACATTCGCGCCTGGCCAGACCTTCGCCGTATAGATCGCCGCACCGATGCCGGTGGTGACGCCGCAGCCGATATAGCAGATCTTGTCGAAAGGCGCGTCCTCGCGGACCTTGGCGAGGGCGATCTCGGGCAGGATGGTGAAGTTCGAGAAGGTCGAGCAGCCCATGTAGTGGAAGATCTCGCCCTGCCGCGGCCCGACCGGCTCGCAGGAAAAGCGGCTGGTCCCGTCCGGCATGAGGCCCTGGCCCTGCGTTGCCCGGATGGACGTGCAGAGATTCGAGCGCTGGGAAAGGCAGGTCTTGCAGCTGCGGCATTCCGGCGTGTAGAGCGGAATCACGTGATCGCCCGGCCGGAGGCCGGTCACGCCGGCGCCGACCTCGCGGACGATCCCGGCACCCTCATGGCCGAGGATCGCCGGAAATTTCCCCTCCGAATCAAGGCCGGACAGGGTGTAGGCATCGGTGTGGCAGATGCCCGTTGCCATGATCTCCACCAGAACCTCGCCCGGTTTCGGGCCGGCAATGTCGATGGTCTCGATGGTGAGAGGCGCCTTGGCCTCCCAGGCGACGGCGGCGCGGGTCTTCATGGGGATCTCCTTGACGTGGCGGCGAGCGTTTCCATTGCGGGCGCTCAAGTCAAGCCCCGGCAGTCCAGCAAGCCGCTGAAGCACCAGGACGATCCGGAAATGCGCCTGTCCCGGCCATCATCCCGATCTCACCTTCGCCGGTTACGGCGTGACGCTGGTGCCCGGCGGCTGAGCTGCGAAATGGCAGGCGACAAGGCGGCCCGCCTCCCGGATCACCGGCGGGGCAAGGCTGTCGCAGGGGGCAATACGTTTCGGGCAACGCGGATGGAACGGACATCCCGGCGGTGGATCGAGCGGATCGGGAAAAGCCAGTCCGAGGCCGGTTTCTGGGATGCCGAGGCCGGGTTCCGGTGTCAGCGCCGAGGCCAGGAGGGCCTGCGTGTAGGGATGGCGCGGCGCCTCGAACAGGGCAGCGGTCTCCGCCAGTTCCACCACCTGGCCGAGATACATCACGGCCACACGGCTCGCGATATGCTCGACCACAGCCAGATTGTGACTGATGAAAACGAACGTCGTGCCGAAATCCCGCCGGAGATCCATGAGCAGATTGAGGATCTGCGACTGGACAGAGACGTCGAGTGCCGAGGTCGGCTCGTCGCAGATCACCAGTTCCGGCCGCATCACGAGCGCGCGTGCGATCGCAACGCGCTGGCGCTGACCGCCGGAAAGCTGGGCCGGATAGGCCTGCGCGAAACGCTCCGGCAAACCGACGCGCTCGAGCATTTCGAGTGCCGCGCGGCGGCAGGTGGCGGCATCGGCCTTGCCCTGCACCTCCATCGGCAATGCGACGATCTCGGCGATCCGGCGGCGCGGATTGAGCGAGGAATACGGGTCCTGGAAGACGGGCTGGACGCGGCGGGCAATGTCGAGCCGCCCCATGGCGCGCATGTCCTGCCCGCCCAGCCGGATCTCGCCTGAACTCGCCGGGAGCAGTCCCAGCAGCATCCGCGCGAGCGTGGATTTGCCGCAGCCGCTTTCACCGACAATGGCAAGGATCTCGCCCTCCTCGACGGCGAGCGAAACGCCATTGACCGCATGGAGCCGGCGCTTTGGCGCGAAAAGGCCACGGCTGACCTGGAAGCTGCGCGTCACATCCCGGGCTTCGAGCAGGATCGTCATCGGCCCTCCAGCACGCAGCGCATGCCATGGCCGCCGGCCGCCTCCTGCCACGGGATCGGCCCCTCGCAGGCCAGTCTTGCCTCGGCGCAGCGCGCGCGGAACATGCAGCCCTCCAGGTCGCCGACCAGCGAGGGCACGGTGCCGGGGATCGCCCCGAGCCGGGCCCCGCGCGCCGTGCGGCCGGGAACTGGGATGCATTCGATCAGCCCGCGCGTATAGGGATGGCGCGGCCGCGCGAAAAGATCGGCCACCGGCGCGCTTTCGACGATCTCGCCGGCATACATCACGGCAACCTTGTCGGCGATCCGCGCCACGAGGCCGAGATCATGGGTGATCAGGATGAGGGCGAGGCCGAATTCCCGGGCGAGATCGGCCAGAAGCCGGAGGATCTGGGCCTGGATGGTGACATCGAGCGCGGTTGTCGGCTCGTCCGCGATCAGCAGGTCCGGCCCGCACATCAGAGCCATGGCGATCATCACGCGCTGGCGCAGGCCGCCGGAGAGCTGGTGCGGGTACTGGCCGAGGCGCTGGCGCGCATTGGCAATGCCCACCCGGCCCAACAATTCGACAGCGCGGGCTTCCGCCTCGGCCGGGCTTGCCCCCTTGTGCCGGAGATAGCCCTCCACCATCTGGTTGCCGATCGTGTAGGCGGGGTTGAGCGCCGTCATCGGCTCCTGGAAGATCATCGCCATGCGGTTGCCGCGCAAGGCATTGATGGCAGGCGCCGAAAGGGCCATGAGATCCTGCCTGTCGAATTCCAGCCTGTCGGCCCGGCGGGTCGCGGTTTTCGGCAGCAGGTTCATGAGGGCAAGCGAGGTCATGGACTTGCCGCAACCGCTCTCGCCGACGATGCAGAGCGTCTCGCCCCGCGCCACGGAAAAGGAAATGCCGCGCACGGCATGGAGCGTGCCGCGCGGCGTCGCGAGATCCACCCGGAGATTCTCGACCGCGAGCAGGGTCATGCGCGGCCATCCGGTGCGAGGACATCGCGCAGGCCATCGCCGACAAGGTTGATCGCCAGGACCAGCAGGGCCAGGGCGGAACCGGGGATGGCGATCAACCAGAACGAGAAGAACATGTAGGCCTTGGCTTCGGAGATCATCAGCCCCCAGCTTGGCAGGGGCGGCTGCACGCCGAGGCCGAGGAAAGACAGGGCCGCTTCCAGCAGGATGGCGCTGGCGGCTTCCACCGTGGCCACGACGATGAGCTGGGGCGCGACATTCGGCAAAACTTCCCGCAGGATGATCCGGGGTGTCGAGGCGCCGGCCGCCTCGGCGGCGGCGACATAGTCGAGCCCCCTCACCTGCTGCGTGGCCGAGCGCATGACCACGGCGAAGCGATCCCATTTCAGCAGGCCGAGGATCAGGATCACCACAAGGAGCGAACCGGAAATCATGGCCACGACTGCCAGCGCGACCAGCACGACCGGCAGGGCAAGGCGGGTGGTGATGATGAAGGTGATGGCGAGGTCGATCCGGCCTCCGAAATAGCCCGCCGCAAGGCCGAGGCCCGCGCCGATGATGCCGGAAATCACCATGACCGAGAGGCCGATCAGCAGCGAGATCTGCCCGCCCCAGAGCACGCGGGAGAGATAATCGCGGCCGAGATTGTCCGTTCCGAGCGGATGGGCCCATTGGCCGCGCGCTTCCCAGATCGGCGGGATCATCCGCCGGGTCAGGTCCTGCGCATAGGGATCATGCGGGGAGATCCAGGGCGCCAGCAGCGAGGCGAGGATGATCAGCGACAGCAGGATGGCGCCGGCGAGGAAGCCCTTGTGGCCGCGCATGCGGCGCCAGAGCAGCGCGCGCTGCGTCAGTTCCGGGGGCGCCGCAGCGGCGCCGGCCTGCGCAAGGCCCGCCATCACGCCACCCTCAGGCGCGGATCGATCCAGGCATTGACCAGATCGGCGCAGAGCGTGAGCAGGACATAGGCCACCGAGAGGATGAGCAGCACCGCCTGCGTGACCGGGAAATCCTTGTGGGTGATCGACTGATAGGCGAGATAGCCGAGGCCATCGAGGGCGAAGATCGTCTCGATGACGATCGAGCCGCCGAGCAGGAAGCCAAGCTGCACCGCCGCCAGGGCCACAACCGGCACGAGGGCGTTCCGCAGGGCATGTTTCAGCACCACGCTGGCCGGGGACAAACCCTTGGCCCGGGCCGTCCGGATGTAATCCGCCGCCAGCACCTCGATCATGCCGGCTCGGATGAGCCGCATGAAGGGCGGCGTGATATAGAGGCCCAGCGAGAGCGCGGGCAGCACGAAATGCGCCCAGGTCTCGCTGCCGGAAACCGGCAGCCAGCGCAGCTTGATCGAGAAGATCATCACCAGCAGCAGGGCGAAGAAGAAATTCGGCAGGGCCTGCCCGGCCACCGCGAGGGCAAGGCTGAGGCGGTCGATCCAGGTATTGGGAAAGAGCGCCGCCAGCACGCCGAGCGGGATTGCGAGGGCCAGGGCCAAAGCCAGCGAAGCCAGGGCAAGGACCAGCGTCACGCCGATCTTCGCGTGGATCAGCCCGGTCACGCCGGTCTTGAAATAAAGCGACTGGCCGAAATCCCCCGAGAGGGTCCGGAACAGCCATTCGCCATACTGGATCAGCAAGGGGCGATCGAGCCCGTAGGTCTTGCGGACGAGGTCGATATCCTCGGCGCGGGCGCCCTCGCCGGCAATGGCCAGCGCGACATCGCCCGAAAGGCGCAGCAGGACGAAGCTCGCGGCCGAAACCGCGAGCGCCACCAGCAGGGCCAGCCCGAGACGCTTGAGCGCGTAGCCGATCACTCGGTCACTTCCAGCTCATTTCCCAGAAGCGGGGGATCTCGTCGGGATAGGTCTTGTAGTCGAGGCCCTTGCCGCTGACATAGAAGGTGACGAGCGCATAGAGCGGCACGCCCATGGCCCGTTCGGCGATCAGCCCGAGCGCGTCGGCATAGGCCGCCTTGCGGACCGCCGGATCGACCGAATTGTCGCCCTTGGCGAGCAAAGCGATCACTTCCGCATCCTTGTTGATGTCATCCGGCCCACCCCCGAAATAGACCGGGGTCGAGGCCGAGGTATCGTTCACCGAGAACGAGCCCCAGGTCTGGTGCGCCATGGCCGCCTTGTTGCCGCGCACCTGCTCGCGCATGGCGGCATATTGCATGAAGCGCAGATTGACCTTGATGCCGACGGCGCGGAGATAGTTGATCATCGCTTCGGATTGCGGCCGCTCGCGATAGGCATAGAGATCCATCTCGAGGCCATTGGCGAAGCCCGCTTCAGCCAGCAATTGCCTGGCCCGGGCCGGATTATAGTCGAATTTCTTCGCCTTCTCGTCCGAACAGCCGAATTGCGAGGGATAGCAGATCACGTTGAGGACGCGGGCGCCCTCGCCCACCAGCTGCTTCACCATGGTCGGCCGGTCGATCGCATGCTGGATCGCCTGCCGGACGCGGATATCGCGCAGGGCCGGGGCCGGCGTGTCGGGCAGCGTATTCAGGTTGAGGAAGACGATGCGCATCGTCTCGCCGCTGGTCACGGCGAGATGCGGCACGGCCTTGAGCTGATCCGCCTGATCCGGCGGGACATTCATGATGAAATCGAGTCCGCCGGCCAGCATTTCCGCCATCTGGGTCTGGCGGTCCGGAATGAAGCGGACCTCGATCCGCTCCAGCTTCGGCTGCGGCTTGGGGCTGTCCTTAAAGTAATCCGGGTTGCGCTGCAGGCGCACCGACTTGCCGACGACATGCTCGACCACCCTGTAGGGGCCGGAGCCGATGGCGGCGGAATTCATGCCCGAGGGGCCGACCTTGGCGTAATACTCGTTCGGATGGATCACCACCGGGCCGGCGAGATATTCGATTGCCGCCGGGAAGGTGCGCTTCAGCTTGAGACGGACAGTGTATTTGTCGACTTTCTCGGCCGAGTCGATCCAGTTCACATTGGTCTGGGTAACGACCTTGTTTTCCGGCTTCGAGACAAAATTCAGCGTGTAGACGACGTCGTCGGCGTCGAATTCCTCGCCATTGTGGAATTTCACGCCCTCGCGGAGGCTGAATTCGAGCGTCTTGTCATCAACCCATTTCCACGTCTTGGCGAGCTGGCCCTTGTATTCGTTGGTGTTGGGATCGCGGTAGATCAGCGTATCCCAGACATGCTGCCCGAGGATGACGCCGATCCGGACATTGTTGAAAAACGGATCGATGTTCTCCGGCACCTGATCATAGCCGAAACGCACCGTATTCTGGGCCTTCTGGGCGAAGGCCGGGGTCAACGTGACGCTGGCAGCCAGCGCAAGGGTGGCGAGGTTCAGCAAACGCATGCGACATTCTCCCGTTGCGGAGCCGCGACGTCCAATTGGCCCGGCCCCCGACTTTGGTCGCAGTGTCGGCGGGCGAAGCCTGACGAGTCAACAACCAAGACGGGGCTTTGCCGAGCAAGCTGCGTGCCGGGGGTGGCGCGGCGCGAGCCAGGATGGTTTGATGACGCATCGCCCGCCGGATTCCCCTGCCCATGTCCCTGCCGCCTGCCCGCCCCGACGCGCCCTCGCCGCTCGAACGCGACCTGTCCTTCGCCGTTGCCGGCCTCGTCGGACCGGGCCGGATCCGGGTGGACCGATGGGGCATTCCGCATCTCGAGGCAGGCAGCCTCGAAGATCTCTGGTTCGTGCAGGGGTTCAACGCGGCACGGGACCGCCTGTTCCAGATCGATCTCTGGCGCAAGCGCGGCCTCGGCCTGCTCGCGGCGGATTTCGGGCCGGGCTTCCTCGAACAGGACCGTGCGGCGCGGATGTTCCTCTATCGCGGCGATATGGCGGCGGAATGGGCCGCCTATGCGCCTGATGCCGAGGAGATCTGTGCGCGTTTCGCTGGCGGGATCAACGCCTATATCGGCCTGGCCGAACGCGAGCCCACGCTGATGCCGCCGGAATTCGCCATGCTCGGCACGCAGCCGGCACGCTGGCAGGGCGCGGATGTGGTCCGGATCCGGAGCCATGGGCTGACGCGGAACGCCCTCTGGGAAGTTCAGCGCCTGCATGTCCTGGCCGGCGCCGATGCCGAGACCGACCTCCTGCGGAAATATCTCTATCCCGCGGTCGATACGCCCCTCCCCGAGGGTGTCCGGGCCGGGGATTGCCCGATCGAGGCCCTGCTGCCCTTCCGGCTGGCCCAGGCCAATGTCACCTTCTCGCCGGAGCGGCTGGCGGCGGCACTGGCCGATGCAACGCGCTGGCGGCAGGTCAATGATCTCAACGAGGTGCTGTTCGATGCCGAGGCCTCGGGCTCGAATAACTGGGTGATCGCCGGCGCGCGCAGCCCGACCGGACTGCCGATCCTCGCCTCGGACCCGCATCGCGCCCATTCGCTGCCGAGCCTGCGCTATATCCAGCACCTGAAAGCGCCGGGCTTCGACGCGATCGGCGGCGGCGAACCCTGTGTGCCGGGCCTTTCGATCGGGCATAACGGCGATGCCGCTTTCGGCCTCACGATCTTCGGAGCGGATCAGGAGGATGTCTATCTCCTCGAAACCGACCCTGCCCGGCCGGACCATTACCGGTTCGAGAGCGGCTGGCGTGCAATGACCGTTATGGAGGAGCGGGTTCCGGTGAAGGGCCATCCGGCGCAGCCCTGCCGCCTCGTTTTCTCGCATCACGGCCCGATCCTGTGGCGGAATGCCGAGGGAACGCGCGCCGTCGCGTTGCGGTCGGTCTGGTTCGAGCCGGGCTCGGCGCCGTATCTGCAGAGCCTGACCATGCTGCGGACGCGCACGCCGGAATCCTTCCGCGCGAGCGCCGAACGCTGGGGCTCGCCCTCGGTGAACCTCGTCTATGCCGACAGGCAGGGCGAGATCGCCTGGTCGCCCGGCGGCTTCATGCCGGCCCGGCGGAACTGGAAGGGCCTGATTCCGGTCCCCGGGGATGGCAGCCACGAATGGGACGGATTCCTCGATGCAGCGCGGTTGCCGTTCCTGCGCAATCCGGAAGCTGGCTTCGTGGCGACGGCGAACGAGATGAACCTTCCGGCGGACTGGCCGCACGAGACGATGCCGGTGGGCTTCGAATGGACCGAGGCCAGCCGCGCGACGCGCATCCACGAGGTTCTGGCCGGCGGGCATAGGGTCGGCGTAGCGGAGAGCCAGACGCTCCAGACCGATGCCTTTTCCGTGCCGGCCCGCCGCCTCTGCCGTTTGCTGCAGGCCATATCTGCGCCTCCGGCAGAACTGGCGCCCGCGCTCGCCCTGCTTGCAGGGTGGGACCATGTCCTTTCGGCCGCAAGCGGGCCTGCCGCCTTGTTCGAGCTCTGGTATACGCGCCATCTCCGCCATGCCGTCATGGCTGAGCTGGCCCCGGAAGCGGTGCGGAAGCTGCTTCTGCCAGGCGATGTCGAGGGGATCTGCCGGGCACTCGAAAAGCCGGCTTCGCGCTGGGGCGCGGCGCCTGAAGCCGCCCGGGACGCGCTGCTCTGCGAAACCCTTGCCGCCGGCTGGGCCGAGGCCTGCGCGCAGCTGGGCCCCGATCCGGCCAGCTGGCAATGGGGGCGCCTCCATCACGGGCAATTCGAGCATCCGCTCTCGCCGCTGCTGCAGCGGAACCCGGAACGGAGCCTCGATATCGGGCCCTTGCCGAAAGGCGGATCCGCCTCTTCGCCGATGCATGCCGGCTATCGTCCTTCGGATTTCCGCGTGACGCATGGGGCAAGTTTCCGGATGGTGGTGGATCTCGCCGATCTCGATCGCTCCGTCACGATCAACGCGCCGGGGCAATCCGGCGATCCGCGCTCGGCGCATTACGCCGATCTCGCGCCGCTCTGGGCCGAGAGCGCCTATGTGCCGTTGCTCTATTCCGATGCGGCCATTGCGGAGGCCACGCATTTCACCTGGACATTGCAGCCGGGCTGACGGGCCTCAGCCGCGCGGAAGGCCCTCGCCGATATCCCAGTAGAGGCCGGCCATCAGCTGCAGGCCCTGCCGGATGATCTCGACCGGGACATGCTCGTTCGGCGCATGCTGGGAACAGGCCGGGTAGGAATGCGGCACCCAGATCGTCGTCAGCCCCAGCACATCGGTGAAGATGTCATTGGGCAGCGAGCCGCCGAGATTTGGCAGGATGGCCGGCGCCGCGCCATGCGTCGCCGTCAGGCTGCGAATGGCGAATTGCACCTGCGGGTGGTCGGGGTCCATCCGCGTGGCGATGAACATCGAATCGCGCGAGGGGCCGATCCGCACATGGGCGAAGCCCTGCCGGTCGAGGAAGCGGCGCAGGTTGGCCATCAGGTTGTCGGTATCGATACCGACAACGAAACGCAGCTGCATCCGCGCCCAGGCGCGGGGCGGAATGGCGTTGACCGGCGCTTTCGGGTTGCCACATTCGAAGGCCAGCACCTCGAGGTTGCACCAGCCAAAGACCTTCTCGGCGAGCGTCAGGCCGGGCTCGCCCCAATGCGGCTCCAGGGCCGGGCCGCCCTCGTTCGAGGTGACCTCGATATCCGCCAGCACGCGGCGGACATTGGCCGGGATCTCCTTCGGCACGAATTCGGGCACGCGGATCTGGCCTGTCGGGCCGACAAGCGAGGCGATGGCATGGGCCAGCTCGATCCCGGGATTGGAGATCAGCCCGCCCCAATTCCCGGAATGATGCCCGCCATCCCGCGCATCGATCCAGAGATCGAAGGTGAAGCCGCCGCGTGCGCCGAGGAAGATGGTCGGACGGGCGGCCGAGAGGCGCGGCCCGTCGGAGGCGACCAGGAGGTCGGCGGAGAGGCGTTCGCAGTGCTGCTCGCAGATCTCGCGCAGGCCGGGTGACCCCATCTCCTCGCCCATCTCGATAATGTATTTGGCGTTGAAGCCGAGCCGGCCGCGCGTTTCCAGCACGGCCCGGAGGGCTTCCATGTTGATCTGGTGCTGGCCCTTGTTGTCGACAACGCCGCGGCCATACCAGCGATCCCCCTTTTCGATGAGTTCCCAGGGCGAGAGGCCCTCGGCCCATTCGGCGTCCATGCCGCGGATGACATCGCCATGGCCGTAGCCAAGCACGGTCGGGAGCGCCGGATCCTCGATCCGGGAGGCCAGCAGGAAAGGCCCGCCGCCTTTCGGATTCGGGAGGATCTCCGTCGAAAAGCCCATGGCGGCGAAATCAGGCACCATCTCTTCCGTGAGATAGGCCGCAAGCGATTGCGCCCGGTCGGGGTTCTGGCTTTCGGTGGGAATGGCGATCCGGCGGGCCAGCTTGGCCCGGAAGGCACCGGAGGTGAAGGTCTCGGCCGCACGGGCAAGGGCGGCGCGGCGATCAGCTTGGGACATGGGCAGGATTCCGACGGTCAGGAGCTTTGCCCGACTGTTCTCCAGCGACGCAGCTTCCGCAAGCAAAGAAGAGCCTTCATCAAGGATCATTGCGCATGTATGGGCATGGCAAAGGCTGGACGGGCGGCTCGCGTTTGGGTTTATCCTCTTCCAACATCACCCCGGGGCGCGAATGCCGCCAAGACCGAGCAACAGCAATGTGGAGAGGGACGGTGTCACGCCTGCCCCCCGAAGGTACAGGCCAAAGCTCCCCAGCCTGGCGCTGACGGCATTGGCCAGCCTGATTCTCGTGGCCATCGGCCTCGCGGCCTATCGTTTCGTGCCTGCGCTCCGGCCCACGCCGCCCGATATCCTCGTGGGCGTACCGCAAGCGCCGAGGCCTGTCGTTCCGGCCCGCCCTGCCGAGGAGACGGGCGATGACCGCCTTTCGCCCTTCACGCCGAAAGATTTCGGCCATCGTTCCCGTTTTTCGCGGCCCGTAAGGATTGCCGGGCCATTCGAGCCGCTGCGCGGGGACATCCTGACCAATGAAGAGGTGGCCATCGCGCTGGACGGCCTCGTCGCCCCGCCGGCTTCGGCCATCTGTCTCGGGGGCGACAAGCGCCTCTGGGCCTGTGGTCTTCAGGCGCGGGCCGCGTTGAACGGGTTCGTGCGCGGCAGGGAGCTTCTCTGCACGCTGCAATCCGGCCAGCCCCAGCGCAAGGCAAGGGATCCCGGGACGGCCAAGTGGGATTGCACTGTCGAAGGGCGCGACCTCGCGCTCCTGCTGGTTGAAGGCGGGTGGGCGAAGCCGGCCCCCCAAAGGCAGGACCGCGCGTTTCTGACCGCCCGCGACGCGGCACAGGCGGCGCAGCGGGGCCTCTGGGATGGTGACTGGAACATCGTCCGGGTGCCGGAAGCCCCGCAATAGCCCCTCAGGGCCTGACGGCCGGTGCATCCACGCGCATGCCGGCTGCGCGTTCCTTGAGATAGATCTCGAGATCGATCCATTCCGGAGCACCCGGCGGGAACGGCTCGGCGCGGATGCCGGTCATGCAGTTGCGGAAGCGGCGCTGGAGCGACCCAACGGCCTGCCATTCCATCCGGAACAGCGGATAGCCGGTCGGATGGGCCTGCGGGATCCGGGTGCCGGCGAGGGAGCGGCCCCAGTTCTGGCTGTGGCATTGCGCGCAGGAGAGATCGAGCTGGCCGAACCGCTGGCGATACAGCCCCTCGCCACGCTGCACGGCATCATCCAGCCCCCGGGCCCGGGGCGAGGCCAGCGGCATCCCGCGGGATTGCAGAGCCAGATAAGCCTCGAGAGCCAGGAGACCGGTGCTTTCGCGCGGCTGCGGCGCGATGCCCTGCCGCCCGTTCTGGCAGGCCTGGATCCGTCCGGGCAGGTCGAACAGGCGGCCGGATGGCACGTCGCGGGCGGGATACCGGGCTGCCACGCCCTTCATGCTCGCGGCGGCATCCCCATGGCATCCAGCGCAGGAAGGACGCCCCTCGCCCGGCACGGCATGCCAGAGGGCCTCGCCTTCCTTGACGGCCAGCATGGCGGGATTGGCGAAATCATCGCGCTGCATGGCCTGCGCTTCGGCGCCCATCATATCGTAGCCGGAAAGACGTTCGCCCGGCGGGATTTCATCCGCGTTCAAAGCGCCGGCGAGAACCGCCAGCAGCACAAGGGCGCGGCCGGCCCGCCTGATCACGAAGCGGAGACCTGCAGCATGGCCTGCTCGCGATGGAGGAAGCCATTGTCCCCCCGCCAGACGAATTCCAGCGGCCCTGTCCGCGTAGCGACGAGCGGGAAGGCCAGAAACGGATTGGCCGCGATGGCGGGGTGGAAATCGCAGGAAAAGACCAGTTCACCCATATAACGGCAGGAAAACTGCCGGATGATGTTCCGAGGAATCTCGCCGCCGGTCTCGGTACGGCGGAAGCCGGTTTCCATCGGATGGGAGATCATCGCCTTGAGGGTGATCAGATCCCCCGCCCGGATGGCGGAACGCGGCAGCAGGATCATTGCCGTGGCCATGGCTATTCCTCCGTGCAGGCGGCAATGGTGACGATGACCTCGCGGCGTTCGGCCCAGAAGGAGCCGTCGGACAGGCGCGCCACGGCCGTCACATGCTGCGTCGTCGCAAGCCGCATCCGGCTCACGACATGGGCCTTGCCCATATGCGGCGTCAGCCGGAAGACAGCGACATCGGGAAGCGGGTTCTTGTCAGTGAAAAGCGCGATCTCGCGGACATGATCCTCGGGCTTCATCGGATGATCGACCAGCACCTCGAAGGAGACGGCGTTCCCGTTCTCGACCAGCGGGGCAATGTCGAGCGTCACCTTGCCCGAGCGCGGCTCGATGCCGCCGGTAAAGTCCAGGATGGCGCGCGCCATGTCCTCCGGCTCAGCCGCGACCCGGCGCGTGCTGACAAGGCCAAGAACCGCAGCAGCGCCGGCCAGGACCGTGCGCCGCGTGGCTTCAGTCGCGAAGGGTGGCGAGAAACGCCGTGACATCCTCGATCTCCTCGGCCGTAAGGATGCTCCGCCCCGAAAAGGCGCGGCCCACCCGGATCTGACCCTCCGCCCGGAAATAGGGCGGCATGATCGTTTCGCCATTGAACTGCCGGCTGTCGATCAACCGGGCCCGCAATTGTGCCGGCGTCCACCGGCTGCCGGCGCCGGCCAGCGAAGGCGCCAGATCGCCCTGGAACCGCACTTCCGGAAACGGGCCGGAATGGCAGAGCAGGCAAAGGCCCCGCCGCCGGTCCACGACGATCCGCCGGCCATTTTCCGGATCCGGCGGGCGGGCGGCAGCCAGCGGCGACGCTTCCGGGACCGGCATGGCGGGCTGGGCCGCAGCCGGCCCAACGCCGCCAAGAAAGAGGGCCGCCAGCATGCACCGCCAGCCCTTTCCCTTGCCGTTCAAGACCCGACGACCGGTCACGCCCGGCGCAGATCCGCGTTCTTGAGCGGCAGCGAGCGCACCCGCTTGCCGGTGGCCGCGAAAATCGCGTTCAGCACCGCCGGTGCCGCGACAGCGATGGTCGGTTCGCCGACGCCGCCCCAGAAATCGCCCGAGGGCACCAGGATACTCTCGACCTTCGGCATCTCGTTGATGCGCATGGCGGGGTAGGTATCGAAGTTTTCCTCGACGATCCGGCCGTTCTTCACCGTGCATTCCTGATGGAACGCCGCCGAGAGGCCATAGACGAAGGACCCTTCGACCTGTGCCGCGACCTGGTCCGGATTGACCACATGCCCCGGATTGGTGGCCGCGACGATGCGGTGGACCTTGATCTCTCCGGCATTCGACACCGAAACCTCGGCCGCCGCCGCAACATAGGAACCGAAGCCCATGATCTGGGCGAGGCCCTTTGCCGTACCCGGCGCCGAGGGCGTGCCCCAGCCGATCCCCTTCGCCACCGCCTCGAGCACGCCGAGGTGCTTCGGCGAATTCCGCATCAGCTTGCGACGGAATTCGAGCGGATCGACCCCCGCTGCATGCGCCAGCTCGTCCATGAAGCATTCGACATAGATGGCGTTCTGGTTGAGGTTCACGCCGCGCCAGAAGCCCGGCGGAACATGCGGGTTGCGCATGGCATGGTCGATCAGCAGATTCGGGATGCCGTAGCCGAAGGGGCCTTCCTGCCCGCCCGGATTCAGCCCCTGGAACACCACCGGATCGCGGCCGTTCTGAAGCCCCTGCGGATTGACGCCCGAGAGGATCGATTGGCCGGAAATCCGCATATGCAGGCCGGTGAGATTGCCGTCCTTGTCCAGCCCGGCGACCATCCGCGCCATGGTGATCGGGTGGTAGGTGCCCTGCAGCATGTCCTCCTCGCGGCTCCAGAGAAGCTTGACCGGCGTGCCGGGCATCTGCTTGGCGATCAGGACAGCCTGCGTGACATAATCCGAACGGCCGCGCCGGCCGAAACCGCCGCCGAGATGGACCTTGTGGACATCGCATTTCGCAGCCGGGTGACCCGAAGCCTCGATGGCCGCGGCAAGCGCCGATTCCCCGTTCTGCGTGGGGCACCAGAACTGGCATTTCTCCGGGGTCCAGAGTGAGGTGGCGGTCATCGGCTCCATGCAGGCATGGTTCTGGAACGGGTAGGAATAGGTCGCCTCGACACGCTTGGCTGCCGAGGCGATGGCGCCCTTGGCATCCCCTGCCTTGTTGCCCTCGAAAGCCTGCTCGGCGTCCAGCCCCTCGCGCAAGGTGGCGGCGATGGTCTCGGAGGAGGCCTTGGCATGCGGCCCCTCATCCCAGGTGATGGGCAGGGCATCGAGCGCGGTCTTGGCCTGCCACCAATGGTCCGCGATCACGGCCACGGTGCGCCTGTCGACCTGCACGACCTTCTTCACGCCCGGCATGCCGGTGACCTTGGCCGCATCGAAGCCGACCAGCGTGCCCCCGAAGACCGGGCAGGCCTTGATCGCGGCATTCAGCATGCCCGGCAGCCTGATATCAGCACCATAGACCTGCTTGCCGTTGAGCTTGTCGACCGTATCGAGCCGCTTCACCGACTTGCCGGCAATCGTCCATTCGCTGGCCGGCTTGAGCTTGACCTCCTTCGGCACCTCAAGCTTCGCGGCGGCGGCAGCCACCTTGCCATAGGTGACCGTCCGCCCCGTCGGCGCATGGGCAATGACGCTTTTCGCGGCACGGCATTCGCCTTCGGGTACGCCCCATTCCTTCGCCGCTGCCTGGACCAGCATGATCCGCGCCGCTGCGCCGCCTTCGCGGACATATTGATGGCTCTCGCGGATCCCGCGCGAACCGCCGGTCGAGAAATTGCGCCAGACGCGGTTGCGCCGGAGGTTCTCGCCCGGGGTCGGGTATTCCCAGCTCACCTTCGACCAATCGGCCTCCAGCTCCTCGGCCACCAGTTGGGCGAGGCCGGTCAACGTGCCCTGCCCCATTTCCGAGCGGGCGATGCGCACGACGATCCGGTCATCCGGGTGGATCACCACCCAGGCATTGACTTCCGGCGTCGCGGCCTGGGCCTGCGCCTCGGTGAAGGGGATGGAGAAGCCCAGCGTGAAGGCGCCGGCCGCCGCAGCGGAGCCCTTCAGGAGCGAGCGGCGGGAAAGAACAGCATTGTCAGCCATGATCGCCTCTCCCTCAGATGCCGGCGGCGAGCTTGATGCCCGCCCGCACGCGATTATAGGTGCCGCAGCGGCAGATATTCGTCATCGCCTCGTCGATATCGGCGTCGGTCGGCTTGGGCTTCTTCGCGAGAAGCGCCGCCGCCGCCATGATCATGCCCGACTGGCAATAGCCGCATTGCGGAACATCGAGTTCCAGCCAGGCCTTCTGGATCGGATGGCTGATATCGGGCGAGAGCCCCTCGATGGTGACGATCTTCTGGGTCGGGGTTACCGAGCCCAGCGTGACCGAGCAGGAGCGGACCGGCTCGCCATCGATATGGACGGTGCAGGCGCCGCATTGTGCGATGCCGCACCCATATTTCGTGCCGGTCAGGCCGGCCTGCTCGCGCAAAGCCCAGAGCAGCGGCGTATCCGGATGCGCATCGATATCGACGACGCGTCCGTTGACATTCAACCTGGCCATCCAATCCTCCCTGAATTCTTGTTCTCTGTAATGAGTCGAGACTAACCCAGCGTGGCGGCTTGTCACGGGATTGTGTAGTCGCAGCCGCCCACAATTTCGTGATCGCCGGGGCGATGACCAGACAGGCTCAGGACAGGCCGACGCGAACGAAATGTCCCTGCGCTACTTCGATCAGGGCCGAGGGCGGCGCCACCCAATGGGCAGCGCGGATCGGGCTGGGCAATTCGTCCACAGCAAGGGCGCCGCGCTTCTTGCGCCGGGCCGGATCCGGCACCGGCACGGCCGCGAGCAGCTTCTGCGTGTAGGGATGGGTCGGGTTGCGCAGCACATCCGCACGGGAGCCGATCTCGACGATCTCGCCGAGATACATCACCGCGATCCGGTGGCTGACGCGCTCGACCACGGCCATGTCGTGGCTGATGAAGAGATAGGCAAGGCCCAGCTCCTCCTGGAGGTCGAGCATCAGGTTCAGCACCTGGGCCTTGACCGAGACGTCCAGCGCGGAAACCGCCTCGTCGGCGACAACGAGTTCCGGATTGAGCGCGAGGGCCCGCGCGATGGCGATGCGCTGGCGCTGCCCGCCCGAGAATTCATGCGGATAGCGGCCGGCCATTTCCGGCATCAGCCCCACGCGTTTCAACAGGGCCGCCGTGCGTTCGGCGGCGCCTTTCCGGTCAGCCACGCCATGCACGATCAGCGGTTCGGCAATGGCCGCGCCGATGGTCTTGCGCGGATTGAGGCTGGCAAAGGGATCCTGGAAGATCATCTGCATCCGGCGCCGCAACAGCTGCAATCCCGCCGGGGAGACGGAGGAGACGTCGCTGCCGCCGAAGGTCACCTTGCCGCCGGTCGGCTCGACGAGGCGGAGGATCGAACGGCCAGTTGTGGACTTGCCGCATCCGGATTCGCCGACCAACGCCAGCGTTTCGCCCTTGCGGAGCGCGAAAGACACATTCTCCACGGCATGGACGCGCCCGCGGAGACGGCCGAGCAGCCCGCCATGGATGGGGAAGCGCGTCGTCAGGCCCTCGACATCCAGAAGTGGCGGCTCGGCATTCTTCACCGTATCGGGGACGAGCGAAGCCGGAACCTCGATCGCACCGGTCGCAGGGTCGATCACCGGGAAGCGCAGGGGCCGCGGATGGGCAAGCATCTCGCCGAGTTTCGGCACGGCCGAGAGCAGCGCCTTTGTGTAACCGTTCTTCGGTTTGCGGAAGATCGTGCCGGCGGGTTCGTCCTCGAGCTTCCTGCCCTTCCACATCACCACGACACGGTCGGCGATCTCCGCCACCACGGCCATGTCGTGGGTGATGAAGAGAACGGCCATCCCTTCCTCTTCCTGCAAATGCTTGATCAGATCGAGGATCTGGGCCTGGATCGTCACGTCGAGCGCCGTGGTCGGCTCGTCGGCGATGAGGAGCCGCGGCTTGCAGGCCAGGGCCATGGCGATCATGACGCGCTGGCGCATGCCCCCGGAGAGCCGGTGCGGATATTCGCCGAACCGTTCGCGCGCGGCGGGAATGCGGACGCGTTCGAGAATCCGGATCGCCTCGGCCTCGGCCTCGCGTGCGTTCATGCCGCGATGATAGCGCAACGCCTCCCCGATCTGCTGGCCGACCGTGAGAACCGGATTGAGGCTGGTCATCGGTTCCTGGAAGATCATCGACATGGCATTGCCGCGGATCTTGCGCATCTCGTCTTCGGACAGGCTGACGAGATCGCGCCCTTCCAGCCGGACCTCGCCCTCGACCTTGCCGTTGATGGCCGAAATGAGCCGCATGATCGACAGCGCGCTCACGCTCTTGCCCGAGCCGGATTCCCCGACAATCGCCACGGTTTCGCCGGCGGCGATATCGAAGGAGATATCATCCACCGCGCTGCGCCATTCCCCGCCGACGCGGAAGGAGGTGCGGAGATTGCGAACGGAAAGCAGCGGCGGGCTCATCGCTCGCCCTTCAGCTTGGGATCGATGGCATCGCGCAGGCCATCCCCAAGGATATTAAGGCCGAACACCACGACGAGGATGGCGATGCTGGGCGAGAGGACCAGCCAGTAACTGTCGAGAATATTCTCGAATCCCTCGCGGATCATGCCCCCCCAGGTGGGGATGGGCGGCTTCACGCCGAGGCCGATGAAGGCGAGCGAGGCCTCCGTGCGGATGGCATTGGCGAGCCACATCGAGCCCATGACGAGGATTTCCGGAAAGATGTTCGGCAGGATATGCCCGACCATCAGGCGGGTATCGGAAAAGCCGAGCGCGCGGCCGGCATCGATGAATTCGCGCTGCTTGACCGAGATGGTCGGGGCGCGGGCAATGCGGGCAAAGGACGGGATCGAGGTCAGCGCGATGGCCAGGATGATGTTCGTCATCGACGGGCCGAGCATGGCGACGAGGATCAGCCCGAGGATCAGCGACGGGAAGGCCAGCAGCATGTCCATCGTCTGCATGATGATGATGTCGAAGCGGCCGCCATACCATCCGGCGAGAATGCCGATGATCGAACCGATGACGAGCGCCAGCACCGTGGAGGCAATGCCGATGACCAGCGAGATCTGCGCGCCGTAGAGCAGCCGGGAAAAGATATCGCGGCCGTAATAGTCGGTGCCGAGATAATAGTTCTCGAACGGCTCCTTGAGCTTGGCGAAAACATTCTGCTCGAGCGGATCATGCGGGGCGATCCAGGGCGCCAGCACGGCGAGCAGGGTCACCATCACGAAGATGACCAGGCCGAGCCACGACGTCTTGTTGGCGTTGAAGGCCCTGATCGTGTTGTGGAGCCAGGGCCAGCGCGGCGGCGTGGCCGGCAGGGCATTGTGGACGGAGAGGCTCATGACAGTTTCACCCTCGGATCGACAAGCGCATAGGTGAGATCCGTCAGGACATTCACCACCACGACAATCAGCGTGTAGATGACCATCATGCCCTGCAGCATCATGTAATCCCGCTGGTTCAGCGCGCCGATGATCAGCTTGCCGAGGCCGGGACGGTTGAAGACTATTTCGGTCAGGACCGAATTGCCGATCAGGATGCCGAGATAGAGCCCGACGATCGTGACGATCGGGATCAGCGCGTTGCGCAGGGCATGGCGCCAGACGATGACAGACCAGGGCACGCCCTTGGCACGGGCCGTGCGGACATAATCCTCCTGCATCACTTCCAGCATGGCGGAGCGTGTCACGCGGGTGATGTAGGCGGCCATGATCAGTCCCAGATTGAGTGCCGGCAGCATGATCGACTGGAACCAGGCCCAGGGCGTGGCGCGGTTGCCGCTGATGACGGGGAACCATCGCAAGGCCAGCGAGAAGATGATGAGCAGCAGGATGGCCGAGACGAAGGGCGGGAAGGACAGGCCGATCAGCGAGCCGATCCGGGTCAGGTAATCCGGCATGCGGTTGCGGTTGATCGCGGCCCAGACGCCGAGCGGAACGCCGATCCCGGTACCGAGCACCATGGAGACTGCCGTCAGTTCCAGCGTCCAGGGCAGAACGTCGAGGATCTCGCGGATCACCGGTCGCCCGGTCACGAGCGAGACCCCCCAATCGCCGCGGATCGCACCGGTGAGGAAGGTGACGTATTGCTCCCAGATCGGGCGGTCGAGGCCGAGGCGCTTCTGGAGCGCGGCGATGGCGGTGGCGTCAGCCTGATCGCCGAGAATGACCTGTGCCGGATCCCCCGGGACAATCCGGATCACGATGAAAACAAGGGTGAGCACCGCAAAAAGCGTGACCACCGCGAACAACATCCGTTTGACGAGAAATGCACCCATGGCGAAAACGGGGGGCAGAGCGAAGCCTGCCCCCCTGTGGCCTTACTTCGTGAAGCGGGTCAGTTCGGTGAGGGGCGGCCCGAGATTGAGCGAACCCTTCAGCTCATAACCGAGATCGAGGCTGTCCTTGAACGCCCAGAGCATCAGCATTTCGTTGACCGGCACGGCGCAGACCTCGTTGATGATCTTCTCCTGCGCGGTCTTCCAGAGCGCGACCTGCTTGGCCTTGTCCTGTTCGGTCCGGGCAGCATCGATCTCGGCATCGGCGACCTTGCAATGCGAGAAGTTCGTCACAGCCGTCGGCGTCTTCACGATCGAGCGCGAATGGAAGAACTGCGTCAGATAGACATCCGCAATCGGGAAGCGCGCCGCCTGGAAATGGACGAGCTGCGAAAGATCCTGCCGGATCTGCTGGTGGAAGGTCGGATGTTCGACCGGCGTGATATCGAGCGTGATGCCCGCCCGCTTGAGCTGGGCCTGGACCGCCTCGATGAAGCCCATCATGCCCGGAAGCGTGGTGTGGATCGCCTTGATCGTGACCCCGTTCGGGAAGCCGGCTTCGGTGAGGAGCTGCCTCGCCCGGGCGAGGTTGTGCGGCAGGAGCGGCGCGGTCTCATGCGTACCGAAATAGCCCGAGGGAACCACGGAGACGGCCTGCCGAGAGATCGCGGTGCCGCGGAACTGCTGGATGCCGGCCCGGTCGATCGCATGGGCGATGGCCTGGCGGACCTTGATATTGTCCAGCGGCGGCTGGGTCATGTTGAGGTGGATCACCGACATTTCCGCCGGGCCGAAGGCAATCACCTTCAGGCCGGGGATCTTGTTGGTGCGGTCGACCCAGGCCTGTTCCTGCCGGCCGATCATCATGTCGATCTCGCCGGCCTGGAGCGCGAGGTCACGCGCGGCATCGGACGGGATGAAGCGATAGATGATTTCCTTGAGCTTCGGCTCGCCCCGGAAATATTTCGGGTTGGCGACCAGCTTCACGTATTGCTGCGGCACATATTCCGCGAACATGAAGGGGCCTGTCCCCGCCGGCTTCCTGGCGAAGCCATCCTTGCCGAGCGTATCGACCGCCTTTTTGCAGATCATGTTGCCGCCATGATAGTTCATGACCTGGCCGAGCAGGCTCGGGATCGCGGTCTTGAGCGTGATCTTGACGGTGTGTTTGTCGACCGCCTCGACCTTGTCGAAAGCGGAATAGTCGGACGAGAAGGCTGAACTGTCCTTGTTTCCGGAGCGCTGGAGCGAGAAGACCGCATCCTCCGCGGTGAACTCGCCGAGATCATGGTGGCATTGGACACCCTGGCGCAGCTTGAAGGTCCATTCCCGGCCATCGGCCGAGGAGGTCCAGCTTTCCGCGATATCCGGTTCGATCTGGTCCGGCGAGGCCTGCCCCGGCTTGATCCGGACGAGGCCGTTGAACATCCAGTTCATCAGCGCCTTGCCCGGCGTGCCGGAATTGAGATGCGGATCGAGAACACCCGCATCCTGCGTCTGCATGCCGATGACCAGAGTGGTCTTCTGCGCCAAGGCCGGGCCTGCTGCGAGAAGGGCCGCCAAAGCGCCCCCCGCCATCCATGACATTCTCATCCGTTCCTCCTGTTTGGTCGCGGTCTGTCGCCGCCAATGAGCTACAGCGTATCCTCAAGGCGGCAATTCACAAGGACCTCCGCCATCACCGCATGGTTCGGCAAGGCGAGCACGGTCCCCACAATGCGGGCGAGATCGGCCGGATCGGTCATCTGATCGGCCGGAAAGGCAGCACCGGCGGTCATATCTGTCCGGACGAAGGAAGGGCAGATCGCTGTGGAGCGAACACCCTGCTCCCAGGCAATGCGGCGCGCGGCATGGTTCAGCGCAATCATCGCATGCTTGGTCATGTTGTAGGCGACGGCATCATTCCGCACGCGTTTGCCCGACAAGGAGGCGATATTGACGATCCGTCCGGCTCCGCTGGCCTCGAGATACGGCAATGCGCCCTGGATAAGGTTGAGCGGAGCCTTGCAATTGACGGACCAGAGCCGGTCGAGCGCGTCGAAATCCGGATCGCGCAACGTCATGGCATGATGGATGCCCGCATTGTTGACCAGGGCGTCGATCCGGCCGAAATGCCGGGCAGCGGCCTCGATCCAGGCGTGATGCGTGGCCGGATCCTCGGCATCGAACCGGGCCCGGTGCACCCGCTCCGCCGGAGCGCCGGGCAGCGGGCAGCCAGCGGCGGGGGCGCGCAGGCCCAGGCTGAGGCGGTAGCCGAGTTCGTGCAGATGCTCCGCAATGGCGAGGCCAATCCCGCGGGAGGCGCCGGAAATCAGGATCACGCGATTGCCCGGTTCCAGCATGGCGCTCAGCCGTGCAGGGTCAGCGGCGCAAAGGCCGCATGGGGTTCGAAGCGATCCAGCCGGAACGGCGAGAGTTCGAATTCCGTCGCTTCGCCGAGGGCCAGCGCCTTCAGGATCGTGCCGCTGACCGGGCCGATGCCGAAGCCATGGCCGGAAAAGCCCGCCCCGATCACGAGGCCGGGCCAATCAGCGGGCGCGTCGAGAACCGGCAGGGCATCCGGCGTGAGATCGATCAGCCCGCCCCAGACCCGTTCGAGGCCGGACGCTGCCAGAAGCGGCAGGATGGGTACGGTACGGGCAATCAGCCCGGCAATCTCGGCAAAGGACGGGCGCAGCCCCGCCTCGGACCATGTGGCGAGTTCACCCGGCCAATCCCCGATGCCGGTGGTGATGCGGAACCGGCCGTCAATTTCCTGCCGGCCGGCACAATCGGCATTGGCGACACCGAAAACCTGCCCGAAAGCCGGCGGTTGCGGCGTTGTCTGCATCACGCAGACGCGTTTTGCCGCCATGGGCAGCCGGATGCCCAAAGGCTCGAGCAAACCGGCGGCATGGAGGCCGCATGCCACGATCACCCGGTCAGCCAGCAGGCGTCCGCCCGGCGTCTCGACCCCCGTCACCCGCCCGGCCGTGGTGATCAGGCGAAGCGCCGGCATGCCCTCCTGAAGGGTCACCCCCTTGCGGCGGGCAAGCCCGGCCAGGGCAGCGATGGTCATGTCCGGATCGGCATGGCCATCATCGGGGCAGAAGGACGCGGCAAGAACGCCCTCGCCGATTGCCGGCGCGATGGCGCGGATATCCTTGATATCGGCTAGAAACTCGAGGTTGAGGCCGAGGGCGCGCTGCGTCTTGACCATGGCACGGATCGCTGCGGCCTCGGCCGGGTTCCGGGCCAGCCGGAGATTGCCCTTGCGGCGATAGCCGGTCTCCGCACCGAGTTCGAGATGCCATTGAGACCAGCGGGCCACGGCGGCCCGGGCCAGCGGCAGTTCTGCCGGGTCGCGGCCGGATTGCCGCACGCCGCCGAGCGTCCAGGTCGAGGCCATGGCGCCGAGCTGGCGGGCCTCCAGCACGCTCACCGCCAGACCCGCACCGGCCAGGGCGCAGGCTGTGGCCAGCCCCGTCATGCCCCCGCCGATGACGATGATGTCCGGCATGCTCAGGCCGCCACGGTCCGGCGGAGCCGGTCGAACCGGTCAAGACGGAACGGCGTCATGTCGACGGCCGGCCGGCCGCCGGAGACAAGGTCGGCGATCATGCGCCCCGCGCCGGGGCCGATACCGAAGCCATGGCCGGAAAAGCCGGTGGCGATGAAGAATCCCGGCATTTTAGGCACTTCGCCGATGGCCGGCACGGCATCCGGCATGGCATCGATCAGCCCACCCCAGCTGGCGGCGACCTTCATGTCGCGGAAGGCCGGGAAGGCCGCAATGAGGTTGCGCTGGACCTCTGCGAGAATGGCCTCGTCGGGCTTCGGATCGAGAATGCGCACCTGCTCGAACGGGCTGGTCTCGTCCATGCCCCAACGGCGTGGCATCTGCCATTCCATGACAAAGCGCCCGTCGAGCCGCACCCGCAATTCATGCCGCTGCCTGATCAGGGCGGGGAAGAAATCGAAGAAGAGCCTGAAGCTGTCCGGCACGATCTGCGCGAGGCTGGCGCCGCGATGGGCAATCGAGTAGCCGCCATCGGCGCGCTTGCGGAAAGCATAATCCGAAGCGCCGACGGCATGGGTCGGCGGGCCCTCCATCGGGGTCGTGCGCAGGACGGAACCCAGGATCTTCAATTGCGGGAAATCGATGCCGAGATTGCCAAGGAAGAGCCGCGACCACGCGCCGCCGGACAGGACGGCCTGCTGGCAGGCGATCGTGCCCCTTTCGGTAATCACGCCGCTGACACGTCCTGCGGCCATGTCGAGCCCGCGCACCGCGCAGCCTTCGAGCACATGGCCACCCAGTTCGCGCACGCGCCGGGCAATGGCGGGTACGGCCTTCTGCGGTTCGGCGCGGCAATCATTCGGCGTGAAGATCGCACCGGCATAACGCCGCGCGGAGCCCGGCAGGACCTGCTCGATCTCGCTGTCGGAAAGCAGCCGCGTGCCGAGCTGGAAGGGCTGCGCCTGCTCCAGCCATTCCTCATGCTTGCGGAGCATGTCCGGCGTATCGGCGACATAGAGGATGCCGCTGCGGGCGAAACCGAGATCGGCGCCGACGCGCTTGTCCAGCCCCTCCCAGATCCGTTGGGATTCCAGCGCCATCGGGATCTCGCTGATCTCGCGCCCCATGACGCGGACCCAACCCCAGTTGCGGCCGGATTGTTCGTGCCCGACACGCCCCTTCTCGCAGACCGCGACGGAAATGCCGCGCTCGGCGAGGAACAAGGCCGTCGAGATGCCGATGATCCCGCCGCCGATGATGACGACGTCGACCTTGTCCGGAAGGTCCGGCGAGGCATCGAACGGATCCATCGTAATCGGCACTTCACCCTCCAGTGCAGCCATGTATGCTGCATGCGGCAATCGAGCTTATCGGATCGACGCCGCCCGTCACCAGGAATCTTGCCCGGGGCCCATCCGGGGATGCAGGTTTCCACCGGGCCGGCATGCGATAGACTCCATCCGCCGAGTCCCGATCTGCCGGAGTGCCCATGCCGTCTTCCCCCCTCCCCGATTACCGCGATCCCTGCGGCTGGAACCGGATGCTCGCGCCCCGTGCGCCGGGCCCTTCCGCCGAAGGCACGATCCGGGCCAGATATGCGATTGTCGGAGCCGGCTATACGGGGCTGGCGGCGGCGCGGCGGCTCCGGGAACTCGATTCCTCGGCCGATATCGTCGTGCTGGAGGGAACGGAGATCGGGGAAGGCTCGTCCGGGCGCAATTCCGGCTTCGCCAATCCGCGCGATTCCAAGATCGGCCTCTCGACCACGCAGATGGATCGGGCGGAGAAGCTCAACGAATTTGCCGCCGAGGGCTTTGCCTATCTCCTCGAGGCGATGGAACGCGGCGGCTTCTCCTGCGATCTCGAGCGCACAGGCCGGATCACCGGCGCGGCGACGGAACTGGGCGCGGAGAAGATCCGCAGCATGGCGGAAGGCGCGCAAAGCCATGGTTTCGCGCATGAATTCCTCGATGCCGGGGGCATGGAAAGCAAGACGGGCAGCCGCTACTATCGCTGCGGCATCCGGACCGAGGAAGGCTATCTCCTGCAGCCCGCCGCCCTGATCCGCGGGCTGGCCGACAGCCTGCCGGCGGGTATCCGGCTCTTCGAGAATTCACCCGTGCTGGGCCTCGAAAGGGGCACGGGCTGGACCTTGCGGACGGCTCGGGCGCGCATCGAGGCGGAGCACGTGATCCTCGCCACAAACGCGGCGATCAAGCATTTCGGCTTCTGGCGGGACGGGCTGGTGACGATCTACACCTATGCCGGGATCACCGAGGCGATGGCGCCGGCCGATGCCGAACATCTGGGCGTTCCGGCCTGGGGGCTGCTGCCTGCCCACCGGCTGGGCACGACCGTGCGCCGCATCGGTGCAGACCGGATGATGGTGCGCTCGTTCTATGCCTACGAGCAGCCGATCGAACCCGCCCGCGCGCGCGATGCGCTGACCGGCTGCTTCCATCGCCGCTACCCGATGCTGCGCCATGTGGAGCTCGAGCATGTCTGGGGCGGCACCACGGCGCTGACGATGAACGGCTCGCCGCGCTGGGGGCAGCTCGATGCCGGCCTTTACGGCTCGGCGGGCTGTAATGGTTCGGGGCTCGTGAAGGGCACGGTGCTCGGCAAGCGGCTTGCCGAGATGATCGTCACCGGCGACCCGCAGGAGGCGCTTCAGGCCGTCTATGGCCGCGCCAACCGCATCGCGCCGGAGCCGTTTCGCACGCTTGGCTTCCACATCATCTCGGCGCTGGAACGCCGCAAGGCCGGGGCGGAAATGTGAGCGGCCGGGAATGACGGCCTTTCAGCCATTGCCGAGATCGCGGCGCAGGGTCGGCAGGCCGATCCCCGCAGCATCGAAACCGCCATCCACGGCGAGCACCTGGCCGGTAATGTAGCTCGATCCCGGCGAGCAGAGATAGAAAATCGCATCCGCCAGTTCTTCGGGCAGCCCGTAGCGGTTGAGCGGTATGGCATCATGATAATCCTTCCGGATCTCCGCCGAATGGACCTTTTTCGCCATGGCCGTATCGACCGGGCCGGGCGCCACCGCATTGACGCGGATGCCGTGGCTCGCGAGTTCGACTGCAAGCTGTCGCGTGAGATGCGCGAGCCCGGCTTTCGACGTGCCATAGGCCACGCGCAAGGTGGAAGCCCGCAAACCCGAAATCGAGGTGATGTTGACGATCGCGCCACCGGTCTCGCGCATCAGCGGGAACAGGGCCTGCGTCATCACGAAGGGCCCGGTGAGATTGACCGCCATGATCTCGTTCCAGACCTCCAGCGGGGTGTCGACCGCCATGCCGAAATGCGCGATACCGGCATTGTTGACGAGGGCATCGATCCGCCCGAACCGCGCCCGAACCGCCTCGGCCGCCTCGGCTGCATCGGCGGGTTTCGAGACATCGAGCGGCAGTTCGAGCACGCGCTCGGGCCGGTCGAGGGCCTTCACGGCGGCAGCCAATGTCTCGGCATTGTTGTCGAGCATGGCCACGGCCCAACCTTCGGCCAGGAAGCGTTCGGCGGCGGCGAGGCCGAGCCCGCGGGCAGCGCCGGTGACCAGCGCGGTTCTGGGGGTATTTGCGGTCATGGTCATTCCTCAGGCTTCCGCCACGATGAGTTCGAAGGTCATGAGCACCGGATTGGCACCCCGTTTCAGGCGCCCTTCGGCAAGGCCGCCGGTATAGTCGACGAGGCCGGCATCGATTTCGGCGCGCAAGCCGGAGCCATCCGGACGGACAATCCCCGAATTGATGAAGACCTCGGTCGCGAAAGGCTCGGTCTCGAGGCCATTCTCGAAGGCCGAGCCGATCAGCGAGCCGACACCGCCATGGATCCGCGCCGTGGCGAGGCCCTGCTCCCGCACCAGCATTTCCAGCGCGGCATGGAAGCACTGGTTGGGACGGAGCCGCACGGCAAAGGCGCGCCTCTCGGCCCGCGCGCCGGTTGGCGCGGCGGGAACGGGGCCGAACAGCTTGAAATTGGTCTCGGGGTCCGGATTGCCCTCGAAACGGGCACCATCAATGCCGAAGGCCTCGACTTCCGCATCCTCGGCAAGGACAGCCTCTTCCGGCAGGATATGCCCGCCGGTCCGATGCCCGTCAGCCTCCCGCCAGAGGGCATGGCAATGGAAGAAGGGCTGGCCATCGCGCCAGCCGAAGGTGAGCGCCCCGGATTCCAGCCGGCTGATGCCGGCGGGCCGGAAGGTGCCGGAATAGAAGGCGGCATTCTTCCCGTCGACGCTCAGGGCCGGCATGACATAGGCGAAGGGCCCGAGCGCCAGGGCGCCGAGATTGAGCGTGCCGCTGGCGAAGCCCTCGGCCGCGAAGCCCTGCCGCGTGGCCTCCAGCAGCGGCGTACCGGCCTTCAGCCCCATGCGGAAAGCGCGGCCCCTGCCCTCGACAGCGAGGATGCGCGGCATCTGCGGCGGTCCGGGCTGGGCGATGGAAGCAGGGCGTGCCATGTCAGACGAGCCCTTCGCCATTGATCAGCCCGCGCGCCTCGAGTTCGTCCCTGACCATCCGCTTCGGCACCTTGCCATAGCCGGATTTCGGCAGGGCCTCCCAGAAGAAGAAGCGCTTCGGCATCTTGTAGCGGGGGATTTTCGGGGCGAGGAAGGCGGCAAGCGCCGCCTCGTCCACCGGCTCGCGGGCGACGCAGACGGCCACGCCGACCTCGCCCCAGAGCTTGTCCGGCACGCCGAGTACCGCCACTTCCACAATGGCCGGATGGATGAGGATCTTTTCCTCGACCTCGCGCGGATAGATGTTCGAGCCCCCGGAAATATACATGTCCGAGGCCCGGCCTGTGATGTAGACGAAGCCCTGCTCGTCCATATGCCCGAGATCGCCGGTCCGGAACCACCCGTTGCGGAAGGCCTTCGCATTGGCTTCCGGGTTGTTGTAGTAGCCCGCGAAGACAGCGGGCCCGATGACGCAGATCTCGCCGGTCTCGAAGGGCTGGAGTTCCTCGCCGGCATCGTTCTGGATCGCGACCTGCATCCCCGTCCGCTCGAAGCCGCAGGTCCCGAATTTCGTGTTGGCCTGATCCTCCGGATCATGATGGGCGGGCGGCAGGACGGTGATGTTGCCGGTCACCTCGCCGAGGCCGAAATACTGCGTGATGACCTTGCCGAGCTTGCGCAAGGCGAATTTCTGATCCTCGCGATACATCGGCGCGCCGGCATAGATCACGGAACGCAACGAGGCATGGTCGAAACGGTCGACAGCGGGGTGTTCGACCAGCAGCTTCAGGATGGTGGGCACGGTGAACATGTTCGTCACGCGGTGCTGCTCGACCAGGCGCCAGGCTTCCTCGACATCGAATTTCTCCGTCGGGAGGAGGATGGTCGGCGCGCCACGGGCCACGATGTTGAGCTGGTGCACGCCCGCGCCATGGCTGAGCGGCGCGACAACCAGCGAGGCATCCGCCTCGGTCGCGCCGGGCAGAAGATCGCAGAGATGGTTGGTGATGACGAAGGCCATCTGGCCATGCGTCAGCACGGCCGCCTTGGAGCGCCCCGTGGTGCCGGAAGTGAAGAAGTACCAGCAGGGATCGTCATGTTCGACTGGCGCATCCGGCACCGAGTGGCCCCGGAAGGCGGCCATGCGCTCCGACACCCCGGCCTCGCCGAACGCGCCGGGCTTTGCCTGTTCGTCCATCCGCCAGATGAATTCGATGCCGGTTACGTTCTTCGCCACCGCTTCGGCATGATCCGGGAAGTCGCCATGGCAGAGAAAGCCCTTGGCGCCCGAGAAATCCGCGAGATAGATCACCTCCTCCGGCATCAGGCGGAAATTGGTCGGCACCCAGACCACGCCGAGCTTGAAGGCCGCGAAAAGCGAGAAGAACATCTGCGCCGTGTTTTTCGAATGCACGATCAGCCGGTCGCCCTTGCCGAGGCCGCGCGCCTGCAGGGCGGCGGCCAGCGCATTGACCTCGCGCTCGATCTCGACCCAGTTCCAGCTCTGCCCGCCCCAGATGAAGCCCGGCTTCCCGGGGAAGCGGCGGGCATTCTGGCGCAGCACATGCGCAAGGTTCATTACCCGGTTCGAACAGCGGGCGAGACCGCCCTTCGGGCCTTCCGGCATCATTTCAGGCGCTCCAGGATCGAGACGTAATTCGCGACGGCAGCGCCGCCCATGTTGAACACACCGGCCAGAGCAGCGCCGGGCAATTGCATCTCGCCGGCCTCGCCGCAAAGCTGCATCGCCGCCATGACATGCTGCGAGACGCCGGTGGCCCCGATCGGATGCCCGCGGGACTTGAGCCCCCCGGAGAGATTGACCGGCAGGCGCCCGCCCCGGCTGGTGATGCCTTCCCGCACCACCTTCCAGCCTTCGCCAGGCCGGGCGAGGCCCATGGCCTCGTATTGGATCATCTCGGCCATGGTGAAACAATCATGCGTCTCGACGAGATCGAGATCGTCGAGCGTGATCCCCGCGCGCTCCCGCGCCTGGCTCCAGGCCCGGCGGGCGCCCTCGAAGGCGGTCATGTCGCGCCGCGACAGGGGCATGAAGTCATTGACATGCTCGCGCGCACGGAAAGCCACGGCCCGGCGCATCGTGGCGGCAAGTTCGGCATCGGCCAGGACGAGCGCGGCGGCGCCATCCGAAACGAGCGAGCAATCGGTCCGGCGCAAGGGGCCGGCCACGCGGGGGTTCTTCTCGGATACGGTGTTGCAGAAGGCGAAGCCGAAATCCTTGCGCATATGCGCATAGGGATTGGCGAGGCCATGGACATGGTTCTTGGCGGCGATCAACGCCAGTTCCTCGGACCGGTCGCCATAACGCTGGAAATAGCTGCTGGCGATCTGGCCGAAAATCCCGGCAAAGCCGGCCTCGACTTCCGCCTCCTCCTTGCGGTAGCAGCCGGCCAGCAGGATATCCCCCACCTCGGCCGTGGGGGTCGCCGTCATCTTTTCCGCGCCGATCACAAGTGCGATCCGGCCGCGCCCGCTCTCGATGAAATCCATCGCGGCATGGATGGCGGCCGAGCCGGTCGCGCAGGCATTCTCGACATGCATGGCCGGGGTATGGGCCAGTTCCGGCATGGCGACGCTGACCAGCCCCGCCTCGAAGCCCTGTTTCGAGAAACCGCAATTCAGGACGCCGACGGTGACGAAGTCGACATCCCCAGCGGTGATGCCGGCATCGTCGAGCGCGCCCTGCCCGACAGCGCCGATCAGGCCCTCGATATCGGGAATGTCGAGCTTGCCGAAGGGCGAATGGCACCATCCGACGATGGCGGCCCCCTTCCGGGCAATCTGGGTCATGGCAGCTTCCTCCTGGGGGCCGAAACGGAAAGCGGCGTTGCTAGCGCCGCGGCACGGGCGAGGCGCTGCTCGACAAGGCGGACCTCGCCGGTCAGCAGGGTAACGAGTTCGGGTTCGCGGTCAGCCTGCATGCGGCTCTCGACGGCGGCCAGAGACAGGCAGGCCTCGATCCGGCCCGACGGGCCCCGGATGGCCATGCCCATGCCCCAGGAGCCCGGAAACAGGATGCCCCGATTGAGGCTGTAGCCACGCCCGCGCGATTCCCGGACGAGTCCGGGCAGAAGCGGCCCGAGCGCGGGGTAGCGCTCCGCGAGTAGCCGGGCATGGCCGGCAAGATAGGAATCGGCCTCGGCTTCGGGCAAGGCCGCGAGGATCGCCAGCGGCCCGGCGCCCGCGCCGAGCAGGTGCCGGTCCCCCGCCTTCAGCACATGCGATCGCAGGGGGAAGGTTCCGTCCTCCCGGGCAAGGCAGACCACCTCGTCCCCGTGCCGGACCTGCAGGAAGGCCGCGTCGCCGGTCTTCTGCGCGAGGCGGGTGACACTGTCGAGCGCAACGCGATGGATGCCGTAGCGATCGGCCGCGACCATGCCGAGCAGGTAGATCTCGCGGCCGAGGAAATAGAAGCGCGTGGCCGGATCCTGCACCGCCATGCCTTCCTCGATCAGGGCGATCAGCAGGCGCCGGCAGGTCGGCTTGGAGAGGCCCGAGAGGCGGACCAGAGCGGCCAGGGAAGCGCCTTCCGCCCCCGCATCGCCCAGCAGGCGCAGAAGCCGCAGCGTCCGGATCGCGCTCTGTGCCCCGAGGGCTTCGCCAGAATCGGAATCCGTCATGAGGCCAGAGCCTTGGGTCCATATTGTGGAATATCGCACCAGTCATTTCGCGTTGACTTCCGAAGCTATTGCAGCCAGTGACGATAAACAATCGGAAACTGAGCAGAAACAGTCCATATCATGGACCCATGGCTCGCCCTCTGGTTCCGGAGCGCCATTCGCCTGCCCCGCGGCTGGCCCTGGCCCGACCCGGCCACCGGACGAGCCCCGATCAAGGGAGCCACGCCATGACCTATATCCCCCCGAACCCGATGCCGCCCTTCCGCGCAGGAACAAGGATGGCCGGCAAAACCGTTCTGGTCTTCGGCGCCGGATCCTCCGGGCCGGGCTGGGGCAATGGCAAGGCGGCCGCCGTGCTCTATGCCCGCGAGGGCGCCCGGGTGGCCTGCGTGGATATCCATCTCGAGGCGGCGGAAGAAACGGTCGGGCTGATCGCGGCCGAGGGCGGCGAGGCCCTCGCGCTTACAGCCGACGTGACACAGCTGGCGGCGATCGAACAGGCCGTGGCGGCGACGATCGCGCGGTTCGGGCGCATCGATGTCGTGCACAACAATGTCGGCATGGTGGTGCCCGGGGGCGCCCATGAACTCACCGAGGACGATTTCCAGCGCGGGATCGATCTCAATCTCGGCCCGGTCTGGCGGAGTGCGAAAGTGGTCCTGCCGCATTTCCTGGCGCAGGGCCAAGGCGTCTTCGTCAATATCGCCTCGATCGCCGGCATCCGCTGGACCGGCTATCCCTATTTCATCTATTCCGCAGCCAAGGCCGCCGTCATCCAGGCGACAAAAGCCATCGCCCTGCATCATGCCGCGCAGAATATCCGCGCCAATGCGATCCTGCCGGGCATGATGAACACGCCGCTGGTCTACAAGCAGATTGCCGGCACGTTCGGCTCGGTCGAGGAGGTGATCGCCAAGCGCAACCAGGCGGTGCCGCTCGGCAAGATGGGCACGGCCTATGACATTGCGGCTGCGGCGCTGTTCCTTGCCTCGGACGAATCGCGCTTCATCACCGGCGTGGCCCTGCCTGTGGATGGCGGCCAGACCGAGACGATCCGGGGCTGAGCCGCGCCTTCAGGCCAGCGCGATCCCGCGGGCGGCGCGGACGAAGATCGGCTCGTCGCCCATCTGCCCGCCCTTGAGGGCCACCTCGAGCCCGTCAATGGCCGGGTCCATCGAGCGGACGCGCAGCAGTGGCACGCCGGCGGCCAGCGGCGCAAGCGGCTCCAGCGCCTCGGCACCGAGCGCCAGCATGGCATGGCCGGATGTGTCGCCCCCCGCGAAGATGGCGCGGTGAAGTCCCGCCTTGAGCCGGGCCGATCGGACGAGCTGGCCGAGCCCCTGCCCGATCCGGTCATGGACCGGGCCCGGCGCGGCGCCGGATGTCTCGAGCATCGTGCGGAACCGGGTGATGGCCGGATCGGCCGGGCCCCGCGCTGTTGCGACAAGCGCGTTGGCCCCGTCCGCGAGCGCGGCCAGCAGGGCGGTCTCGGCCCGGGCCAGTTCCGCCTCCCAGCCCGCAGGATCGGCCGCGCGGCAGGCATCGAGCAGGATGATGCGGAAGCCGGCCGCGCTAGCCGTGGCGATCTGGCGGGCCGTGGTTTCCGAACAGGAGCCGGAGACGACGAGGAGCGGTTCGGCCGGCGCGAATCCCGGCCGGCTTGCCGCTTCCGGAAGCCGGCCGATACGCCGGAAATGCGCGACCAGCGCATATTCGACGCCCTGGCTGCCGACCGCGTAGAGCGGCGCCTGCCGGGCTTCCTCCCACAGGATCTCGCCCACATGCTGGAGCGTCGGCTCGTCGAACAGGTCGAGAGCCACGATGCGCGCCCCGCCGGCCCGGGCGTTGCGGAGGGCATCGGCGCCCTGCCCGGCCATGAGCACACGCCAGTCGACCACGGCCGAGGCGAGCGATGTCTGGCCTTCGAGATGGCGGCAGAGATCGGCCTCGTGCATCGGCGTCGCCGGGTGGCGGGACATGACGGGGTGCCGGTCCAGCCGGTAGCCGATGCCGTCGAGTGCGGCGAAGAGGTTGCCGAACATCTGGTAGCGCCCGATGGCCGGCGCACCGACCACGAGCGGGGCGAAGCCGGCCCCGGTTTCCGCCAGCCCGATCTCGATGGCACGGCCGATCGAGCCGAGATGGGGCGCGGAATCGAAGGTCGAGCAGGTCTTGTAATGCAGGATCGGCGCGCCGAGCCGCGTCAGGGCGCTGAAAACGCGCGGCAATTCGGCATCCATCCATTCCGGCGGCTTGGAGCGGGAGATTCCGGCAATGCCGATGGCCGCCATGCCCTCGATCCGGGCGAGCATGGCGGGAGAAGGCACGTCGAGAAACATGATCGAAGGCAGGCCGGCAAAGGCCAGCACCTCCATCACGGCCGAGGAGCCGGTGAAATCATCGCCGTAGAAGGTGATGACCGGCGCCATGGCTCAGCCGGAATAGGCGCGGAGTGCGGCGGCCAGCGCGGGATGGGTCTCGGCCGCACGCTCGACGGGCACGCCTGCCATGGCCGCATCCCAGGCGGCGCGGAAGGCCTCGACCCCGGCTGCAATGCCCCCGGGATGGGCGAGGATGCCGCCCCCCGCGGCATGGATCAGATCCGGCGAGCCGAGCGCGGCATAGGTTCCCGCCGCCTGCCGCACCGTCTGACCGGAGGAGAAGACCGGCATTGCCGCCATGGGCTGGCTGGCGAAAAGCGGTTGGCCCAGCGAGAGGGCCGAGGCGATCACGCTTTCATCCGGTTCTGTAAACTTGTTCTGCAACCCATTGACATGCAAATGATCCACGCCTGCCAGACGCCAGAGTTTCGACCAGGCGGGGAAGGCCCAGCCGAGCATCGGCGCCCGGGTCAGCGCACCCCAGCCGTTGCGATGGCCATGGATGGGCAACTGGCTGTGACGGCCGAGTTCGATCATGCCGGCCAGGCCGACCGAATTGAGGCTGGCCATGATGCAGGTGCCGCCGCGGGCAAGCACATGGTCATGCCGGCGGCGCATCTCGTCGAGTTCGCCCGTCAGGTTGAAGGCAAACATGGCGCGGCGGCCCGTCCGGTCGGCATGGCGCTCGATGACCGCCATCACCCGGTCCACGCGCGTCTCGAAGGGACAGGCAGGCCCGTCGGATTGCAGCTCGTCATCCTTGATGAAGTCGATCCCGCCGGTGACCAGCTCGTCGACAAAATGCGCGGTCTGGTCAGGATCGAGGCCGACACTGGGCTTGATGATCGTGCCGATCAGCGGCCGCCCCTCGACACCCGCCAGCTGCCTTGTGCCCGGCACGCCGAAACGCGGACCGGCATAGCGTTTGGCGAAAGCCGGCGGCAAAGCGAGATCGAGCAGCCGGAGCCCGGAAAAAGCCTTCAGCTCGAAGAGGTTGCCGGCAATGGTCGCAACCAGGTTGGGCAGGGAGGGCCCGATCACCTCGAGCGGCCAGGACAGGCGCACCCGTGCCTGCTGCCAGCCTTGCGGCGCGCCGGATTTCGGCGCTGCCGCGCCGGGCAGCGAAGGGGTGTCCACTGTACCCAGAAGCTCCAGGCTCTCGACACGGGCGGCGAAGCGGGCCTTGAGTTCCGCCGTTTCGCCTGGAACCGAAACGAAGGTGCCCGAGGATTGCTCGCCGGCCATGGTCTCGGCCGCGCGCGCGGGATCGCCGGCGGTCTCGATGAGATAGTCAGCCGTGAAACGCTCGGTCATCGCGCCGGCAACGTCACAGGGTCTTCAGGTCCGGGAAGGGACGGATCGGGTCCGTGCCATCCCAGCCTTCGGCGGCTTCGCGGATCAGCTTGAACATCTTGCCCTTGGGCCCCTTCACTTCGGAGAGCTCGATCACGGCCCCCGGATGGGTGCCGGTCTCGAAATAGCAGAAGCGGCCATTCTCGCCGACCTCGCCGGACATGCCAACCGTAAACCCTTGTGCAAGCAGGCGCGCGAGATCGGCATCATAGGTCTCGGTCCAGTAGGCGAGGTGCTGCAGGCCGGTATGTCCGGCCTTGAGGAAGTCCTGATACATGCTCGGCGCCTTGTTGCGCGGCTGGATCAGCTCGATCTGGAGGGGGCCGGAATTGGCGAGCGCCACCGAGGTTTCGGGAAAGGACGGCTCGCCGCGGCTGCGGAAATTCACCACCGGCACCCGTTCGGCATAGAACCAGGGCCCGACGCCGAGCACATTGGCCCAATAGAGCATGGCCTCTTCGATATCCGGCACGACATAGCCGGCCTGACGCACTTGGCCGAAAAAGCGGCTCATGGGAAATTCCTCGTCATTTCAGGATCAGGTTGGGAAGGAAGGTCACGGCAGCCGGCCAGAAGGTGACAACGAGCAGCGCGATGACCAGGGGAATGAGGAACGGGATCGCCCCGGAAATGACGCGCTGTAGCGGCATCTTCCCCACGATCGACACCATGTAGAGGCTCATGCCGACAGGCGGCGTGAGCAGGCCGATCATCAGGTTCAGCACGACGACCAGCCCGAGATGGACCGGATCGACGCCCGCCTTCATCAGGGCCGGCGTGAGGATCGGCGCGAGGATCAGAATGGCCGCGATGGATTCGAGGATCATCCCCACCACAAGAAGCAGGCCGTTCACGATCAGCAGCAGCACGAGCGGGTTGGTCGAGAGCGCAAGCAGGAATTCGGAAGCGAGGGTCGGCACCCTTTCGATGGTGAAGACCCAGGCGAAGAGCGCTGCCGAGGCAACGATGAAGAGCACCCCAGCCGTGGAATGCACGGTTTCCCGCGCGGCGCGGATCGTCTTCTCGAGGGTCAGTTCGCGGTAGACAAGGGTGCCGAGGAACAGGGCATAGACCACACAGACAGCTGCGACCTCGGTGGGCCCGAAAATGCCGCTGACCAGCCCGCCAATCAGGATGACCGGCGCCAGCAGCGCCGGCATGGCCACCAGCCCCGTCCGGAAGAGCGAGGCCCAGGAAAAGGCGATCGTATCCTTCGGCAGGTTTTGTGTGCGCGCCATGACGGCGATCTGGATCATGAGGATGGCGGCGATGATCAGTGCCGGCACCACGCCGGCCAGAAGCAGCTTCACCGCCGAAACCTCCGCAGCCGTAGCGAAGATGATGAGCGGGATGGAAGGCGGGAAGATCGGCCCGATCGTCGCCGCTGCCATGGTGATGCCCGCAGCGAATTCGTCCTTGTATCCCTGCTCGCGCATCAGGCGGATCTGGGTTCCGCCCAGCGCGCCGATATCGGCAAGGGCCGCGCCGGAAATCCCGGAAAAGATGAGGTTGGTCAGCACGGTCACATGGCCGAGGCCGCCGCGGATCCGGCCGACGATCAGCCTTACCAGCGCGAAGAGATGGTTGGTGACGCCACTTTCGTTGAAAAGCGCCGCGGCGAAGATGAAAAGCGGCACCGCAAGAAGCGGGGCGGAATCGAGCGCGTTGACCGAACGCTGCGCGATCACGGTCAGCGGGAAATCGCCCCACCAGATCACGAAGGCCGCCGAGAAGCCCATGGCCACGGCGATCGGGGCGCCGATCAGGGTGAGCGCCAGGAACAGGAAGAGCACAGTGAGGCTCAGCATGGCTTGGACTCCCCCGCCGGCGCAAGAATGGTGCGGTAGACCCGGACAAGCCCGGCAAGCATGCTGAGTGCCATGCCGAACAGGACCGGCGCATAGAAGAGCAGGTTCGGCATGCCCAGCGCCGGCGTCGAGAACTTGCCGGCGCGCTGCATGAAGAACCAGCCGCCGACAAGGAAGGCGAGCGTGAAGGCCACGGTCAGGCATTCCAGCGCGATGTCGATGCCCTTGCGCAGGGGGCCGCGCAGCTTGACAAGGAACATGTCCACGCTGACATGCCGGCATTCGAGGAAGAGCAGCGGCACCGCGAAATAGACGAGGCACAGGCCCGACCAGCGTGCCAGCTCCTCGACGCCCGGCAGGCCGAGGCTGAGGATCTCGCGCCCCACGATCTGCGCCGTCACCAGCGCGGTCATGATGAAGAGCGCGCCGATGGCCATGCGCTCGCAGATCCGCGCCACGCTTTCGACGAGGCCCGCCGAGCGCTCCAGAAACCCGGTCATCGTGAACTCCCCCGGCCGGGCTCAGCCCAGCGCCGCGACCTGCTTGTAGAGATCGGCGAATTTGGCGCCGAAGCGCTCCTGCACCAGCTTGCCCACCGAGGCACGGAACGCATCGACCTTGAGCCCTTCCGCCGGGCCGATCACCGTCATCTTCAGGCCCTTGAGCTTCTCGATCTCCTCGGATTCGGTCTTGCGGACCATTTCCGAGGCCTCCTTCGACACCTTGGCGGCAGCAGCGGAGATCGCGTCGCGCTGGGCCGGCGTCATGCGCTGCCAGACACGCTCGTTCATGACGATGAGCTGGGCATTCATGATATGCCCGGTCAGCATCATATGCGACTGGGTTTCATAGAGCTTCGAGGAGAGGATCACGTTGGCCGGGTTCTCCTGCCCGTTGACCGTGCCGGTGGCCAGAGCGGTCGGCACTTCCGACCAGTCCACCGGGATCGGCACCGCGCCGAGGCCCTGCACGGCGGTATTGTAGATCGGGAACGGAATCGCCCGGATCTTCATGCCCGCAAGATCGGCCGGCTCGCGGATCGCCTTGTTGGCAGTGAGATGCCGCGTGCCGAAGTAATAGGCGTAGAGCACGCGAACGCCGGCGGCCTTGATCAACCCCTCGTTGAGCACCTTCAGCACCGGGCCGTTGACGTCCATCACCCGCATGAGATGGGCGAAGTCCTTGTAGAGATAGGGCGTATCGAGCGCGCCGAAGGGCTCGTAGAGCGAACCGATCCCCGCGGCGGTGTTGTGGGACAACGCGATGCTGCCGGTGGAGACGGCTTCGGCGAGCTCCTGCAGCTTCCCGAGCTGCGAGGAGGGATAGACCGTGACCTTGACACCGCCGGCACTGTTCTTCGCGATCTCGTCGGCCAGCATCTGGGCCTGGATCCCGGCAGCGCTGGAAGGCGGGTTCATATGGCCATAGCGCAGTTCCACCGGGGCCTGGGCGCGGGCGAGAGACCCGCCGAGCCCGGCCAGCGAGGCGCCGGCAGCCAGACGCAGGAAGCTGGCACGCGTGAGTGAGGTCAATTCGGTCATGGTTTCCTCCGGGGCGGCTTGCAACCCGATCTTTGTGCCGGGCCTGATCTTGCGGAAGGGTGCGGCGGGGCTGGCCATGTTTCAACGCCTATGTTTTGATGATTTTTGATGAACACGCCCTCCCCCCCGAAACGCCCTCATGCGCGTGATGTCGCGGCCCTGGCCGGTGTGTCACCGGCCACGGTGGACCGGGTGCTGAACCGCCGGACCCATGTGCGCAGCGCCACGGCGGAGCGCGTCGTCGCGGCGGCGCGGGAGCTGCACTACCTGCCCGAGGAGGATCTGTATTCCGCCCTTCGCCCCAAGCCGATGCGGCTGACCTTCATCCTGCCCTCCGGCACCAACCGCTACCTGCGGATGCTCGGCGCCTATATTGCCCGCCCGCATGACCAGTACCGCACCTACAATGTTACCTGCCGCTGTGTCTTCGTCGAGAGCTTCAACGCCGATGCGCTGGCCGAAGCGGTTCTCCACCATGCCCGCCGCTCGGACGGGATTGCCTTCATGGCGCTTGACCATGATGCCGTGCGTGCGGCTGCCGCGCGCACGATCCTTGCCGGAAAGCCGGTCCTGACGCTCGTCTCCGACCTGCCGGATTCGGACCGCACGGCCTATCTCGGCCTTGACAACCTCGCAGCCGGGCGGACGGCCGCCCTGCTGATCGGACAGATGTCGAAGGCCGAGACCGGCCAGATCGGGCTGATTGCCGGCTCGCGGCTCTACCGCGCCCATCGCGATCGCGATCTCGGCTTCCGGGCGCTGATCGCGGAACGCTTCCCGAGCCTGTCCGTGGTGGACCTGCGGGAGGGCCATGACGATGCGGCCGAGAATTACCGTGCGGCGCGCGAATTGCTGCTGCGCCACCCGGATCTTGTCGGGATCTACAATATCGGCGGGGCGCCGAGCGGGATTGCCCGCGCCATCCGCGAGATGAGCCTTCACCGGCGCATCGTTTTTGTCGGGCATGCGCTCTCGCCTGATGCCCGCCAGATGCTCGAGGAAGGCACGATGGATTTCGTGCTCAACCAGAGCCATGAGAAGACCGTGTCGAACGCGATCCGGATCTTCGCCAACCTGCGCGAAGGCCGGCCGCCCGAAACCGAAATCGAGCCGCTGGTGATCGAGCTTGTCACCCGCGAGAACCTGCCGCGCAGCTGAACCACTGGCCCCGCCTCGGCTTGACGCGCCCGGGAATCCGCGCGAATATTCATCATGCGAATTAATGTTCGCATTCCGATCAACTGACCACCGCCCGGCTCGCCGGCGCGGCCCCTGAGAAGAGAGCCGAACCCGTATTCGGCCAGAGACCCGGAGAGGAACGACGAGGATGAAACGGCGCGATTTCCTGACCGCGTTGGGCGCGGCTGGCGGCATGGCCGCCTTGGGTGGTCTGCCTGCGGCGCAAGCCCAGGCCGCCTGGCCCGACAAGAGCAAGACGATCAAGGTGATTGTCCCCTGGCCGCCCGGCGCGGCGAATGACGCGCTGGGCCGGCTGGTTTCCCAGCGCCTGCAGGAAACGATGGGCGCGACCTCGATCACCGAGAACAAGGTCGGCGGAGCTGGCCTGATCGGCACCAACGAGGTGATCCGCGCCGAACCCGACGGCTACACCTTGCTGGCCAGCGCCTTCAACACGGCGGTGATGCCGAAGGTGCTCAAGGCCGCCACCTTCGACCCCGAAGTGGATCTCGAGGCGATCTCGCGCACGGCAGTGGCCCCGCTGGTGCTGGTCATGTCGAAGCAGCGGCCGGAGAACACCCTGGCCGAGCTGCTGAAATCCGCCAGGGAAAAGCCGGGTGAGTTCTCCTTCGCGATTTCCTCGCTCGGTTCGGCCGGCCATCTCGCGACGGTCGATTTCCTCCGCCGGGCGGGGCTGAACATCAATCTCGTGCCATATCGCGGTACGGTTCCCGCCCTGCAGGATCTGATGAGCGGTGCGGTGCAATTGCTGATCGACCCGTCCTTCGCCCTGCTGCCGCAGGCCAAGGGCGGCACGATCAAGGCGCTCGGCATTGCCTCGAAGACGCGGTCCGTGCTGGCGCCGGAGGTGCCGACCATTTCCGAAGGCGGAGTGCCCGATTTCGTGTTCAATTCCTGGTACGGGATCTGGGCGCCCAAGGGCACGCCCCGCGCCATCCAGGAGAAGGTCAATGCCATGATCCAGGCGACGATGAAGGATCCGGCCACGGCCGAGCGGCTCCGGGCGACCCTGATCGAGCCGGTTGCCGAGAGCATCGAGGAGACGCGCGCCTTCATCAAGTCCGAGGTCGCGCGGACCGGCGAATTGCTGAAGCTGATCAACTACCAGCCCAGCTGATGCCGGCACGCCAGCGCCATGCCCTCGTGACGGGCGCGAGTTCCGGGATCGGCGCCGCCATCGCCCAACGCCTTCTGGCGGAGGGCTGGCGGGTAACCGGCCTGTCGCGCCGCCCGGCCGGAATCGGCCATCCCGCCTTTGCGGGCCGGGCCTGCGATCTCTCCGCTCCATCGGAACGGCAGCGGGCGCTGGCCGGGCTTGGCCCGATGGATGCCCTCGTCCATGCAGCCGGCCTGCTGCGGGGCGGCATGCTGGGCCAGCTTGATCCGGAAGCGCGGGCAGCGATGTGGCAGCTCCATGTCGCGGCGGCCGAGGACCTCGCCAATGCCCTTGTGCCGGGCATGGGCGAAGGCGGCCGCATCGTCCTGCTTGGCAGCCGGACCGCGAATGGCGCGGCCGGTCGCAGCCAATATGCCGCCACCAAGGCGGCACTGGTCGGGATGGTGCGTTCCTGGGCGATCGAACTCGCCCCCCGCGGCATCACCGCCAATGTCGTGGCGCCGGCCGCGACGGCGACGCCGATGCTGCAGGACCCCTCGCGCGCCGATATCGCGGTGAAGACGCCGCCGATCGGACGCCTGATCCAGCCGGAGGAAGTGGCGGCTGCCGTGGCCTTCCTGCTCTCGCGGGAGGCCGGGGCGATTACCGGGCAGGTGCTGACGATCTGCGGCGGCTCCTCGCTCTGAGAACGACAAGCAACGGACCCGACCATGCGCGACGACAAGGCGACCGAGGACAACCCCAAGAATTTCGTACAATCCGTGGTGAAGGCCTTCGCTGTGCTGAAGGCCTTCGATGCGCGGTTGCCGGAACTCACGATCTCCGAAATCGCGCAGCGGGCGCTGCTCGATCGCGGCACCTCGTTTCGGCTGGTCCATACGCTCTGCCATCTCGGCTATCTCGCCGCCGTGCCGCACAGCCGACGCTACCGGATGACGCTGAAATGCCTCGAGCTCGGCTATACGCCCCTCGCCCGGGCAGATCTCAAGATGCTGGCGCGGCCGCTCCTCCAGGACCTGGTGCCGGAGATCGCCGATGCGGCCTCGCTGGGCATGCTGGACGGGCCGGATGTCGTCTATGTCGAGCGGGCACAGGTGGAATTGCCGCAGCTCAACCTCGACCGCCGCGCCGGCAGCCGGACAGGCGCCTATGGCGCGGCACTCGGCCATGTGCTGCTGGCCTGCATGCCGGTGGCCCGGCAACGGGAAATCCTCGAGCAATCCAACCGGGTGCGCCTGTCGGAGCGGACCCTGGTCGATCTCGATGCCATCCTCGCCCGGCTCGTCGAGGTCCGGGCCCGGGGCTATGCCCTGTCCGACGGCGAGAATGCCTATGGCCTCCGCACGGTGGCGGCGGCGATCACCGATACCGACGGCAACCCAGTCGCGGGCGTCAGCCTGACAATCCATGCCGAGCGCGCCTCGATGGAGGCCTTCGCGGCCCGGGCCGTGCCGGATGTTTTGCGCGTGGCCGGGGAACTGACCCGCGCGATCACGCTCAGCTTCAACACCCTCTCCGTCGCGCGCTAGCGTGGCGGCCCCAGCAGGAACGGAACAGGCCATGACCGAGCATCCCCGCAACCTCTTCAAGCAGCGCCTCGGGCGGCAGCAGCAGATCGGCTTCTTCGCGACCTTCGGCTCGCCGGCCCTGACCGAGATGCTGGCGGCCTGCGGCTTCGACTGGGTGCTGGTCGATACCGAACATTCGCCGATCGAGTTGCCCGACGTGATCGACCATCTCCGGGCGATTGCCGGGGCCGGCCTGCCGGCCCTTGTCCGGCCCGCCTGGAACGACATGGTCACGATCAAGCGGCTGCTCGACCAGGGCGCACAGACCCTGCTGATCCCCTATGTCGAGAATGCGGAGGAAGCCCGCGCGGCCGTGGCGCATACGCGTTTCCCGCCGAAAGGCGTGCGCGGCGTGTCCGGCGCCTCGCGGGCGGCGAATTACGGGCTGACGCCGGCCTATTTTGCTGCGGCCGAGGCCGAGCTTTGCGTGATCGTGCAGATCGAGAGCGCCGGCGCACTGGCCCGGATCGAGGCCATCGCGGCGGTCGATGGCGTCGATGCGGTCTTCATCGGACCGTCCGATCTTGCCGCCTCGATGGGGCATATCGGCAATCCCCAGCATCCGGAGGTCCAGGCGGCCATCGATGACGGGTTCCGGCGCCTGAAGGCCATCGGCAAGCCCTGCGGCTACCTCACTGGCAACGAGGACGAATTCCGGCGGCGCCTTGCCGAGGGTGTCGATTTCATCAGCTTCGCCACCGATGCCGTCTTCATCCGCAATGCCACGCTCGGCCTCGTGAAGCGCCTCCGGGGCTGAGGCATGTCCCATGGATATGACAGCCTGCGGCTGATGGCCGACGACATGACCGGCGCGCTCGACAGCGCCGCCGGCCTTGTCGGCGCGTTCGGCCCGCTGGCGGTCGGCATCCGGCCGGAAGGGACCTGTCCGGTTCTTGATACAAATACGCGCGAGGCCGGGCCGGAAGAAGCCGCGGCGCGGGTCGCCGGCTGGTCCGGGCATCTCGCCCCGCAGCCGGGCCGGCTCAGCCTCCTCAAGCTTGACAGCCTGCTGCGGGGCCATGCCGGCGCCGAACTCGCGGCCCTCGTCCGGGCGCTCCCTTTCGTCCGGGTGGTGATCGCACCGGCCCTGCCCGCACAAGGGCGGATCACCCGCGGCGGCCGGCAGCTTCTGCGGATTGCCGGCCTCTGGCGGCCGACCGGAGAGGACCTGGCCGCGAGCCTCGCCGCAGCAGGGCTGGCGCCCGCTTTCCGCCAGCCGGGCGATCCGGCGCTTCCCGGCCTGTCGCTGTTCGATGCCGAGACTGATGCCGAGCTCGACCGGATCGTCCGGGCGGTGCTTGCACAGCCGGCCCCGGTCCTCTGGGTCGGTTCCGGAGGGCTCGCCGCTGCCCTCGGCCGCGCGCTCGGCAGCAGGCCGGATGCGCCGCCGCCGCTTCCGGGGCCGCTGCTCGGTCTGGTCGGGACTGATCATCCGGTCATGCGGGGCCAATTGGCGGGATTGCCTGACCGGACGGTCGAATTATCTGACCAAGCGGTCGAGGAATGCGCAGACCTGGTCCGCACGCTCGCGCGGAATGGCTGCGCCTTCGCCTGCTGCCGCCTGCCGGCGGGGCTGGACAGGCCGGCGGCGCAGCGACGGATCGCCGCGATCTTCGGATCGCTCGTCGCCCGGATGCCAAGCCCGGGCGCGCTTTTTGTCAGCGGCGGGGAGACCCTGCGCGGCCTGATGGCACCGCTCGGGGTTGAACGGATCGAGGTGATCGGCGAATGGGAACCGGGCGCCCCGGTTTCCCGCCTTGCTGGCGGGCGCTGGGCCGGCCTGCCGCTGGTTTCGAAATCCGGGGCCTTCGGTGCGCCCGACTTTCTGGCCCGCCTTGTCGCCACCCTTCAACCCTCTGCGATGGAACCCGCCCCATGATCCCGCATCTCGCCATCACCATGGGTGATCCCGCCGGAATCGGCCCGGAAATCATCGTCCGGGCCGCGAATGGGCTTGCGGAGCGGCTCCGGGCCGGCGAGTTCCGCCTGCTCGTGATCGGCGACGTGCCCTCGCTCCGCAAGGCCGAGGCGTTGCTGGGCATGTCCGCGATCCCCGAGACGGAGGAAGATGCGGCCTGGCCCGCCCTTGCCTGCCTGCAGGCGGGCGACCCGGGCGGCGAGATCCGGACCGGCGAGATCGGCGCGCCCGGCGGCAGGGTGGCCTATCTGGCCATCGAGAAGGCGGTAAGCCTCGCGCAGCAGGGCCGGGTGCAGGGGCTGGTGACGGCGCCGCTCAACAAGGAAGCGCTGAACCTCGCGGGCTACCATTATGCCGGCCATACCGAACTTCTGGCCGAACTGACCGGCGTGAAGGGCTCGGTCATGATGCTGGCCCATGGCAACATGAATGTCAGCCATGTCACCACCCATGTCGCGCTCGAGGATGTGCCGAAGCGGCTCACGCCCGAGCGCCTGCGCCGGGTGATCGACCTGACCGAGGGTGCCCTGCGGCGGCTTGGAAAGCCAAGGCCGCGGATCGCCGTGGCCGCGCTCAACCCGCATGCCGGCGAAGGCGGGCTGTTCGGCCGGCAGGATATCGACATTTCCGCGCCGACCATCGCCAGGGCGGTGGCGGACGGGCTCGACGTGGTCGGCCCGGTGCCGGGCGACACGGTGTTCGTGAAACTGCGGGCGGGGCAATATGATGCCGTGGTCGCGATGTATCACGATCAGGGGCATATCCCCGTCAAGCTGCTGGGCTTCCATGTCGATCCGGCGACGGGCAAATGGGATGCGCTCTCCGGCGTCAACATCACGCTCGGCCTGCCGATCATCCGGACCTCCGTCGATCACGGCACGGCCTTCGACATTGCCGGCCAGGGCATTGCTTCTGAAACCAGCCTGATCGAGGCCATCGACTATGCCATGCGCCTTGCCGCGCATCCCGCCTGAGGAGCCTGCCATGAATGCCACGGAAGACGCCCCTGCCCTCCTCGATGACGGAAAACTCCGCCCCCGGCCTGGCCATCCGGGCCAGTTCGAGGCCATCCTGCCCTCACCCTGCCCGCAGAACCATGCCGCCAACCTGATGACCCTCGGTGACGGATCGCTGGGCTGCGTCTGGTTCGGCGGCACGCAGGAGGGCATGTCGGACATCTCGATCCATTTCTGCCGCCTCGCACCGGGCGCCGGGCAATGGAGCGAGACGGTGAAGCTGGTCGATGACCCCGCGCGTTCCGAACAGAACCCGATCCTGTTTCCGACACCGGAAGGGCCGCTCTGGCTGCTCTATACCTCGCAGAAATCCGGCAACCAGGACACGGCCATCGTCCGGCGCAGGATCTCCACCGACCATGGCGCCAGCTGGTCCGCGCCGGATACGCTGATCGTCGATGCCGGCACCTTCGTGCGGCAGCCGGTGCAGGTGCTGGCCAATGGCGACTGGCTGATCGGCACGTTCCTCTGCCGCAGCACGCCCGGCGTGAAATGGGTGGGCGACAACGATATCAGCGTACTGCGCCTCAGCCCGGACAAGGGCCGGACCTGGCGGCCCATCGAGGTGCCGGACAGCCTCGGCTGCGTCCATATGGGCGTGATCGAGGCCGGCCCGGGCGAATTGCTCGCGCTGTTCCGCAGCCGCTGGGCGGATTTCATCCATGCCAGCCGCTCGACGGATGGCGGAAAGACATGGTCGCCCTGCCGGCCGACAGCGCTGCCGAACAACAATTCCTCGATCCAGGCAACACGCCTCGCCGATGGCCGGCTCGCCCTTGTCTATAACCATTCGAGCGCCGCCGGGGCCACGGATCGCCGCGTTTCGCTCTACGACGAGATCGAGGATGACGAGGAGATGACCAGCCCGGCCGTCGAGGCGCCGAAACCGGCCCGGCAGGCCTTCTGGGGCGCGCCGCGCGCGCCGCTCTGCCTCGCCCTGTCCGAGGATGGCGGGCGGAGCTGGCCGGTCCGGATCGAGCTGGAAACCGGCGACGGCTATTGCATGACCAACAATTCGCTCGACCGCCGCAACCGGGAATTGTCCTATCCGAGCATCCACCAGATGCCGGATGGCAGCCTGCACGTGGCCTTCACCTATCACCGCCAGCGGATAAAGCATGTGGTGCTGAAGGGGGTATGACCCCCATTCTTTCCGCCCTTGCATAATTCCTTGGAATTCTTGACATGGAGGCGAATTGCTGTTTCCGGCGTAAATGGCCATGCGGCAGGAAGCATCGGCCGTGCGGCAAGAGAGGAGCGCGACATGACGAACCGGATCGACAAGGCTGGCCTGAAGGTGGCGGCGGAATTGGCCCGTTTCGTCGACGAGCGTGTCCTGCCGGGTACGGGGCTCGAGGCCGGGGCCTTCTGGAGCGGCATGGCGCAGATCTTCGCGCGCTTTGCCCCACGCAACCGCGAATTGCTGGCCGCACGCGACGCGCTGCAGGCCAAGATCGATGCCTGGCATGCGGACCGCGCCGGCAAGCCCTTCGATGCCGCTGCCTATGAAGCTTTCCTGCGCGAGATCGGCTATCTCGTGCCCGAGCCGGCGCGGTTCAAGGTCAGCACGACCAATGTGGATGCCGAGATCGCCTCCTCTGCGGGGCCGCAGCTGGTGGTGCCCGTGCTCAATGCGCGGTTCGTGCTCAATGCCGCCAATGCCCGCTGGGGCAGCCTCTATGACGCCCTCTACGGGACGGATGCGCTGGCTCCGCCGCAGGCCGGCGGCTATGACACGGCCCGCGGCGCCAAGGTGATCGGCTGGGCCAAGGCCTTCCTCGACAAGGCTGCGCCGCTGGCTTCCGGCAGCTGGACCGACTGGAAAGGCGGCATGCCGGCCCTGGCCGATCCCGCCCAGCTCGTTGGGACCAATGGCGCCAATTTCCTGTTGAAGAACAACGGGCTGCATATCGAGCTGGTGATTGATCCGACCCACCGGATCGGCAAGGACGATCCGGCCGGCCTCGCCGATATCGTGCTGGAATCGGCGCTGACGACCATTGTCGATCTCGAGGATTCGATCGCCGCCGTCGATGCCGAGGACAAGGTCGCGGCCTATGCGAACTGGCTCGGCCTGATGAACGGCACGCTCGAGGACACGTTCGAGAAGGCCGGCAAGCCGATGACGCGCCGCCTCAACAGCGACCGCAACTATACCGCGCCCGATGGCACGCGCCTGACGCTGCCGGGCCGCAGCCTGCTCTTCGTGCGGAATGTCGGCCATCTGATGACCAACCCGGCCATCCTGCTGCCGGATGGCAGCGAGGCGCCGGAAGGCATTCTCGACGGCATCATGACCAGCACGATCGCCCTGCATGACATCCAGGGTCTCGGCAAGTTCCGCAACAGCCGGAACGGCAATGTCTATATCGTCAAGCCGAAGATGCATGGCCCGGTCGAGGCGGCCTTCACGAATGACCTGTTCGATGCCGTCGAGGACCTGCTCGGCCTCACCCGCCACACGCTGAAAGTGGGCGTAATGGACGAGGAGCGCCGCACCTCGGCCAATCTCGCCGCCTGTATTGCGGCCGTGCAGAACCGCATCGTCTTCATCAATACCGGCTTCCTCGACAGGACCGGCGACGAGATGCATACCTCGATGCAGGCCGGCCCGATGATCCGCAAGGGCGACATGAAGGCCTCGTCCTGGATCGCGGCCTATGAGGATCGCAACGTGCAGATCGGCCTCGCCTGCGGCCTTTCGGGCAAGGCGCAGATCGGCAAGGGCATGTGGGCCGCGCCGGACCGGATGGCCGACATGCTGGTGCAGAAGATCGGGCATCCGAAATCGGGTGCGACCACGGCCTGGGTGCCCTCGCCGACGGCGGCCACCCTGCATGCCACGCATTACCACCATGTCGATGTCTATGCGCGCCAGAAGGAACGCCTTGCCGAGCCGGTCGCCCCGCTCCCGGCGCTGCTGACGATCCCGACCGCGCAGGGTCGCAACTGGTCGCCGGAGGAGATCACCGCCGAGCTGGACAACAATGCCCAAGGCATTCTCGGCTATGTCGTGCGCTGGGTCGACCAGGGCATCGGCTGCTCCAAGGTGCCGGATATCCATGATGTCGGGCTGATGGAAGACCGCGCCACCCTGCGCATTTCCTCGCAGCACATGGCCAACTGGCTGCTGCATGGCGTCTGCACGGCGGAGCAGATCGACGCCGCCTTCGCCCGGATGGCGAAGAAGGTCGATGGCCAGAATGCCGGCGACCCGCTCTACCGGCCGATGGCCGGCAACGAGGCGAGCAGCCTCGCCTTCCAGGCCGCCCGGGCGCTGGTCTTCGACGGCATCGCGCAGCCCAACGGCTATACCGAGCCGCTGCTCCATGCCTTCCGCCAGCGCGTGAAGGCGCAGGGCTGACCTGAGGGGAACAGTCTTCCGGGACTCTTCCTCACGAATCCGGCATTTTGCCTGTGATCGGAGAGATGCGATGCTCCGGTCACCTGCATAGACCCGCAGGAAGTCCGGAGCGCGCTGCATGCTGAAGAAACTTGTCCTGACCGGAACCCATCTTGCGATGCTCGCGATCGGTTTCGCCATCGGCATCTACACATTGCCGATCCTGATCGCGCCGAAGGGGCCAGACCAGGCCGCGCTCGTCGCGGCGGCGCAGGGCGCCATGTTCCGGGGCGAATTCCGGCGCGACCTCAAGGGCAGCGACTTCTTCCATTGGGGCGAAGGCAAGGTGAGCCTCACGCCGCAGCGCATCGCGCATGAGGGCAAGCTGGCGCCGGGGCCGGACTACAAGCTCTATCTCGTGAAGAGCTTCGTCGAGGACGAGGACGGCTTCCTTGCCGTGAAGGGCGAGGCCCGGCTCATCGGCGATGTGAAGACCTTCAACGGCTTCATCCTCGACGTGCCGGCAGGGGTCGACCTCGCCGCCTACACCACCGTTCTGGTCTGGTGCGAGACCTTCAGCGAGTTCATCACCGCCGCGAAATACCGGTAGGCCGCCAGCCCCACCTTTCCCAATCCTTCATGCCCGCCCCAGGGGCGGGCATCCACGACTTGAAAATCCATTCCGAAAGTCAGGGATGGCCGGGCCAGGCCCGGCCATGACGGCTCGGGAACAGCGCTCCGCAAGGCGCAACAGCTTTCAACTCCTGAGGCCCGGCGCCTCCTGCCCGGTGCTGGCGACATATTCGGTATAGCCGCCGCCATAGGCATGCACGCCGTCGGGCGTCAGTTCGAGCACGCGGTTCGACAGGGCGCCCAGGAAATGGCGGTCATGCGAGACGAACAGCATCGTGCCCTCGAACTGCGCCAGGGCATTGACCAGCATTTCCTTGGTCGCAAGGTCGAGATGGTTGGTCGGCTCGTCGAGGACCAGCAGGTTGGGCGGGTCGAACAGCATCATCGCCATGACCAGCCGGGCCTTCTCGCCGCCGGAAAGCACGCGGCAGCGCTTCTCGATATCATCGCCGGAAAAGCCGAAACAGCCGGCCAGCGTGCGGAGCGAGCCCTGCCCGGCCTGCGGGAAGCTTTGCTCCAGCATCTCGAAAATCGTCAGGTCGCCATCGAGGATGTCCATGGCATGCTGGGAGAAATAGCCCAGCTTCACGCCGACGCCGATCTGCACCGTGCCGGAATCGGGGGTCGCGTCCCCGGCCACCAGCTTGAGCAGGGTGGATTTGCCGGCCCCGTTGACGCCCATGACGCACCAGCGCTCCTTGCGGCGGACATGGAAGTCGAGCCCGTCATAGATCACGCGGCTGCCATAGCGCTTGTGGACGCCCTTCACGCTGATCACGTCATCGCCCGAGCGAGGCGCGGGCTGGAACTCGAAGGCGATGGTCTGGCGGCGGCGGGGCGGCTCGACCTTCTCGATCTTGTCGAGCTTCTTGACGCGGCTCTGGACCTGCGCGGCATGGCTGGCGCGGGCCTTGAACCGCTCGATGAAGGCGATTTCCTTGGCCAGCATCGCCTTCTGGCGCTCGAACTGGGCCTGCTGCTGCTTTTCCGACATGGCGCGCTGCTCGACATAGAAGTCGTAGTCGCCGGAATAGGTTGTCAGCGAACCGCCATCGATCTCGATGATCTTGGTGACGATGCGGTTCATGAATTCGCGGTCATGCGAGGTCATCATCAGGGCGCCGTCATAGCCCTTCAGGAACTGCTCGAGCCAGATCAGGCTCTCCAGATCGAGATGGTTCGAGGGCTCGTCAAGCAGCATGACATCCGGCCGCATGAGCAGGATGCGGGCGAGCGCGACACGCATCTTCCATCCGCCCGAGAGCTTGCCGACATCGCCATCCATCATCTCCTGGCTGAAGCCGAGGCCGTCGAGCACCTCGCGGGCGCGGCCATCCAGCGCGTAGCCGTCCAGTTCCTCGAACCGGGCCTGGACCTCGCCATAGCGGGCGATGATCTCCTCGAGCTGGTTGCCCTTGCCCGGATCGACCATGTCAGCCTCGAGCGCCGCCATCTCGGCTGCCACCGCGCTGACGGGCCCCGCCCCTTCCATCACCTCGGCGACGGCGGAGCGCCCGGCCATCTCGCCGACATCCTGGCTGAAATAGCCGATGATCGTACCGCGATCGACCGAGACCTGCCCCTCATCCGGCTGGTCCCGCCCGGTGATCATGCGGAACAGGGTGGACTTGCCCGCGCCGTTCGGGCCGACAAGGCCGACTTTCTCGCCGCGCAGCAGCGTGGCGGAAGCCTCGACAAACAGCAACTGGCTGCTGTTGCGCTTGGAAACGCTCTCAACACGGATCATCGGGAAAGGCCTTGTGGAATGATTTTCCGTGGCATAGCCGGTGACGCTGCAACACGCGACAGAAAATCGCTCCGCTTTCCCCGTGTTTTGCGTTATGGCAGGCGCAACGATGCCAATGTCAGAATCCGGGGACCAGAATGGCCTCTCTCGCCGCTGAACTTCCCAGCGCAAAAGCGCTTTTTTCCTATCGCAAATTCTGGGCGGAACGGTTCGGCCCCGCGCCGTTCCTGCCGATGTCGCGCGAGGAAATGGACGAACTGGGCTGGGATTCCTGTGACATCATCCTCGTGACCGGGGATGCCTATGTCGACCATCCCAGCTTCGGGATGGCCATTATCGGCCGGCTGCTGGAGGCGCAGGGCTTCCGCGTCGGGATCATCGCCCAGCCGGACTGGCAGAGTGCCGCGCCGTTCAGGGTGCTCGGCAAGCCGAACCTGTTCTTCGGCGTGACCAGCGGCAACATGGATTCCATGGTGAACCGCTACACCTCGGATCGCCGCCTGCGCCACAACGACAATTACACAGCCGGCGGGGCCGGCGGGAAGCGGCCGGACCGTGCCGTCAATGTCTATGCCCAGCGCTGCCGCGAGGCTTTTTCGGGCGTGCCGATCGTCATCGGCGGGATCGAGGCCTCGCTGCGGCGCATCGCCCATTATGATTACTGGTCGGACAAGGTGCGGCGCTCGATCCTGCTCGATGCCAAGGCCGACCTGCTGCTCTATGGCAATGCCGAGCGGGCGCTGGTCGAGGTGGCCCACCGGATCGCCAAGGGCGGGATCCACCAGGATTTCTCGGATATCCGCGGCATTGCCTTCGCGCGGTCGGGCACCCCGGAGGGCTGGTTCGAGGCCCATGCCGATGATCTCGAGGATGGCGACGAGGGCAAGCTCCGCAACGACGAGAAGTCGCGCCATCTGCAGGGCGTCATCCGCCTCCCCGCCTATGATGTGGTGGTCAACGACAAGGAAGCCTATGCCCGCGCCTCGCGCGTGCTGCACAAGGAAAGCAATCCCGGCAATGCCTGGCCGCTCACGCAGCGCCATGGCGACCGCGATGTCTGGCTGACGGCGCCGCCGATCCCGCTCACCACGGCCGAGATGGATGCCGTCTACGAATTGCCTTTCGCGCGGGCACCGCATCCGTCCTATGGCGACGCGAAAATCCCCGCCTGGGAGATGATCCGCCATTCGGTGACGATCATGCGCGGCTGTTTCGGCGGCTGCTCCTTCTGCTCGATCACCGAGCATGAGGGCCGCATCATCCAGTCGCGCTCGGAGGGCTCGATCCTCAAGGAGATCGAGTCGATCCGCGACAAGGACGACAAGTTCACCGGCGTCATCTCCGATATCGGCGGGCCGACGGCGAACATGTATCGCATCGGCTGCAAGGACAAGGCGATCGAGGCGGTCTGCCGGCGGCCCTCCTGCGTGTTCCCGGATATCTGCAAGAATCTGAATACCAGCCATGAATCGCTGATCCAGCTCTACCGCAAGGCGCGCGCGATTCCGGGCGTGAAGAAGGTCAATGTCGCCTCCGGCGTACGCTATGACCTCGCGGTGGAGAGCCCGGAATATGTCAAGGAACTCGTCGAGCACCATGTCGGCGGCTATCTCAAGATCGCGCCGGAACATACCGAGGATGGCCCGCTCAACAAGATGATGAAGCCGGGCATCGGCACCTATGATGCCTTCAAGAAGCTGTTCGATGAGGCCGCGAAGAAGGCGGGCAAGAAGTATTTCCTGATCCCGTATTTCATCGCGGCGCATCCCGGCACCACGGACGAGGACATGGTGAACCTCGCGCTCTGGTTGAAGAAAAACGGCTATCGGGCGGATCAGGTTCAGACTTTCCTGCCCTCGCCCATGGCCCTGTCCACGGCGATGTACCATACCGGCGTGAACCCGCTTCGCCCGGTGCGGCGCAATGCCTCCGACCCGGTCGAGACCGTGCGGGGGCTGCGCCAGCGCCGCCTGCACAAGGCGTTCCTTCGCTACCATGACCCGGAGAACTGGCCGATCCTGCGCGAGGCGCTCAAGGAAATGGGCCGGGCGGACCTGATCGGCCCGGGCAAGGCCCATCTCGTGCCGAACTGGCAGCCAGCGGGAACAGGTCGCGGTGGCGAGGGCCGGCGGATCGATCCGAAGAGCCAGATGGCCCCGCGCAAGGCGGGCAGCCCGGCGGAGGGCGTCGCCCTGGCTGCCGGCAAGCCTTCCGGGCAGGATCGCTATCCGGGCAAGCCGAAGAAGCCGGCCAAGGGGCGCGGCTTCCTGACGAAGGGCCTCTATTGAGGCCGGGAGGGCTTATTCGGGCTTGAGGCCGAGGGCCGTCGTGGTTTCCTGCCACAGGCCGAGCTGGCGCTTGAGGAAGGCCAGCGAATCCTCGCGGCTGGCCAGGCCACGCGGATCCAGCTCGAAACCGAGCTTCGGCGCCGCCGCCTGGATGGCCGGATCGCCCAGCACCCTGGCGAGCGCCCTGTGCATCTCGTTGACGATCGGCTCCGGCGTGCCGGCAGGGGCCATCAGCATGAACCAGCCGAGATAATCGAAGCCGGGATAAAGCTTTGCAATCGGCTCGACATTCGGCATGGAAGCGATCCCGCCGGCCGAACCGCTGGCGAGCACCTTCATCGCGCCGCCGCGGACCTGGCCCTCGACCACCGAAAGCGAGAACATGCCCACCGGCAGCCGGCCAGAAACCACATCCTGCACGGAAGCCGGGATGTTGTTGTAGGGCACCTCGACAATGTCGAGGCCAGCCTTTGATTTCAGGATGCGCACGATCACGCCGGAGAGGTTGCGCGGGCCATCGATGGCGATGCTGTATTTGTTCGGCTCCTTCCGGACGACCTCGATCAGGTCCTGCAGGTTTTTGGCCGAGAAATCGGGATGCGCTACCAGCACCTGATGGCTGCGCGTCAGCAGCGCGACCGGCACGAAATCCTTCAGCGGATCATAGGGCAGGTTCTTCATCAGGAACGGGTTCATCGTCAGCGCCGCCGAGGTCGCGAAGAAGAACGTGTAGCCGTCCGGCGCGGAACGGGCTGCTGCCTGCGCGCCGATGGCATTGCCGGCTCCGGGCTTGTTCTCGACAATCACCGCCTGGTTGAGCACGCCGTTCAGCTTCTCGCTCAGCAGCCGGGCGAAGACATCCGGCGAGGCGCCGGCCGATTGCGAGACGATCAGGGTAATCGGCCGCTGCGGCCAGGGCGCCTGCGCGATAGCCGGTGCGGCCATTCCCGCCAGCGTGGCAGCGAGGGCAGCGCCAAGAACGCCCCGGCGCGTGCGCGGCCGGCCGGGCACGAAGCTGCCCGACGCGAAATCCGATAATGTCATGCCCGTTCCTCCCGGTGGTTGGCTGGACCCTTCTGGCGGGGCACGCCTTGCCAATTGCATTTATCCAGATAATCGACTATCCGGATTTCGATGTCAAATAATCGATTATCTCTCCGGGATATGCGTGAGGAGCGCCCGACCCTGGCCTCGCAGGTGGCGAACAGCCTGCGGGACCGGATCGTGTCCGGCGAACTTGCTCCGGATATGCAATTGAGGGTGCAATCGCTTTCGGAACATTACGCCGTGGCCCTGAGCCCGGTGCGGGAGGCGCTCAACCGCCTCGCCAGCGAAGGGCTGGTCACGGCCTATGACATGCGCGGCTTCTTCGTGGCCTCGGTTTCCGTGGCCGAACTCGACCAACTGACCCGGACACGCTGCTGGCTCAACGAGACGGCGCTGCGGCACTCGATGCGGCAGGCCGATCCGGACTGGGAGGAAGCCGTGCTGCTGGCCTTCCACAGGCTGTCCCGCCTCCCCCGGCGGCAGGCCGATGGCCTCGTCAATCCGGAATGGACCGACGGCCATCGCCAGTTCCACCGGGCGCTGACAGCGGGGTGCCGGTCCTCGATCCTGATCGAGTTCTGCGACCAGCTCTTCATGCAGGCCGAGCGCTACCGCAATCTCTCGCGCAAGGCCGCCAGCGCCAGCCCCGGCCAAAGGGATGACGAGCACCGGCTCATCGTCGATGCCGTACTGGGCCGCAACGCCGATGCGGCGGTGCAGGTCCTCAATGCACATTTCGAAGCGACTGCGGCTCTCTGCCGCTCGCTGCTCGGGCCCGAGGCCGAAGCGGCCGAGCCCGCCCCAAGCCGAACGGAGCCCCGGCCATGAACCCCCTCATCTCCGGTATCCGGACTGCGGAAATCGGCGCAACCCAGTTGCCGATGGTCGCGCGCTTCTACGAGGAGGTCTGGTCGCTGCGCCGGTTGCCGGGGCCGGAGGGCATGGCGCATTTCGCCGGCACGGCCGGGGATTATCCGATCCTGACCGTGGTTCCCGGCGGCACCGCGATGCGCCGCCTGACGTGGAATGTCCGCAACGAGGCAGCGCTGGTCGAACTCCATGGCCGCATCCGCGCGGCCGGCCTGCCGGTCTCGGCAACGCCGCGCGCCTTCGATGACGGTGCGGGCACGGGCTTTGACAGCCGCGACCCGGAGGGCCGGACCGTCTCGTTCATCGCCGGGAACGGCGCCCCGCCGGCACCGGTGGTGAAGGACCGGATGACCAAGGTCACGCATTTCAACCTGAATTGCGGAAACTATGAAGCCATGCGCAGTTACATGCAGGATGTCCTCGGCTTCCGCGTGGTGGACGAGACGAAAACCAACGGCTTCTTCAATTGCGATATCGACCACCATGCGCTGGTGATCGGCCGGGTGCCGATGGCACCGACGTTGAACCATATCGCCTTCGAGATGCCGGATCTCGACAGCATGATGCGGATGTGCGGCACAATGCGCGAGAATGGCTATGCCATCGAATGGGGCGTCGGGCGGCACGGCCCGGGCGACAATGTCTTCGCCTATTTCGCCGGGCCGGAGGAAATGCCGATCGAATGCACGGCAGAGGTGCTGCAGATCGACGGGAATTACGCCTATCGCGGCCCCGAGGAATGGGGCTTTCCCCCGGGGCGCAGCGATCAATGGGGCGTGACGGATGCCCCCTCGCCGCGCATCAAGCGCATCCAGAAGCAATTCCCCTTCATCGAACTGCCGCTCCGCTGACGGCCAGGAGAGAATGCCATGAAACTTGTCTCGTTCCATGCCGCGGGCCGGCCGAGCTGGGGTGTCGTCGACGGCGCCGAGATTGCCGCCATCGGCCTGACGGAAGGCGCGCCGCCTTCCCTGCGCAAGGCGCTGGAGCAGCCGGATGCCATGGCGAAAATCATTGCCGCAGCGAAGGGCGCGCCGCGCCTCTCGGGGCGTGACCTTGTGCTCGCGCCGGTCCTGCCGGATCCGGACAAGATCCTCTGCGTCGGGCTCAATTACGAGAACCACCGCAAGGAAACCGGGCGCGACGAGGTCGAGAATCCGACCATTTTCACCCGCTTCGCCAATTCGCAGGTCGGTGCCGGCAGCCCGATGATCCGGCCGAAAGCCTCGACCCATTTCGATTTCGAGGGCGAGCTGGCCATCGTGATCGGCAAGCCGGGCCGGCATATCGCCAAGGCCGACGCTTTCGGCCATGTCGCGGGCTATGCCTGCTACAATGATGGCTCGATCCGCGACTGGCAGCGCCATACCCACCAGTTCACCCCGGGCAAGAACTTCATGGGAACCGGCGCCTTCGGCCCGTTCCTTGTAACGCCAGACGAGGTCGGCCCGCTGGAGAGCCTCCGCCTCGTCACCCGGCTGAACAAGCAGGTCGTGCAGGAAGCCCGGCTCGGCGACATGATCTTCGATATTCCGACCATTCTTGCCTATTGCTCGACCTTCACCCGGCTCGAGATCGGCGATGTCATCGTAACCGGCACGCCGGGCGGTGTCGGTGCCAAGCGCAACCCGCCGCTCTGGATGAAGGCGGGCGACGTTGTCGAGGTCGAGATCGACCGGGTCGGCCATCTCGTGAACCCGATCATCGACGAAGCCTGAGCCATGCCGGTGGTGGATGTCGCGATCATCGGGTTCGGACCGGTCGGGGCGGTGGCTGCCTGCCTGCTCGGGCAGGCCGGACTTTCGGTGACGGTGATCGACAGCGCGACCGAGATCTACGACAAGCCGCGCGCCGTGGCGATCGACCACGAGATCGCCCGTCTCCTGCAGGGGCTCGGCCTCGGCGAAGCGCTGCAGGCCTGTTCCGAGCCCTTCACGGATTCGGTGTATTTCGGGGCGGATGGCGCGGTGATCAAGCGGCTGACCATGCTGCCGGAACCCTATCCGCAGGGCTGGACGCCCTCGCTCGTCTTCCTCCAGCCGCAACTCGAACAGGCCGTGCGCGAAGCGGCGGGACGTCACCCGTCCGTCACGATCCGGCTCGGCGAGACGATGACCGCGCTCGACCCCGGGCCGGACCATGTGACGATCGAGACGAAAGGCCCCCGCGGGACCGAACGCCTGACCGCGCGCCATGTGCTGGGCTGCGATGGCGCCTCCTCCCTCACCCGCAAGCTGGCGGGGCTGAAGCTCGCCGATCTCGGCTTCGATGAGCCCTGGCTTGTCGTCGATGTGCTGGCCAATGAAGCCGGCCTCGCGAAGCTGCCGCGCACCAGCGTGCAATATTGCGAGCCGGCCCGGCCGACCACCTATGTGATCTGCACCGGCCGGCACCGGCGCTGGGAATTCAGCCTCAATCCGGGCGAGGACCCGCAGGCAATGGCGCAGCCGGATGCGGTCTGGCGCCTCCTTTCCCGCTGGATCACGCCGGACGAGGGCGAACTCTGGCGCAGCGCGGCCTATCGCTTCCATGCGCTGGTCGCGGAAGGCTGGCGGAAGGGCCGCATCTTCATTGCCGGCGATGCGGCACATCAGCAGCCGCCCTTCCTCGGCCAGGGGCTGTGCCAGGGGATGCGCGATGTCGCCAATCTCTGCTGGAAACTGCGTCTCGCCCTTCATGGCAAGGGCGGCGAGCTCCTGCTGGACAGCTACGGCCTCGAACGGGCCGGCCATGTCCGGGGGCTGACCGGCACGATCAAGATGATCGGCGGGCTGATCGGCCAGCGTGATCCGGAGCGGGCGCGGGCGCGGGACGCGCATCTGATCGCGGAAGCCGGCGGCCATGTGCGGCCGGTTCCGCGGCAGGATCTGATGCCGGCGCTCGCGGCTGGATTTCTCTCGGCGGCGCCTTCAGCGCAGGCCGGGCGCGGCATGCTGTTCCCTCAACCCTGGATCGAGCGATCAGGGTTTCGCCGCCGGCTCGACGATGCCACGGGCTCCGGGTTCCGGCTCATCGGCCCCGGCGGCATGGAGCCGGCCTTGGCGGAAGCCCTTGTCCCGCTCGGCGGGGTGCCGGTTCCGCTGGCCCACACCGCCTCGGAGGCGGGCTACCGGGAATGTGACGGCGTGGCCGCAGGTTGGCTTGCGGCGCAGGGCGCAACGCATGCCCTCGTGCGGCCGGACCATTACGTTTTCGGCACTGCCCGCAACGATGCCGAGGCCCTTGCCTTGATCGAGGAAGCGGAGCGGCAGCTCACCGCAGCCTGAAGCCCCGTTCATTCAGCGCCTGCATCAGCACATCGCGGCCGCTCAGGGCCTTGCCATCCGCGACGCGGGCGACCGCCTGGTCGGACCAGGGCTGGCGGCGCATGCCCTGTTCGCCCTGGAAATCCTGCATCGCCTCGTCATAGCGGGCGATGTCCGCCGGCTCGGCAGACTGGCCATAGGTTTCCCGGTGCAGGACGACTGAGGGCGCGAGGCGCGGCTTGACGCCGGTCACGACCTCCTCGACCGGATAACCGACGCAGAGGCCGAATACGGCGAAGGCCATCGAAGGCAGGTTCAGCGTCGCCGCCACGCGGGCGGGATCATTGCGCATCGCGCCGATATAGACCGTTCCGAGGCCGAGGCTCTCGGCGGCAATCACGGCATTCTGGGCGGCAAGGGCGGCATCGACAATCGCCACTGTCGCCATTTCCAGGTAATCGAGCCCCTCGGCCGATTGCCCGCGCGCTGTCGCCACGCTCTTGAGGCGCGAGAGATCGGCCAGCCAGACCAGCATCAACGGCGCCTGCAGGATATGCTTCTGCCCGCCGGCAACCTCCGCCAGGACGGCCTTGCGCGCGGGATCGGCGACAGCGACGACGCTCCAGGTTTGCAGATTCGACGAGGTCGCCGCCGATTGCGCCGCCAGCACCAGCGTTTCCAGCGTGCCCTCGGGCAGCGGATCGGGCTTGTAGGCCCGCACGGAGCGATGGGCGGCCAGCAGGGCCAAGGTCTCGTTTCCCTGCAGGGCGGCCGGCAGGGCGCCGTTGCGGTAGCGGGCACGGACGAGCTTTTCGAGGCCATCACGTGCCGTGACGGCAGAAAGGGCTTCCGGGGTCGGGGCAGTCATGGGCAATCCAATCCGATGAGAAGGTTGGCGTGGAGATAAACCGCTTTGGCCAAAGGTAAAGCCGGAAACGCAGCGCGCGGTTGCCGGCCAGCGGGATCTCCGCAGGCTGGCGGGAAGGGAATTTCGACAATTTTCGAAATTCTTCTTGACCCCGGTTATATTTCAATCATTCTCGAAATATGAACATTGATGATATCGCGACCCGTCTCGAGGCGCTCGGCAACCCGACCCGCCTCCGCATCTTCCAGATCCTCGTCCGCGCGGGGGAAGCCGGCATGCCGGTCGGCCGCCTGCAGGAGCGGATCGGGATCGCCGCCTCCACGCTGACCCATCACTGCCAGAAGCTGATCCAGGTCGGGCTGGTCACCCAGGAACGCCGCTCCACCGTGCTGATCTGCCGGGCGAATTACCCGATGATGCGCGAAGTGGCCGGAGCCCTGGTGGATCAATGCTGCATGGAGGCCGAACCGGCCGCGCCTGAAGGCGCATGCCCCTGCAAACCCGACTGAGCCCCGGCACGCGCCCTTCGCAAGCCCTGCCTTTCGATTTTCCCAGGAAGACCAAGCATGTCCGAGACCCGCTTCCCCGCCCTGCCTGTCGCCGTGATCGGCGCCGGCCCCGTCGGCCTTGCCGCGGCGGCCGAACTCATCGGCCGCGATATCCCCGTCATCCTGCTCGAGGCGGGTGAAGCGGTCGGCGAGCATGTGCGGCGCTGGGCCCATATCCGCATGTTCTCGCCCTGGCGGTTCAACCTTTCGCGCGCCGCGACGCGGCTGCTCGGGGCGGAAGGCTGGCAAGCCCCGCCGGCCAATGCCATCCCGACCGGCGCGGAACTGCTCGCGGCCTATCTCGTCCCCCTCTCCCGCCATCCCGCGATCCGCAAGGCCCTGCATCCCGGGCATCGCGTCCTGTCCGTCTCCCGCCTCGGGCTCGACAAGGTCCGCAGCAGCGGCCGGGCGGAACGGCCCTTCCTGCTTCGCGTCATGGCGGGCGGCGAAGAGCGCGACCTGCTCGCCCGGGCGGTGATCGATTGTTCGGGCACATTCTCGCAACCCAAACCGGCCGGCGGCCATGGCCTCCCGGCCCGGGGCGAGCAGGCACTGGCCGGCCGCCTCCTCCACGGCATGCCGGATCTGTCCGGCCCGGCCGGCACGCGGCTGGCCGGCAAGCGGGTTGCGGTGATCGGCAGCGGGCATTCGGCCATCGGTGTCCTGCTGGACCTGCTGCGGCTCGGCCAAGACAATCCGGAAACGGACATTCTCTGGCTCTCCCGGCGGGCCGATCTCCGCCCGATCTATGGCGGGGGCCGGGCTGATGCCCTGCCCGATCGCGGCGCGCTGGGCATGAAACTGAAGGATGCGGTGGAGAATGGCCGCATCACGGCCATCCATCCCTTCGCGCTCGAGGAAATCGCAGAACGGGACGGCCGGCTGCGGCTGACCGGCTTCGACGGGGAAACCGTCCTCGCGGACGAACTGGTGGTCGCCACGGGCTTCCGGCCGGATCTCGGCATGCTCGGCGAGGTCCGGCTCGATCTTGATCCCGGCCTCGAATGTCCGCGCATTCTCGCACCACTGATCGACCCGAACGAGCATTCCTGCGGAACGGTACGGCCCCATGGCGCGAAAGAACTTGGCCAGCCCGAACCGGGCTTCTACATTGCCGGCATGAAGAGCTACGGGCGGGCGCCGACCTTTCTGCTTGCAACCGGGTACGAGCAGGTCCGCTCCATCGTGGCGGAAATCGCCGGCGATGCCGCATCCGCGGCCCGGGTGGAACTCGAACTGCCCCGGACGGGTGTCTGCTCCACAGATTTCGCCCCGAAGGCCGCGCCGGCTGAACCTGGTTGCTGCGGCGGGCCACCGAAGGCGGATGCCGAGGCCTGCTGCGCGCGCGACGAAGACGCAAGGGCCGAAGGTGCGGCTGGCTGCGGATGCAGGCCCGCTGCGCCTTCGCGTGTCGAACCACAGGCTGCCTGCTGCTGATGCGCCTCGCACCGGAGAACCGCAAGGCCATCATCGCCGCGCTCGGCATTGGCCAGACCGTCGGCTTTGCCGCCAGCTATTACCTTCCCGCCGTGCTGGCCACGCCCATGGCCAGCACGTTCGGGGTCTCGCCCGTCTGGGTCTTCGCGGCGTTCTCGGCAGCGATGATCGTCTCTGCCCTGATGGGTCCCTGGGCCGGCGCGCGGATCGACCGGCTGGGCGGGCGGGGCATCCTGATCGCCAGCAACCTGATCTTCGCCGCAGGCCTCGCGGTTCTGGCGGCAAGCCCGAGCTTTCCCTGGCTTGTCGCCGGCTGGCTGCTGATGGGGATCGGCATGGGGATCGGGCTTTATGATTCCGCCTTTGCCGCGCTGGCAGCGATCTACGGGCGCGACGCCCGCGCCTCGATCACCGGCATCACCCTGATCGCCGGCTTTGCCAGCACCGTGGGCTGGCCGCTTTCGGCCTGGCTCGAGGCGCAATATGGCTGGCGAGTCGCCTGCCTCGGCTGGATGGGCATCCATCTCGGGCTGGCGCTGCCGCTGAACCTGATCCTGCCTTCGGGCGTCCATGCCGCGCCGGCAGCCGCGCCACCGGGCGAGCCGGTCAGCGTGCCGCCGCAGGCCCGCACGCGCGACATGGCCATCCTCGCCTTCGTCTTCGCGGTGACGTGGTTCACCAGCACCGCCATGGCCGCCCATCTGCCACGCATGCTTGAGGCGGCCGGTGCCACCACCGTCGCCGCCGTCGCTGCCGGCGCGCTGATCGGACCCGCGCAGGTCGCAGCCCGCGTGCTGGAATTCATGTTCCTGAACCGCGTCCACCCGCTACTCTCGGCCCGGCTCGCCACCCTCGCCCATCCGCTGGCTGCCGGCGTGCTCATGATTGTCGGCGGCCCGGCAGCGGCGCTGTTCGCCCTGCTGCATGGTGCGGGGAACGGGGTGCTCACCATTGCCAAGGGCACCCTGCCGCTCGCCTTGTTCGGACCGGCCGGCTATGGCCTGCGGCAGGGGCTCCTCTCGGCGCCCGCCCGCGTGATGCAGGCCATCGCCCCGCTGCTCTTCGGGATCATTCTCGAACAGTTCGGTGCCCAGGCGATCTGGCTGACGACCGGGCTCGGCCTGCTGGC
>JAIXSR010000154.1 GCA_027484605.1 Hyphomicrobiales bacterium | reverse complement strand
TCGGCGTGCTCGGCGCGCGCGGCCGGGGCATTTTCGAGCATCAGAATGTCGATCCGGACGCGGTGGATCTCTGGTTCGGCACCCTGTCGAAGACGCTGGTCGGATGCGGCGGCTATGTCGCCGGCAACGCGATCGTCATCGACCTGCTGAAATGCCACGCGCCGGGTTTTGTCTACAGCGTCGGCATGCCGGCATCGAATGCCGCCGCCTCGGCCAAGGCGCTGGAAATCATGAACCGCGAGCCCGAACGGGTGGCGAAGCTGCAGGCGAACAGCCAGCTTTTCCTCACTCTGGCCAAGGCGAAGGGCCTCGATACCGGCGAGGCCTGGGGCTATGCCGTGATCCCGGTCATCGTGGGCGAAACAGCCCGGACGCTGGTGCTTTCGGAGCAACTGAAGGGCAAGGGGTTCAACGCCTTCCCGATCCTGCCGCCGGGTGTTCCCGAGAAATCCTCGCGGCTGCGCTTCTTCATCAATGCCACCCATAGCGAGGCGCAGATCCGCGCGGTGGTCGAGGCCGTGGCCGCGACGCTGGAGGATATCCGCGATGTCTCGGTCAAGGGAATCCTGTCAGGACAGGTCTCGCTGCGCGGGTGAAGCGCGGCAGCCGGCACCAGCGATGAAGCCGGCATTCGAAACACAATCCTGCCTATTTCTTTAATCCTGATGTGTCAGGATGGGCATGGTTTGTTGTTCTGAGGGTTGTTTCCATGTGTTGGATTTGCGGGCAGCGGGATAGCGGAGGGTTCGTCTCGGACGTTCCCGTTACTGAATCAGGCAGCGCGACCTATACTGCGAATTCCAGCCTTCCCGTCTTTTCGATCGCGCAGATTTCCAACCAGTTGCTCAATGGCTACTGGGAAAACCAGGGCGGCTCGGCCTTCCAGTGGGCCCCGGGAAACACCACGATCACCTATAATGTCGCTGGCCTCTCGGCCGGGCGCGCCACGCTGGCGCGGCTGGCCTTCGCCACCTGGCAGGAAGTCAGCGGGCTGACCTTCCAGGAAACCGGCGGTTCGGCCGAGATCACGGTCGATGACAATGCCAGCGGTGCCTATGCCTATTCGAGCACCTGGAACAACAACATCACCACATCGACCATCAATGTCGCCTCGAACTGGGAAGGCGGCGACAGCAGCGTCGACAGCTACACGTTCGGCACCTTCATCCACGAGATCGGCCATACCCTGGGACTCGGGCATGGCGGGAACTACAATGGCAACGCGACCTACGGCGTCGACAACCACTACCGGAACGACACGACGCAGTATTCGATCATGTCGTATTTCGGCCAGGACGAGTATGGCGGCGCCTCGTACCGCTACAATTTCACTCCGATGATGGCCGATATCCATGCAGTCCAGAGCGTCTATGGCGCCGGCACCGCGCGGAGCGGCAACACGACCTACGGCTTCAACGTGGCCGGGCTCGATGCCGCCACCGCGCAGCTCTACACCTTCTCGAACTGGAGCATGGCCCCCGCGCTGACCATCTATGACAGCGGCGGCACCGACACGCTCGATGTGTCAGGCTACAGCCAGAGCCAGGTGATCAACCTCGCCGGCGGCGCCTTCTCGAATATCGGGGGCCTGACCGGCAATATCGGCATCTACACGACCAGCGTGATCGAGAATGCGATCGGTGGCAGCGGGCATGACACGATCTACGGCAATGCCGTGGCGAATGTGCTCACCGGCCATATCGGCAATGACACGATCTATGGCTGGAATGGCGGGGACGTGCTCTATGGCGGCACCGGCAACGACACGCTGATCGCGGAAGGCATCGTCTCCTGGAACCCCAATGCGGCTTCTGTCCGGCGGCTCTATATCGCGACGCTCGATCGCGGCCCGGATGATGGCGGGCTGCAGAACTGGACGAATTCCCTGAATGCCGGCCAGTCGCTCAGCTCGATCGTAACCGGGTTCATCAACTCGACCGAGTTCAGCAATGTCTATGGCGCGCTGTCGAACACGGCCTTCGTCACGACGCTCTACAACAACGTGCTGAACCGGGCGCCGGATTCCGGCGGGCTGAACAGCTGGGTTTCGCAGCTCAATTCGGGCACCAGCCGCGAGAGCGTCGTGCTCGGCTTCTCGGAGAGCGCGGAATTCAAGAATGCCAGCGAGATCCGCAGCATTTCAGGCCAGGTTTTCCGGATGTACGATTCGGCCTTCAACCGCTCGGCGGATGCGGGCGGCTTCGCCGGCTGGTGGGATTCGATGTATGGCGGCACGTCGATCGGCGAGATCGCCAGTGCCTTTATCAACTCGGCCGAATTCACGGCGACCTATGGCGCCATCGGGAGCCTGACCAACACCAATTACGTGCAGCAACTCTATCTCAATGTGCTGAACCGATCGGCCGATTCGGGCGGGCTGTCCTATTGGGTGAACGAGCTGGCCAACGGCATGACGCGGGCCAGCCTCCTCGTGACCTTCTCGGAATCGACCGAACATGTGAACCTGATGGCCTCAAGCCTCGACAGTTTCATGCGGAACAACCTGACGGACTGGCGCGACGTGCTGGTCGGCGATAGCGGGGTCAACCACCTGACCGGCCATCGCGGATCGGACATGTTCACCGTGACCTCGGGCGATTCCGGCACGCATTACGTCTACGGGCTCGAGATCTTCGACTCGCTCCGGCTGGTGGGCTTCGGCTATTCGAATTCCGGCCAGGCCCTGGCCGCGATGAGCCAGTCCGGCGGGGATGTGCTGTTCACGGCGGGCGGCACGACGATCCGCTTCGTCGATACGCAGCTCTCGACCTTGCAGAATCTCGGCAGTGCGGGGTGGTCGTTCTCCTAGGGCGCCTCCGCATGAACCGGAACGATTGTGCGTCTGCGTTCTCGGGAAGGACCCTGTTCCTCCGGGGCAAGATCGTCTATGCCATGCGCAGGACATATTGCCGGAGAATGCTGGGCGGATGAGGCGGAGCTTCCCCGTCCGGACGGCGGGCAAGCCGGCGCCACGGGGCGCCGCGGGCAGAGGGTGAATGGACGGGAAGTCACTATCGGATCTGGTCAAGACCCGGCCATCGACGCGCAGTCGCATGGCGTCGGGCGTCTATGACGCGTCCGAAGCCTATGTCCTGGCCGCGCGCAAGCGCGCGAGCATGAGCCGGATCACCTTCGCGCTCTTCGTCATCCTGCCGACGCTCGTCGCCATTGCCTTCTACGGTTTCATCGCCTCGCCGCGCTATGTCTCGGAGGCCCAGTTCATTGTCCGGTCGGTTTCGAGCCAGAAGGCCAGCGGCCTCGAAATGCTCTTCCGGACCTTCGGGCTTGCCCGTACCGTGGATGATTCCTACGCCATCCAGAAATACCTGCAGTCCCGCGATGCGGTGCGCGCGC
>JAIXSR010000171.1 GCA_027484605.1 Hyphomicrobiales bacterium | reverse complement strand
GCATGGAGATATAACCTCGCAGCAAACGGCAATGATCGTCTCCAAAGTGGCGGTCACCATCCTCGGACCTCGTGAAGTTTGAAGGCGTTGTTTTCAGAGCCCTGATGTCCATCATGCTGCCCCCCCAACAAACCACTTGGCCACGAAGACAACATGGGTTCAACTGGGCGCCTTGCCTTCGAAAAGGAGATCAAGCCTGACTCTCTTGCGCAGACATGACCATCAGGCCACCAATGCCGAGAGCCCGCTTTCCTTGCTTGATCCGCCGATCACGCCGGTCGGACATTTATTTGTCCGCAACAATGGCCATCTCCCGGATGGGCCCTTCGACCCGGAGACATGGCCGTTTTCGGTCACGGGATTGGTCAGCCGGCCCTTGAACCTGACCGTCACGGAACTCGAACGCCGCTTCCCGGTTGTGTCCATCACCACGGTCATCGAATGCGCTGGCAATGGCCGCTCGCTGAATCTTCACCCGACGGAAGGAATCCCTTGGGGGCTTGGCGCTGTGGGCTGCGTGACTTTCACGGGCGTCCGGCTCGCAGATGTCCTGGGCGCGGCAGGCATGGAGGAAGGTGCAAGCCATATCCGGCATCATGGAGCGGATCAGGCGATCAACCGGCGTGGCCCCGCCTTTTCACGGGGATTGCCGCTGGAAAAGGCCTTGCAGCCGGAATGCCTTCTGGCCTTTGCCATGAATGGCGAACCATTGACGCCGGATCATGGTGCGCCGTTGCGGATCGTCGCACCTGGCTATCCCGGTTCAGCCTGGCAGAAATGGCTGACCGGTATCGAGGTGCTCGATCATGTTCATGAGGGGCCGGGCATGTCCGGGCTGGATTATCGGCTGCCGATTGATCCGCTTCGGCCTGGTGATCCGCTTGACCCGGCGCGCTTCGAGATCATCCGGGACATGCCGGTCCGCGCCATCGTCACCAGCCATGAAAATGGCGATGTGGTTCATCGCGGCGATGCGATCCGCGTTGAAGGCTGGGCGTGGGCCCACGGGATTCCGGTGGCCGAAGTCGCAATCTCGACGGATAAGGGCGCGTATTGGACGGGGGCCTCGCTGACCGCGCTGGATGGGCCCTATGCCTGGACCCGGTTCTCCGTTCCACTGGTTGCTCCCGCGAGTGGCCCCCTGACGCTTGTCATTCGTGCAACGGATGCGAAGGGGCAGCAGCAACCTCTCGAACCGCGCTGGAACCCGCGCGGCTATTGCAACAACATGTGCCAACGGCTCGAACTGGCCGTCATCTGACGCGGTTTGTTGGATCGCAGGCTCCTCCATCAGCGTGACCCGCAGAACGGGAGCAGAAACGAGGAGAGAGCAGAGCGTCGGCCAAGCGCCGCCTTTCCGGTTTTTCAGACGGATACTGCGCTCTTCCGGAACCGGACATTGCACCTGGCGGCAGCGGATAGCGCGTTCCTGATTGCGCACCAAACAAGCTACTGAAATCATTACCATTCGTATTCTGAGCAAAAACTCCTTTGTTTTGCGCACGGCGACGGCTCGCAACCCAATGATTTGCAGCCTACCAGGCGCAGCAGCTCCCGAGCTTCGCCTGTTTTTTGCGCCCATGTCGAAATCGCATTCCCTCGTGTGTCATTGGGGCAGGAGGCGACGGACGCCTTCGCTCGATGACCCGAAGGAGAAGGCTTGATGACAATCGAAAGTGACGAACCGAAAGCGCCGATCTGGCTTTTGCTGGCTGGAGGCCTTGGCGTTCTCTGGAATGCCTATGGTCTCTATCAGTTCATTGGCTCGTTCCGGCAAACCAAAGACAGCCTGATGGCTGTTGGAATGACCGCGGCGCAAGCCGAACTGTACCTGTCGCTGCCGGGCTGGATCAGCGTGGCTTTTGCGGTCGGTGTGATCGGTGGCCTGGCCGGTTCATTCGCGCTCCTGATGCGCAGTGCACAGGCGGTCGTGATCTTCTGGGTCTCGATGGCAGGCTACATCACCCTGTTCTCGGGAGATCTTTACTTTGGCGTGTTCGCCAACATACCGACACAGCTCGTCATCTTGACCATCGTGGTCTTGATCGCTGCAGCGCTGTTGGGGGTGAGCCTATACGCCAGAAAGCGACATTTTCTCACCCAACAGACATTCCGGAATCTCGAGCATTCCGCTTGATCACGCCTCCAATCCTGAAAGGATAGAACCATGCAATACATGCTCCTGCTGAACGAACCCGAAGCCGAATTCGCCAAGCGCAACGATCCGGAACAGGCGGCGGCCTACTGGGGTGGCTGGAACGCCTTCATCGGCGCCATGGCGCAAGCCGGCATCATCGTGAAGGGCGATGGTCTTCAAGGTCCCCACACCGCAACGACCATGCGGGTGCGGGACGGGAAGCGAATGATTCAGGATGGGCCCTTCGCCGACACAAAGGAACAGCTCGGCGGCTATTTCGTCATCGAGGTGCCCGATCTCGATACCGCGCTTGAATGGGCGGCGCGGTCGCCTTCGGCCTCCTGTGCCTCGGTCGAAGTGCGCCCGGTCCTGCCGCCCATGGCGCCGCCTGCTGCCTGATGAAGAGCGCATGTGACACCGCTGAATGGGTGGCACGTGCGGCCTACGGGCGGCTGATTGCCATCCTTTCCGCCCGTTCCCGCGACATCGCGGCTGCGGAAGACGCTTTGGCCGAAGCGTTCGCAGCCGCTTTACGTTCGTGGAGCGATCACGGCGTGCCAACGAACCCAGAAGCATGGCTGCTGACTGCGGCACGCAATGTGATGAAAAACCAGCTTCGCCACAGAGGAATTGTTGAAGCTGCGGTTCCCGATCTGCTCGCATCACAGGAAAGCACGGCCGAGGATGGCCCTACCTTTCCCGACGAGCGGCTCAAGCTCATGTTCGCCTGCGCGCACCCGGCCATCGATGCGGGCATCCGCACGCCTCTGATGTTGCAAACAATTCTGGGTTTGGACGCGGCACGCATTGGACGTGCCTTTCTCCTGGCACCGACAACCATGGGCCAACGCCTCACGCGGGCGAAGGCGAAGATCCGAGATGTTGGGCTGCGCTTTGAACTCCCCTCTCCGAATGACATGCCGCAGCGCCTGTCCGAGGTGCTCGACGCGATCTACGCCGCCTTTGGCATCGGGTGGGATGCCACCGATGGTGTCGAAGCGGAAGGGCGCGGCCTGACGGAGGAAGCGATTTACCTCGGCCGTCTCATGGCGGCCCTGATGCCCGAAGAGCCCGAAGTGATGGGTCTGCTCGCGCTTATGCTCTATTGCGATGCCCGCCGGGATGCCCGGCGCGATGAGCGCGGCACCTTTGTTCCGCTCGATCGGCAAGATGCCCGTCTATGGAAACGTGACATGATCATCGAAGCCGAGGGCCTTCTGACCGCGGCCTCTCGGCATGCCCGCTTCGGGCGCTTCCAATGCGAGGCAGCCATCCAGTCGGTGCATGTCCAGCGGCCGATCACGGGTCGGACCAACCACGAGGCGCTCGTCATGCTGTACCGCTTGCTTGTTCAACATCACCCGAGCATGGGCGCGAAAACCGGCCTTGCCGCCGTTCTCATCGAGGCCGGGCGGGCCAACGAGGCATTGGGCCTTCTCGACGATCTGGCTGCGGCAGCGACGCTGACTTACCAACCCTACTGGGCGACCAGAGGAAAGGCATTGCACGCCCTTGGACAAATGAAGCTCGGCGACAAAGCGATTGAGACTGCTATCGGTCTGACAGAAGAAAAATCAGTCCGTGTTTTTCTAGGAACCTTGATATCCCGCAGGGCAACTTAAGACTACGCCCATCTGCCAGTCGCGCCGCTTAAACGTGACCTCTCCGAGCTCCAAAGCAGGTTGATTCATGCGTGGTCAACTCGTCTACTTCGTGCCGCCATCCCGGTCGCTGACGACCAGATGCCTAGCCACCAAAAGCCGACATTCTTCGAGAGACAATGAATTCGAGCGTTGAGAGAAACCGGTCGGGCATATTCCGAGCGCTGAACAGTCGCCGGCTGAGGGGCCATGAGGAGGAACGTCATGGGACGATCCCGCTTTGACCCCGGATACGATAACCGCAGACCGTGGAATGCCGGTCGCCTCGTGGGCGCGAAACGCCCCTTCAAGGTGAAGCAGATCTGGGCGATCCGGTTCCACCTCGACCATGAGCAGCGGCTCAGGGATCGTGCTTTGCTCGACCTCGCCATCGACAGCAAGTTGCGCGGTTGCGATCTGGTGAAACTGAAGATCGGTGATGTC
>JAIXSR010000106.1 GCA_027484605.1 Hyphomicrobiales bacterium | reverse complement strand
CGCGATGCGGTGCGCGCGCTTGAGGAGCGCGGGCTGTCGGTCGCCGAGATCTACGGCACGTCGCAGGCGGATTTCCTGTCGCGGTTCCCGCGTTTCTGGCGCGATCGCTCCTTCGAGTCGCGCTATGACTATTTCCTCGACCGGGTCACGATCGTCGAGGACAATGTCCGCGGCATCAGCATCCTGCGGGTCGTCTCGTTCGAGCCGCAATCGGCCCAGAAGATCAACCAGACGTTGATGTCGCTGGCCGAGGCGATGGTGAACCGGATGAACCACCGCGCCCAGCGGGACATTGTCGAGGTTGCGGTCAACGAGGTCCGCGCTGCCGAGGCCCGGATCATCGATGTCCAGGCCGATCTGACCACATTCCGCAACCGGGAATTGCTGATCGATCCGTCCAAATCCTCGCTGGGGATCATCGAGACCATCGCGACGCCCAATGCCGATATCGCCTATTCCTCCGCCCAGCTGAAGGAATTGCGGACCAATTCGCCTGTGAGCCCGGCCATTCCGCCGCTGGTCGCGCGGATCACGAGCCTCGAGGAGCGCGTGAAGGTCGAGCAATCGAAGCTGACGGGCGGCACCAACTCGCTCTCGGACAAGATGGCGGTCTACGAGCAGATGACGCTGAAGCGCGATCTCGCCGAGAAGGGCCTCGCCGCCGCGATCAAGTCGCTGGACGTGGCCCGGCAGGATGCGCGGCGCCAGCATATCTACATCGAGCCGATCGTGGCGTCGAACCTGCCTGACCAGGCAACCGAGCCGCGCCGCATCCGCGGGATCTTCACGATCCTGATTCTCGGCTTCTCGGTCTTCGCGGTGCTCTGGATCCTGTCGGTCGGCGCGCGGGAGCACAAGCAATGAACCCGCATCCCAGGGAACTCCATCGCAAGAGCGTGGTGATCGAGCGCAAGCGCGGCCTGCGCGAGGCCTCGGTCGTCCAGATGCGCGTTGTCTCCGCGCTGATGATCCGCGAGGCGCTGACCCGGTATGGTCACGAGAATCTCGGCTTCTTCTGGATCATGGGCGAGCCGCTCGTGCTCACGGTCGCCGTCATGTTCATGGTGTCGATGACGGGCACGGGCCACAGCCAGCAGCTCGGCATCATCCCCTTCGTGCTGACGGGCTATTCCATGCTGACGCTCTGGCGGCATTGCGTTTTCCGCTCGATCCATGCCATGCGCCACAATATCGGCCTGCTCTTCCACCGGAACGTGCGCTATCTCGACATCCTGATCTCCCGCATCGCGCTGGAAAGCCTGGGCGGCCTTGCCGCGTTCTTCGTGGCCTATGTGCCGCTGTCGCTGCTCGGCGTGTTCGAGCCGATGGATGATCCGCTGCTCCTGCTCGGCGCCTGGTTCCTGATGACCTGGTACGGGTTCGGCTTCGGGTTGATCCTTGCGGGCATCACCGAGATCTGGGAAGCAACGGAACGCTTCGTCAGCCCGCTGATGTATATCTCGATCCCGATCACGGGGGCCTTCTTCATGGTGAACTGGCTGCCGGATGCGGCCCAGAAGCTCGTGCAATGGTCGGTCCTGGTGCATCTCTTCGAGATGTTCCGGGCCGGTTTCTTCGGGGCCAAGGTCACGACCTACTGGGATCTGAGCTTCATTGTCGCGCATTGCCTGACGGTCACGGCCATCGGCCTGCCGCTGGTCCGCCGGGCCCAGCAGCGCGTGAGCATGGGATAACGCGATGTCGAAACTCCTGTCCCGCAATCCAGCAAGCCCGCTCTTCGAGGAAGAGAATGCCGCCCCGGCACCGGTGCCGTTTTCGGTTGCGCTGACGCCCGTCACCCGTGGCGAGCTGGCCGGCCAGGATGCCGGCGCCGAGACGAGCGGCCCGCGTGGCCTTGCCGGATTCTTCGGGCGTTACGGCCTGTTCACCGGGATCGTCGCCCTGCCCTGCATCGTGGCCGGGCTGTTCTTCGGGCTGATCGCCGCCGGCCAGTATGCCTCCGAGACGAAGTTCATCGTTCGGTCGGCCTCGAGCGGCGGTGACAGCGTGCTGTCGATGCTCGGCCAGGCGCCCGGGCTTTCCCGCGCCGCCGACGAGACCCATGCCGTGGGCGCCTTCATCCGCTCGCGCGACATGGCCGCGGAACTGGAGAAGGATGGCATCCTCCGCCCGATCCTCGCCCGTGAGGAGGCCGATTTCATCACGCGGTTTCCGAACGTCTATTCCCGCGACAATGCCGAATCGCTCTTCAAGGCCTATCTGCGGAAGGTGGATGTCGATGTCGATACCAGTTCCGGCATCACCACCATGCGGGTCTTCGCCTATCGTCCGGATGATGCGCAGGAGCTTTCACGCCGGATCATCGAGCGGAGCGAAGCCTTCATCAACCGCCTGAATGTCCGCGCCCACAAGGATGCGATCTCCTATGCCGAGATGCTGGTCCGCGAGAGCACCGACCGGCTGGCCCAGACCGAGCGACGCCTCGCGGAGTATCGCAACCGGGAGATGATCATCGATCCGGCGAAGGAATCCGCCGCCTCGCTCGAAACGCTTGCCAAGATCTCGACCGAGATCTCGCGGATGGAAGCCGGGCTTGCCCAGCAGATCGCGCAGACCCCGGACAACCCGACCATCGGCTCCTCGCGGGAGCGGGTCCGGACGCTGCGGAACGAACTGGAGAAACTCCGCCGCAGCGTGGCGGGCGACGAGCGCTCGATCGCCTCGAAGCTGGAAGGGTTCGAGCGGCTCTCGCTGGAGCGGGAATTCGCGGCCAAGGGGCTGGGCGCCGCACTGATCGAGCTTGAGAAGGCACGCCAGTTCGCCCAGACGCAGCGGATCTACCTCCAGACCATCGTGGCGTCGAACAGCGCCGACACACCGGCCTATCCGCTGCGGCTGCTGATGATCGCGCTGGTGGCCGGCATCGCGCTCACCATCTTCTGGACGATCAAGTCACTGATCGACATCATTCTCGAGCATCAGGCATGAGCATCACGACGGTCTCCGAAGCCTCGGTGCCGGCCCTGACGGGCGACAATTCCTTCCAGTTGCCGCAGACGGTCGCGCCGGAAACCGACAATGCCCGGATCCGCCTCGAGGGGATCGTCAAGGATTACCACACGCCAATCGGCGTGCGCCGCGTGCTGAACGACGTCTCGTTCGAGGTGGAGGCCGGCGAGAAGATCGCTGTGCTCG
>JAIXSR010000048.1 GCA_027484605.1 Hyphomicrobiales bacterium | reverse complement strand
GATGCGGTGGAACAGGGCCGCGCCGATATGCACCGCGATGAGCCCGGCCATCGCGAAGGCGGCGTAGCCGTGATATTTGAGGATCGCTTCGCCGAGGACGGTATCCTTGCCCAGCAGGGCCGGCAGGGTGAAGCCGCCGAGCAGGGCCGTCGCGCCATAGGCCGAGACACCGAGCCAGCCGAGGATCGGCACCACGATCATCAGCACGTAGAGCAGGCCATGGGTGGCTTCCGCCGCGACAACCTGCATCCGCGCGAGGCCCGGCTCCTGCGCCGGCGTGCCGTTGCGGAGGCGCAGGGCAATGCGCAGCACGATCAGCATCAGGACGAGGAAGCCAAAGGTCTTGTGGGCCGTGTAGAGCTGGTTGGTCACGGCGTCGAAACTCGTCGCCGCGCCGCGCTGGACCATGTAGATCCCGACGGGAATAAGCGTCAGCAGCATCAGGGCGATCACCCAGTGCAGCAGCTTCTGGCCGCCGGAATATCCCACGGGCCGCGAGGATGCGTTACTCATGCTGCTCTCCATGTTGTGATGCCGATGTCATGTCACAATCAAATAACACATCGCCATCGCCCAGCGAAACCACCTCGACCCGGGGACGGAGCGCCTGGCTGATCCGGTCGATCGGGGCAAGCTCGAGGCCGGGCTGTCCCGAGCCGAGGATCATCGCGGAGACCATGAGATGAAGGCGATCGACAATCCCGGCATCGATGGCGCGCGAGACGATGCGGGCCCCGCCCTCGATCAGCACCCTGTCGAAGCCGAGCGCGGCCAGCGCCCGCGCCAGATCCGGCATCCGGAAATGGCCGTTGCCATCGGTGGCGAGCCGGATGATCTCCACCTCCCGCGGCAGCGGCTCGCCGCGCGAGGCGGCATCACGGAAGACGATGCGGCGCACCCCGTCCTCCCCGGCGAGACATTTGGCCGCAGCCGGCAGCCGGCCGCGCGAATCGATGACGATCCGGGCAGGATTCCGGCCTTCGCAGCGCCGGACATTGAGCTGCGGATCATCCGCCAGCACGGTTCCGATGCCCACGACAACCGCGTCGACATGCGCGCGGATGCGATGCAGGTGGTCAAGCGAGGGGGCTGCCCCTATGTAGCGGCTGTCTCCCGTCCGGGTGGCGATCCTGCCATCCAGCGATTGGCCCAATTGGGCCACGATAAAGGGCCTTTCGGTGGAAATGCGCCGGAAAGCCTGGAAGCGGTTCGCGGTTTCGGGGGGCATCAGGGTCCTCGCAGGAGGCGGCATGAGCGGGTTTCACGCCTGAACAGGGCGACACGAAATCAGACATCAGCCGTTCATGTTGCGAGCCCCATAGATACATGGACTTTAACGATGCGGTGTCCATCCGGCGGAATAACCCAGCCGAAATGACCGTAAACATGGACGAAAGAGGCGTAAATGGGTGACGTCAGTGAAATTCTCGGGCTTTTCGACACCGCCGGCGAGCGGGCCGTCGATCGCGCCCTTGCGGAATACCGCGCGGGCCGTCCGGTCGCGATCATCGATGGTGGCGAGGCGCTCGTCGCGCTGAACGTGGAATCGCTCGAGGAGCCCGTAGCCGTCGCGCTCGACCGGCTGGCGCCGGGCCGTCCGCGCCTGATCCTGCCGGCTGCCCGGCTGCGCCGCCTCGGGCTCGAGCGCACGCAACCCGGCGTTGTCACTTTCCCCGTTCCGAATGCGGCACGGGCGGAAATGCTCGCGCTGAAGATCGACGGGCGCATCGATGCCCCGGTGGCGCCAGTGGTGGCGCTCGATGATGTGGCGCTCGAACTGGCGCGGCTCGCGCTCGTCACCCCGGCGGTCTATGCCGTGCCGGTGGCGATTGAGTCGGTCAATGGCGGCATTGTCCGCGTGGCAGCAGCCGAACTCAGGGATTACCGCGCCAGCCAGGTCCGGGCGATGAAGATCGTCGGCCGGGCGCCGGTGCCGCTCGAATTCGCGGCGGAAACCGAATTCGTGGTGTTCCGCGGCGGCGAAGGCCTGCGCGACCAGGTGGCGATCATTGTCGGCAAGCCCGACCTGTCGAAGCCCGTGGCCATCCGCATGCATTCCGCCTGCCTGACGGGCGATCTCTTCGGCTCGCTGAAATGCGATTGCGGCGACCAGCTGCGCGGCACCGTGCAGAAGATGGCGGAAGGGGAAGGCGGCATCCTGCTCTATCTTGACCAGGAAGGGCGCGGCAATGGCATCGCCAACAAGATGCGCGCCTACAAGCTGCAGAGCCAGGGCTGGGATACCTACGACGCCGACGAGGTGCTCGGCTTCGGCCTCGACCAGCGCCGCTTCGACTTCGCGGCGGTCATGCTGAAGCAGCTCGGGGTTGCCTCGGTCCGGGTCATGACCAACAACCCGGAGAAGATCGGCGCGCTCCATGCCGCCGGCCTCGAGGTTGTCGCCGATAACCGCGCCTATGGCCGGCCGACGGCGGAGAATATCCGTTATCTCGCCTCCAAGCGCGACCGGGCGGGCCATTTCATCGATTTCGATGCCATGGTCGCGCATGCGCCGGTCAACGGCTAGCCGAAGCGGCTAGCCGCCCCCACGGGAGGCGGCCATGCTCCAGCGCCTGCAGCGCCGTTGGCGGGCCGGACCGGCCCAGCCGGAGATCGATCCGGCCGGCGAACCGCCGATGCTCCGCACCCGCGAAGGCGAATGGCTCGTCGCGCTGGCTTTGGTCCTGGCCTCAGCGCTTTTTCTCGCCTGGCCCTGGCTGTCCGGCGCGGTGACCTTGCCCTGGGATGGCAAGGCGCATTTCCAGGCGCAGGCGGCTTTCCTGGCCCGCTCGATCCATGCCGGCGAGAGCCCGTTCTGGGCGCCCTATCTGTTTTCCGGCCACCCCCAGATCGCCGATCCGCAATCGCTCATCTTCAATCCCGGCTTCCTGCTCCTCGCCCTGCTGACGCCGGATCCGAGCTTCGCCATGGTCGATGGCGTGGCCTTCGGCTCGCTGGTCTTCGGATCGCTCGCGGTTCTCGGTTTCGCGCGTGACCGCCGCTGGCATCCAGCGGCTGCGGTGGTCGCAGCGCTCGCTTTCGCCTTTGGCGGCGCGGCGGGCTGGCGGATCCAGCATGTCGGGCAGGTTCTGAGCCTGGCCTGGTTTCCCTGGGCGTTCTGGATGCTGGAGCGCGCGCTGCGCCTGTCCTCGGCGCGGTATGGCGCCCTGGCCGGGCTCTTTGCCGGACTGATGGTGCTGGGCCCGAACCAGGTGAGCTTTCTTGGCCTTGCCTGCCTTGCCGGGCTCCCTCTGGCGCATGTCATGGCCGGGCCGGGCCGCCTGGCGCGCCTCGGCGCCAGCCTCCGGCCGCTGGCGGCGGGGACCGTGACCGGCGGGGCTGTCATCGCCTTCCCGATCCTCATGGTGCTCAGCTTTGCCGATGGCTCGAACCGCGCGCAGTTCACGCTCGCCGATGCTGCGCTCGGCTCGCTGCATCCCACGCATCTGCTGACTTTCGTCATCGCCAACCTGTTCGGCACGATTGGCCCGGGGGCGGATTTCTGGGGGGCGCCCAGCCTGCACTGGCCCTATATCGTCCAGTCGAATGTCGCCCGGAACATGGCCAATTTCTATACCGGGCTGCTGCCGCTGGCGGGCATTCTCGCCTGGCTCGCCTGCCCCGCCGCCTACCGGCAGCGGATGATGGCCTTGCCGGTCCTGTTCGGCCTGATGATCGCCTATGCGCTCGGCCGCTACAGCCCGGTCTTCCCCGCGGCCTTCCAGCTGCTGCCGGGCGTCGATCTCTTCCGACGGCCGGCGGATTCCCTGTTCCTTGTCGGGGCGATCGGCGCCTTCATGGCCGGGTTCGGGCTCGACCGGGTGCTGAAGGGCGGGCCGGGCCCCGTGCCTTCCGGGGCGTGGCGCCTCTGGCTCGGCGCATCCGGGCTGGCGCTGGCCGGCGGGCTTGGCATGGCGCTCTGGCTCGGGAAATCCGGCCAGGCCGCGCCGGAGCTGCTGGCCACGTTCGGCTGGCTGGGCGTGGCAGCGGCCGTCCTGGCCGTGGCGCGGCATCTGGCCCGGGCGCGGCCGATGCTCGTGGCCGGCCTGATGGCCCTGGCCGTGACCGCCGATCTCGGCTGGAACCTGCGCCCGAATGAGTCCACCGGGCTCGATCCGGCCCTGTACAGCGAGATGCGCGGCACCAGCGACAACGAGACGCTGGCCTGGCTGAAAACGCATGTCGTGCGCGATGCCGAGCGGCGTGACCGGGTGGAACTGGCGGGCCTTGGCTTCCACTGGCCCAATCTCGGTCTTGTCCACAGGCTCGAGAACGTGCTCGGCTATAATCCGCTCCGCGTGGCTCCCTACAGTGCCGCCACCGGCGCGGAGGACCATGTGGCCAACCCGGACCAGCGGCGTTTCGCGGCGCTGATGCCGGGCTATCGCTCGCCGCTTGCCAACCTGCTCGGGCTGCGCTGGATCGTCACCGGCGTGCCGATCGAACAGATCGACCCGGCCCTGGCGGCGGCACCGCCGCGCCCGGTGGCGCGGACGAAAGACGGCTTCATCTACGAGAATCCCGATGCGCTGCCGCGCGTGATGGTGGTGCCGGAAGCCCGGCCGCTGGATCAGGACGGCCTGGTCCGGAGCGGCCAATGGCCATCGACCGATTTCCGGCATGTCGTCTTCGTCGAGCCCTCCGCCTTGCCGCTGCCCCGTGGCGGCACGGGCGGCACGGCCAGGATCATGCGCTATGGCCAGACGGAAATCGTGATCGCCGTCGAGGCCCCGCGCGGCGGCGTGCTTCTGCTCAACGATGTCTGGCATCCGTGGTGGTTCGCCGAAGTGGATGGCGAGCCGGCGCGGATCCTGCGGGCCAACGGCATTTTCCGGGCCGTCCTGCTGCCGGACGGCGCCCGCCAGGTGACCTTCCGGTTCGAGCCGGCCCTCGGGCTGATCCGCCGGGCGCTGGAGAAACGCGGGCTGATCGCCAGCCCGGCGCCCTGAACCGGGCCGGGATCAGGCTGGCTGGCGGCGGGCGAGGACGCGATCGATCATCGCACGGCAGGCCACCAGTTCGTCCAGCGCATAGCGCATCGCCTCGCGGGCCGAAGCCGGGATTCCCTCGGAAAGCATCTCGCGTTCGACCGGCATGGCCAGGCGCTGCGGCGGCGAGACCGACGGCATCACGCCTTCGCCGCGCGCCAGACCACCGCGGAACATCGAGACCTGCGGCGGTGGTGGCGGGGCCGGGCCATGCTCCAGCGTGATGGCGATGCCGGATTCGGCCGGTTCTTCCTCGGGTTCCGGCCGCCAGTTCTCGAGGGCGGGGTTCGGTGCATCCGGAACCGGGGGCGCGGCAGCTGCCTCGAAGGCCGGCACGAGAAGCGGCGCGGCCGGGGGTGGCGGTGCAACAGGTGGCGCCATGGGCAGCGGCGCCGGCAGGGTTGGCGGGACAGGGACAGGCGCCCGCAACTCGACCGGCGGGGGCGGAGGCAGGACCGGGGCCGGCACAGGCGCGGGCTCGGGCAATTCCGCCTCGGCCAATTCACGCGCGAAGACCTGCACGGCGCGTGCGCCCTGCTCCTTCAGGATGCGCTGGACGCCCTTGATCGTGTAGCCTTCCTTGTAGAGCAGGTGGCGGATGCCCTTGAGCAGCTCGACATCATCCGGGCGGTAATAACGCCGGCCACCACCACGCTTGAGCGGCTTGATCTGGCTGAAACGGGTTTCCCAGAAGCGCAGCACATGCTGCGGCAGATCGAGATCCTCCGCGACCTCGCTGATCGTCCGGTATGCGTCCGGCGCCTTGTCCATGCCCGCCTCGCCTTCCGGTCAGATCAATCCTCGTCGGCCGTTTCCTGCCCGTTGATCCGGGCCTTCATCACGTTCGACGGCTTGAAGACCAGCACACGGCGCGGCGTGATCGGCACCTCGACCCCTGTTTTCGGGTTGCGGCCGATGCGCTCGCCCTTCTCGCGGACGATGAACGATCCGAAGGAGGAGAGCTTCACCGTCTCGCCCTTGGCGAGCGTGTCGCTGATCTCGCGCAGGACGGCCTCGACCAGATCGGACGATTCGGCGCGGCTCAGGCCCAGCTTCTGGTAAACCGCTTCGCACAGGTCGGCGCGGGTGATGGTCTGATTGGCCATAGGCGTGATCCCCGTGATAACTTAAATCGTGATAATTGAATGTAACTCAAGCACTTACGAGTTTAGGGCTTCGAGCCTTCCCGGTCAATCGACTTGGCTGGAAAGCCCCTCAGAGCCGGAACAGGGCGGAGCCCCAGGTGAAGCCGCCGCCCATGGCCTCGATCAGCACGACATGGCCTTTCCGGATGCGCCCGTCGCGCACCGCTGTATCAAGTGCCAGCGGAATCGATGCCGCCGAGGTGTTGCCGTGGTCCTGCACGGTCATCACCACCTTGTCGAGCGGGATATCCAGCTTTTCGGCGCTGGCGGTGATGATGCGGGCATTGGCCTGGTGGGGCACGAACCAGTCGATGGTCCCGGCCGAGAAGCCGGTCGCGGCGAAGGCATCGACAATGACATCGGTGATCATGCCGACGGCATGCTTGAAGACCTCGCGGCCCTCCATGCGCAGATGCCCGGCGAGCTGGTTTGTCGACGGGCCGCCATCGACATAGAGCTTCTCGCGGTGGCGGCCATCGGAGCGCAGATGCGTGGTCAGGATGCCCTGATCCGCCATGGTGCCGGCCGCCTCGTAGGCCTCGATGACGACCGCGCCGGCGCCATCGCCGAACAGGACGCAGGTGGTGCGGTCCTCCCAGTCGAGGATGCGGGAGAAGGTTTCGGCCCCGATGACCAAAGCGCGCTGGGCCGAGCCGGACGTCACGAATTTCTCCGCCGTGGTCAGCGCGAAGACGAAGCCGGAACAGACCGCCGCGACATCGAAGGCCGCGCCGCGGGTAATGCCGAGATTGGCCTGGACCTGGGTCGCCGTGGCCGGGAACGTGTAATCCGGGGTGGCCGTCGCGAGGACGATGAGGTCGATCTCGCTGGCGGCGATGCCGGCGGCGTCGAGCGCGCGGCGGGCAGCCTCGGTGGCGAGCATGCTGGTGGTCTCGCCCTCGGCCGCGATATGCCGTGCACGGATGCCCGTGCGCTGGGTGATCCACTCATCCGACGTGTCGACCTTCCGCGCCAGATCCGCGTTGGTCACCCGGTTGGCCGGCAGGTAGCTGCCCGTGCCGATGATTCGCGTGCGACGCATTACTGGCCTTCCGTCCGGTGGCTCCCGGAGGAATCCGGGGCGGCTTGAGCCTCGCCCTCGGCCGCCTCGACCATCGCGGAGGAGGCGCCGGGCAGCACCCAGTCGCCGCGATCGGCAAGCGCATGGGAGATTTTCGAGAGCAGTTCGTACTTGACCATGTCGTAGGACACGTCGATGGCGCTGGCAAAGCCCAGCGCATCGGTGCCGCCATGGCTCTTCACAACAATTCCGTCGAGGCCGAGAAAGACCCCGCCATTGACGCGGCGCGGATCCATCTTGTGGCGCAGGGCACGGAAGGCACCGCGGGCGAAGACATAGCCGATCTTGGCGAGCAGCGAGCGCTCGATGGCGCCGCGGAGATATTCCCCGATCTGCTTGGCCGTGCCCTCGGCCGTCTTCAGCGCGATATTGCCGGCGAAGCCCTCGGTCACGACCACATCGGTCGTGCCCTTGCCGATATCGTCGCCCTCGACGAAGCCGCGATATTCAAGGTTGGGCAGGTTGGCCTCTCGCAGGATGCGCCCGGCTTCCTTGACCTGTTCGAGGCCCTTGACCTCCTCGACGCCGACATTCAGCAGGCCGACCGTCGGCCGGTCGATATCGAAGACGATCCGGGCCATGGCCGATCCCATGATCGCCATGTCGACCAGGTTCTCGGCCTCCGCGCCGATCGAGGCACCGACATCGAGCACGATGGATTCACCGCGCGCGGTCGGCCACATGCAGGCAATGGCCGGGCGGTCGATGCCGGGCATCATCTTCAGGCAGAAGCGCGACATGACCATCAGCGCGCCGGTATTGCCGGCCGAGACACAGACCTGCGCCTCGCCCTTCTTCACCGCGTCGATGGCCTGCCACATCGAGGATTTGTAGCGCCCCTGCCGCAGGGCCTGCGAGGGCTTGTCGTCCATCGCCACGGCAATATCGGTGTGGTGGATGCTGGACCGCGCCGCGAGGGCGGGAAACCTTGCCAGTTCGGCGCGGATCTCCGCCTCGCGGCCGAACAGCAGGTAGAACGTATCGGGATGACGCTCCAGCGCCTTGGCCGCGCCCGGAATGACGACCGAGGGGCCATGATCGCCCCCCATCGCGTCGAGCGAAATCCTGACCTGAACCGAAGCCGCGTCACTCATGGATGAATAAAGCCTCCGAATGCGACGGGCGTCGCTGTCTCCCGGATGTCGTCGACCGGCAGGCGGGGGTGTGTCGGCATAGAATTACTGACCGACCCGTGCAAGCTGAAAAGGGCGAAATCTGGGCCGGCCCCCGCCTTTTCGAGCCTTCGCGCCGGTCTCACCCGGCATCGTCCTTCAACCTGAGCGCCAGGAGCGCCTCGAAGGGCGATTGCCGTGCCGGCTCGGGGTCTCCGCCGGCAAAGGCCGCACCCGGCTTGCGGGGATAGGGGTCGAGCGAGAGCGCCAGGAATTCCACGACGACTGCGCCGAAATCGATCTGGCCTTCAAGGATCGGATCCGGCGGCTCGAAATCCTCGTTCTCCTCCTCGGCGGCGCGCTTGGTCATCCGCTCGATCAGGGCTTCGGGCGCGAACTGGATCTGCACCGGCGCGGCGATTTCCTGCGGGAACGGCTCCAGCGAGACGACGCAGACCGGCTGGACCGATGCGCGGAGCTGGCCCTCGATATCGACCCGGCCATTATTGGCCTGGGTGATGGCGAGTTCCGCCTCGAGGGCGTTGACCGCATGCAGGCCGAGCAGGGCCGCGATCCGCGCGCGGGCGGCCTCGTCCGGCCGGAGGATGAGATGGGTCGCGCCATGGAGTGTCGCCACCGCGACCGGATGGGAGAACGGCAGGTCGGGCTGTTTCCGGACGGCCATGGTCAATCTCCGCTGAGGGTGGTGCCGGCGAGGAGCGCAGCGAGATCGGCGCCGTCGAGGCGGCGCTGCCAGGCGCCGATCTCGGCCAGCAGGCCGGGATGGACATCCGCCGGCACGACGCGGCCCGAAAGGAGGTTCCGCGCCAGCACCTCGCGCAAGGCGCCCTCGCCGGCCTCCAGCGCCGCCGTATAGGCTTCCGCGCGGCCATAGAAGCCCTGGGCGAGTTTCTTGACGCGCTTGCCGACGGCGAGATCGCTCACGCCGGCCCGGCGCAGGCCATCGTCGAGATCGTCGAACAGCCGGTCGACCAGGAGCTGCGCCAGGGATTCGGCCTCGCCGCCAAGCGCCCGCAGGCGACGGAGCACCAGCGTGGCCACGATGACGAGCCGCTCGAAGCGGCCCTCGAAATCATCGGTGACGCCGAAATGCAGAAACGCGTCCGGCGCGCGCGAGGCGGCCACGATATCGCCATAGAGGGCCGCGATGGGAGTTTCACGCGGCTTGAAGAACGGAAGTCGGATCATCGCGAACGTTCTTTCAGGCTGTCGAGCGGTCGAAACCGGGGCTGGCCGGGAAATTTGCCCTGTCTCCCGGCATGGCCTGCGGAAGTCGATTGTCTTTGCTCATGAATTTGGGCATCCATAGCGGCGTTCCCGGAGCGGTGCAATTCGCTCGTTCCGGGAAACGGCACCAACAGGCCGACAAGGGCCGTGATCTTGGAGTGAGAGTCGTGACGAAAGCCCAGCCCCGTGCCCGTTCCATCGCGCTTCGCCTGAGCGGAATTGCCCTTGCTGCGCTGATGCTTGGCGGTTGCCTCGCCGACCAGAGCCCCGGCGTCCGCGGCTTCGTGCTCGACGAGAAGGCGCTCGACCAGATCAAGCCCGGCTCCTCGGCGGAGCAGGTCATCCTGGTGCTCGGCACGCCCTCGACCACCTCCACCGTCGGCGGGCAGACCTATTATTACATCTCCCAGAAGGTCAGCCAGCGTTTCCAGTTCATGGACGAGAAGATCACCGACCAGCGCGTGGTCGCGATCTATCTCGACAAGAACAACCGGGTCGAGCGCGTCGCCAATTACGGGCTGAAGGACGGCAAGGTCTTCGACTTCATCTCCCGCACCACACCGACCGGCGGGATCGAGAACAGCTTCATTTCCAGCCTGTTCCGCCGCCTCGGCGCCAGCGCGGTCTGATCCAGCCTGCCCCGGCGGCAGCGCCTCCGGGATCGCGCCCTTCTTTCCTGAGCCAAATGAAAAACCCCCGCGATTGCTCGCGGGGTTTGTTCTTCACGCCTTGCCTGAAGCACGTATCAAGGCAGTTCAACCTGGGGTAATCCCTTTTTTCATCATGCAGGCGTGAAATTCCTGTACCCGACGGGCTTTCGGTCTCTGCCAGTACACCGTGGTAATTCCGCGCTCGCTGGGCCTTTCATAAACAAGCCCTCCTGCATCGGACGAACATTTACACCGCTCACGCTCGGCAGGTTTTCTCACCTTGTTGCATAACGAGTCGTAGGCAGCGGCAGGCAGGGACGAAGTTATCAGAAATGCGCCTCCGAGGGCCAAGAGAAGTGTGAAAAGAAAGGAAGGCCTTTTCATAAGTAACTCCCACACGTCAAACGCAATACAGGTTATCGTATAAAAAAAACGGCGCAAGAAGCGCCGTTTCTTGTTTGCAGGCAATTCCCTGTTTGCCTCAATGGGCCAGGATCGCCAGCAGCAGCAAAGCCACGATGTTGGTGATCTTGATCGCCGGGTTGACGGCCGGACCGGCTGTATCCTTGTAGGGGTCGCCGACGGTATCGCCGGTCACCGAGGCCTTGTGGGCATCGGAACCCTTGAGGTGGCGAACGCCGTCCTTGTCCACGAAGCCATCCTCGAAGGACTTCTTCGCATTGTCCCAGGCGCCGCCGCCCGAGGTCATCGAGATGGCGACGAAGAGGCCGGTCACGATCACGCCGAGCAGCATGGCGCCCACGGCCGAGAAGGCCGCCGACTTGCCCGCCAGCGCGAGGATCGCGAAATAGAGCACCACCGGCGAGAGCACCGGCAGCAGCGACGGCACCACCATCTCGCGGATGGCGGCCTTGGTCAGCATGTCGACAGCGCGGGCATGGTCCGGCTTCGAGGTGCCGGCCATGATGCCGGGATTTTCCCGGAACTGGCGGCGGACTTCCATCACGACGTCACCGGCAGCACGGCCCACGGCCGTCATCGCAATGCCGCCGAACAGGAACGGGATCAACCCGCCGAGCAGGAGGCCGACAACCACGTAGGGGTTCGAGAGCGAGAAGTCGATCACGACGCCCTTGAAGTAGGGGTACTTGTCGGCATTGGCCACGAAGAACTTCAGATCCTCGCTATAGGCCGCGAAGAGCACCAGCGCGCCGAGACCGGCCGAGCCGATCGCATAGCCCTTGGTGACCGCCTTGGTCGTGTTGCCGACGGCATCGAGCGCGTCGGTCGACTTGCGGACTTCCTTGGGCAGGCCCGCCATTTCGGCAATGCCGCCGGCATTGTCCGTCACCGGGCCGAAGGCATCGAGCGCCACGATCATGCCGGCGAGGCCGAGCATGGTCGCCGTGGCGATGGCGGTGCCGAACAGGCCGGCGAGCTGGTAGGTCGAGATGACGCCGCCGACGATCACGAGGGTGGGCAGCGCGGTCGATTCCAGGCTGACCGCGAGGCCCTGGATGACGTTGGTGCCATGGCCGGTGACCGAGGCCTGGGCGATGGAGACGACCGGACGCTTGCCGGTGGCGGTGTAGTATTCCGTGATCCACACGATCAGCGCCGTCACCAGCAGGCCGATAAGCCCGCAGATGAAGAGCGCCTGGCCGGTGATGGCCTGGCCGGCCACGGTCCCGATCGTGCCCCAGCCGATGGTGAGCGAGGTGGCGGCACCGAGCCCGATGACCGAGAGGAGGCCGGTGGCGATGAGGCCCTTGTAGAGCGCGCCCATGATCGAGCCATTGGCGCCGAGCTTCACGAAGTAGGTGCCGATGATCGAGGTGAGGATGCAGGCCGCGCCGATGGCCATCGGGTAGAGCATGGCCGCGCCGAGCGAGGCCTGCGTGCCGAAGAAGATCGCGGCGAGAACCATGGTGGCGACCAGCGTCACGGCATAGGTCTCGAACAGGTCGGCCGCCATGCCGGCGCAATCGCCGACGTTATCGCCGACATTGTCGGCGATAACGGCCGGGTTGCGCGGGTCATCTTCCGGGATGCCGGCCTCGACCTTGCCGACGAGGTCGGCGCCGACATCGGCGCCCTTGGTGAAGATGCCGCCGCCGAGACGGGCGAAGATCGAGATCAGCGAGGCACCGAAGCCGAGCGCGACGAGCGCGTCGATCACGGTGCGGCTCGCCGGGGCGAGACCGAGGAACTGCGTCAGGACCATGTAGTAGACAGCCACGCCGAGCAGGGCGAGACCCGCCACCAGCATGCCGGTCACGGCGCCCGCCTTGAAGGCGATATCGAGGCCGCCGGCCAGGCTCTGCATCGCGGCCTGCGCCGTGCGCACATTCGCGCGGACCGACACGTTCATGCCGATGAAGCCGGCGAGGCCCGAGAGAATGGCGCCGATCGCGAACCCGACGGCGACCTGCCAGCCGAGCAGGGCCCAGGCCGCTGCGAGGATCACCACGCCGACAATGGCGATGGTGTTGTACTGGCGCTTGAGATAGGCGCTGGCGCCTTCGGCGATGTTGCCGGCAATTTCCTGCATCCGCTGGTTGCCCGCATCCTGCGCCATCACCGATTTGATCGTGACGATGGCATAGACGATGGAGAGGGCACCGAGCGCGATGATCGCGAGAAGAGCTGTCATGTCTGGACTCTTTTTGTGTTGTGCTCGATCAGAAGTTCGTCAGCCCACGGCAATCGGCCTCCCTGCCCCTGCCTGCTGATCCCGGCGGTGTTAGCAAAGCTTTCACGATGAATCCATGCCGACTTTCGATCCCCGGCCCGGTCGTCCAACACTTTCCCGGCCGCCGGGCAGCGGCGCTTGACCCGGGCATCGCATCGGCTCAGGCTGACGCGGCTGCGAGGGTCGCGGCAGACGGGGGACATGCATGAAACGTCTGATGATCGCCGCAGGTGCGGCGTTGATTGCCAGCACCGCCTTCCTCGCCTCGACGCCGGAGGCTTCGGCCTGGGGCTGCGAGGCGCGCGGCAATGGCACCACCCGGGGCTGGAGCACGCGTTATCCGACCCGTGCCGCCGCCGCCAACCGCGCCTTGCGGGAATGCATCCGACGGCCCGGCGCCCGGCGCTGCGTGATCACCTATTGCGATCCCTATCGCTGAGACGCCCTCACGAGGCGCGGGGCTGCGGCTGGCGCATCAGCCAGAAGACAAGCAACCCCGCCCCGAGGACGAAGGGGAAGATGGTCACGTTGAGCGTGGCCCAGCCGAACCACGTCAGGATCTTGCCGGCCATCAGCGAGGCAAAGGCCGTGGTGGCGAAGATGATCATGTCATTGATGCCCTGGATGCGCGTCCGCTCGGCCGGGCGCAGGCCGTCGAGCACCAGCGTGGTGGCACCGACAAAGGCAAGGTTCCAGCCGAGGCCCAGCAGGATCAGCGCCAGGAAGAAATGCGGCACGCTGATGCCGACAAGCGCGACGATGCCGCAGCCGGCGAGCATGGCGAGGCCGATCATCAGGATCGGGTAGACGCCGTAGCGCACGATCAGGGTGCCGGTGAACAGGCCGGGCAGATACATCGCCACGATATGCCACTGGATGGCGAGGGTGGAATCCGTGTCGGTATGGTTGCAGCCGAGCATGGCCAAAGGCGTCGCCGTCATGATGAGGTTCATCAGCGCCTGGGCCACCGCGCCGCAGAAGATGGCCACCCGTAGGCGGGTCGATCGCAGGATCAGGCGCACCGGCCGGGCCTCGCCCGCCGGGCTGGTATCGACCTTGGGCGGCGGGCCGTCAAACAGGCCGAGCACGAGGATGGCGAGGCCCGCCACCACCGCCTGCCCGAGATAGGAGGCGAGGAAGGTGAAAGGCGGGATCAGGTCCTTCGTGTGGATGACGAGCTGCGGGCCGATAATGGCCGAGGCCAGCCCGCCGAGCGTGACATAGGAAATCGCCTTGGCCCGGAAATCCGGGCTGGCATTGTCGGTCGCGCCGAAGCGGTAGGAAATCACGAAGGCCTGGTAGGCGCCACACAGGGCAGTCGAGGCCATGAAGGTCCAGAAGGAGGCCGCATGGACCGACCAGGCCGAGAGCAGGCCGGCCAGCACGCCGAGCAGTGCCCCGAGCCGGTAGGCATCGCGCCGGCCGATCCGCCGCATCAGGCTGGCGGCGGGCATGGTCATCAGCGCGGTGCCGATGACGAAGGTGGTGATCGGCGCGGTCGCCCATTCGGGCGAGGGTGCGAGCATGCGGCCCACCAGCGTGCCGGTGGAGATCACGACCGAGGCATTCGCCCCCGCCAGCGCCATGGCAAAGGCGAGGATGAGCGCGTTGCGGCGGGCGAGCGTATCGTCGATGGGCATGGGGAACTCCGGCAGGCAGGACGGGCCGACGTGCCAGCGAGCTAGAAATGCGCAAAGGAACGGCGGGCGAAGCGTCGCTCGAGGCCGGTCCCCATGCGCCAGACAGCGCCCGAACCCTCACGAAGCAGGGTGCCAATTCTGACGACAGGCACGCCGCATTGCAAGGCATCCTGCTCGAAGGCCGCCGCTTTTTCCGGTGGCACGGCTGCGAGGATCTCGTAGTCGTCGCCGCCGGTCAGGGCGCAGTCGAGCAGATCGGGCCCGGCCGCAACCAGCGCGCGGGCGGCGGGCGAGAGCGGCACGGCCTCGACCGCGATCTCGCGGCCGAGATGCAGGCCGAGCTTGTCGGCATCGCCCACCAGCCCGTCGGAAATGTCCATCGCAGCGCGGGCATGGGCCAGCAGAACCGGGGCCAGGGCCAGCCGGGGCTGCGGGCGCAGGTAGCGGTCGAGCAGGAAGGTCCGGTGCGGTCCGGCGAGGCTGCGCGCCGCCGGCAGATCCGGCCGGAGGCGCAATTGCAGGCCGAGCGCGGCATCGCCGATCGTGCCGGAGACAAAGAGCGCATCGCCGGGTGCGCCGCCCTGGCGCGGCACCATGCGGCCCGCGGGCACCTCGCCGAAGGCGGTGATCGACAGGAAGGGCTGGCTGGTCCGCACCGTATCGCCCCCGAGCAGCGGGCAGTGCCAGAGGCGGGAATCCGCGGCAAGGCCGGCGGCAAAGGCGGTCAGCCATTCCGTGTCGAGCGCCGGCGACCGGCCGAGACCGAGGAGGAAACCGACAGGCCGAGCGCCCTTGGCGGCGAGATCGGAGAGATTGGTGCGCAGGGCCTTGCGGGCGATATCCGCCGGCGGATCCTCGGCGAAATAGTGGACGGCCTCGACCAGGACATCCTTGGTCAGGACGAGATCATGCCCCGGCGTCGGGCGCAGGCAGGCGGCATCATCAAGCAGGCCAAGCGCGCCCTCGCCCGCCATCGGGGCGAAGAGCCGGGCGATCATCTCGAATTCGGGCAGGGTCTCGTGCATGCTCCCTCCCCTCGCTTGCCGTCAGCTGCGGGCCGGCCGCGCCAGTTCCTCGGCGCGCGCTTCCTTGGCGAGCCGGTCGAGCACGGCATTGATCATGCCGACCTCGTCGCGCTCGAGAAAGGCCGAGGCAATATCGACATATTCCGAGATCGCCACGCGGACAGGCGTGTCCGGCCGGTGCATCAGCTCGTAGGCGCCGGCGCGGAGGACCGCGCGCATGATCGCCTCGATCCGCTTGAGCGGCCAGCCATCGGCCAGCAATTCATCGACCTTGCGGTCAATGCCGATCTGCTCGCCCAGCACGCCTTCGACAATGGCGCGGAACAGCTTGCCCTCGGCCGGCTTGTACTGGTCGCCCTCGATCTCGCGGCCCATCCAGTGGCTCTCGAACTCGGCAAAGACCTCGTTCAGGCCCTTGGCGGCGATTTCCATCTGGTACAAAGCCTGAACGGCCGCCAGCCGGGCCGCCGAGCGAAGCTCGCCGCGCGAAACCGGCACGCGGCGCGGACGGTCGGATTTTTCCCCGGCCATATCAGGCGCTCCGCTTCAGCGCATAAAGCGCAAGGGCCGCGCGGGCCGCATCGCCGCCCTTGTCGCCCCGCGCGGGATTGGCCCTCGCCTCGGCCTGCGCCATGTTTTCGACGGTCAGGATGCCGTTGCCGAAAGCGAGGCGGTGGCGGGTGGCGAGCGCGGTCAGTTCGCGGGCGCTTTCGTTGGAGACGATCTCGTAATGGGTGGTCTCGCCGCGGATCACCACGCCCAGAGCCACGAAACCATCGGCCTTGCGGCGGCCGGATTCGGCCTGCTGGCGCAGGATCTCGATTGCCACCGGGATTTCGAGCGCGCCCGGCACGGTGACGACCTCGCTGGTCGCGCCGGACGCCGCGAAGGCGGCCATGGCGCCGGCGATCAGCTGGTCGTTGAGACTGTCATAGAACCGCCCCTCGACGATAATGAAATGCGCGCCTGTCGCATCCACCAGCGGAAGGGCCTCGCGTGTGGCCTCGGCCATCGGCAAACTCCTGTTCGAGCAGCGGGGATAGAGCGGGCGGGGCGATGGCGCAAGGGCCGAAGGCAATGTTTGCCGCCAGCCCAGCCTCAGCCCTGTTTCAGCGTCTCGGCAAGGCGGGCAGCATAACGCGCCATCATGTCCACCTCGAGATGGACCTTGTCGCCCGCCTGCCTTGCACCCCAGCTGGTGACCTTGAGCGTATGCGGGATGAGCAAAACGGTGAAACGATCCTCCTCGACGCTGTTCACGGTGAGCGACACGCCGTCGAGCGTGACCGAGCCCTTCGCCGCGATGAAGCGATGGTGCGGCGCCGGCACGCGCAGGGTGAAGCGGGCCGTCGCGCCCCAGTTCGCATCATCCGGCGTCACATCCTCGCGGGTGACGATCTCGGCGAGCGTGTCGACATGGCCGGTCACGAGATGGCCGCCGATCTCGTCACCGAGGCGCATCGCCCGTTCGAGATTGAGCCGGGTGCCCGGCTGCCATTGCCCGGCGGCGGTGAGGCGGAGCGTTTCGGCCGCCGTCTCCACCTCGAACCAGCGCCGGCCTTCCGACTCGCCCTTGGCGACCACCGTCAGGCAGATGCCGGAACAGGCGATCGAGGCGCCGATCGCGATGGTGGCCGGATCGTAGACCGAGGCGATGCGGAAGCGGCGCAGCTTGCCTTCGCCTTCCGCCGCGACGATCTCGCCGATATCGGTGACAATCCCAGTAAACATTATCTGTCCTTCATGATGGGCGCGCTGGCCGGCATAGACCTGCGCGCGATCGCGGTCGAGGGCACGTTCCTCCCGGAGATCGGCATAAAGGAGCCATCCGGCAAGGCCCGGCCCGATGGCGGGGAGCCCGGCACCCGCTGTTTCGGGCCCGGTCAGCCGCACGAATTCATCGCAGAAGCCCGCCGAGGCGAAGGCATCGGCAAGGCCCGGGCCGGCCTCGACCATGGCACGGGTAATGCCCCGCGCCGCCAGCGCGCCGAGCAGGGCGGCGAGATCGATCCGGCCACGATCCGCCGGCATGCCCAGAACCTCGACGCCCGGCCGGTCCCCCAGCCGTGCCCGCAAGGCGGCCGGGTCGAGCGTGGCGACAAGCACCGGCACGCGGGCCGCATCGGCGAGGGTCCGCCGGTCGGGCGTGATGCGGCCGCGGCTGTCGAGGATGACCCGGAGCGGGGAAAAGCCGGCCATGCCGGGCAGGCGCACATCGAGCATCGGATCATCGGCCAGCACGGTCTCGATGCCGGTGATGATCGCGTCGCAATCCGCGCGGAGGCGGTGGACAAAGGCCCGGGCCGCCTCGCCGGTAATGGCGATGGGGCGGCGATCGGCCGTGGCGGCGAAGCCATCCGCCGTCTCGGCCAGCTTGATGCGCAGGAAGGGCCGGTTCTTCTGCACGCGCAGGACATGGCCGGCATTGAGCGCCGCCGCTTCCGGCTCGAGCACGGCCTCGGTGACGGCAAGGCCGGCCTGTTTCAGCCGGGCCGTGCCCTCCCCGGCCGCGAAGGGCGAGGGATCCCGCGCCGCGATGACGACGCGGGCAAGGCCATGGGAGAGGATGAGGTCGGTGCATGCAGGGCCGAAATAGCGGGTCGACCGGCGCGAGCAGGGTTCGAGCGTGACATAGAGCGTGGCCCCGCGCGCCGCTTCGCCGGCCTGCCGGAGCGCGAGATCCTCGGCATGGGGGCGGCCGCTGGGGGCCGTCACGCCGCGCCCGAGCATGATGGGGGGATCGCGCGTCTCGTCCACGACCAGGGCGGCGACGGCAGGGTTGGGCGCGGTGGTGCCGAGGCCCCGCCTGGCCAGAGCGAGCGCGGCGCGCATGAAGGCCTCGTCGCGCGACGAGGCGCCCATCAGTCCCGCTCCGCGTCGGCCGCGACCTCGCGACCATCGCCGGAAAGCTCGTCCAGCAGGGCGCTGAATTCCTTGGCCTCGGTGAAATTGCGATAGACCGAGGCGAAGCGCACATAGGCCACATCATCGAGCGCCTTGAGCGCTTCCATGACCAGCGAGCCGATTTCCTCGGAGGTGATCTCGCCCTCGCCCTGGCTTTCGAGCCGGCGCACGACGCCGTTGATCAGCCGCTCGACGCGCTCCGGCTCGACCGGGCGCTTGCGCAGGGCGACCTCGATGGAACGGGCCAGCTTGTCGCGGTCGAAGGGCGTGCGGCGTCCCGAGCGCTTCACCACGGTGAGTTCGCGCAGCTGCACGCGCTCGAAGGTGGTGAACCGGCCGCCGCAATCCGGGCAGACGCGCCGCCGGCGGATGGCGGAGGAATCCTCCGTCGGCCGGCTGTCCTTCACCTGCGTATCGAGCGATCCGCAATAGGGGCAACGCATGAGGACGCCCTCCGTTCAGGCCAGCCGGCGGCCGGAATGCCGCTCAGTAGATCGGGAACCGGGCCGTCATCGCATGGACGCGCGTCTTCACGCTGTCCTCGATGGCGTGGTTGCCTTCCTCGCCGTTCTTCGCGAGCCCGTCGATCACCTCGCCGATGAGCTGGGCGACCTGCTGGAATTCCGCCACGCCGAAGCCGCGCGAGGTCGCGGCCGGAGTGCCGAGGCGGATGCCCGAGGTGACCATCGGCTTTTCCGGATCGAAGGGGATGCCGTTCTTGTTGCAGGTGATATGGGCGCGGCCGAGCGCCTTCTCGGCCATGGTGCCGGTCACCTTCTTGGGACGCAGGTCCACCAGCATGAGGTGGTTGTCGGTGCCGCCGGCGACGATGGCGAAGCCGCGCGTCTTCAGGCCTTCCGCCAGCGCCTTGGCATTGGCCACGACCTGGTGGGCATAGGTCTTGAATTCCGGCTGCAGCGCCTCGTGGAAGGCCACGGCCTTGGCGGCGATGACATGCATCAACGGGCCGCCCTGGAGGCCCGGGAAGATCGCCGAATTGAACTTCTTGGCGAGATCCGGGTCATTCGTCAGGATCATGCCGCCGCGCGGGCCGCGCAGGGTCTTGTGCGTGGTGGTGGTGACGACATGCGCATGCGGGAACGGCGAGGGATGGGCGCCGCCCGCCACGAGCCCGGCGAAATGGGCAATGTCGACCATGAAATACGCGCCGACGAGATCGGCGATGCGGCGGAAATTCTCGAAATCCCAGTGGCGCGAATAGGCCGAGCCGCCGGCGACGATCACCTTGGGCTTGTTCTCGAGGGCGAGGCGCTCGACCTCCTCCATGTCGATCAGATGGGTTTCCGGATGGACATTGTAGGAGACGACATTGAACCACTTGCCGCTCATATTGACCGGCGCGCCATGGGTGAGATGCCCGCCGGCCGCGAGGTTCAGGCCCATGAAGGTATCGCCCGGCTTCATCAGCGCCATGAAGACGCCCTGGTTGGCCTGGCTGCCGGAATTGGGCTGCACATTGGCGAAATCGCAGCCGAAGAGCTTCTTGGCGCGGGAAATCGCGAGTTCCTCGGCGATGTCGACGAACTGGCAGCCACCGTAATAGCGCTTGCCGGGATAGCCCTCGGCATATTTGTTCGTCAGGACCGAGCCCTGTGCCTCGAGCACCGCGCGGCTGACAATGTTCTCCGAGGCGATCAGCTCGATCTCGTCGCGCTGGCGGCCGAGTTCCAGCTGGACGGCCTTCGCGATCTCGGGATCGGCATCCGCCAGGCCCGCGGAGAAGAAGGAATTCGAGCGGATCGGAGCGGTGGCAGCGGTCATGGGATGTCCTGCTTCTCGAGGGGTGGCCAGCAAGCGAGGCTGCGGTTTATCGCAACGCAACCACCCGGGCAAGGTTCTTGCCCGCATGGCTGGCGCGTCAAAAACGCTCTCCGCGACGGCTCAGGCCGCCCATTCCGCCGCGCGCCCGAGATCGACATTGCCGCCGCAAAGCAGGATCCCGACGCGGGCGCCCGGCGCGGGCCGATGCGCGCCGGAGAGAATCGCGCCAAGGGCGGCGGCGCCGCCGGGTTCGAGCATCTGGTGGAAATCCTGCCAGGCCGTGCGGATCGCGGAGAGAATCGCCGCGTCCGGTACCAGCGCGACCGTGTGGACGCCCGCCGCGCAGATTTCATGGACCAGCGGCCCGACATTCCGGGCGCCGAGCGAATCAGCGGCAACCGATTGCACCTTCACCTCGACCGGGCCCCCGGCCTTGAGCGCGGCATCGAGCGCGCGCGAGCCTTCCGGCTCGACGCCGATCACCTTCACATCCGTGCCATGGAACCAGGCAGCCGCACCGGAGACGAGGCCGCCGCCGCCCACCGCGATCACCACCTCGTCGAGTCCGGCCTGGGCGGACCATTCCAGCCCGAGCGTGCCCTGCCCGGCAATCGTGGCCGGCGCGGAGAAGGGATGGATCTTCAGGGCGCCGGTCTCGGCGACATAGAGGTCGCAGGCGGCCTGGGCATCGTCATATTGCGCGCCGCCGATCACCACCTCCGCGCCATAGCGGCGGATGGCCGCGATTTTCGGCGCGGGCGAGATTTCCGGCACGAAGATGCGCGCGGGGATGCCCAGGGCCCTGGCCGCGAAGGCCACGGCCGCGCCGTGATTGCCGCCGGACGCGGCAGCAACGCCAGCCGCCGGCACGGCCATCGAGAGCAGCGAATTGAACGCACCGCGGGCCTTGAAGGAACCGGAGAGCTGGCTGTGCTCGAGCTTGAGGACGGGCGTGAAATCACCGCCCAGGGCACCGCGCGGCAATTCGATCACCGGGGTCTGGCGGATATGCGATCGGATCCGCGCATGGGCGGCGCGGATATCGTCATGGGTGACGGGAAGCAGGGGCATCGGGGGACTCGGCGAGAGGAGGTTCGCCCATCGATAGACCGGATGCCGCACGGGCTCAATGAAGGTGTATTCCGGGAGGGCATTGCCCCCCTACCCGCTCGCTACCGCTCGCGACCTCTCCCCCGCGGGGGAGAGGTGGGTCGAGTGGACCCGGCTCACTCCGACGGGCGGTCGTCGCCCTCGCGCAGGGCCTCGGTCACGGCGCCCGGGCCGACGCCGTCCTTGCCGTAGATGTCATCGCGGAACTGGATCACGCCTTCCGGGGTTCCCCAGGCGGTGATGTAGACCCAGTAGCACGGGATCGGCTCGCGCGGGGTGGCATCGACACGCTGGCCCGAGCGCATGGCCGCATCGATGGCCTCGCGCGTCCATTGCGGATTGTCCTGCAGGATCCAGTAGATGTAGTCGCGCACGTTCTGGACGCGGACACAGCCGGAGGAGACGAAGCGGTAATCGTCGCCGAAAATGCCCTTGGCCGGCGTGTCATGCATGTAGACGCCATGCGGGTTGGCAATGTTGATGCGCACGAAACCCAGGCTGTTGAATTCGCCGCCGGGATCCTGGCGGAACATGTAGCTGGTGGCCTCTTCCGAGTTCCAGTTCACGGCCGCCGGCTGGATTTCCTGGCCCTGGCGGTTGTAGATCCGGATCTTCTGCTCGGTGAGATAATTCGGGTTCTTCCGCATAAGCGGGATCAGGTCCTTGCGGATGATCGAGGCCGGCACGGTCCAGAACGGGTTGAAATTCACGTTGAGGATGCGCGCATTCATGATCGGCGACTGGCGGTCGACCTTGCCGACGCCGGCGACGTGGCGCGTCGCGACCTGGCCGTTTTCCACCGTCTCGACATAGGCGGCGGGAATGTTGGTGATGACGAAGCGCGAGCCGAGATTGCCGCTATAGGAGCGCAGCCGCTGCAGGTTGATCTCGAGTTGCTTCAGCCGGATCTCCGCCGGCGTGTTGAGCGCGGCGAAGGTCTGGGCGCCGACGACACCGGTCGGCGTCAGGCCGTGGCGGGCCTGGTAGCGCTTCACGGCGGCATCGACATAGGAGTCGAACACCGCGCCGGTGCCGACATTCGGCGAAAGATCGCCCAGTTCGATGAGGCGCTGGCGCAGGGCCTGCACATTCGGGTGGCGGGTGCCGAGCTTCAGCCGCACGGCGGAGGGCAGCGGCGGATGGCCGCCCTTGGCCACGATATCCTGATAGACGCGGACCGCGCCTTCGGTGGCGGCCGTGGTGGCCGAGCCGAGAATGGGATGGGGCGTCAGGATCGTCCGGGTCTGCTGGCCGCCGGAATCGTAGCTCTGCGCCCATTCCGCCTGGCCGCCGACCATCCCGCTCTGCTGCGCGAAGGCGGGCGCGGCGAAACCGGCGCCGACAAGGCCGGCCGTGCCCAAGAGAAAGCGCCGGCGGTCCAGCCCCATGGAAAGCGCGGTCGAACGATCATCCTGCTGCATCATCTGCCCCATCACCCTCATCTGGACCGGCTTTTGCGGTACCAGCCTGTAATCCCACATACTTAATCAAGCGTATCGGCGCCATGCCGGGCATGCAGGGCTGGCCTGCAGGCTCCACGCGGCGCCGTTCCGGGACTATCGGAAGCGCGTCCGATCCGGCGAAAATGTGGCATTCGCGCCGAATCTCGCCTGTTCACGCGGACGTTATCACATTTCATCGCGGCAAGGGCGTGCGCCAACGCATGAAAGCCCGCCGGGGGGCGGGCTTCCAGGGGTCCGATCGGGTCTTTGGGCCCGATGAGGGAATCGTCCGGCGCCGGACGTCAGAGACGGTAGCGGATCTGGTCCGTCCAGAGCTCCGCGAACCCGGGGGTTCGCGGGGGGATCACAGACGGTATCGGATCTGGTCCGTCCAGAGCTCCGCGAACCCCGGGGTTCGCGGGGGGATCACAGACGGTAGCGGATCTGGTCGGTCCAGAACCGGTCGAGCCGGATCAGGGCCTGGTTCAGCGTTTCGAATTCGGGCGCCGAGATGCCGCCGATCTGCTCGACGGTGCGGACATGCTTCTCGTATAGCTCGGCGACGATGGCATGCACTTCCTTGCCCTTCGGGGCGAGGCGGATGCGCACCGAACGGCGATCCACGCGGCTGCGCTGATGCGAGAGATAGCCGAGTTCGACCAGCTTCTTGACGTTGTAGGACACGTTCGAGCCGAGATAATAGCCGCGGGTGCGCAGCTCGCTGGCCGTCACGTCATTGTCGCCGATATTGTAGAGCAGCAGCGCCTGCACGCTGTTGACATCGGCGCGGCCGCGACGATCGAACTCGTCCTTGATGACATCGAGGAGGCGACGGTGAAGACGCTCCACCAGCGCGAGGGATTCCAGGTAAAGACCACGGACGGCCGGTGCGCCATCCGGCTTCTGTTCGACAATACGCGCAACGTTCGCGTTGTTCATGACTCACTACCCCTGTTTTACTTGAGGCGCGCTTCAGCCCGTCCTCGTCTTATGCGATCAACATAAGGGGGTCGGATGAAAATGAGTTTAAATTCCAGCGTAAATTTGATGTTTAGATATTGCAGTGAACAGAAGATTGACCTGACGAATTCTTAGTATTTTTGAATCGTGAATCTAAAATCCTGTTTACCGAGATTCCGAAGCCGCCGGAAATGGATGGAAACAGGCGAATGCTCGCCAGTCCGGGCTGCCATCCTCACTCGCCATCCGGGGTCATCGCCATCACATGCGAGAAGCGGCGATCGGCCCGGTAGAGGCAGCGCAGTTTCTTGACCCCCTCCGCGCCCTTGTCGACCGTACCGTCCAGCCGGAAGCCGCCCTGCCCGTCCGGGCGGATCCGCCCCGGCAGGCGGATCGCAGCGCCGGAAACGCCATACATGGGCGCGGCATTGGCCCGGCAGGCATCGACCATCATCCGGTCGGACAGGCCGGCGCTGACACCGCCGGGCGCGCCGGTGATCTCGACCGAGAGGCGGAAGCGGCAGCGTTCCTGCCGTCGCGCGGCTGCCCGGAGAAGCCCGATCTCGACGCGGTAGCGGCCGTCCTTTCCGAGCGTGCTGCCGAATTCGTTGCCGGAAACCGCGCCGATATGGGTCGCCGCCCCGGCGCCCGGCTCGTAGAGGTTGAAGGTGCAGGAACGGTTGGAGGGCGCGAGCAGGAGCTGCATCGTCTGGCCGGCCCGCGCCTCGATGGCATAGGCGATCTGGCCGTCGCCCCGCAGCGAAGCGCGCAGGGTCGTGGCCGTCGCGCCGGGCGGAAACGTCACGGTGACCTGCCGGGTCTGGGCGGCGGTGGCGGCGGGGCTCGCGGCAACCAGCGCGAGTGCGAAGCAGGCCGGGGTGAAACGCATGCACGGATCTCCGTGGTTCGGGTTGGCCCGGATCCCGGCCCGTGCGGGACCGTCAGAAGATGCCAAGTTGCCGCCGTCGCACGGCAAAGGCCAGCACGAAGAAGAAGAACAGGGCCAGCCCCGCGCCGGAGGCGGAGGTCACGCCCACCGCATTGCCGAAGCCGGTGATCCCGAGCACGATCTCGGCGACAACCGCAAAGACCCAGAGGCTCTTGCCCCAGGGCGCCACCAGCCAGAGGCCGATCGCGGCGACGCAGTCGATCAGCGAGAAGCCGATGATGATGACCTGCCGCGCGCGGCTCTCGTCGGTCAGGGGAATGTCGCCGAGGCCGAGGATGAGCGCCCAGAAGGCAATGCCCTTGAGCAGCCAGATCGCCGCGGTCAGGCGCAGGAAGAGCACATACATCAGGTCCCAGCGGATGCCGGGATTGTCCATTTCCGCGCCGATGGGCGGTTCGTCGCGGCTGCCGGGCTCGATGACGAGATCCTGCGCACGTCGTTCGTCGCGGCGGGAGGGCTTCCGGCCGAGCAAGATCGGGATCATGCGCGTTCAGCCTTCGACAAAGTCCAGATCCTTGTCCAGCGGCTGAAAATGCGCGGCAATCGCGGCAGGATCAAGCCCGGCCAGGCTGTCCGGCCGCCATTGCGGGCGGTTGTCCTTGTCGATGATCAGCGCGCGCACGCCCTCGTAGAAATCATGGCCATGCACGATGCGGCTGACGATCCGGAACTCGAGCACCATCGCGGCCTCGAAATCGAGCGTGGCGCCGCGACGGACCTGCTCCAGGGCAAGGGCCATCGAGGTCGGCGAGCGCTTCGCCATGCCCGCCACGAGCTCGGCCGCGAAGGGCGAATCCGGAGCGGCAGCCTCGAGCCCGGCCATGATGGCGGCCAGATCGGCCTTGCCGAAGAGGCGGTCGATTTCCCCTGCCCGGTCGAAGACCGGCGTCTCGCCGGCCGGCTCGGCGAAGCGCGCGGCCACGGCATCGGCCGGGACGCCCTCGGCCAAAGCGGCGAGGATCTCCTCCTCGACGCCGCCATGCAGGGCATGCGTCGCGAGGCCGAGCGCAACGGCATCGCCCCGGCGCAGGCGGGAACCGGTCAGCGCGAGATAGGTGCCGAAGGCGCCCGGCAGGCGCGGCAGGGCATAGGTGGCGCCGACATCCGGGAAGAAGCCGATGCCAACTTCCGGCATGGCGAAGAGGTAGTTGGGCCCGGCGAAAAGATGGCTGCCATGCAGCGAGACCCCGACGCCGCCGCCCATGACGATGCCGTCAACCAGCGCGATATAGGGCTTGGGGTAGCGCTTGATGAAGGTGTTGAGCCGGTATTCCCGCGCCCAGAAATCCAGCGCCACGGCATGGCGGCCGGTCTGGCCGTATTCATGCATCAGGCGGATATCGCCGCCCGCGCAGAAGGCCTTGCCGCCGGCACCGCGGATCGCGACCTGCCGGATCGCCGGATCGTCGCGGAAATCGAGCAGGGCGGCCTGCAGGCCATCGACCATGGCATCGTTGAGCGCATTGAGCGCCTGCGGCCGGTTGAGCGTGACCAGCCCGAGCGCGCCGCGCTTTTCGATGAGAATGTCGCTCACGGAACCATCCCTCCCCGTCCTTGCCTGACGGCGGGGGTAGAGCGCCCGGTCCGGAGCGTCAATGCCCGAGGCCTGCGCAAAACGCTTTCCTTTGGCTGCAGGCCTCCTTAAGAATCACTCCAAAATGAAAAACCGGCGGGAAAGTGCCATGCGTCAGGTCTCCGAAGCTCTCGATCTCGTCCGGCGGCCGCGCCGCAACCGCAAGGCCGACTGGACGCGCCGCCTGGTGCGCGAAACGCAGGTCACGGTGGATGACCTGATCTGGCCGATCTTCCTGACCGAAGGCGATACGCCCACCCAGCCGATCCCGACCATGCCCGGCGTGCTGCGCTATTCCATCGCGGCCAGCGTCGAGGCGGCCAGGGAAGCGGTGGCCCTCGGCATTCCGCTGCTGGCCCTGTTCCCGAACACGCCTTCCGGCCTGCGCGACGAGAACGGCTCGGAGGCGCTCAACCCCGACAACCTGACCTGCCGGGCGCTGCGGGCGATCCGCGCCGCCGTCCCGGAAATCGGGCTGATGACCGATGTCGCGCTCGATCCCTATACCAGCCACGGCCATGACGGGCTGCTCGAGCATGGCCGCATCCTCAATGACGAGTCGGTCGCGATTCTCTGCCAGCAGGCGGTCATCCAGGCCGAGGCCGGCTCGGACATCATCGCGCCCTCCGACATGATGGATGGCCGGATCGGGGCGATCCGCGCCGCTCTCGACGGTAACGGCTATACCGACGTCTCGATCATGGCCTATTCGGCGAAATATGCCTCCGCCTATTATGGCCCGTTCCGCGATGCGGTCGGCTCGTCCTCGACGCTCTCGGGCGACAAGAAGACCTACCAGATGGATTTCGGCAACGGCGCGGAAGCGCTGATGGAAGCCGAGCTCGACATTGCCGAGGGCGCGGACATGATCATGGTCAAGCCCGGCATGCCCTATCTCGACATTGTCTACCGGCTGAAGGCGCAATTCGGCATGCCGACCTTCGCCTACCAGGTCTCGGGCGAATACGCGATGATCCATGCCGCCGGCGACCGGGGCATGATCGATGTCGAGAAGGCGATGGTGGAAAGCCTCTCCGCCTTCAAGCGGGCCGGGGCCGATGGCATCCTCACCTATTTCGCGCCGGCCATGGCGCGCTGGCTGCGGGATCATCGCTAGGCGATGGGGCTCCTGCGCCGGCGGCCGGAACTCTGGATCCTCGTCGCCCCGTTCCTGGCCCTCGCCATCATCGTCGTGCCGCTCTTCCTCGTCGGCGGGCCCGGCGCGGATGCCGAGCAGGCACGCCTCTGCCGGATGCTGCTGCCGGCCCTGTTCCCGCAGGATGAGGGCATCGCGGTGCTCGGCGCCGAGACCGGGCCGGGCAATGCGGTGCATGTCTCGTTCCGGATCGGCGGCGAGGCCAATCGCGAGCAGCTGCTGACCTGCCGCTTCGGCGGGATCGGCTATTCCGCCAACCGCCGGGACCTCGGCGTCGTGCTGATCGACGGGGTCGGCGTCGGGGAATCGACGCTCTACATCCTGCGCAATCGCTGGCTGGAGACGCAATTCGCGGTCGAGGCCGATCCCGGGCCGCCGCGGAATCCGGGCGAGGCGATCGAGCTGCCCCGGCCGCTGGCCCTCGCCCTGCAGCATCTGATCGGCGGGCTGCCGCGGCTCGGCATCCTCGGCCTGCTCGCGCTGTCGACAGCCTTGATCTACGGGCTGATCGGGCGGATCAACCTCGCGCTCGGCGAGTTCCTGGCGCTGGGCGGAATCCTGACCACGCTTGCCGCCCTGGCCCTCTCGGCCAGCGGACCGGGCGGGTTCAGCCTGGCCGGGTCCTTTCTGGTGCCCGCACTGGCGGGCGGGCTCGGCGTCATCCTGTCCGGACTTGCCGGCCTTGTGCTCGGCCGTGGCCTGCTCTGGCCGCTGACCCGGCCCGGCGCCATCCGGGGGATCGGGCAGCCGGTGCTGGTGGCCGGCGTCGGGCTGATGGTGGTGGTGCAGGAGACCTTGCGCCTCGCTCAGGGCGCCGGGACAACCTGGCTGCCGCCGGCGCATGGCCAGGGCTGGCTGGCGGCCAGTTCCGGCCCGTTCGAGGTGATCCTGCATCCCCGGCTCATCATCATGGCACTGGTCAATGGCGCGGCGATCCTCGCGGTGCTCTGGCTGATGCGTCGTACCGCCTTCGGCCGGGCCTGGCGGGCGAGCGCGGATGATCCGGAAGCCGCCCGGCTCTGCGGCGTCGATCCGGAGGCGCTGCTGCTCCGGACATCGGCCCTCGCCATCGCGCTGGCCGGCCTCGCCGGCGCGACGATCGTGCTGAATTATGGCGGAATCCACTTTTCCGGTGGAACAATGATGGGACTAACCGGCTTGATCGCCGCGATCCTTGGCGGTATCGGCTCCCTTGGCGGCGCGGTTCTGGGCGGGCTGGTGATCGGCCTGTTCCAGATCGGCTGGTCCGCCCTGATGGATATCGCACTCTGGGAGCTGGCGAGCTTCCTGCTGCTGACGCTGGCCCTGATCCTCAAGCCGGGCGGCTTCTTCGGCTTCGCGGACGGACCGATGCGGAAAGCATGACCGCCCGGTCAGACATTTGTATTATTTATAGGACAAGAAAAGGAATGCCGATCCCATGATGTCCGCCAGCCCCGCTTTCGCCATCGGCATCGAGGATATCCGCGCGGCGGCCGAACTGCTCCGCGGACAGGTGATCCGCACGCCCTTCCTGCCGGCCCCGCGGCTCTCCGCGCTGACCGGGGCGGAATGCTTCGTCAAGTTCGAGAACATGCAGGTGACCGGCGCCTTCAAGGAGCGCGGCGCCTTCGTGAAGCTGTCGCGGCTCGACCCGGCGGCGCGCAGGGCCGGCGTCATCGCCATGTCGGCGGGCAACCACGCGCAGGCCGTCGCCTATCATGCCCAGCGCCTCGGCATCCCCGCGACGATCGTCATGCCGGTCGGCACCCCCTTCGTGAAGGTCGAGAACACGGCGCGGTTCGGCGCGCGGGTGATCCTGGACGGCACCACCCTTGCCGAGAGCCAGAACCGGGTGCAGCAGATCATCGCCGAGGAGGGGCTGGTCCTCGTCCATCCCTATGACGATCCGGATGTGATGGCCGGCCAGGGCACGGTGGCGCTGGAGATGCTGGAGGACCAGCCCGGTCTGGATGCCGTGGTGATCCCGATGGGCGGCGGCGGGCTGATCGCCGGCAATGCCGTGGCCTTCCGGGCTTTGCGGCCGGATATCGCGGTGATCGGCGTCGAGGTGGAGAGCTATGCCTCGTTCCACAATGCCCTGCACGGTGAGAACCACCCGATCGGCGGGCCCACCCTGGCCGAGGGCATCGCGGTCAAGAATGTCGGCGCATTGACCCTGCCCATCATCCGCGCGCTGGTGGCGGAAACGATGATCGTGCCGGAAAGCGCGGTGGAACGGGCCGTCGACGCCTTTGCCACGCATCAGCGCTCCATGGCGGAGGGGGCGGGTGCCAGCGGGCTCGCGGCCCTGCTCCACCAGCCCGAACGGTTCCGCGGCAAGCGGGTCGGGCTTGTCCTGTGCGGCGGAAACATCGATGCGCGGATCCTCGCCTCGATCATGGTGCGCGAGCTGGAACGGCGCGAGCGCATCATCTCCTTCCGCCTGACCGGCGAGGACCGGCCGGGCTTCCTTGGCCGGGTGGCGACGCGGCTCGGGGAGCTCGGGGCGAACATCCTCGAGGTCACGCATCGCCGGACCTTCCTCTCGGTGCCGGCCAAGGGCGTCTCGCTCGATGTCACGGTGGAGACCCGCGATGCCACGCATGCCGAGGACATTCTCCGCCAGCTGGAGGCGCAGGGCTATGTCACGCGGCGGATCGATGCCAATGGCGCGATCCTGCCGGGGGGCTGAGGGCACTACCCGCATTTTGTCGCGGGGATGCGCAGCCGGCCCCCCTTGCCGAGCGGGCCGGCTTGGCCAATGATGCTCCTCCCTGCCACCATTCGACGCCGATGACGGACCAGCCGCGCGACACGCCACAATTCTTCCTGACCTCCCCCTCCCCCTGCCCGTATCTTCCCGATCGGCAGGAACGGAAGGTCTTCACCCATCTTGTCGGCAAGCGCGCCTTCCAGCTCAATGAAATCCTGACGCAGGGCGGGTTCCGCCGCAGCCAGTCGATCGCCTATCGCCCGGCCTGCGAATCCTGCCGGGCCTGCATTTCGGTGCGGGTGCTGGTGAACGAGTTCGAGATGAGCCGGAATTTCCGCCGCATCATGGCGCGCAATGCCGATCTCGGCGCCCGGATGATTTCCGCCCAGCCCACGGCCGAGCAATATGGCCTGTTCCGCAGCTATCTCGATACGCGCCATGCCGATGGCGGCATGGTCGATATGAGCGTGCTGGATTATGCCGCGATGATCGAGGACAGCCATGTCGAGACGCGGCTGGTGGAATACCGCAAGCCGGCGACGGGCCGGGCCGGCAGCGAGGAACTGGTCGGCGTAGTGCTGACCGACATCCTCTCCGACGGGCTGTCGATGGTGTATTCCTTCTACGATCCCGACCAGGCCGACCGCTCGCTCGGGACCTATCTGATCCTCGACCATATCGCCAAGACCAAGGCGTTCGGCCTGCCCTATCTCTATCTCGGCTACTGGGTCGAGGGCTCGCGGAAGATGGATTACAAGGCCCGCTTCCTGCCGCAGGAGCGCCTCGGAATGCTGGCCTGGGAACGGGTCGAGAAGGACGCTGCCGGGGTCTGAGGCGCCCCCCGCTCAGCCGATCTCCGCCGCGAGTGCGGCGCGCAGGCGTTCGGTGACCTCGTCGGCCCTGGCATAGCCCTGGCTGACCATCATCAGCGCGTTGTCGCCCGTGCTCCGCTGCCGATGGAGGATCAGCGTCGGGAAGCCGTCGATGCCGAATTGCTGCGCGACCTGGAAATCCGCCATCGTCGCCTGGCGGATAGCCTCGCCGGAGAAGGTTTCGAGGAAGGCCTCCTCCGGCACGCCGAAGGCCGCGGCATGGCGAGCCAGCACATCCGGCCGGGTGATGTCCTCGCCATCGGCATAGAAGGCGCGCTGGATGGCGAGCATGAAGGCATAGTCATCGCCCGGTGCCATGTTGCGCATCGTCACCACGGCGCGCGAAGCGGGCTCGCTGTCATAGACGAAGCCCGGCGTGAGCGAGGGACATTGGCCGAAGGGCTGGCCGGTGAGCTGCCCGATCCGGCCATAGGTCTCGGTGAGCATGGTCCGCATGCTGTCGGAGACCGGTTCGGTATTGAACGGACGCAGACCGCCGCTGAAGGCAAGGAGATCGAGTTCCTGGTGGAAACGCTCCAGCACGACCTGCATTTCGGGCGCGAATCCATAGCACCAGGAGCACATCGTATCCGCGAAATAGAGCAGGCGCGGACGGTCGATCGTTTCGGAATCCATGGAGCCTCTGACGGAAACGGGCGGGGACAGCCCCCGCCCGATCACTCTGGCCTGCCGATCAGCGGGCGGCAAGCCTTGCCATGCGCTCGCCGAGCAGCCGGGCAAATTCCTTGTCGCCCGAGGTCGGGCTGACATCCGGGCCGGCATTGTCGGACTGGGTGGTCACGCCCAAGGCCGAACCGATCCGGTTCGGGGCTTCCGGCGCCGAGGTGGAATTGCCGGCCATGTTGCCCAGCGGAACCCCGGGGCCCGCCCAGAGCATGCCGTGCTGCATCGCAAGGATCCACATCGAGGTCAGGGTGTGGTCCTTGTTGCCGCCGAAGGTCAGGCCATTGGTGAAGCCGGCGGCGAGCTTGTCCTTCCAGCCAGCGCCCATCCAGATCTTGGAGGAGGCCTCGAAGAAGGCGCGGAGCGGCACGGAGACATCGCCCATATAGGTCGGTGCGCCGAAGATCACGGCATCGGCAGCGGTAACGGCCTCGAGGGCGGGGCCGAAATCCTGGCCGGCGCTTTCCAGGCGGATGAGGTCCGGCGTGCCGCCGCCCCGCTTCACGCCTTCGGCCACGGCTTCGGCGACGACGGCGGTGTGGCCATAGCCGGAATGATAAACGATCGCGACTTTCGTCATGGAAAATCCCTTGCTTGGGTTGGATGCTCCTTAGATCGGGTGCATCCATGCAAGGATCAAGGCCAGTTATTGCCCGATTGAATTGCAAGACTGCAAGGAACGATACCCGCGTTCAGCCCGTGAACCGGTTCGAGCGCGGGAAGCCCTTCGGCGGCAGGCGGCCGGATTCGGCGCGATGGCCGAGCCATTCCTTCAGATCATCGCCCTTGAGGGTGAAGGTCCGGCCGGCACTGTCCTGCCAGGTCAGGCCGGTCTCGCTGGAGAAGGTGCGGAGATCGGCGAGGCCACCCTCCTTGTAGCGCTGGACGCGGACGCCCTTGCCGCGCGGCATTTCCGGCATTTCCGAAAGCGGGAAGGCCAGGAGCTTCCGGTTCTCGCCGATCACGGCGACCATATCGCCCTCGACCGGCACGGCCAGCCAGAGCCGCGCGCCGTCGACATTCATCACCTGCCGCCCCTTGCGGGTATTGGCGACGAGGTCATCGGCCGCGACGATGAAGCCGCGGGCATCCTTCGCGACGACGATCCGCTTCTGGCCGGGCATGTAGGGGAAGGCGGCCATGATCTCGGAATCGGCATCGAGATCGACCATCAGGCGGATCGGCTCGCCGAAGCCCCGCCCGCCCGGCAGCTTCGAGGCATCGAGCGTGAAGGCCTTGCCATCGCTGGCCAGCAGCAGGACCTTCGCGGTCGTCTCGGTCGGGAAGGCGAAGGCGAAAGCGTCATCGCCCTTGTATTGCAGGTTGGTGAGATCGACCCCATGCCCCTTGAGGGCGCGGATCCAGCCCTTCTTCGTCACCACCACGGTGATCGGTTCGCGCTCGATCAGGGCCTCGGTCACATCGACCGGCACATCCGAGGCGGTTCCGAAATCCGAACGGCGTCGGCCAAGCGGCGTATCCTTCGAAAAGGCCTTGGCGACCTCGCTGACTTCCCAGCGCACGGTCTTCCATTGCCGCGCCTCGGAATCCAGCAGCGCCTCGATGCTGGCCTTTTCCTTCGACAATTCGTCATGCTCGGTGCGCAGTTCCATTTCCTCGAGCTTGCGCAGCTGGCGCAGGCGCGTGTCGAGGATGGCATTGGCCTGGACGTCGGTCAGGTCGAAGCGCTTCATCAGGACGGGCTTGGGCTCGTCCTCCTCGCGGATGATGCGGATCACCTCGTCGAGATTCAGGAAAGCGACGAGGAGGCCGCCGAGGATCTCGAGCCGGGCCTCGATCTTGCCCAGCCGCCAGCGCGAGCGGCGCAGCAGCACGTCGCGGCGATGGTCGAGGAAGGCGCGGAGGGCCTCGGAAAGGCCGACGACCTTCGGCACCTTGCCATCGATCAGGACATTCATGTTGACCGAGAAGCGCGTTTCGAGCTCGGTCAGCCTGAACAACGCCTCCATCAGCAATTCGGCCTCGACCGTGCGGGCGCGCGGCTCGAGGACGACGCGGACATCCTCGGCGGATTCATCGCGGATATCGGCGAGGAGCGGCAGCTTCTTCTCGTTGAGAAGCTCGGCGATCTTCTCGATCAGCCGGCTCTTCTGGACGAGATAGGGGATCTCGGTGATCACCACGACATAGCCGCCGCGGCCGGTCTCCTCCTTGTGCCAGCGGGCCCGCAGGCGGATCGAACCGCGGCCGGTGCGATAGGTTTCCTTCAGGCTCGCCGGCCCTTCGACAATGATGCCGCCGGTCGGGAAATCCGGGCCCGGCACCAGCGCCATCAGGGCCTCGTGGCTGGCCTGCGGATCGTCGATCAGCGCGATGGCGGCGGCGCAGAGTTCCGCTGCATTATGAGGCGGGATCGAGGTGGCCATGCCCACGGCGATGCCCTGGGCGCCATTGGCGAGCAGGTTCGGGAAGGCGCCCGGCAGGACGACGGGCTCCTCGTTCTGGCCGTCATAGTTCGGGCGGAAGGGAACGCCGTCCTCGTCGATGCCCTGCAGCAGCAGCCGGGCGACCTCGGTCATCCGGGCTTCGGTGTAGCGATAGGCGGCCGCGCTGTCGCCGTCGATATTGCCGAAATTGCCCTGGCCATCGACCAGCGGGTAGCGCGAGGAGAAATCCTGCGCGAGCCGGACGAGGGCGTCATAGATCGCCTGGTCGCCGTGCGGATGGAACGTACCCATCACGTCGCCGACGATCTTCGCGCTTTTCTTGAAGGGGGCGGCCGGATCGAGACGCAGAAGGTGCATCCCGTAGAGGATGCGCCGGTGCACCGGCTTCAGCCCGTCCCGGGCATCCGGCAGGGCACGATGCATGATCGTGGACAGGGCATAGGCGAGATAGCGCTCCTCGAGCGCCTCGCGCAAGGCGATGGCCTCGACGCCCTCGGCGGAAGGTGGATCGACCGGTTTTCCCATGCTCCCCGCGTTAGCGGAGACGCTGAGTCGCGACAAGGGACAGCCGTGCCGGCAAGGCAGATATCCCCGCCCGTCGCGTGCGGCTATTTCTCGAGATGGACCTTCTGGTTGCCGGTCGGGCCAAGGCCGACGGGCACAGGCACCGGCGAATTCTGGTAGTTGGAGTTCAGGACAAGGTTCGGGCCGTCATAGAGGTCGAGGCGGTCGACCACCATGATCGTGAAGGGCGACTGGTCGGCCACGGGCTGCGTGCTGTCGATCGTCAGGGCCCCCTTCTTGAGATAGATCGTCCCGGTGAGCACCTTGGCGCGGTCCGAGGTGATGCGGTTCTGGTTGGTGATCTTCACCGGAGTCGTCTCGCCGGTGCCGGGCACGGACTTTGCGGCGACTTCCTCGATGATGCCGTTCCCTTCCCAGATCAGCATGCCGGCCGTATCGCCGCCGACCGGGGCCGAAATATTGATCAGCCCCTGATGTTCGAAGCGGAAATAGGCATTCTTGCCGGTGAAGAACAGGGTCACGCCGGTGCCATGCAGTTCAGCCGAGTTCTGGACACGGAGCGGCCCATCCTTGAAAACATAGACCCCCGGATTGAACGTGACCTTGGCGGTGCCATGGATCTGCATGCCGTCGCAGTAGGTGCCCGGATCGAAGGTGAAGGAGCCATTGGCGATCTTCTTGGGCATCGTCTTGCACAGCAGGTT
>JAIXSR010000099.1 GCA_027484605.1 Hyphomicrobiales bacterium | reverse complement strand
TGGAAGCGGCCGGCCTGCCGGTAACGGAGCTCGAGCGCCTGGGCACGCTGCTATCTGAGGCGACCAGCGACGAGCGCGCGACGCAATCGGAAAACTGGCGGAATTGCCTCGATCGAATTCTCACCTGGACGATCGATAACTATCGCGCCGGCGAACGGCCGATCATTGGCGACACGCTTGAAAAGGCCATGCTCCCGGCCACCAAGGGCACCGGCGATGTTGGCATTGATTTCAAGGAAGCCCGCGCGCGGCTCATGCAATGCGGCCTTGGCCTGAAAGAGCCGGAAGACAACAGCCAAACCTTGTTCCTGGCGGTGCCGCCCGATGGCGCGCAGCTCGAGAAGATCTTCGCCGGAACCGAATTCCAAAAAGGCGTGTGGATGCACGCTCTCAGGCAGGCGCCTCATGATGTGGTCCGGCGGGATCTCAAGAATGGGCAAGTCGTCAAAATCGCTGGCCGGGCAAAGCGCTGCCTGTTGGTTGACCTGGCCAAGCTCTACGCATTGGAGGCATGACATGGAATGGATCTATCTAAGCCTGCCGAAAGCCCCGGTGATCGCCTTCCTGGGCATCATGGCGGCCGCCTCGCTCACTGGCGCTCTTGTCATCTTGGCGCGTCGCTACCGCGAGGGGCCCGGCCATGACTAGGATCACACCAGAGGGGCGCCGCGCGTTGATGCTGGCGCTCGAGCATGGCGGCCTGACGGCTGGCACCAAGGGATTCTATCCCGGCTTCACAACCGGCGGCGGTCATCGCCCTGTCCGGCGTTCATCGTTGAAGCCGCTCGAGGAAGAAGGCTGGCTTGAACGCGACAGAATCACCGGCCGCATGAGGTTGACCGATCGGGGCCGGATCGCAGCACAGCATGTGCAGCGCGAAGATCACCAGATTCAGGCAGCGCTTGCCGATCGGCGCCGCCGGGCTGCAGCTCGCCAGCCGGCAAAGCCTGCAGTTTCGCAACCAGAACGAAAAGTGAGGCTTCCCTATGCCGATGATTAAAAATCTATCAATGGACGATCCCGACTTCGCGGAAAAATTCAAGGCCGCAATCGGGCTGAAAGAGGGCCAAGCGGTGCAATTCATTACGCCGCAGTTCGAGCGGACCGATGGGCTCGTTCCTGTAGCAAACCCGCACGGCCTGTTTTCTTTGCTGCACGCCATGCCCGAGGAGGCCTTGCTTAAGCTAGGAATGCTGCCGTGGGATGGCCAACTTTGGTTATTCCCCTACGAATGGTTTAACGCAATCCCGAAGGGGTTTCCGGTCCAGTGCATCTCCGGGGAGTGCTCAAAGTGGGATGCCGAAACGCACGAAGATGATCGCCGGTCCGGCGTGCTGGCCTATGGCATTGTGCCAGAATTTGCAAAAGGCCGGGTGCCCCATGATTGATCCGCTTGAAATCGTGATCATGGAATCGGCTGCCAAATGCTTTCGGGCGGCCGCCGATCGCGAGCGGCAGACGCTGAAAGACGGGACAACCGTTCTCGAGGTTCGCGGCCGCACGGTCTTCGTGATCGATCCGGACGCGGCGCCGCTCGAATGGCAGATCCAGTTTCATGACAATCTGGCGAGCCAATTCGAGCGCACTGCCGCGCGCGCGCGGCAGGATCATGACCGTTTGAAATCAACCAGCACCGAAAGGAAAGAGCCATGAGCAACAGAGACAAGTTCCAGACAGTCAATGATGCGGTTTGGGGGCCGGCGCGGGATTGCTACACGATTACGCCCAACGATTCACAGGATCTCATCAATGATCTCGGCATCTATTTGAGGCAGCTGTATGTTGGCACCGCCGGCAATGTTGTTCTGATCGCAATGGATGACTCGGTGGCGGTCACGTTCGTAAGCGTTCCCGCGGGCACGGTTCTGCCGGTGCGTGCTCGCCAGGTTCTGGCCACGGGAACAACGGCGAACAATATCGTCGGCCTCGGTTGATGTGATGGCGTTGCTTTGTCCCGCCGGATCCCGATTCACGAACAGCTTGAGGCGGTCACGGCTGCGCATATGGACGCGGAGCGCGCGCTCCAGGCCGCTACGGCAGAGCATGACGGCCGCGAGATCGGGCGCCTGCAAATGCAGCTCGAGGGACTGGCCGCCGCTATCGTCACCATGCGCTGGCTTGCCCGCGATCGCGAAGGCTGCATCCAATTGCTGACAACGAAAATCGGCGCCTCGTGATTTCCGAGGCGCCGATCGAATATGCCTTCGATGGAATATCGGCCGCCGGCCGATGCCCTACCTCGGAAGGTTCTCGAGCAAATCGGCCAGGACGGCCGCGCGGGTCGTCCCGCGCGCGCTGGCAGCCTGGTCCAGGCGGGTGACGAGATCCGCGGGAAGCAAGAGCTCAACCTGTCGCAAACCTTGCGCCTTGGCCCGTTCCCGCCGGCGCGCCATGCGTTCGGCGCCGGTTGCGGCCTGGTCTGGATTTTCGCGCGGCCTGGCCATGCTGTAACCTCCTGGACGTGTCCCGATTCTCTCCGGGCATCGGGGCAAAGTCGCCGGCGGGCTGTCATCCCGCCGGCGGCGCTTCTATTTCAGAAAGTCGAGAATGTCCATTTGCCGCGCCTGGTCACCGAACAGGGGAAGGGCGCCTAGATCGAATTCCTGCGGCGCCCTGGCGCGCTGGCGGTGCTCAAGCTCTCGCGGGATCTGGTTGCGCTCTTGCCAGGCATCCGCGATGGACCAGAAGCCCGGCCGCGAGGCCTTCTGTTCGCTCATGTCCATAACCGAGAGCTCTGCAGCCGGCGTTACCTCAAGAACGGCCAGGATCTTGGCGGCCGCCTCCTGGACGGTTGCGAAGCGCTGGGCGCCCTTGGCGGCCAGCGTGAACAGGCCGGCCGGCTCGTCGGAAGGCGTGAGGAAATCGCATTCCCCATGCCTGTTGATCTTCCGTGCGATGACGAGATAAGCGGTCATGCCCGGCCCTCCGCCTTGGCGATGGCGGCGCGGATCACCCGCAAGATTTCATCCGGTCGTGTCGAGCCGGGGTTCTTGCTGTTGGCTTCCTCGTCAAGCCAATGTTCGGCGGCCTGAAGCGTTTCCAGCATGTCAGGCGCGGCCGCCATGAGTGAACCGATCTCGTCGGCCTGGTCCTTCACGGCACCATCAGAGCAGAGCGAGCCAGGCGCGAAGCTGGCCAACATGTAATTCTGCGGCATGAGCCGGATGGTCTTGGTGCTGGCCGAATAGGTCCAGTTCTGCAGGAATGGTTTCATCGGGGCAATCTCCGGGTTGAGGCCGGCCGCTGTCATCAGCCGGGAAGCGGTGGCGCTTCGTGAGCCGGCCGCGCTTGGCGGCCGGCCTGCGAAACGTCACGCGGCAAGGCGAGTGCCGCCGGCCTCCTTGGCGAAATGGCTGGTGATCATCCAGAGCGCGCGGTTAAGCCCTACCAGCTGGTCAACGCCCTTCACTTCGCGAGTTGACGCCCGGCGGGTTGTCCGGCGGCCGCGCTCGTCGAAACGCTCCTGGATGAAGCGCTGGCCGCCCCGGACCGTGTTTTCCTGAATCACGTTGAACGTGGTCCAGAGATCGGCCGCGCGATCGTCCGGCCGGCGCGCCTCGAGCAAGCGGCGCGTTTCGATCCGCTGGGCCGGTTCCTCGTCCTGGTCGCCAGTGGGCCAGCGGATTTCGTGAGCGGCCGCGGCCAACAGCTGGCGGTGCTCCGGTTCAAGGCGGATCTGCGACC
>JAIXSR010000110.1 GCA_027484605.1 Hyphomicrobiales bacterium | reverse complement strand
GCCGCCCATCATCGGCGCGACATTCTCATTGACGAGGTCATCACCAAGCGCCTTCCGGGCAACATCCGCCGCGTATTGCGTTTCCTGCGGGTGGTTGATCGTGGCCGGGTAACCGCGCTGCTAGTCGACTGTGGCTTCAGCGCCGAAGGTGCGGCAAACGCCGGCCACGATGTCCTTCAACCGATGCTCGGCGAGATCGCGCACGCTCGGTTCAAGCGTCCGCACGGTTCCCGTCAGCTGCGCGCGTTGCGGGATGATGTTGAAGGCGCTGCCGGCATGGAACATCGTGGCCGAGACGACGACCGATTTAAGCGGATCGGCATTGCGCGAGGCGATGCTCTGCAGCGCGGTGACGATATGCGCGCCGACCAGCACCGGATCGACCCCGAGATGCGGCGCGGCCGCATGGGCGCCGCGACCCTCGATATCGATGATGAAACGGTCTGCCGCGGCCATGATCGGGCCGGGGCGCAGGGCGATCTGGCCCGGCTTCATCCCGGGCATGTTGTGCATGCCGTAGACTTCCTCGATCTTCCAGCGGGTCATCAGGCCATCCTCGACCATGGCCTTGCCGCCGGCCCCGCCTTCCTCGGCGGGCTGGAAGATGACGACGACCGAGCCGTCGAATTCCCGCGTGGTCGCCAGATGCTTGGCCGCGCCCAGCAGCATGGAGGTGTGGCCGTCATGCCCGCAGGCATGCATCTTGCCCGAGACGGTCGAGCGATGGGGAAGGTTGGTCTCCTCCTCGATCGGCAGGGCATCCATATCGGCCCGGAGGCCGACCACGCGGCCGCCGGCGCCGTTCCGGCCATGGATCACGCCCACAACGCCGGTCTGGCCGATTCCCTCGACCACCTCGTCACAGCCGAAGGCCCGCAGCTTGTCGGCCACGATCTTCGCGGTGCGGTGAACCTCGTAGAGGATCTCGGGATGGGCGTGGAAGTCGCGGCGCCACGAGGAAACCTCGCTCTTGAGCGCCAGGATGCGCGGATCGATGGTCATCGGATCATTCCCGGAAAGACAATGTTGCTACCACCTTAGCGCCCCGGGCCGATCCGCCAAGCCTTGAATCATCCGGGCCCCGGCTTTCTTGGCGCAGGGCTGCATTTCCCGATTGCGGCGCCTTGCGCCTTGGTTGAAAACAGGGGCAACCGGGCGGCCGGATCGCAGCCGCCGCACCTCGTTCAAAGGACATTCCCTTGGCAAGCCACGATGATTCCTGGACCCCGCGCAGCCTCGCTGTGCAGGCCATGGGCAAGATCGACGAACCGACCCGCGGCGTCGTTCCGCCGATCCATGTCACCACCACCTTCATCCGCGACCCCGACAACCTCTATCGCACGGGCAACATCTATGGCCGGCCGGACAACGAGACGGTCCGCGAGGCCGAGGCCGTCATCGCCATGCTCGAGGATGCCCGCTCGTCCATGGTGTTCGGTTCCGGCATGTCCGCCGCCGTCGCGGTCTTCCTTGCGCTGAAGCCGGGCGACCATATCGTCGCGCCGAAAGTCATGTATTGGGCCCTCCGGAACTGGCTGATGAAGGATGCTGCCGAATGGGGCCTCGTCACCGATTTCGTCGATACCGCTGATCTCGCCGCCGTCGAGGCCGCCATCCGGCCCGGGCAGACGCGGATGATCTGGCTGGAAACTCCCGCCAATCCGCTCTGGACGATCACTGACATTGCCGGCATTGCCGAGGTCGCCCGTCGCCATGGCGTGCGCGTTGCCGTGGACTCGACAGGCGCGACACCGATCCTGACCCGGCCGCTCGATTTCGGCGCCGATATCGTGATGCATTCGGCCACCAAATACCTCAACGGCCATTCCGATGTGCTGGCCGGCGCACTCGCCACCCGGGCAGAGGATGAATTCTGGGCCCGCATCCGGCGCGTCCGGGCGATCCAGGGCCTGATCCTCGGCCCCTTCGAGGCGTTCCTGCTCATCCGCGGCATGCGGACGCTCGGCCTCCGCGTGAAGGCAGCCTGCGAGAACGCGATGGCGCTCGCCACGCGCTTTGCCAACCATGCCGATGTGCATGATGTGCTCTATCCCGGCCTGCCGAGCCATCCAGGCCATGCCCTCGCGGCGCGGCAGATGACCGGCGGCTTCGGCGGCATGCTGTCCATCCGCCTGCGCGGCGGCGAGGGGCATGCCGTCGGCGCCGCGGGCAAGGTGCGCCTGTGGAAGCGGGCAACCTCGCTCGGCGGCGTCGAAAGCCTGATCGAGCATCGCGCCTCTATCGAGGGCGAGGGCACGCCATGCCCGCCCGACCTGCTGCGCCTCTCGACCGGGATCGAGGATGTCGAGGATCTCTTCGCCGATCTCGACGCCGCGATCCGGGCGGCGCGGAGCTGATCTCAGACCGACGTGACGCGCTGGCCCACCAGGGCCAGCCGCAGCCGCGAGGAGACGAAGTCGATCAGCGCCACCGTGGCCAGCACCATCAGGATGATGAAGGCCACCCGGTCCCATTCGAAGGTGCGGATCATCTCGGCGAGATGCAGGCCGATGCCGCCGGCACCGACGATCCCGATGATCGTGGCGGAGCGCGTATTGGACTCGAAGTAATAAAGCGTCTGGCTGATCAGCACCGGCAGCACGGCCGGGATGATGCCGAAGCGCACCGCGTGCAGGCCCGACCCGCCGGTCGAGATCACGCCTTCGGAGGGCTTCCGGTCAACGGATTCGATGGCTTCCGAATAAAGCTTCGAGAAGGAGCCGATATCGCTGGTCATGATGGCGAGCACCCCGGCAAAGGGGCCAAGTCCGACCACGTTGATCCAGATCAGCGCCCAGATCAGCGTGTCGACCCCGCGGATCGAATCCGAGAAGCGGCGTGTCATGAACTGCACGATCCGGTTGGTCATCACGTTCCGGGCCGCGAGGAACCCGATCGGGAAGGAAATGACCGCCGCCAGCAATGTGCCGAGGAAGGCAATGGCCACGGTCTCGGCGAGCGCCTTGCTGAAGGTCACGAGCTGCGTGCCGGGGGAGGGCGGGATCATCAGGCCGAGAAAGGTGCCGAGCTGCAGGAGGCCGCTGCCGAGCCTTGCGAAGGAGAATTCCAGCCGCGACAGGGCGAGGATGGTCAGCGCCAGGAGCGCTGCAACGAGAGCCCAGCCGATCATCTGCGACCGGCGGGACCCCGCCATGATCGCGGGATGGCGGGCGGCGATGGCGGTCCGGTCCGGGAAGAGATCGCGCGAGGGGGTCATCGGCCCTGCTCCATGGTGGTGAGGCGGTGGCGGAGACGCTCTGTGCCGATATCGATGATCATCACGGTGGCGATGATCATCAGCAGGATGGCCGAGACATCGGAATAGTAGAATTTGCGGATTGCCTCGATCAGGTCCTGCCCGATCCCGCCGGCGCCGACAAAGCCCATGACGGAGGCCCCTCGGACATTGATCTCGAAGCGCAGCAGGGCGTAGCTCGCGAAATTCGGCAGCACCTGCGGCAGGACGCCATAGCGGATCGACTGCCAGCGCGTGCCGCCGCTGGCGACGATACCCTCGACGGGCTTCATGTCGATATTCTCGACAACCTCGGAGAAGAGCTTTCCAAGCGCCCCGATCGTGTGGATCATGATCGCGAGCACGCCCGGAACCGGGCCGAGCCCGAAGGCGACGACGAAGATCAGCGCGAAGACGATTTCCGGAACCGTCCGGCAGAATTCAAGATAACGCCGCGCGGCAAAGCGGATGCCGGCTTTGGGCGTCAGGTTCACCGCAGCGGAAAAGCAGATCAGGAAAGCGAAGATCGCACCGAACAGGGTCCCGAGATAGGCGATCAGCAGCGTGTCGATCAGCTGCTTGCCCCATTTCCAGAAGCCCCAGAACCATTCCCCGAAATCGGTGAAGACCAGCGCGCCGTTGTCGAGATAGAAGATCCGGCCGAAATAGCTGGTGAATTTCCCGATATTCTCGAACAGAACGCCCGGCCGGACCTCGGCGACAAAGCCCGAGAGCAGGATGGCCAGCATCAGGATGACGATGCCGATCAGCGTCGTGCGGCGCCGCTGGGCCATTTCCTGGCGATAGCCCTCCGAGAGCAGCGCGATCTGGTTGTCCGGGAGGCGGATGGTGGCGTGGCTCATGGATCTGGGTCTCGCTCGGGCAGGCGGGCCCGACAAAGGAACTGCCACGCCGGAGGGGCGTGGCAGCGGGTCGGTCGGCGGATAGGGCTTACGAGCCCTTCTTGCGCAGATCGTCGATGAACTTCTGCAGTTCGATCGTGACCTGATAGTCGTTGTGCTTGGCAGGTGCGAAGCCAGGCGACTTGCCATCCGTCAGCTTGTCGAAGGCGGCCTTGTTCTTGGTCGGGGCGTCGAAGAAAGCCTTGGCAATCGCAGCCTTCAGGTCGGCAGGCATCGACGAAAGAACGGCGTAGGGCGAGCCCGGGATCTTGTCCGAGCGATACACCATCTTGAAATCTTCCTTCTTCACCATGCCCTTGTTGGCCATGCGCGAGAAGTTGGAGTCTTCGTCGGAGTTCCACCAGTTGAAGGCGAGGTCGCAAGTGCCCTGCTGGACGGCGAGAACGGCGTTCTCGTGGCTGCCGGCATTGGTGACCTTGGCGAAGAACTTGGCCGGTTCAATGCCCATCTTGGCCATCGAATACAGCGGAACGTTGTTGCCGGAGGTCGAGTTCGGGTCGACGAGGCAGAGATTCTTGCCCTTGAAATCTTCGAGCTTGGTTCCCGCCGCCGAGCTCTTGGCCCACGCAACAGCATAATAGCCGGTCGAGCCGTCAAAGGCGCGCATGGTCGCGAAGGCTTCGACGCCGCCATTCGAGACGGTATGGGCCCGGACATAGGAAGACGGGCCATAATCGCCGATATGGATCGTGCCACCACGCTGGCCTTCGATCACGGCCGCATAGTCAGCCGCGATGCGCAGCTTCACCGGAACGCCGAGTTCCTTGGACAGATATTCCATGAAGGGGCCGAAGCGCTCGGTCACGCCCGAGGCATTCTCGGCCGGGACAGTCGCGTAGACCAGTTCCGGATACTTGGCTTTCCAGTCCTGCGCGAAAGCGCCGGTCGTCATCACGGTGCCGGCCACGAGGGCAAGCGCAAGGCGACGGGTAAACGTCATGGTTTTCTCCTGTTGGATCGGGTGGTTCAGTCGGTCAGGCGGCGGCCGCAGCGTGCTGCAGCCCGGTAATCGGCTGGGAAGCGGGGATCATGGTCATGGCCTCGTCCGCTTCCAGGCCGTAGAGTTCGCGCGCGGCAGCCTCGGTCAGGCTTTCCGGCACGCCATCGAACACCACGCGGCCCTGCGCCATGCCGACGAGGCGGCCGCAATAATCCTTCGCGATGTCGAGATCGTGCAGGTTGCAGACGATCGTGATGCCAAAATCCTTGTTGAGGCGCTGCAGGGCATCCATCACGAGGCGGGTATTGCGCGGATCCAGCGAGGCGATCGGTTCGTCCGCGAGGATGATATCCGGCTCCTGAACCAGCGCGCGGCAGATCGCCACGCGCTGCTGCTGGCCGCCGGAGAGGCTCTCGGCGCGCTGTCCGGCCAGGGCCATCATGTCAAACTGGTCGAGAGCGGAAATCGCGATCGCCTTGTCCTCGGCGCGCCAGAGCTTGAGCAGCGAGCGCGCCTCCGACATGTGGTTGAGCCGGCCCATCAGGACGTTGGTCAGCACGTCGAGGCGGCCGACAATGTTGAACTGCTGGAACACCATCGCGCAGCGCATGCGCCAGGCGCGCAGTTCGGCACCCTTGAGCTGGGTGACATCCTTGCCGTTCCAGCGGATCGTCCCTTCGGAAGGGTCGAGCAGGCGATTGATCATCCGCAGCAGGGTAGACTTCCCGGCGCCGGACCGGCCGATCACACCGACAAAGCTGCCGGGTTCGATGGCGAGCGAGACGTCGTCGACAGCGCGGTTGGCGCCGAAACGTCGGGTCACCGATTGCAGTTCGAGCATGGACGCATCCCTCTTGTTGAAGAAGCGCTAGCGGGGGGATGCAACAGGGAGATGAAAAGCCGACTTGTCATATAGCCGGAGCAGGCTGTGTCACAGGTAATCCACAGCCCGCTGCGCGAAGACAGCCGAGAGGCGACCGATCTCGGCCGCATTCTCGGCATTGGCGGTGCCGCTTTGCGCCCGGTAGGCAATGCCTTCGAAGATCGCCGCCCATCGGAACAGGGCAAAGGCCATGTGGAAGGGCAGGAGGCCGAGGCCATGCCGGCTCGCCTGTCGGTAGGCCTGTTCGAATTGCCGCAGGTCCGGCAAGCCGAGACGCTCGAGATCAAGCCCCAGGAGCCCGCCATATTCGTCCGGCGCGGTGACATAGGCCATGGAGAAATGCGCAAGATCGGCCAGCGGGTGGCCGAGCGTCGCCAGTTCCCAGTCGAGAATGGCGACAACCCGCGGCTCGCTCGGGTGGAACATCATGTTTCCGATACGGAAATCACCATGGACAATCGATTGTTCCTCGCCGGCGGGAATATGGCGCGGCAGCCATTCGATCAGCCGGTCCATGGCCGGATCCTCGCGCGTGCGGTTTTCCAGCCATTGGCGGGACCAGCGGCTGACCTGCCGGGCGAAATAGTCACCTGGCCGCCCGAAATCCGCGAGTCCGACCGTTGCCGGCTCGACAGCATGCAGGGCGGCCATCGCTTCGGCCACGGAGAGAACCATCGCGCGCCGTTCCGCCGGCATCACCCCGGGCAGGGTGCAATCATGGAAAACGCGCCCCTCCAGCCTTTCCATCAGGTAGAAGGGCGTGCCGATGATGGCCCGGTCCTCGCAATAGAGCAGCACCTCTGGAACCGGCACGGCAGTGCTGTCCAGGGCCCGAAGAACGCGGAATTCGCGGTCGATGGCATGGGCGGAGGGCAGCAGGATTCCCGGCGGCTGCTTGCGCAGGACCAGCCGGCGTTCGGGGAATGTCACGAAATAGGTCGGGTTCGACTGTCCGCCGGAGATCCGCTCGACCTGGGGCAGGCCGGAACAGCCGGGCAGGGCCTGCCGGAGATAGGCGGCCAGCGGCTCGACAGCCCAGTTGCCCACGCTCATCGGACCTTGCCTTCCGCGACCGGCCATTGCCAGAAATCGGCACCCTCCTCGGCAAGGAAGCGGTTCAGGACCATCCGGTGCACCTCGTCCGCTCCGTCAACGAGGCGCGCCTGCCGGGCATAGCGGTAGATCCATTCGAGAACCGTATCTTTCGAATAGCCCCGGGCCCCGTTGATCTGGATGGCGATATCCGCGGCCTGATGGAGGGTGTTCGCCGCCTGGATCTTCGCCATCGACACCTCCTTGCGGGCGAAGGAGCCATGATCGAGCGCGAAGGCGGCTTTCATCACCAGCAGCCGGCCGATCTCGATCTGCATGGCAAGGCCACCCAGCATCAGCTGGATGCTCTCGCGGTCGGCCAGCCGGACGCCGAACCCCGTCCGCGCCTGCGCATAGGCCGACGCGATCTCGACACAGCGCTTGGCAAGGCCCAGCCAGCGCATGCAATGCGTCAGTCGGGCAGGGCCGAGGCGGATCTGCGTCACCTTCATGCCCTGGCCTTCGCCGAGCAGCACCGCATCGGCCGGCACATGGAGCCCGTCAAAGACGAGTTCGCAATGGCCGCCATGCTCCTCCGGACCCATGATCGGGATGCGTCGCTCGATCTGCCAGCCCGGCTGGTCCTTGTGGAACAGGAAGGCCGTAAGCCCATGGCGCGGATCGTCGGAACTGCGGGCGATCAGGATGAAATGGCTCGCTTCGCCGGCGCCGGTAATGAACCATTTCCGCCCGTCGATCCGCCAGGAGCCATCCGCCTGCTTCTCCGCCCGCGTCGTGATCATCTGCGGGTCCGAACCGCCGCCAGGATGGGGCTCTGTCATGGCAAAGGCGGAACGCACGGCCCCCGAGGCGATCGGGGCCAGCCAGCACGCCTTCTGGGCCGGGGTGCCGATGGCCTCGAGCACCATCATGTTCCCGTCATCCGGCGCGGCCGAATTGAAGACGACCGGCCCGAAGATCGAGCGGTTCATCGCCTCGTAACAGACGGCCATGCCCATGCGGCCGATCCCGAGCCCGCCATTCTCCGGCTTGAGCTGCAGGCACCAGAGCCCTTCCGCACGCGCCCTGGCGCGCATCGTCTCCAGCACCGGCAGGGCGATGTTCTCATGCGCGTCATAGCTCGCCGGATCGGCCTCCAGCGGCAGGAGGTTGTCCTCGACAAACCCGGCAATGCGCTGGCGCAGGCGGTCAAGTTCGGGGCTGATCGTGAAATCCATTGTCATTCCTCAGAGCGGGGCCAGCAGATGGCCACCATCGACGGCCAGCGTCGTACCGGTGATATAAGCGCCGGCAGGGCCGGCGAGCAGCAGCAGCGCGCCATCGAGATCGGCCATCTGGCCGAGCCGGCGTTGCGGGATGCGCTTGATGATCGCCTGCCCGGCCTCGGTGGCGAAGAAATCGCGGTTGATGTCGGTCTCGACATAGCCGGGGCAGAGCGCATTCACCCGGATGCCGAACCGTGCCCATTCGAGCGCCATGGACCGCGTCATCTGCACGAGCCCGGCCTTCGAGACGGCATAGGGGCCCACCTGCCCGGTGACAGCCAGCCCGAGGATCGACGCGATGTTGACGATACTCGCGGGTGCGGGGCGAGTTTTCGCCAGCCGCGCAAAGCCGGTCGCGACGCGATAGGCGCCCTTGAGATTCGTATCGAGGATGCGTTCGAACGCATCCTCCGAAACCGCCAGCCAGGGCGATGTCTCGGCAATGCCGGCATTGTTGACGAGGATGTCGAGCGGGCCGATCGCCGCCTCGGCCTCGCCGAGCGCCTGTTCGACCGACCGGGAGGAGCGCACATCAAGCGCAACGGCGAAGCCCCTGCCGCCCTGATCGGTGATCTCGGCAACGACCCGGGCGCAATCCTCGAGTCGCCGCGCGGCCACGGCGACCGCCGCGCCCTGTGCGGCCAGAACCCGCGCGAAATGCGCGCCCAGTCCACCGGAGGCGCCGGTGACGAGGGCCTTCCGGCCCGCTAGCAATGCCATGTCGTTTCCACCCGTTTTGGCGGAAGGTTAGGCAAGTCGCAGGCGTCTGGCCAGCCCCTCGATCGACGCCGGCGTCGCAGGGCTCAGCCGGCAGCGAAGCCCGAACGCTGGGCCCAGCCCGTCATGCGCTTCTCGACCCAGGCCGTGATTGCATACATCGCCACGCCGAGCACGGCGAGCGCGATCAGCGAGGCGAACAGCAACGGCACATTGAAATCCGCCGAGGCCCGGGCCATCAGGTTGCCGATGCCGAATTTCGAGGCGTTGTATTCGGCGATGACCGAGCCGACATAGGCCAGCGTGATCGCCACTTTCAGCGAACCGAAGAAATAAGGCATCGAGCGGGGCAGGCCGACCTTGGTCATGATGTCGAGCTTGGAAGCCCCGAGGGCCTTGAGCACATCTTCCACTTCGGGCTCGATCGTGGCGAGGCCGGTGGCGACATTCACCACGATCGGGAAGAACGAGATCAGGAAGGCCGTCAGCACGGCCGGCAGCCATCCGACGCCGAACCAGATCACCAGGATCGGAACGACCGCCACTTTCGGAATGGCATTGAACCCGACCAGTAGCGGGTAGGTGCCGGCATGGACGATTTTCGACGAGCCGAGCGCCAGCCCCATGGCCAGCCCGAAGATCACGGCCAGGACGAAACCGGCGAAGGTCATCCAGAGCGTATGGAAGGAATGGAAAGTCAGCTGCGTGCGGTATTCCCACATCGCGCCGCCGATCTGCATCGGCGAGGGCAGCACGAAACTGGAAATGGCGAAAGCCCGGCAAGCCGCCTCCCAGAGCAGGAAGAAGCCGACCGTGAAGACCCAGGGGGCGAGTGCGATTTTCTGCTTGTTGGTCATCCCGGCCTCCGGTCAATGCACACCCGAGCGCGCATCCTTGATATGGCTGCGCAGCTCATGGACGATATCGGCGAATTCGGGCGAATAGGTCACCTCGAGATCGCGCGGGCGGGGCAGTGTGATCTCGCGCTCCGCGATGATCCGTCCCGGACGGGCGCTCATGCAGAACACCTTGTCGGCCAGGAAGACCGCCTCGCGCAGGTCATGCGTCACCAGGATGACAGTGAATTTCCGCGCCGCCTGGAGGTCGCGGATCACGCACCACAATTCTTCCCGCGTGAAGGCATCGAGCGCGCCGAAGGGCTCGTCCAGCATCAGCAGGCGCGGCTCGTGGATCAGCGCCCTACAGCGCGAGGCGCCCTGCTGCATGCCTCCCGAAAGCTGCCAGGGGAATTTCGGGCCGAAACCGGCAAGACCGACGGAGGCCAGCAGCGCCTCCGCCTTTTCCGTATAGGCCGCCTTCTCGCGCCTGAGGCGGGAGCGATGCGGCTCGACGATTTCCAGCGGCAGCAGAATGTTGTCGAGCGTTGTCCGCCAGGGCAGGAGGGTCGGGTTCTGGAACGCCATGCCGGCGATCTTGACCGGCTTGCTGACGGCCTGCCCATCCACCCGGACGGTGCCAGCCCGGGGGAATTGCAACCCCGTGGCCAGCTTCATCAGCGTCGACTTTCCGCAGCCGGAGGGGCCAACCACTGCCACGAATTCGCCTTCGCGAACCGAGAGGGTGAGGTCCTCCACGGCGAGAACGCCGCCTTCACCACCATAGACATGCTGGACCTTGTCCAGCGCGATGAATGCTTCGCTCACGCGTGATCCCCCCGGCTTCGCGATTGTCTGGCCCGACCAGGCTTACTTGATCGCCCGGTCAGCCTTGGCCGGCAGGTATTCCTCGGTGAAGAGATCCGCCATCTTGGGCTGGCTCTTGAACGGGGCGACCAGCGCGATCTGCGCCATGGCCCGCTCGAAGCGGCCGGTATCCACAGCGCCGATCCCGTTGGCCAGGACGTAAGGTGTCAGGACATTCTGCGCGAGCAGCATGTTGAGGCGGTCGAGTTCGACATCCTTCTTTGCCACATCGTTGCGCTTGAGCACGCTGTCAACGCCCGCCGCCGGGTCCTTCACCACGTCGCGCCAGCCCTTGATGAAGGCGCGGAGGAACTTGCGGATCGCTTCCGGATTCTCCTGCTGGATCTTCGGCGAGGCCATGACGACGTTGCCATAGAGTTCGACGCCGTGATCGCTCATCAGCATGTTGACGATGTCGCTCTCCGGCACGCCGCGCGACTTCAGGTTGATGACCGACGAGATCGAGAAGCCGAAAACGGCATCGACCTCACCGGTGGCGAGCATCGGCTCGCGGACCGGGAAGCCGACATTCTCGAACTTCATCTTGGAATCGTCGATCTTGTTGACCGCCTTGAAGATCGGCCATTGCGCATAGGCCGCATCCGCCGCCGGCGCGCCGAACTTCTTGCCCTCCAGGCTCTTGATATCGGCCGTGATGCCCTTGGACTTGCGCCCGATAATGGCGAAGGGCGGACGGTCATAGACCATCATCACGCCCTTGACATTGACACTCGGGTTTTCGTCGCGGAAGCGGATCAGCGAATTGACGTCGCCGAAGCCGAGATCATAGGTCCCGGAGGCGACACGCGGAATGGCCTCGCGCGAGCCATTGCCGGTATCGATGGTCACATCCAGGCCCTCGGCGGCGTAATAGCCCTTGTCGAGCGCCAGCAGGAATGCGGCAGCCGGCCCCTCGAAACGCCAGTCCAGCGTGAAGCGGATCTTGGTCTGGGCCTGCGCGGCGGCCATGCCGCCTCCGGCAAGCGCAAGGGCGGCGAGGCTGCCGGTCACGAAACGGCGGGAAACGAAACGGGAAAGAAGAGTCACATTGGGCTCCATGATGGTGGTTGCGTGGGCGACCGGCAGAGGACGAAGCAACGGTCATGCCGTCTGCAGAGCCCTGCTTGTTCGACAGCTTAATTAGGTCGCGCCCAAAGAAAAGGCGAGTTGCCGGATTTCGCGCCAGAGCGGCTTCCGGCAGGCGGGAAAACAGGCAGTCGGCCTCGGCGCTATCCCCGCTCGCGCGGATCGAACGCGTCGCGCAGCCCGTCGCCGAGCAGGTTGAAGGACAGGACGGTGACGAAGATCGCAAGGCCGGGCCAGATCGCCATCCACGGCGCATTGGTCAGGAAGCGCTGCGCGGAATTCAGCATCGAGCCCCAGGAGGGGGCGGGCGGCTGCTGGCCAAGCCCGAGGAAGGAAAGGCTGGCCTCGGCAATCACCGCCATGGCGATGGTCAGCGTGATCTGGACGAGCAGTTGCGGCATGACATTCGGCAGGATGTGCTTCACCGCGATCCGCCAGCGCGGATTGCCGACGGCCCGGGCGCTCTCGACATAATCCTCCACCTTCACGGCGAGAACCTGCCCGCGCGTCAGCCGGATGAAGATCGGCGTCGCCGTGATCCCGATGGCGATCATCGCATTGGTCAGGCTCGGCCCGAGAAATGCGGCCAGCGCGATGGCGAGGATCAGGAAAGGGCTCGCCAGCATCGCATCGGTGATGCGCGAGAGGATCGTGTCGATCCAGCGCGGCCCGTAGCCCGCCAGCAGGCCGAGCGGCACGCCGAGCGCGACGGCGATCCCGACCGAGATCACGCCTGCGGCGAGCGAGGCCCGTGTGCCGTAGATGATGCGCGAAAGCAGGTCGCGGCCGACTTCGTCCGTCCCGAACCAATGCAGAGCGGAGGGCGCCTTGCGCACGGCGGCCCAGCTTTGGCGGGTCGGATCGAACGGCGCGATCAGCGGCGCGAAGATCGCGATGATCACCAGAGCCACGATGACGAAAAGCCCGAACATCGCGGCCTTCCGCGCCCGCAGGCGCCGCCAGGCGCGCTGCATCGGCGTTTCGGGGCGGAGCGATCCGGCAAGGGCCGGGGTGGCGGCTGTCATGCCCGGAGCCTCGGATTGACGAGGATATAGCCGATATCCGCAAGCAGGTTCAGGACGATATAGGTGGCAGAGGTGACCAGCACGACGCCCTGCACCACCGCATAGTCACGGTTGAACACCGCGTCGACGATCAGCTTGCCGAAACCGGGAATGGTGAAGATCTGCTCCGTCAGCACGGCCCCGGACAGCAGCGTCCCGAATTCCAGCGCGCCGAGCGTGATCACCGGTGTGAGCGCATTGCGCATCGCATGGGCGAGGATGACGCGCTTCTCACCGAGGCCCTTGGCACGCGCGGTGCGCACGTAATCCGAGGACAGCGCCTGCAGCATCGCGGCACGGGTATGGCGCATCAGCACGCCGGCAATCGAGTTGCCCAGCACGAAAGCGGGCATGATCGTGGTCTTGAGCGATTGCCAGGGATCCTCGAACGGGCTGACGTAGCCCGAGGCCGGCAACCATCCGAGATGGACCGAGAACAGGAAGATCATCAGGATCCCGAGCCAGAAATTCGGTGTCGAGATGCCCCATAGCGAGATGATGTTGACCAGATAGTCCCAGAACGTGCCTTTCTTGACGGCCGAGATGATCCCAGCCGGTACGCCGATCAGGATCGCGATCAGCATGGCCATGGTGGCGAGCTGCAGCGTCACCGGCAGCTTCTGCGCCACGAGGCGGGAAACTGGCTCCTTCAGGCGCATGGATTCGCCGAGATCGCCGCTCATCACGCCCTTGATCCAGTAGATGTATTGCAGCGGGATGGGCTGATCGAGCCGGTACTGTTTCCGGATCTCCTCGATCACCTCCGGATCGCGCTCCTCGCCGGCCATGATCGTGGCCGGATCGCCCGGCAGCAATTGCTGCAGGCCAAAGATCATCATCGAGACGATGATGACCGTCGGAACCAGTTGCAGCAGCCGCCGGGCGATCAGCGCGAACATCGGCTCAGCCCTTCACCTTCAGGCCGACCACGCGGACAAGGCCATCCGGCATCTGGCGATAGCCTTCAAGCCGGTCCCGATGGGCGATGATCACCAGCCGATGATAGAGATAGACGATCGGCAGGTCCTTCGCGAGCTGGCTCGCGGCCTTCTGGTAGGCGGCCATCCGATCGGCCATGGCGTTCTTCGTCCGGGCGTCGTTGAGCGCGGCATCGACCTCGGCACTGGAATAGGCCGAGTAATTGTTCGGCGCGCCGGTGCTGGCGAAGGAATGGATATTGCCATCCGGGTCCGTCCGGCCCGACCAGGCGAGAATGTAGGCCTGGTAATTGCCGGCTTCGGCCTCCTTCAGCGAGGTCGCGAATTCCGTGACGCGGATCTTGATGTCGAAGCCGGCTTCTGCCGCCATGGCCTGCATGACCTCCGCCAACTGGCGGGTCTCGGGATTGTTCGGCACCATCAGATCGACGGGAACCGGCAGCTTGACGCCGGCATCGGCGAGCAGCTTCTTCGCCTTGGCGATATCGCGTTTCGTGACGGGAATGCTCTTCTGGTAGAAGGCATTGTCGGGATTGACCCATTGGTTGCCCGGCTTGAACTCGCCATTGAACACCACCTGGACCAGCGCCTCGCGGTCGATCGCCGCCTCGAGCGCCTGCCGCACGCGGGCATCCGAACCGAGCGGGCCCTTGGCCGCCTCGCCCTTGCCGACATTGATCGTCAGGCCCTGATAGCCCAGCTCGTAGGCGGTTGCCACCTTGAGGCCCCGGCTCGCCCGGATATCCTTCAGATCGGTCGCCAGGGCGCGCTCGATCAGGTCAAGCTGGCCCGACTTGAGATTGGCCAGCCGCACGGTGGAATCCGCGATCGGCACATAGGTGATCTTGTCGATCGAGACATTCGCCTTGTCCCAGTAATCCGCGAAGCGCTCGACCACGATCCTGTCCTGCTGGACGCGCTCGACGAACTTGTAGGGTCCGGCGCAGACCGGCTTCTGGCCGAACCTGTCGCCGGCCTCCTTCGCTGCCTTGGGCGAGACCATCATGCCGGCGCGGTCGGTCAGCTGGGCGATCAGCGGCGAGAACGGCGTCTTGAGGACGATGCGGATCGTCAGCGGGTCGACCACCTCGACCGCATCGACCTGGCTCAGTTCGCCGCGGCGGAAGGAGCCCTGCATGGTCCGGTGCCTGTCGAGCGAGTATTTCGCCGCCTCGGCATCCAGCGCCTCGCCGTCATGGAACTTCACGCCCGGCCGCAGCTTGATCGTCACCGTCTTGCCATCGGCGGAGGTTTCATGGCCGAGCGCCAGTTGTGGCACGACGGCCAGTTTCTCGTCGATATCGAACAGCTTGTCGCAGATCGAGGAGAAGACGATACGCCCGACATAGGTGCGGGCGAGGGTCGGATCGAGCACATCGGGATCCTCGGCAAGACCGATGCGGATCGCCGATTGCGCCAGCGCGGTGCCGGCGAGGATCGGGGCGGAAAGCAGGGCGATGAGCCCGAGGCGCAGGCTTGTCTTCATGTCATGTCTCCGGAGGGGATGGGTCGGGGAGGGCAGACGGCGTCCCGGCCTCGAAGGCCGAGAGCAGGCGGGAAAGGCGGGGATCCGGCTGGGTCTCGCGCGGCAGCATGGCCTCGTCGAACCGGATATCGGCCGAGACATGGCAGGCCACCCGATGCCCGGCCTCGCCCGCGAGCAAGGGCACGGCATCGCGGCAGCGCGGCTGGGCATGGGGGCAGCGGCGATGGAGATGGCATCCCGGCGGCGGGTTGAGCGGGCTCGGAACATCGCCCTCCAGCACGACGCGGCGGCTGCGGCGGACCGCGCTCGCCATCGGGATCGCCGAGAGCAGGGCATGGGTGTAGGGGTGGCGGGGCTGGGCGAAAACGGCATCCGCCGGCCCGATCTCGACGATCCGGCCGAGATACATCACCGCCACGCGGTCCGCGATGTGCTTCACCACCCCGAGGTCGTGGCTGATGAAGATCATGGCCAGGCCGAGCCGCCGCTGCAGGTCACGCAGGAGATTGAGGATCTGCGCCCGGATCGAGACATCGAGCGCCGAGACAGGTTCGTCGCAGATGATCAGCCGCGGTTCGCTGGCGAGCGCCCGGGCAATCACGATGCGCTGTCGCTGCCCGCCGGAGAATTCATGCGGATAGCGCCCCGCATGTTCAGCCCGCAGCCCCACCGTTTCCAGAAGGCTCGCCACCCGGGCCGCGCGCTCCGCCGGCGGAACGATGCCATGGAGCAGCAGGGGCTCGGCAATCGCCTCGCCGACGGACATGCGCGGATTGAGCGAGGCGAAAGGATCCTGGAAGATGATCTGGATCTCGCGGCGGAGATGGCGCATCGCATCATCGTCCAGCGCCAGGAGGTCGCGGCCGTTGAAATGCAGCGCGCCGCCGCTGGGCTCGATCAGCCGCATCAGCATCCGCCCGAGTGTGGACTTGCCGCAGCCGGATTCCCCGACCAGGGCCAGCGTTTCCCCCGGTTCCAGCGTCAGGTCGACGCCGTCGACGGCCTGGACATGCGCCACAGGCTTGCCGAAGACGTTGGTCCGGGCCACGAAGCGCTTGGAAAGACCGCGGGCATCGAGCAGGGCATTCATGCGGCGAGCCCCTCCAGCGGCGCCTTCCAGCATCGGGAGAAGCGGTTTTCGCCAAGGGCGGCGAGGGGCGGGGCCTCGGCCCGGCAGCGCGCATCGGCGAAGGGGCAGCGCGCCGCAAACCGGCAGCCCGGTGGCGGGTTGCTCATGTCCGGCACGGCACCGGAAATCGCCGCCAGCCGTTCCTTGCGGATATCGAGCCGGGGAATCGAGCCCAGCAGGCCGAGCGTGTAGGGATGCTGCGGCAGGGTGAACAGCGCCTCGACGCTGGCCCGCTCGACAACCTGCCCGGCATACATGACGAGAACCTCGTCCACCACCTCGGCCACCACGCCGAGATCATGGGTGATCAGGATCACCGCCGCGCCGGTTTCCCGTCGAAGATCCTGCAGCAATTCGAGGATTTGCGCCTGGATCGTCACGTCGAGCGCGGTGGTCGGCTCGTCGGCGATCAGCAATTCGGGGTCGCAGGCCAGCGCCATCGCGATCATCGCGCGCTGGCGCATGCCGCCGGAGAGCTTGTGGGGATAATCGGCGGCCCGCGCCTCGGGCTCGGGAATGCGCACCTTGCGCAGCATCTCCACGGCATGGCTCCACGCCTTGTCGTGGCTCCAGCCGCGATGGCGGATCACCGCCTCGGCGATCTGGTCACCGATCCGGTGCGACGGATTGAGCGAGGTCATCGGCTCCTGGAAGATCATCGCCATCCGGTTGCCGCGCAGGTTGCGCAGGGTTTCCGCCGGCGCGTCGATCAGGCTGTCGCCGCGGAACCGTATCTGCCCGTCAACCCGGGCCGCCCCCTTGGCCAGAAGCCCCATCACCGCGAGCGAAGTGACGCTTTTCCCGGAGCCGGATTCCCCGACAATGCCGAGCGTCCGCCCGGGCTGCAGCTCGAAGCTGAGGCCGTCCACCGCGAGGATCCGGCCACCCCTCGGGGTGCCGAAGCTGACGGTCAGGTTCTCGACCCGCAGCAGGGCGCTCATCCCCGGCCCTCCGAGGCTTCCGCCGCGATTGACTCGGTGATCCGGCGTTCGATCTCGGCGCGATCGGTCACGCCGGACGGGTCATCCCGCCGGGGCATGACCTTGCGGTAATGCAGGTAGCGTTCGTGGGCCACGCGTTCGAGCCGTTCCAGCTCGGCGAGCGGATCGGCATGGTCGTCCACCCTCAGGTCGAAAAGCGCATAATCCTCGTCATCATGGATGAGGAGGGCCGCCGATTGCTTCCCGCGCTTGTCGCCGCCGGCCGCCTCGCCGGCCTGAAGCGCGGCGATCAGCCTTTTCGCGAAAGGCAGGTCCGCGCGGGCCTCGAGGATCCGCGCCGTCTCCGCGATCACTTCCGGCCCGGCCAGCATGTTGCCGGCCACGGAAAAGCCGTCGCGGACGAGATGCCCGCACCAGGGCACGCAATCCGCGCCCGTATACGCCGCGATCCGCCCGGCGCGATCCCGGATATGGACCTGGCGCTGGCCGCGGCCTTCATCCTGTGCGGTCAGGATGTCGAGCGCCTGTTGGGCCGTAGCGCCGGCCCGGAGCAGGGCCATGCCCCTGAGGCCGTAGAACGGGTTGACGAAGGCCTGGCTGGCAATGGCCCCGGTCCCCGTCTCGATGAAGGGCACGCGGGCCCCGACCGCGAAAGCGCAGGTCGCCACCGCGATGCCGAGCTGCCCGGTCGCAGGATCCTTGGCGATGATCGACCAGGTCATCCGTGCCTCCTATCGGCCTGCCGCATAGCCCTGCATGCCACGCGGATTGGCGGCAGCACGCAGGAATTCGCCGTCCTGCGACGCTGCAACCAGCCGCCCCTCGGACCATTCCGGCCCGACCTCGACGATATGGCCGCGCCGCTCCAACTCGGCGACGGTCGCCTTCGACACGCGGGATTCCACGACAATCACCCCCGGCCGGGCCGTGCGCGGCCAGAACGAGGTCGGGAAATGCTCCGTATGCCAGGCCGGCGCGTCGATCGCTTCCTGCAGGTTCATGCCGGCATGGACATGTCGCAGGAACATCTGCGGGATCCACTGGTCCTGCTGGTCCCCGCCGGGCGAACCCCAGGCGAGATAGGGCTTGCCGTCGCGCAGGGCCATGGTCGGCGAGAGCGTTGTGCGCGGCCGCCGCCCCGGGGCGAGTGCTGCCGGGTGGTTCTCGTCCAGCATGAACATCTGCGCCCGCGAGCCGAGGCAGAAGCCGAGTTCCGGAATGACCGGCGAGGATTGCAGCCAGCCGCCGGAAGGCGTCGCCGCAATCATGTTGCCGTGTCGGTCGATAATGTCGAAATGCACCGTATCGCCGCGCGTGATGCCATTCGGCTCGACCACCTCGCCGGCGCCATGGCCGGTATGGATGTCGCCGACCGTCGGCTCGCCGGCGCCGCCGGCACTCACGGCCTGACGTGGCCCGGTGACCGCCTTCACGGCCATCGCGCCGCCGAAACCGGGAATGACGCCCGGCCGCTGCTCATGCGAGGCCCGGTCGGTGATCAGCGCCCGGCGCTGGACATTGTAGGCATCCGACAGGAGGGTCCCGAGCGGCACCGTGACATGGTCGGGATCGCCGAGGAACGTGTCCCGGTCCGCAAAGGCAAGCTTGGCAGCCTCGACCTGGAGATGGATGAAATCCGGCCCGGCCGGATCAAGCCCGTCGAGATCGAAGCCCTTGAGGAGAGCCAGTTGTTGCAGCGTGGCGATGCCCTGGCACCAGGCGCCCGGCTTCTGGACCGTGTAGCGCCCGTACTGGTATTCGGCCGGCCGCTCGACACTGGCCTGCCAGCGCGCCATGTCATCGCCGTTGAGAACCCCGCGATGGGCGCGGCCGGAAACATCCATGACATCCTGGGTCCGGCAGAAACGGTCGATCGTCTCGGCGATGAAGCCCTGCGACCACACCTTCCGCGCACGCTCGATCACCGCCTCGCGGCTGCCGCCGCCGGCTTCGGCTTCGTGAAGCAGGCGATCATAGGTATCGGCGAGGGCAGGGTTGCGGAACCGGCTGCCCGGAACCGGAACCTTGCCACCCGGCAGGTAGAGATCGGCGGATGTCGTCCAGTACTCGCGGAAAAGCGTCTCCACTGTCCGGATCGTCGCCGCGACCCGCTCGACCAGCGGATAGCCATGGCGCGCATAGGAAATCGCCGGCTCGAGGACTGCCCTCAGCGGCATCGTCCCGTAATCGCGCAGCAGGAGCATGTAGGAATCGAAGGTGCCCGGAACGCAGGGCGCGAGCAGGCCCGTGCCCGGCACAAGGTCGAGCCCGAGCGCCCGGCAATGCGCGATGGTCAGCCCGGCCGGCGCTACGCCCTGGCCGCAGATCACCTCCGTCTGTCCCTTGCCGGCAGCATGCACCATGATCGGAACATCGCCCCCGGGGCCATTGAGGTGCGGCTCGACGATCTGCAGCGTGAAGGCTGTGGCCACGCCGGCATCGAACGCATTGCCATCGCGTTCGAGGATGCCCATCCCGACCGCCGTCGCGATCCAGTGCGTCGAGGCGACGACGCCGAAAGTCCCGGTGATTTCCGGCCGCGTGGTGAAACGGGCAGGGTTGACGAAGCTCATGGCGCGGGGTCCTTCATGATCGGCAAGGCGGATAGAGCCGGGAGCAGGAGGCAGCTCCTGAAGAGCGCTTCCTGAGGAAGATAAAGCCTCCACGGCATCGGGCAAGATTCGTAATTCATTATTATCTTTTGATCCCGCCCTGGTCGGCGCAATGCCGTGCAATCTCGGCATGGGTGGCAAACCAGCAATCGCCCTTGGCTTTTGCAGCGCGGATCAGTTCCTCGAGGATGAAAAGGCGCGAACGATAGCCGGTGACATGCGGGTGCATGGTCAGCAGGAACAGGCCACCCTCGGCATGGGCGCCCTCGAATTCACGCAGGAAGATATCCAGAACGGCGGTCGGCGGCGTATAGGGTCGAAGCGCCTGGAACCGATTCATGTTGAAATAGGGCGCGTCGTCGCGGATCCATTCGACCGGCAACTCGACAATGCCTGTCGGCTTGCCGTCTTCCAGAAGCTCGTAGGGATCGTTGTCGGCCATCAGCGAGGAATCGTACAGGAGGCCCATTTCGCGCTGGATCTTCAGCGTCGCAGGGGAAAAGTCCCAGGATGGCGTCCGCATTCCCTCCGGGCGCATGCCCGTGATCGTGGTCAGGGTGTCGGCAGCCCGGAGATGCAGGTCCCGTTCGACCGGCTCCGGCAGGACCGAATTCAGCTCATGGATCCAGCCATGCAGGCCGATCTCGTGCCCTTCGGCCACCACGCGGCGCTGCTCGTCCGGATAGAGCAGGGCGGCCACGGCCGGCACGAAGAACGTGGCCGGGACGTTTTCGCGGCGCAAAACCTCGAGGATCTTCGGCACGCCCACCCGGTTGCCATATTGCCCCCAGGACATGCGGCCCAGGGAAATGCCGCCATCGCGCAACTCGTTGGTCTCGTGGTCGCTGTCGAAAGACAAAGCCACCGCGCAGCGCTTGCCGCCCGGCCATCGCGCCGGTTTCAGCGAACGCCCGGCCCGGACCTGATTGACCCGCCGGCGCCATTCCGCCTCGCTCCATTCCCAGGGTTCCATGCGTCAAGCCTCCAGCGGATAGTGACAGGCCACGTCGCGCTGCCCTTCCAGGGCATGGCGGGCGGGAATGGTGTCGCGGCAGCGTTCCTGCGCCTTGGGGCAGCGCAGGTGGAAATGGCAGCCCGGCGGCGGAGCCAGCGGCGAGGGCAATTCGCCGGAAATCGGCCGGAACGTGACCAGCGCGTCGGATTCCGTCACCAGCTTGGGAATGCTGTCGAGCAGCGCGCGCGTATAGGGATGGGCCGGCGCGCGATAGATCGCCTCGGTCGGCCCCTGCTCGACGATCCGGCCGAGATACATGATGGCGATCCGGTCCGAGATATGCCGCACGATGCCGAGATCGTGGCTGATGAAGAGCATGGTCAGGCCAAGCTCGCGGCGCAGCTTCAGGAAAAGATTGACGATCTGGGCCTGGATCGACACGTCGAGCGACGCGACGGGCTCGTCGCAGACCAGCATGTCCGGCTGCATGGCCAGCGCGCGGGCAATCGCGATGCGCTGGCGTTGGCCGCCGGAAAACTGATGCGGGAACCTGTCCGCCGCATCCCGGGGGAGGCCGACAGCGGTGAGCCAGGTCTCGACATAGGCCCGCGCGCCGGCGCGCGGCACGAGGCCATGCGCGATCGGCCCTTCGCTGATCGTCTCGCCGATCCGGATACGGGGATCGAGCGAGGCGAAAGGGTCCTGGAAGATCATCTGGATGCGGGTCGTGCGCTTGCGGCCATCCGCGCCGAGGATCGGCGTGCCGTCCAGCGTCACGGTGCCATCATTCGGCGCATGGATCCCTGCGATCATCCGCCCGAGCGTGGATTTCCCGCAGCCGGATTCCCCGACAAGGCCGAGGACCTCGCCCTTCCGGATCTCGAGTGAGACCCCGTCAACCGCATGGACGGTCCGGGTTTCGATGGGCTGGCCGAGCCGGACGGCGATTCGTTCGCCCAGCGAGAGCCGGGGCGCGAAGCGCTTGGAAACCGTACGGACATCGATCAGCGTGCTCATGCCGGGATCTCCCCGAGGGGATGGTGGCACCGATGGCTGCGGCCCATGCCGGTCGGCACGAGATCCGGCATTATGGTGCAGGCGGCCGTCCGGAAACCGCAGCGCGGCTGGAAGGCGCAACCCGGCGGCAGGTCGAAAAGGGATGGCGTCGATCCAGGGATCTGGACGAGATCCGTTCCCGGCTCGGCGCGGGCCGGCAGCGAAGCCAGCAGCCCGGCCGTGTAGGGGTGATGCGGCTGGCGAAGCACGGCCGCGATCGGCCCTTCCTCGATGATCCGGCCCGCATACATGACCAGCAGCCGGCTCGCGATCGACGACACGGTCGCCAGGTCATGGCTGATCCAGATCACCGCCGTGCGCGATTCCTCGGCAAGGCTGCGCATTTCCGTGAGGATCTGCGCCTGGATCGAGACATCGAGTGCCGTTGTCGGCTCGTCGCAGATGATGAGCCGGGGCCGGTTCAGCAGCGCGATGGCAATCGCGACACGCTGGCGCATGCCACCGGAGAACTGGTGCGGATGCGCATCGAGCCGCCTTGCGGCATCGGGAATGCCCACACGGGTCAGGACGGCGACGCAGCGATCCTGCATCGCCGCCGCACCGATCCGCTCATGGGCCTCCAGCGCCAGCTGCATCTGCGTGCCGATGGTGAGCACCGGGTTCAGCGTGGCCGAAGGATCCTGGAAGACCATCGCGATCTCGCGGCCGCGGATCCGGCGCAGTTCCGAGGCAGGCAGGCCCACCAGTTCCCGTCCCGCCAGCTTCACCGAGCCGCCGGTGATCCGCCCGGGCGGGTCAACCAGCCCGAGAATGGAGAAGCCGGTCACGCTCTTGCCGGAACCGGATTCCCCGACCAGTCCGATGATCTCGCCTTCGGCCAGCGTGAAGCTCACCCCGTCCACTGCCTTGAGCGGCCCGTTGCGGGTGGCGAACTGGGTCGAGAGATCACGGACCTCGAGAAGCGGGCTCATCGGCGCAGCCTCGGATTGAGCTGGTCGCGGATCTGGTCGCCGACGAGGTTGATGGCCACGATCAGGATGATCAGTGCCACGCCGGGATAGATGGAAATCCAGTAGCGCCCTGAGAGCATGTACTGGAACCCGTTGGCGATGAGCATGCCAAGCGAGGGCTCGCTGACCGGCAGGCCGAGCCCGAGGAACGAAAGCGTCGCCTCGAGCGCGATCGAATTGGCGATCTGGACTGTCGCCACGACGATCAGCGGCGGCATGCAATTCGGCAGGATGTGGCGGAACACGACCCGGCGCGGTGAGAGCGGCGTCGAGAGCGCGGCCTCGACATAGTCCTTCGAGCGTTCCGCCGAGGCTGCGCCATGCGCCGTCCGGGCGAAATAGGCATATTGCGCCGTGACGAGAGCGGCGATCAGCGGGCCCTTGCCCTGGCCGAGCAGGGCCGCCAGCACCAGCGCCAGCAGGATGGCGGGGAAGGAAAGCTGCAGGTCGATGATCCGCATGATCAACGCCTCGATCCGACCGCCGAAATAGGCGGCGAAGGTGCCGAGCGTGGCGCCGATGCCGAAGGCGATGACGCCGGCGAGAATCCCGATCTGGATCGAGATGCGGAGCCCGTAGAGAATGGCCGAGAGCAGGTCGCGGCCCTGCGCATCGGTGCCGAGCCAATGCGTGAAGCCCTTCGAGCCGACGAAGCCCGGCGGGCGGCGTGCATCGGTCAGCACCAGCGTTGCCAGATCATAGGGGTTCTGCGGCGCGATCAGTGGCGCGGCCAAGGCGATCAGGACAATGGCGATGACCACGCCGAGCGCGATGACGGCAAGGGTATTGGCGCGGAAATCATCCCAGAAGCGGGCAAGCGGCGTGGTGGCGCTCATGTTGCCCTCCGTGTCCGCAGGCGCGGATCCAGAGCCGCATAGGAGAGATCGACCAGCAGGTTGATGATGATGAAGAAGAAGGCAACCAGCATCAGGTAGGCCACCATGACCGGCCGGTCGAGCGAGGAGATGGAATCGATGATGAGCTTCCCGACGCCGGGCCAGGAGAAGATCGTCTCGGTCACCACCGCGAAGGCCATGGTCGAACCGAATTCCAGCCCGAACACCGTGACGATCGGGATCGCGATCAGCCGCAGCACATGCCGGCGCAGGATCGTGAACTCGCTTTCGCCGGCGGCCCGGGCAAACCGCACCGTGTCGGTCAGCATGGTCTCGCGCGTGCCGGCCCGTGCCAGCCGGACCATCATCGCGAACTTGAAGAGCGAGAGGTTGAGCGCCGGGAGCAGCAGGTGCTTCCAGCCATTGGCGGTCAGCAGGCTCCATTCCACCCCGAAAAGCGTGGCCGTGTCGCCCCGGTTGCCGGCAGGCAGCCAGCCGAGCTGGACCGCGAAGGTGAAGATGAGTACGAGGCCGATCCAGAAGGTCGGCACCGAGAAGCCGAAGATCGACACGGTCATGATGATCTTCGCCAGCACGCTGTCTGGGCGGTAGCCCGCATACATGCCGAGCGGCACGCCGAGAAAGGTCGCGCCGAGCACGGCCACCAGCGTCAGCTCCAGCGTCGCGGGGATGCGCGAGGCGATCAGGTCGAGCACCGGCATGTTGTAGATGAAGGACCGGCCAAAATCCCCCCGGACCAGCCGGGCCAGGAAATCGAGATATTGCTTCCAGAGCGGCTGGTCGAGCCCGTAGGCCTTGATCGCCGCCTCGCGGATCGCCTGCGTCGCATCCGGCGAGATGAGCACATCGATCGGGTTGCCGACCGCATAGACGCCGATAAAGACCAGCGCGGAGATGACCAGCATCACCACCAGGGCCTGCAGCAGGCGCTGGATCATGAAGCCGAGCATCAGGCCCAGTCCTCGGTGATCAGGGCGCGCGTCTCGGCAATGGCCACCTGCCAGATCGCCAGCATGTCCGCATCGGAACGCTGGTAAAGGCCGCCGTAATTGCCGTCGCCCAGCAGGGTCTTCTTGGCGCCGGGATCAAGCGCGGCGAACCGGCCCATATCCATCATCGGCTTCTGGTGGCCCGGCATCGTCACGCCGGACAGGCGGGTCCAGGGGAAGTTCTCCATCCAGGAGGCATGGCTGGCGACGGGATCGATCGCCTTCACCTTGGCAAAGGTCTCCGGCGCGTTCCACCAATTGTGCCATTTCACCTGGCAGCCGCGGTTCCGGTCTAGCCATTCCAGTACGGCGCCATGGGCCGGCGAGTTGCCGCCATGGCCATTGACGATCACGATGCGCCGGAAGCCCGAGCGGACCAGCCCGTCCAGGATATCCGTCACCACGGCGATCCAGGTCGAGAGGCGCAGGGTGACAGACCCGGGATATTCGACGAAATTCGGCGTGAACCCATAAGGCTGGACCGGAAAGACCGGAACGCCGCTGTCGCCGACCGCCTCGATCGCCACCCGTTCCGCGAGGATCGCATCGACCGCAAGGCTGAGATAGGCATGCTGTTCGGTCGAGCCGAGCGGCAGAACCGCCCGGTCATCCGATCGGGCCCGCGCCTCTGCCTGCATCCAGTTCATTTCGGCGATGCGCATGGCTCACTCCATTTCCGCGCCGGCCAGCGGCTCTGCCTCGGCCCGCGCCTCGCCATGGAACATGGCCAGCACGACCTTCGCGAGCAGCATGGACAACATCTCGCGCTCGACGAGACTGAGCGGAGCAAGCATTTCCTGTTCCAGTCCGGCGAAGCGGGGCAGGGCCTCGTCATAGACGGCACGGCCCGCATCGGTCAGCGTCAGGATCTGTGACCGTCGATCATCCCCATCCGTCCGGCGGGCAACGAGGCCGAGCCCGATCAACCGGTTGACGGCGCGGCTGAGCGTGTTCTTCGGAAAGGCCGTCGAGGAGGCGATCTCGCTCGCCGTCACGCCGTCCTGGATCGCAAGGCTGTAGATCACCACGAATTCCACGCGGGAAAGATCGAAGCGCTCCTTCACCCAGCCATAGAGCGGCACATTGTACCGCAAGGCCAGATAGTTGAAGCGGGCGGCGAAACCGCACGGATTTTTCCAGAGCCGGGCATGGGTGAAAGCATCGAGCCGCTGCCGGTTGAGCAGGTCTGCCCCGTCCTCCGGCGATCCGAACGGAACCACGTTGCCGATTTCATCATTCTGCTTCGCCAGGAGGCGACGTGCCGTTTTGTCGCGCATAAATTAGTTCCATATAGAACTGAACAGGCCATCCTTTCCCACTATACGGGCAAAAAACAGTTCCACAAGGAATTGACGGCTGCGATTTCGTCACGTTGAATGCAAGCACAGGCGTCCCGCCCGGGGCGAGGGCGCATCATCAGGGGAGACCGCCATGCGTCCGCTCGTTTATGCCCTTTTCTGCGCCACCGCCTTGTCGAGTGCCATGCCGGCCATGGCCCAGACGCTGACGATCGGCGTGCGCGGCGGGCCGGATTCCATTGACCCGCATTTCACCGCCACCGGCACCCATGCCGAGGCGCTGAAGCATGTTTTCGACACGCTGGTCTGGTCGGGTGATGGCCTCGAGCTGGAGCCGCGACTCGCGACCAGCTGGAAGCCGATCAACGACACGACCTGGGAATTCAAGCTGCGTCCCGGCGTGAAGTTCCATGACGGCTCCGATTTCACGGCCGAGGATGTCAAATTCTCGATCGAACGCATTCCGGTCGTCTCGGGGCCGAACCCGACCACGATCTATGTCCGCCGGGTCAAGGAAACGAAAATCGTCGACCCGATGACGGTCCATGTCATCACCGATGGGGCTGCCCCGACGCTACCGAACGATTTCATCCGCCTGTTCATTGTCTCTCACAAGGCGGCAGCGGGCCTGAACAAGGAATCCGCCAATGCGGCCTTCAATTCCGGCAAGGCCGCCATGGGCACCGGCCCGTACAAATATGTGTCGTGGGAACCGAAGGGCGATCTCGTGCTCGACCGTTTCGACGGTTTCTGGGGTCCCAAGGAGCCCTGGGCCCGCCATGTCCGCAAGGAGATCGCGAATGACGCCGCCCGTGTCGCCCAGCTCAAGGCCGGCCAGCTCGATCTGATCACCCGGGTGCCGGCCACCGATGTCGCCGCGCTGAAGCGCGACCCGAAGATCGATGTCCAGGTTATTGATACCGTGTATGTTTTCAATATCGAACTGGACATGCGCGAGAAGGCCCTGAACGTGACGGCCAAGGATGGTTCGGCGCTGCCGGCCAACCCCTTCCTCGATGTCCGCGTCCGGGAAGCCATTGACATGGCCATTGACCGCAACGCCCTCGCGGATGTGGCGATGGAAGGCCTCGGCAAGCCGGTGAACCAGATGGTCACGCCGTCGATCTTCGGCTTCAACAAGGCGCTGCCGGCGCGGGAATACAGCCCTGCCAAGGCCAGGCAATTGCTGGCGGCTGCCGGCTATCCGAACGGCTTCAAGATGCAGTTCTCCTTCACCAAGGACCGCCTGCCGGGCGACACGCAGGTCGGTACCTCGGTGGCGCAGATGCTCGCGGCCATCGGGATCGACGCCACGCCGAATGCCCAGCCCGCGGCGGTCTTCTTCCCGGCCCGGACACGCGGCGAATTCTCTGCCTCGATGTCCGGCTGGGGCACACTGACGGGCGAGGCGCATTACACACTCTCCTCGCTGGCCCATTCAAATGATGCCGCCAAGAAGATGGGGGCCTTCAACGTTCTCGGCTACAAGAACGAGGAAATGGACAAGCTCCTCCAGATCGCGGCCGTCGAGATGGACGAGGCCAAGCGGCGCAAGGCGCTCGAGGACGCCAATGCCCTGGTCCTGAAGGATCGCCAGCGCCTGCCGATCGTGGCGGTCGGCTCGGCCTGGGCGATGCAGAAGGGCAAGGTCACCATCAAGGCGCGCGTCGACGAGGATACGCTCGCCATGAACATCAAGCCTGCGAAGTAACGTGGCGGACCATACGAATGCCGGCCAGCCCCCGATCCTGATCTGGGGGGCTGGCGCCATCGGTGGCACGCTCGGCGCCTGTTGGGCGCGGGCGGGGCTGCCGGTCACGATGGTCGATCTCGTGGCCGAACACGCGACGGCCTGTTCGACAAACGGGCTCGCCATCACCGGGCCGGTCGAGCAATTCCGGCAGGTTGTGCCGACGGTGACGCCGGATGCCCTCAAGGGGACATGGCCGATCATCGTCCTCGCGGTGAAGGCGCATGCCACAGAAGCCGCACTCGCCATGCTGACGCCGCATCTCGCGCCGGATGGCTATGTGCTCTCGGCGCAGAACGGGCTGAACGAGATTACCATCAGCCGGATCATCGGGGCGGAGCGGACCATGGGCTGCTTCGTCAATTTCGGCGCGGATTGGCTGGGCCCGGGCGAGATCCTGTTCGGAAACCGGGCGGCCGTCGTTGTCGGCGAGATCGACGGCTCCGTCCGCGACCGCACCCGTCAGATGCATGAATGGCTGCGCATCTTCGAGCCGGCCGCTGTCCTGACGGACAATATCTGGGGCTATCTCTGGGGCAAGCTGGCCTATGGCGCCATGCTCTTCGCCACTGCGCTCACGCCGGATTCGATGAGTGCGAATTTTGCGGATCCCGCCCGTGTGCCGGTCTTCGTGGCGCTCGGCCGCGAGGTCATGGCAGTGGCCCGGGCGCGCGGCGTGAAGCCGGTCGGGTTCAACGGGTTCGATCCGGAATGTTTCGCGCCCGGCGCCCCTGCAGCGTTGGCCGAGGCCTCGATTGCCGCCCTGGCCGAGTTCAACCGCCATACCGCGAAGACGCATTCCGGCATCTACCGGGATCTTGCCATCCGCAAGCGCAAGACCGAGGTCGATCCGCAGATCGGCATCATCGCCAGCCTTGCCGGGGAGGCGGGCATCCCGACGCCTGTCCTCGCGCGGCTGGTCAGCCTCATCCACGATATCGAGGAAGGGCGGAAACCCATGGCCTTCGAGACCTTCGCCGAACTCATCCCGCTGGCAGGAGGGGCCTGATGGAGATCCGCCTTGACGGGCGCGTGGCGCTGGTCACCGGCGCTGCCCAGGGGATTGGCCAGGCCATCGCCCGCGCCCTGCGGGATGCCGGTTGCCTCGTCGTGGTGGCCGATCGCGACAGCGAGGGCCTCTCGGCTTTCGCCACATCGGAACGGATGGCGCCGATCGTGCTGGATGTCAGCCGGCGCGAAGCTGCGCATGACGCTGTCCATTCGATCGTCGACCATCAGGGGCGGATCGACATTCTCGTCAATGCCGCCGGCGGCGTCCGCGGGCAGGTGGGTGGCGCCGTCGAGGCCGTCACGGAGGAGAACTGGCGCCTGTTGTTCGAGGCCAACGTGGATGGCGCCTTCTGGCTGTCGCAGGCCGCCTCGGGCCCCATGGCCGGACGCGGTTGGGGCCGGATCATCAACATTGCCTCCGGCGCGGGCTTGCGGCCGAGCCTCACCGGGATCCAGGCCTATACGGCAGCCAAGCACGCGCTGGTCGGCCTGACGAAGCAACTGAGCCAGGATCTCGGCCCGATGGGCATTACCACCAACGCCGTTGCGCCGGGCTTCGTCCGATCGAACCCTGCGACGGAGCGGCAATGGGAGAGCTACGGCCCGGAAGGGCAGGCGCGGCTGGTGCAGGGCATCCATACACGCCGCCTCGGCACAGCCGAGGACATCGCCCATGCCACGCTGTTCCTGGCCTCGGAACAGGCGGGCTGGATCAGCGGGCAGATCCTCTCTGTCGATGGCGGCCGGAGCTGACAGGCCAGACGAAAAGGGCAGCGTCCCGAACGGAAACGCTGCCCTGATGGTGTGATCGGCCCGGGTGGGAAAGCTCAGGCGGCGGCGCGCCGGGCTTCCTGGTTGATCCGCCCGGCGATGGACGCCAGAATTCCGTCTGCCCGTGCATTGTCGACCTGGCAGGTGCCGGCGGCATGATGGCCACCGCCGCCATGCTCGAGCATGAGTTCACCGATATTGGTCGGGTTCGAGCGGTCGAAGATCGACTTGCCGAAAGCCAGCACCGTGTTCTGCTTGGCGCGGCCCCACATGACATGGACCGAGATCGAGGCCTGCGGGAACAGGGCATAGACCATGAACCGGTTGGAGGCGTAGATCGTTTCCTCGCCGCGAAGATCGAGAATGGCCAGCGTGCCATCGACCCGGGTGCAGCGCTTGATCTGCTCGCGCGAGAGCGCCTGGTGCATCTTGTACAGATCGACGCGCTCCTTGATGTCCGGCAGCTCGAGGATCGTCTCGATCGAGCTGTGATTGCGGCAGGCATCGATCAGCAGCATCATCAACTGGTAGTTCGAAATGCGGAAGTCGCGGAACCGGCCGAGGCCGGTTCGGGCATCCATCAGGAAAGAGAGCAGCTCCCAGCCGCGGGCATCCAGGACATCGTCCCGCGTGAAGCGGGCCGAATCCGCCTTGTCCACCGCCAGCATCATGTCCGGGTTGATGCGGGGGAAGGCGTCGCGGCCGCCGAAGAAATCATAGACGACACGGGCTGCCGAGGGTGCATTCACATCGATGATGTGGTTCGGCGCCTTGTCTGCATTGCGCTTGCCTTCGCTGGCGTGGTGGTCGAAAGCGGCATGGATGCCGGGAACATAGGGCAGGTTGGTGGAGATATCCGAGGCGCTGACGGCGATTTTCCCGTCCTGCATGTCCTTGGGATGCACGAACTCGATCTCGCCGACGAGGTCGATTTCCTTGAGCAGCGTGCCGCAGACCAGCCCGTCCATGTCGCTGCGCGTGATAAGACGGAACTTGCCGGCCGGGCAATCCTTGCGAAGCTGCTCTTTGGTTACCGGTTCGGCTTTCATGGTCGTCATCATCCCCTTGGCACGCGATTGCGGCTTGTGCCTCAGGCTTAACGCAAGAATGCAAAGCCTTTCCTAAAGCCTAGCGTAAACGGATAACCGGACGACGTTTTTTGGGGGGCAGCGGAAAAGGCGCGGGGAAAATGGTGCCCGGGGCCGGAATCGAACCAGCGACACTGCGATTTTCAGTCGCATGCTCTACCAACTGAGCTACCCGGGCCTGCGCAGCGGACCGAGCCCGACGCGAGAGCCGTGCTTTTAGAAAATGGCGGGGAGCCTGTCCAGCCCTTTCATGGCGATTTTGTCCGATTGTTTTGCCAGGCCGCACCGTTCGGACCAAAGCGCTTGAAAATCCGCGGAAAACCGCCTGCTCCCGGGCCATCTCCGCACGGGGCGGCTTGCCAAGCGGGCCCGCATCGCTAGGCTTGGGGTCGTTGTCCCTTGCTCTGTCAGGAAATGGCTCGATGCAGTCGCTTGCCGCGATCCCGTTCTTCAAGGATGCCAGTGATCTCGACCTGAAGACCTTCGAACGTCGCTGCGTCTGGAAGCGCGTCGAGGAGGGGCAGATCCTCGTCGATTTCGAGGATCAGTCCAGCGATGTCTATTTCCTGGCTGCAGGCGATGTCCGCATCCAGATCCGGACCGCTGGCGGCAAGGAAGTGATTCTCGCCGATATGCGTTCGGGCGAATACTTCGGCGAACTCGCGGCCATCGACGGCATTGCCCGCTCGGCCAATGTGTCGGCACTTACCCGCGCCGAGATCTGCATCGTCAGCGCCGGCGTTTTCCGCGAGATGCTGGCGGCCTCGCGGATCCTCTCCGACAAGTTGCTGCGCTTGCTGGCGGCCCGCGTGCGGGATCTGAACACGCGCCTGCTCGAGCATACGGTGCTGGATATCCGCCACCGCCTCTATGCGGAATTGCTGCGCCTGTCCGCGCCCCGTCCGAGCGCCGCACCCGCCCGGATCATATCGCCGCCGCCGGTCCATCACGTCCTTGCGGCACGCGTCGGTTGCCGGCGGGAGCAGATCACACGCGAACTCGGCGCCATGAAGGCGGAAAACCTGATGGAGCGGACCCGGGGTGCGCTCGTCCTGCTCGATCCGGACACCTTGCGCCAGCGGATCGCCCAGGCCATGCGCGAGGCCGGCTAGCCTCCTGCTGGCACAGCGAAATCAGGAACGGTTCTGCAGCAGCCGCAGGTCCGGCCGCACCGATGGCGCCAGAAGCGGACCTTCGAGACGGAAAGCATAGAATTCACCGGGCAGCGGCGGTTCGTCATTCCGCCGCTTGAGGACGATGACCATCTGGTGGCGCTGGGCCGCAAGATCCATCACGCCTTCGAGCATGGCAGTGACGCGGGGGGAAAGGAAGCTCGAGCCGACAGGCTCGACCTTGCCGTCGCGAATGGCGAAGTTGGCCCGGAGCATCTCGAAACTCGTCTTGCCGGCGAGCGCGAAGAGCAGGGCCGCATCCGGGCGCGCATCATTGGCCCGCGTCAGCAGCCTCGCCAGGTCAATCCCTGTCACATCGCCATTCTTGATGTCGATCGCAGCCGTTCCGTTCAGCGCCCCCGCAAGGGCGGATACCGAGGGACCCTTTGCTTCGGCCTGGACAACCAGCGTGCCTTCGCCCGTCAGGCGGTTGAACCCGAACGCACGGTCCATGAAACGCCCGAAATCGATCCGTTCCGCAGAGCCCTGGAAGCGCAATTCCTGCTGGCGGTCCTGACCTTCGATCAGCGAGACCCGGGCCTTGACCATTCCTTCGCCGAAGCGGCTGTCGACGATGGCGAGTTCGGTGCGGCCCTGGCGCGTCAGGATCGACAGGGCGACATTCGAGAGCAGGACATTGCCCAGCTTGAACTCCCGGGTGGAAAGCCGGATGTCGAGGTCGATGATCGGCAGGGGGTTGATCGACAGCGCCTCCCGGGACCAGGTGCCGTCCGGCTGCCGCAGCCGCTGGAAGGCCGCATGGGCGGCCGTTCCATCGACCAGATCGCCAGCCAGCGTGGCGGAAAGACCCCAGCGTCCCGCATTCTCGCGCAGGGCAGCAATGCCGTTCAGCTGGCGCCCGCCGCGCATGACACGGAGGGCCTCGAGCGCGACACCGCGCGGATCCAGCGCCATGTTCGACGAGATCGTCATCGGCTGTTCGTTGGCACCCGCCCGTCCGGCCCGCATGCCCAGCTGGCTTTCAAGCTTTTCGCCGATCTGGGCCTCCGTCCGCCCGATCAACGCAAGGTCGGGGTCACGCCGCATGGAACCGGCAAAGGTCAGCCGGGACCCGAAGGCGCCGATCTGGATCGTGGCAGCCGCCTGCTTCGATTCAGCAAGCGCCCGCTGGGTCGGCAGCGAGGCGGCGACCGAGAAGCCATCCGCCGTGTCAGTCTGGCTCAGATCGATATCGAGCCGGCCGCGCCCGGCAAGAAAGCGCACCCGCCCCCGAACGGATTCGAAGACGAGATCCTCGCCCTTGGGGCCGGCGCGGGAGAGGGACAGGCGCGCCTCGTCGACCGAGATCCGGAAGCGGCTGAACCGCGTCGACTGGCCGAAAAGCCCGATCGCCTGGTCCAGCAATTCTGTGACGCTGCGAGGCGAGCGGAACCGGGCATCCAGAGCGCCAACATCGACGCGGATATCGGGCCTGATCAGACCGAGTGCCGGGCCATCGATCGAGCCATCGATCAGGTCGATGAGATCGAACTGGATGATCGCCTGCGGCGCGCGCAGCTCGCCATCGCCGGCGATCCGCCGCACCGAAACCTCGTCATAGACGATCTTCGGCTTCGGCCACATCACATGGCGGCGCTCGCCGAACCGCAATGTCAGGCCGAGATCCTGCTCGTAACGGGTCAGGATGGCCTGCTCGATCGCCGCATAGTCCCGCGTGAGGATCAGCCCGACCAGCCCGGCAATGGCCGCAACAGCCAGCGCGCCGAGCCCGAGGGCAATCCGGCGCAGCACGGTCCTGTACCGGCGAAGGATGGTCGGCAACGCGAACATGCGGCGTTCTGCTCCGCGACGAGCGCGGCAAAGCGCGCGAAAGGGCCCGTCTAGGGCTGGACGGGAAATCCCGTTGTCCTGTTCTAGCAAACCCGGAGGAGGCAGGTCAAAGGCAGAAACGCAACAGGCCGGGCTGCAAGCGCCCGGCCTGTCAAATGGCATCGATGGATCAGAGGGCCGAGACGAAATCCGCTTCGGTCTTGGACGTGATCTCGTCAAGCGTGACGCTCGGTGCGAGTTCCAGCAGGCGCATCGGCTCCTTGCCGTTCCGGTCGATCGAGAAAACGCCGAGATCCGTCACCACCATGTCGACCACGCCGGCACCGGTCAGCGGCAGGGTGCAGGCCTTGAGCAGCTTCGATTCGCCCTTGGCCTCGTGCTCCATGACCACGACGACCTTCTTGACGCCGGCGACGAGATCCATCGCGCCGCCCATGCCTTTGACCATCTTGCCCGGGATCATCCAGTTCGCGAGATCGCCGTTCTGTGCCACTTGCATCGCGCCGAGGATCGACAGGTCGATATGCCCACCGCGGATCATCGCGAAACTGTCTGCCGACGAGAAATAGCTGGTCGTCGGGAGTTCGGTCACGGTCTGCTTGCCGGCATTGATCAGGTCCGGGTCTTCCTCGCCCTCATAGGGGAAGGGGCCCATGCCCATCATGCCGTTCTCGCTCTGCAGCTGAACGCTCATGCCGTGGGGAATGAAATTCGAGACCAGCGTCGGGATGCCGATGCCGAGATTGACGTAGAATCCGTCCTGCAATTCCTTCGCGGCGCGGGCGGCCATTTCTTCACGGGACCATGCCATGATCTGTCTCCGGGGCTCAATGCTGCGGGGCGGGGTGCGGACGGGTGGTCCGGTTCTCGATCCGCTTCGCCGCGTTCGGAACATGGACGAGCCGCTTCACATAGATCCCCGGCGTGTGGATATGGTCGGGATCGATCTCGCCGGCCGGGAAGAGATGCTCCACCTCGGCGATCGTCACGGTCGCGGCCGTGGCCATCATCGGATTGAAGTTCCGCGCCGTCTTCCGGTAGACCAGATTGCCTTCCGCATCGCCCTTCCAGGCATGGACCAGCGCGACATCGGCCCAGAGGCCGGTTTCCATCACGTATTTCCGACCCTTGAAATGCGGGTCATTCGGAAATTCGCGGATTTCCTTGCCTTCGGAAACGAGCGTGCCGACTCCCGTCGCCGTGAAGAAGGCGGGAATGCCGGCGCCGCCAGCGCGGATGCGCTCGGCCAGCGTGCCCTGCGGATTGAACTCGAGCTCCAGTTCGCCGGACAGGTATTGCTGCGCGAACAGCTTGTTCTCGCCGACATAGGAGCTGATCATCTTCTTGATCTGCCGCGTTTCCAGCAGCTTGCCGAGATGGATCCCGTCCACGCCGGCATTGTTGGAGATCACGGTGAGATCCTTCACCCCCGCCTCGCGGATCGCCTCGACCAGCGTTTCCGCCACGCCGCACAGGCCGAACCCGCCTGCCATGATGGTCATCCCATCCTTCAGGACGCCCGCCAGGGCGGCCTTGGCATCCGTGTAAACCTTGCTCATCCAGTCATTCCTCCCGAATGGAGGGCAGGGTTTTGCCCCGCCATCGAAACCCGTTGACGGCGAAGTCATAGAGAAGAGCCGCCGCCTTGCAAAGCACGTGTTGATGCTTTCGATGTTTGTTCGGAGACGGCAGCGTTCAGCTCTTCCGGATCAGGACCAGCGCGGCGAAGCCGCTCAGCGCAAGGATTGCGAGCGATTCCAGCGCCGCATGCTCGAACACGCCGGCGCTGGCCTGGGCATAGGCCCGGGTGGCCAGGGTCTCGAAATTCAGCGGTCGCATCAGCAGGGTTGCCGGCAATTCCTTGACCGTATCGATGAAGACGAGCATCGCCGCCATGAGCAGGCCCGGCGCCATGGCCGGCACATGGACGCGCCAGGCCAGCCGGAAATCGCTCATCCCGTGGATCCGCGCGACCCAGTCGATGGACCGGGGCAGGCGGTCGAGGGCGAGCATGGATTGCGTGACGCCGATGCCGAGAAACCGCACCACGAGGGCAAAGGCGATCCCGGCCAATGTGCTGGACAGGGCAAGCGAGAGGCCCGCAGCGCCGGCCACATCATCGGCCCAGCGGATGACCGGGAAGATGGAGAGAACCAGCACCGTCCCGGGAACGGCATAGCCCAGGGTTGCCAGCCGCCCGGCGCTCCGCAGCTTCGGCACGATCCGGATGCCGATCGTGACCAGCGCGCCGGCCACCACGACGGCAAGGGCGACGGCAACGCCGAGGATCAGGCTGGACAGCCCCGCCTGCAGCAAGCCGGCATCGAAGCGCTGCTGCGCCGCATACTGGATCGTCCGCCAGATCAGGAACCCGGTCGGCAGCAGGAAGCCCAGCAGCACCGGCAGGCCTGTGGCAAGGCTGGCGAGAAGCCCGGAATGCTTCCGCAGCGGGATCCGGGAGGGCCGGGCTGCCCCGCGTGGCGCGGCGGGTTGCCGCCGACCATCCTGGTTGCGCGTCAGGAACAGAAGGAACCCGACCATGACAAGCAGCAGCGCGGCCAGCCGCACGGCGCCCGGCAGATCGCTGCGGTTGAGCCAGTAATCGCGGATTGCGACCGAGAAGCTCGAGACACCGAGGAATTCCGTCGCGCCGATATCGTTGAGCGTCTCGAGGCTGACCAGAACCAGCCCGGTCACGAGGGCCGGCACGGCAATCGGCAGCCCGACCCGGAAGAAGAGCCGCGGGCCATGCGCCCCCAGCAGGCGGGCGGCATCGATGATGCTGCGGCCGGATCGCGAGAAGACGATGCGACACCCGAGATAGACATAGGGCGACAGCACCAGGCCGAGGACGAAGATGGCTCCGCCGAGGGTGCGGATATCCGGAAAGCGGTAATCCGCCATCGTGCGCGCGCCAATCAGCGCACGATAGGCGCTCTGGACCGGGCCGAAGAAGTCGAGGAGATCCACCGCGACAAAGGCAGCGAGATAGGTCGGAAAGGCGAGGGGCAGCACGAGCCCGATTTCCAGCCAGCGCCGCAACGGAAACTCGTAGATCGAGACAAGCCATGCCGAAACCAGTCCGATGGAACCGGCCACCAGCCCCACACCCAGCAGCAGCCAGGTCATTTCCTTCACGGTATGCCATTGCGTCGGCGAGAGCCCCGCCATCTGTAGGGCGGCGCCGGTCATCAGGCTCGAGAAGCCGAGGCCGGGCAGGCCGACGAAAACCACGAGCAACCCGATGACCATGGCCATGGGCTGCCAATGAAGGCGAGGCCGGGCAGGGCCGGCCTCGCGGAGGGAAAGGGATGGAGCCATGCTCATCGACGCGGGCGGCGCCTTTCAGCTTTGCGGGCCGAGATCATAGCCGACCTTCTCCACCAGTTCGGATGCCGCCTTGCGGTTCCTGGCGACATCGTCAAGCGAGACCGAGTCAACACGCGGCTTGCCGAAGCCGGCAATGGAGGGCTCGACCGCCACGCCCTCGACGACGGGATATTCGAAATTTTTGGCCGCATAGAGTTCCTGGGCTGCCGGGCTGACGAGCCACTCGGCCAGCCGGATTGCTTCGGCCCTGTTCTTGGCATGCCGCGTCAGGACCAGCCCGGACATGTTCATATGCGTGCCGCCATTCTGGAAGGTCGGCATGATCACACGGATCGCATCGACCCAGGCCTTCTGGTTCGCATCCTTGCTCATCAGGCCGACGTAATACATGTTGCCGACACCGATATCGCAGAGCCCTGCCGCAATATCCTTGGCGACGTCGCGGTCACCGCCGGACGGTTTCTTGGCAAGGTTGGCGCGGATGCCCTTCAGCCAGGCCTCGGCCTTTTCCGGCCCCATATGGGAAATCGCGGCGGCGATCATCCCGGTATTGTAGGCATGGGTGCCGGCGCGGGTGCAGACCTTGCCCCTGAAGCGCGGATTGGCGAGATCCTCATAGGTGAGGGCAGCATCCTTGACGCGGTCCTTCGAGGCATAGATCACGCGGGCGCGGGCCGAAACCGCCACCCAGGAGCCATCGGCCGCACGGAGCGTCTTCGGAACGGCCTTTTCCAGCGCGGGCGTCACGATCGGCTGGGTGATGCCCAGCGCAACGGCCTGCGTCAGGGTCGAGACATCGACCGAGAGCAGCAGGTCGGCGGGGCTGCGCTCGCCTTCGGACTGGATGCGCTCGGCAAGGCCGGAACCGGCGAAGACGAGATTGACCTTGACGCCCGTCTCGGACGTGAATTTGTCGAGGATCGGCTTGATCAGCCCCGGTTCGCGATGCGTGTAGAGGTTCACTTCCTGTGCGGCCGCCGCAAGGCCGGAAGCCAGAAGGGCCGCGCCGGCCAGCAGGCCCAGGCGAAGGGATGACATCATCATTCTCTCCATGCCGGCGGGTTCAAGGCCCGCCGAAGGGTTCAAGAGGATGAGCGTGTCTAGGGCGCCTTCCGAGTGCCCGTCAACAAAATTCCTTTTAAAAACAGAAGTTTAGAAAAAGTCTAAACTGGAAGGACTACAAGGATGGTTGCCTTCCCGTTGAAACACCCGGCCTTTCGGGACCCTGCGGGGCGCCAGCCATCCGGAGCCGGTTTCAGTTCATCACGAGCAGTTTCGGGCCTTTGGTGATCGTCGGCAGCACCGTGGTACCCTCGGAGGCCCGGGCCTGAAGCTCTGTGAAGCCCTTCGGGTGTCCGACCGGCGAGGGGTTCGGCACCTGGCCATCGACCATCCGGTCGGCCTTCTGGAGATCGGCAATGACGCGCGCACGAACAGAGGGCGGCGCCATCGGCGAAAGGGCACCACGCACCGATGCGATTTCCATGCCCCGGATGATCGTGACTTCCCGCGCCGATGTCAGGCGCTTGACGGCCTCGCCGAAATGGCGCGGCTGGTAGGGAAACCGGCTGGCGCCATCGAAATGCTGAGCACCCGAACCGGTCATGATCACGTCGCCCGGCTTGAGCGTGATGTCCCGGTAGAAGGCATTGGCCGATTGGGTGCTCCCGGCCGGGCGGCAGGAACAGGCCTGGTTCACCTGCTTCTGGTAGCGGAAGGCTGTCGGCAGGCCTGTATAGGGGGCACCGCCGCGCGAAAGCGCCGAGAGATCGCGGGCGCCGGCGGGCAGCGTGAAGAGGGCGGTCTCGGCACCCGGGCAGGCCGAGCGGCAGGCCACTTCCTGCACCTGCTGGCCGACGCCGGTCTGGCCGATCGGGAAAGCGAATCCGTCGCAGAGGCGCACGCAGTAATTGGTGGGAACGGGCATGCCTTCACCCAGACCGCGGGACTGGAGCTTGGTCCGGGGACGCGGCGTGAAGGCGGGAGTCTCGGTCGCCTTGGGCGGCCAGAGCGGATTGACCGCGGGAACCGGTTCGGAAACGGCGGAGCTCCGGGGCAAGGCGGGTGCCGGAAGCGCAACGGTCGGCCGGGCCGCCAGTTGCGGTGCCGCAGGCCGCGATTCCGCAGGCGCGGCCACCGGCGCACGCGCCGCGACCTGCATCACTTCGAGCTTCTGCATCTCCTTCGCGCGGGAGACCTCGACGAGCGAGCGCTCGGGCCGCACCAGCAGCGGTTCCACCGCCGCGCGGATCGGCCGGTTGATTTCAGTGACGGCGCGCTGGATCCGGGGATTGTCCGCAGCATTCACCAGCAGCGTGCCCGTGCCCACCGCAACCACCAGGCCGGAAACAAAGACGCAGGCCTTGCGCGCCGTCAGCAGATGATGATTCGGGCCGGACTCGGGAAACAGATTCATGACGCAACGCAACTCCATGGATACGCACCGGCCGTCCCGACTTGGCTAACAATTGGTATCCAAGCCCGGCATCGTCCCGAATTTCAAGAAAAATCTGTCTCGATTTGAAACAGTTTTCCCGTCTTCCGGCCAACCGGTGATAGTTTGCTGGGTGCTGCGCAAACCCCTTGCCAAAGGGGCGGCTTCGAGAGTAGAAGGCGCTCTCTCGCGGGCGGCTTTGCCCGCCCTTCCATGGCTTTGCGTCAGAGCGCCGTGGCGGTGGGGGATAGTTTAACGGTAGAACAGCGGACTCTGACTCCGTTAGTCTTGGTTCGAATCCAGGTCCCCCAGCCAACCTTTCCCATCAATGAAGCCAGTCAGCCTGACGTACCGTTTCACTTCCGGAAGCCGTCGTCGAACCGCGGCAGGTTCAGATGGATAGAGAGGAACTGGAGAGGCGGGAAATAGCCTTTGCCGAGCTTTGGCTCGGTATCGGCGCCCTGATCACGCTTTCTGCGCTTGCGGGCATGTCATTTAGCTATGCCGCTTCGCCATACATCTATACGTTCGGCATTCTCGTTTCTGCTGTAGTTGCCGTCCGGCTTGGCTATGCTTGGTTGTCGATCCTGATCAGGATGAGCCTTTCACTCCTGGTGGTCTGGTGGATGATCGATGACTTGACTGGCATGTACGGCCCGCCTGGAACGTCTCGTTTGGACCGCGCATTTCATGCTCGAGGCTGGGTCGCACTCCTTTGGTTGGGCTTGCTATTCCCGATCGTGTTGAGTTTATTCTGGGTACGCGCATCGAGAGATCCAACAAAGCCCCGCCCACGGTGGTGGCGATATCTATGAACCCTCCTCGTCAGAACACCGCGTGTTCGCCGCGGTCGATCGCCTCCTCGCCCCGCACCAGCCTGCCATAGAACGCCGCCAGCGTATCCGTGCCGGTTTCCGGCGTGGCTCCGGCATCGTACCGGCCGCTGGCGGGATCGAGAACGAGCATGGATTCGGTGGCATAGTAGCGCCCGATCCGCGCCAGTTCCGCCTTGTCCGCGAGGCGCGCGCTGAACCGCCCGGCAAGCGAGAGCAGGGCGATGATTCCGTCCAGCAGCCCCACAGGTACGGACCGGAAGCGCGGCGCCTGCCCGAGGGCTGCGAACAGCAATTCGCCCTGCTCCCTCGGTGTCAGGGCAGGGCCCGGCCCGCCAACCGGCAGGATGCGGTTCCAGCGGGCCTCCTCGTCGAGGCAGCCGGCGAGATAGGCAGCGAGATCGGCATCGCTGATCGGCTTGCAGGCCGTGAGTTCGCCATTCCCGAAGATCAGGAATGGCTTGCCGGCCCGGAGCCGGCCAAGCTGGCCGGAAAGGGATTTGAAATAGGCCGTCGGCCGCACGATCGAATAGGTCAGGCCGGATTGCTCCAGCGCGGTTTCGAAGGCCAGCTTGGCATGCTGGAAAGCCAGAAGCGGCTTCTGCACGCAGATCGCCGAAAGCAGCACGACCTGGCGGACCCCGGCGTCCCGCCCTGCGGCAAGCGCCACGAGATGGGCGCCATGGTCGATGGCCCAGGCATCGGCCGGTGCGCCGCTGCGGGAGGCGAGGCAGGAGACCAGCGCGTCAAACTTTTCGCTCCGGAGCCCTTCCTTGCGCAAGGATTGCGCGTCCGTGACATCGCATGGACGAAGTTCTGCACCTGCGGGAAGGAATGCGCTGGCAAGGCCGGGGTTGCGGACCGGGCAGATCACGGCATGCCCCCGGGCGAGCAGCGCCTTCACGGTGGCGCGTCCGATCGTTCCCGTGGCGCCCAGCATCAGGATGCGCCGCGGCACCGGGGAGCGTGCCGGCTCGACGCGCTGGGGCGGGGAATTGTCGTCCATGTGGTGTTCCGATGACCCGGCAGGGCAGGCAATGCCGTGCCGGGCGAGCCTGCCCCGGTGGTCCAGCCGGGTCAATGCCGGGAGGGTCCGCTGGTGTGGAATAGCCCGGGCGTCTACGATCCAGCCGGCCCTTGGCAGCGATGGCCCCGAAACCCGGAGGAAAGCCTGTGAGGTTGAAGTCCCTGTTCCTGCGGTCCGGTCTTGTGCTGGCTGTCCTGCTGGCCGGCGGGATCGCATGGCTCTGGACGCCGGACCGGCCGCGTGCCGTCCTCGAAAAGGCCTATCTCCAGCGGCCGGAGGACCTCGTGTCCGTGCTCGGGATGCGCATCCATGTCCGCGATAGCGGGCCCGCCGGTGCTCCGGCGATCATCCTGCTGCACGGGTTCGGATCGAGCCTCCATACCTTCGAGCCCTGGGCGCGGGAGCTGGAACGAACCCACCGTGTGATCCGGTTCGACCTGCCAGGTTCCGGCCTGTCCGATCCGGACCCGACCGGCCGCTACACCGACACCCGTTCGATCGAGCTGATGCTCGCCCTGATGGATCGCCTCGGCATTGGGCGGGCCGCAATGGCCGGAAACTCGATCGGCGGCCGGCTGGCCTGGACATTCGCCGCCGCCCACCCGGAGCGCGTCAGCCATCTCGTTCTGATCGCCCCGGACGGCTATGCCAGCCCCGGCTTCGCCTATGGCAAGGCGCCGGATGTGCCGGTGCTGCTGGATCTGATGCGCTATGCCCTGCCGAAATCGATGCTGCGCAGTAGTCTTTCCTTGGCCTATGGCGATCCGGCCCGGCTTGATGAGGATACCATGGAGCGCTACCACGCCCTCATGCTTGCGCCCGGCGGGCGGCAGGCCATGATCGACCGCATGCGCCAGACGATCCTGCAGGATCCGGTCACGTCCCTCCGGACGATCAGGGCACCGGTTCTCCTGCTCTGGGGCGAGAAGGATGCAATGATCCCCGTTGCCAATGCCCGGGATTATGGCGCGGCCCTGCCGCGATCCACGCTTGTGACCTTCCCGGATCTTGGCCATGTCCCGCATGAGGAAGCCCCGGAACGGAGCCTCGCACCTGTCGTCGAGTTTCTGGCCCGCGAATGATGCGGCTTCCCGCATCATCGGCCACGGGCCAGCATCCGTCGATCAGCCATAGAGCTTACCGGGCAGCCAGAGCGCGATCCCCGGGAAGATATAGACCAGAACCATCGCGACCAGCACGATCCAGAGGAAGGGCATCACGCCCGAGAAGATCTGGTTGATCGTCACATGCTTGGGTGCCACGCCCTTGAGGTAGAAGGGCGCCATGGCCACGGGTGGCGAGAGGAACGATGTCTGGATGTTCAGGGCGATGAGAATGCCGAAGAACACCGGATCGATCCCGAATTGCTGCAGCAACGGCAGGAAGATGGGCACGAAGATGACGATGATCTCCGTCCATTCCAGCGGCCAGCCCAGCACGAAGATGATCAGCTGGGTGATGATCAGGAACATGATCGGGCTGGGGTTGAGCCAGGTCATGAAGGTCTTGATCGGCTCGTGCCCACCGAGATAACCGAAAATCGACGAGAAGATGAAGGATCCGACGAAGAGCCAGCAGACCATGGCCGAGGTCCGCGCGGTGAGATATACCGAGTCCCGGACCTTGACATAGCTGAGCGAGCGGTAGAGCGCCGCGAGGACCAGCGCGCCGATCGAGCCGATGCCGGCAGCTTCCGTCGGCGTCGCGAGGCCGAAGAAGATCGCCCCGAGCACCGAGAGGATCAGCAGCGTCAGCGGGAAGAAGCTGAGCGCCAGTTCCTTGATGATGATGGGCACCGGCACATTGCGCTCCTCCGGCGGGAGCTTGGGCGCCAGCGACGGGTTGAGCATGCATCGGACCAGCACATAGAGCATGTACAAGGCCGCCAGCATCAGCCCAGGGAAGAGAGCTGCTGCATATAGCTTCGGCACCGAGACGCCGGCTGTTGCCCCGTAAAGGATCAGCATGACCGATGGCGGGATGAGAATGCCGAGGCACCCGCCGGCGCAGACGACACCGGCCGACAGTTTGACGTCATAGCCGGCGCGCAGCATGGCCGGGAAGGCGAGCAGGCCCATCAG
>JAIXSR010000150.1 GCA_027484605.1 Hyphomicrobiales bacterium | reverse complement strand
GTCAGCTGCGAGGCGAGGCGGACATTCTGCCCGCGGCGGCCAATGGCGAGGCTGAGCTGGTCATCGGGGACGACAACCTCGATCCGTTCGGATTCCTCGTCGAGCACGACCTTCGACACTTCGGCCGGCTGCAGCGCATTGACGATGAAGGTTGCCACATTGTCCGACCAGGGAATGATGTCGACGCGTTCGCCCTGCAATTCCTGCACGACGGCCTGGACGCGGCTGCCGCGCATGCCGACGCAGGCGCCGACCGGGTCGATCGAGGAATCGCGGCTGATCACCGCGATCTTGGCGCGGGAGCCGGGATCACGGGCAACGGCCTTGATCTCGATCACGCCATCATAGATTTCCGGGACTTCCTGCATGAACAGCTTCGCCATGAACATGGGATGCGTGCGCGAGAGGAAGATCTGCGGGCCGCGGGTCTCGCGGCGGACATCGAACAGGTAGGAGCGGATCCGGTCGCCCGGGCGGAAGACCTCGCGCGGGATCAGCTCGTCGCGGCGGATCACCGCCTCGCCCTTGCCGAGATCGACGATGACATTGCCGTATTCGACACGCTTGACCACACCGTTGATGATCTCGCCGATCCGGTCCTTGAACTCGTCATACTGGCGGTCCCGCTCGGCTTCGCGCACCTTCTGGGTGATGACCTGCTTGGCGCTCTGCGCCGCCATGCGGCCGAATTCCACCGGCGGCAGCGGCTCGGAGAGCGAATCGCCGACCTGCGCGGCGGGGCTCTTCTTGCGGGCATCGGCGAGATTGATCTCGCGGGCATCGTTCTCGACAGCGTCGACCACCTGCATGATCCGCGTCAGGCGGACCTCGCCGGTCTTCGGATGGATCTCGGCCCGGATATCGGTTTCCGAGCCGTAGCGGGAGCGGGCAATCTTCGCATAGGCATCTTCCATGGCCCCGAGAACAATCTCGCGATCGATCGATTTCTCGCGCGCCACGGCATCCGCGATCTGCAGAAGCTCAAGGCGATTGGCGCTGACTGACATCATGTCCTCCGTCGGGGATGGGAGAGCGGGTCCTGCCCGTTCTCAATGGCGCTTGTCTTTCTTCTTCGGCCCGGAGGCCGACATCTTCTTCTGGGGCTTTGCCGGCCGCGGCATGCGCGGCGGCAGGGCGGCCATTTCCGGCTCGGCTGCCTCGTCCTCGTCTTCGCCCTCGATCCCGGCAGCCTTCATGGCCTCCTTGCCGCGGCGAAGCGATTCCTCGATCACCGCATCGGTCAGGACAAGCCGGGCCTCGGCAATGTCACGGATCTCGAGCCAGTGGCGCGGCTCGGCCCCCTCGGCGACATCCGGCAGCAGGATGGCGACCTTCTCGCCCTCGACTCCATCGATGAAGCCGCGGAACCGCTTCCGCCCGTCGACCGGGATGGCCATCTCGATCCGGGCATCATAGCCGATCCAGCGGGTGAAATCGCTGACCCGCACCAGCGGACGATCGATGCCGGGCGAGGAAATCTCGAGGTGGTAGGCCGTGGTGACCGGATCCTCGACATCGAGAACGGGCGCGACAGCCCGGCTGACGGATTCGCAATCATTGACGCCCATCGTGCCATCCGGGCGCTCGGCCATGATCTGCACGGTGCAGCCATTGAGGCCGGAGATCTTCACCCGGACCAGACGATAGCCCAGGCTCCGGATGATCGGATCGACGATCCGGCCAACGCGGCTGGCCATGCCGTTTTCGGTGATGAGCCGGGGCTCGTTCAGTTCGTCCATTCAGGCGGGCCTCTGGCGGGGCTCAAACAAAAAGAGCGGGTCCGTCGCCGGCCCACTCTGTTTTCGCGTGTAACCCCGCGTAAACTGAGATTGATGGGTCCCCTATAACCGCCTGCCGCCCGAATGGCAAGCCTGCCGGCCCGCCGCCCCGTCAGGCGGGCTTGCGAAAGCGGAAATAGCCGGGAACGCGGCCCTCGCGCAGGGCCTTTTCCTCGTACCGCGTGCGATGCCAGCCATCCCATGGCTCCGACCAGTCGGCCGCGACCTCCGCCAGCCAGACCAGATCCGTCCGCGGCAGGATCCGCACCAGCGTCCAGCCGGCATAATCGTCGATATCGGTGGCGAAGCGGAATTCGCCGCCGGGACGGAGCGCCCGGACCACGGCATCAAGGAAGGCGGGATCGACGATCCGGCGCTTGCGCTGGCGCCGCTTTGGCCAGGGATCCGGGTAGAGCAGGTCGATCCGGGCCAGACTGCCTTCCGGCAAGGCCGAGAGGACATCGCGGCCGTCACCGCGCAGGAGGCGGATATTGTCGAGCGAATCCGCCTCGATCGCCGCCAGCAGCTTGGCGACGCCGTTCAGGAAGGGCTCGACGCCGAGATAGCCGATGCCGGGATTCTGCCGGGCCTGGGCGGCGAGATGCTCGCCCCCGCCGAAGCCGATCTCGAGCCGGATCTCGCTGACCGGGCGGGCAAAGATCCGGTCCGGCCCGGCACCGAGGCGATCGAGCGGGATGGCGAGAGCCGGAAGCAGCCCTTCGATGCGGGCCGCTTGCGCTGCCCGCAGGGCCTTGCCTTTCGACCGGCCATAAAGCTGATGGCGGGGCGCCGTTTCGGGCGCGCCGCCATCCGTGATGTCAGGATCCACCGGGTTCACGGGGATGTCGATCAGGCAATGGCCTTCTTCAGGGCCGGCACGAGATCGGTCTTTTCCCAGGAAAAGCCGCCATCCCGCGAGGCCTTGCGGCCGAAATGGCCATAGGCCGAGGTGCGGGCATAGATCGGCTTGTTGAGGCTGAGATGGGTGCGGATGCCACGCGGGGAGAGATCCATGATCTCCGGCAGCACCTTTTCAAGCTTGGCCTCGTCCGCCTTGCCGGTTCCGGTGCCATGCAGGTCGACATAGACCGAAAGCGGCTTCGACACGCCGATGGCGTAGGAGAGCTGGATGGTGCAGCGCTCGGCCAGGCCGGCCGCCACGACGTTCTTGGCGAGGTAGCGGGCGGCATAGGCCGCCGAACGGTCGACCTTGGTCGGATCCTTGCCCGAGAAGGCACCGCCACCATGCGGGGCCGCGCCGCCATAGGTGTCGACGATGATCTTGCGGCCGGTCAGGCCGGCATCGCCATCCGGACCGCCGATCACGAAGGCGCCGGTCGGGTTGACGTGCCAGACCGTATCCTTGGAGATCCAGCCGGCCGGGAGTGTTTCGCGGATGATCGGCTCGACGATCTTCTGCACATCCTTCGAGGTGAGCTTCGGGTCGAGATGCTGGGTCGAGAGCACGATCTGCGTCACGCCGACGGGCTTGCCGTTCTCGTACTTCACCGTGACCTGGCTCTTGGCATCCGGGCCGAGCTTCTCGCAGTTGCGCTCGCCGGCCTTGCGGGCGGCGGTCAGGACTTCGAGGATCTTGTGGGAATAATAGATCGGGGCCGGCATCAGATCCGGCGTTTCCTTGCAGGCATACCCGAACATGATGCCCTGGTCGCCCGCGCCTTCATCCTTGCCGGCGCCGGCATCGACGCCCTGCGCGATATGCGCGGATTGCGGATGCAGCAGCACGTCGATCTTGGCTTTCTTCCAGTGGAAGCCATCCTGCTCATAGCCGATGGAGCGAATCGCCTTGCGGGCGGCCGACTTGACCTTCGACTTCATGGTCTTGTCGTCGAGGCTGGTGCGCACTTCGCCGGCAATCACGACCCGATTCGTCGTGGCCAGCGTCTCGCAGGCCACGCGGACCTGGGAGGCATCCATGCCGGCCTTGGCGGCTTCGCGGAAGAAGAGATCCACCACTTCGTCGGAAATGCGATCACAAACCTTGTCCGGATGGCCTTCCGATACCGATTCCGAGGTGAACAGATACGACGAGCGCGCCACGTGCGACTCCCTGCTGATGGGTTACGGCCAGCAAAGGCCCGGGCATGGCCGGGCGGATAGGCCGACGGGCGCGTTCCTTGTCGCAGAATGCCGATCCGGTCAAGTCATTTTGGCGAACGAGTTCGCCAAAACGAACAATGCAGCCGGCATAGCAAACGTTTTGTTGGAAAAGGCCCGGCGCTAGGCCTTGCGCTGCCCTTCGACAAGCGTCGTCACGAGATCGACAACCCGCCGTCGCACCTTCGGATCCTCGATCGAGGTGAAGGCCTTGGCCAGCGCGATTCCCTCCGGCGTGGAGAGGATATCGACGCGGTATTCCGACTGGGCCGGCTCGGCAAAGCCTGCCGCCATCGCCAGGGACTCGTCGCGGGGGGAACCCTCGAAGAAATAGGCAACCGGCACGCCGAGGACCTGCGCGATATTCTGCATCCGGCTGGCGCTGATGCGGTTCGCGCCCTTCTCGTATTTCTGGATCTGCTGGAATGTCACGCCCAGGGCTTCACCGAGCTTTTCCTGGCTCATGCCGACGGTGATGCGGCGCATCCGGACGCGGCTTCCGACATAGCGATCAACGGGGCTTGGGGCTTTCTTCATCCCGATATCGTCATTCATCATTGTCACCTCAATTAGGAATTCTTCCACCATCGACCGATGCATTCCCGGACTTCAGGACAACCGATCCTTTCGATCCCTGAACCGCGACAAACCCGACAGCAGCAAAAAACAAAACAAGATACCTATCGAAACACGCTCACCATATCGGCGATATACGGTGCTTGCTAGCCCCTTCGGCAGGGGTGAATCAAGCACATCGGCCAATCCAAGCCCGAGCCGGGCAATGATCCGCCCATGCGGATCCACCACGGCCGAGATGCCGCTATTGGCCGCGCGCACCAGCGGCATGCCGAACTCGATGCTCCGCAGCCGTGCCTGTGCGAAATGCTGGTAGGGCCCGGAAGTCTGGCCGAACCAGCCATCGTTCGTCACGACCACCATCACCGTCTCGCCCGTGGCCGGAAGGCTGATCTCACCCGGAAAGATCGCCTCGAAGCAGATCAGCGGCAGGGTGGCAGGCAGGCCGGGTATGGCGAGCGGCCGGCGTTCCGGGCTCGCGGTGAAGCCGCCGATCACCGAGACGAATTGCTGCAGGCCGATCTCGCGCAGCCAATCCTCGAAGGGGAGGTATTCCCCGAACGGGACGAGATGGACCTTGTCATAACCGGCAACGATGCCGGTCTTGTCGAGAACCTGCATTGCGTTGAAATAGCGGAAGCGTGGCCGGGCCTGGCCGGTCTCCTCGGCGCGGATCGCGCCCGTGATCAGATGCGTGCGCGCCGGCAGGAACCGCCCGATCGCGGCGAGGGCTTCCTGGTTGCGCTCCAGCACGAAGGGAAAGGGCGATTCGGGCCAGAAGAGATGGGTTACATCGGCAATGCCGGTGGCATGGGCACCCCGGGCCGCATCACTCAACTCCAGATAGCGCCGCAGGAGGTCGGGCCCCAGCGTGTCGAAGGTCTTGGCATCCTGCGGAATATTGGGCTGCATGATGCGCAGCCGCGTCTCAGGCGCCACGGGAAGCAGGGCGAAATCGACACCAGGCCCGCCGGTCGGCTTCAGCCGGAGGAGCCCGAAGCCCGCCATGCCGGCGAGCACGAGAATGGCAAGAGCCGATGGCGCCCAGCGGGTCTGCCGGCCCCGGCCTGTCGCAAGGGTTGCCGGCGCGGCGAAAAGCACCAGCGCCAGCAGGCCGAGGCCGCTCGCGCCGATCCAGGCGGCGGACTGGGCCAGCACGACATGGTTGGCGAAGACCTGGCCGAAACTGTTCCAGGGAAAGCCCGTGAGGACCCAGCTCCGGAGATTTTCCGAAACACCCAGGCCGAAGGCCAAAGCGAGGATCCTGCCCGCCCCGCGGGACCAGAGCAGGAAGGCCAAAGCGAGGCCGAAAGCCGGGAAAAAGGCGAGGAAAGCCGGCAGGCCGATCACGCCCAGCGGCAGCAGCCAGATGAATTGCGGCCCGCCGGTGACGAATGCCGCCCCGAGCCACCAGAGACCACCGGTGAAATAGGCAAAGCCGAAAGCCCAGCCGACAAGGCCGGCCTGGATCAGCCGGGTGCGGAAACCGAGTTCACCCTGGTAGACGGCATCGACCAGCCAGACGAGCAGCGGGAAGGCGAGGGCCAGAACGGGCAGGAGGTCGAGCGGGGGGAGGGCAAGGGCCGCGATCAGCCCTGAGAGACCGGCAAGGAGAAGGCGGGCCCGCCTGCCGGCCAGCACGATCCCGTGGTAGAGGCCCTGCACCCGATCCACCATGCTGCGCGTTGCGCCTCCCTGGCGCCGGGCCGTCGCGGTTTCCGGACGATCTTCTCGGCGATTCGATGGATTCAGGACTTGTCATGGCGGGCCGCCGGCTGGCAAGCCCTTTCCCGCTCATTCCCCGGCCGCATCCGCGACTTCGGGGGCCGGCGCGATGCGCAGACGCCGGATCCGGCGGGAATCGCCGTCGAGAATGGTGAAGATCAGGCCGTTATCCGAGGCGATATTCTCGCCGACGGCGGGGACGCGGCCCAGAAAAGCCGTGACGTAACCGCCGATCGTCCCGATCTCGTGTTCGTCGCTGATCGGCTCGAACGGCACTTTCAGCAGGGCCGTCACTTCCTCGAGCGTCGCATGGGCATTGATGGCGATCGCACCGCCCTCGAGCGGCTCGATGCCCGAATCCTCGGCGATATCGTGCTCGTCCTCGATTTCGCCGACGATGATCTCGATCAGGTCTTCCATGGAGACGAGGCCGTCGGTTGCGCCATATTCATCGATGACCAGCGCCATGTGGATGCGCTTGGACTGCATCTCCAGCAGGAGATCGAGGGCCGGCTTCGAGCCCGGCGCGAACAGGACCGGGCGGATCAGGCCGATCTCGCGCACGCGGGCATCGAGCGGGATCGAATCCAGCCGCGCGAACATGTCGCGGATATGGATCATGCCGCGCGGATCATCGAGCGTCTCGGTGAAGACCGGCAGCCGGGAATGGGCGGCGGAGGCGAAAAGCGCGCGCAATTCGGCGAATGTGGCGTCATCCGGCACGGCGATGATCGCGCTCCGCGGCACCATCACGTCCTGGATGCGGATATCGCGCGCGGTGAGGAGATTGCGCAGGATGCGCTTCTCCTCGACCGTGAAGTCATCGTCGTTGCTGGCCTCTCCCTCCTCGAGGGCATCCTCGAGATCGTCGCGGATCGAACCCGGGGCCTTCAGGCCGAGCGCAACCTTGAGGCGGTCGAACCAGCTCTCGCCCCGGGCGGCCTCCCGGGCGTTGCGTTCAAGATCGTCCTGGCTCATGCCTTGGCCTCCGGCCGGTCGGCATAGGGATTGGCGATGCCGAGGCCGGCGAGCAGGGCAATCTCGCGCGCCTCCATCGCCTCGGCCTGCCGGTCTTCCTCGTGGTCATGGCCGAGCAGGTGGAGCGTGCCGTGAATGACCAGATGCGAGACGTGATCCGCCAGCGACTTGCCTTCCGCCTCCGCCTCGGAGCGGCAGGTCTCGTAGGCAAGGATGATGTCGCCGAGAAGCGGGGCCGGCTGGCCGGGCATCCGGGGCGCCGGGAAGGAGAGGACATTGGTGGGGCGATCCTTGCCCCGGTACTGGGAATTGAGCTCGCGGACGGCGGCGTCATTCCCCAGCATGATGGAAATGCCGGACTCGCCGGCCTTCTCGGCGACGAGCGTGGCCAGCACGGCACGTTCCACCACGGCTTCAAGCCCCGGGATGGAGCTCCAGCCTGGGGATTCGATCAGGATGTCTATGTCGGGCATCAGCGCATTGCAGCGGGATTTCCAGCCCCGACCTCCTCATAGGCTTGCACGATCCGCCGAACGAGATCGTGGCGGACAACGTGCTGATGGCCGAACCGGACATGGCCGACCCCCTCGACATTCTGAAGGAGAGCGATGGCTTCGCCAAGTCCGGATTTCTGGCCGGGCGGCAGGTCGATCTGTGTGGGATCGCCGGTGATGATCATCCGCGAGCCCTCGCCAAGCCGCGTCAGGAACATCTTCATCTGCATAGAGGAGGTGTTCTGGGCCTCGTCGAGGAGGATCAGCGCATTGGACAGCGTCCGGCCGCGCATGAAGGCCAGCGGCGCAACCTCGATCACGCCGGTCTGGAGCGCGCGCTCGACGAGCCGGCCCTCCATGAAATCGTAGAGGGCATCGTAGATCGGCCGGAGATAGGGATCGACCTTGTCCCGCATGTCGCCGGGGAGGAAGCCGATCTTCTCGCCCGCCTCGACGGCAGGCCGCGAGAGAATCAGGCGCTCGACATGGCCTGCCTCGAGCAATTGCACGGCATGGCCGACCGCCAGCCATGTCTTGCCGGTGCCCGCAGGGCCTTCGGAAAAGACCAGTTCATGCCGGGCGAGAACCCGGAGATAGGAATCCTGTGCCGCATTGCGCGCCTTGGTCACACCGCGTTTGCGCGTGGTGACATGGCCGAATCCCGAATAGGCCTCGCGGCTCTTCGCCACCGGCTCGGGCTCGGGCTCGGGCATCGCGCGATCCGGAAAGAGGCCGCGCTGGGTGGCCGTCTCCTCGATCGCACCATCGACGTCGCCGGTGCCGACGGCACGGCCGCGCTTGACCGTGGCATAGAGGGATTCGAGAACGCGGCGGGCATGATCGACCTGCTCCCGCGGGCCACGCAGGAGAATCTGGTTGCCGTTGACATGTGCGACAATGTTCAGCCGTCGCTCGAGATGAGCGATGTTCTGGTCGTAATTGCCGACGACGAGGCTCGCGGCCCGGTTGTCGTTCAGGGTGAGGGATTCCTCCACCCCCTCGAGGGAGGCCTGTACGGAGGCCGCAAGGCGCGATGGCTCACTGAGGCGCATGGTCAAGCGGCTTGATCCTCCCGTTTGGGCTGCGATTCGGCGACAAGGCTGCCCTGCAGCGAATTGGATGTCACGCCCAGCAGATCGACCGACCAGATCCGCCCCAGGACGGATTCAGCCGGAATGCCGTCCGGCAGGTCGACATGGACGGCCTGCAGCCAGGGCGACTTGCCCGTGAGCTGGCCGGGATGGCGGCCCGGCTTCTCGAAGAGCACATCGGCGCGACGGCCGATGGTCGCACGGTTGAACGCGTTCTGCTGCTCCAGCAGCAGCGCCTGAAGGGCGCGAAGGCGCGCCGTCTTCTCGGCATCGGGAACGTCATCGATGCGTTCGGCCGATTTGGTGCCCGGCCGCGGGCTGTATTTGAACGAGAAGGCCGAGGCGAACCCGATTTCACGCACGAGGGCCATCGTGTCCTCGAAATCAGCCTCCGTCTCGCCCGGAAAGCCAACGATGAAGTCCGATGAAAGGGCAATATCGGGTCTTGCGGCGCGCATCCTGTCGATGATCCGGCGATACAGATCCCGATCATGCTTCCGATTCATCGCCTTGAGAATGCGGTTCGAGCCGCTTTGCACCGGCAAATGCAGATAAGGCATCACTTTCGGATTGTCGCGGTGGATCCGGTAGAGGTCGTCGGTCATGTCCTGCGGATGGCTGGTCGCATAGCGGATCCGGTCCAGCCCCTCGATTTCCGACAGCGCGGCCATCAGGGCGGCGAGGGAGATCGCCCGGCCTTCCGGCCCCTCGCCGTGATAGGCATTGACGTTCTGCCCGAGCAGCATGATCTCGCGGATGCCCGCCGCGACCATGCCGCGGGCCTCGGCGAGTATGGCAGCGGCCGGGCGGGATGTCTCCGCCCCGCGGGTGAAGGGCACGACGCAGAACGAGCAGAACTTGTCGCAGCCCTCCTGCGCCGTGAGGAAGGCGGAAGGACCCTTGGCCGCGAGCCGGCGGGCCTGCGGCGGCGGCAGGGCGTCGAATTTGTCGATGGCCGGAAACTCGGTATCGACGACACGGCGGCGGCGGGCATCGGCCAGCAGGCCGGGCAGGTTCTGGTAGCTCTGCGGCCCGACCACGAGATCGACCGCCGGCTGCCGCCGCATGATCTCGCGACCCTCTGCCTGCGCGACGCATCCGGCCACGGCAATCAGCGTCGATTGCCCCAGTTCGGCCCGTTCTTCCTTGAGGCGGCGCAGGCGGCCGAGCTCGGAATAGACCTTCTCGGAGGCCTTCTCCCGGATATGGCAGGTGTTCAGGATGACGAGATCGGCATCCTCGGCGAGATCCGTCGGGGCATAGCCCTCCAGCGCCAGAAGATCGGCCATGCGCTCGGCATCATGGACATTCATCTGGCAGCCGAACGACTTGATGTGGACGCGCTTCGGCGCGTCCGGAATCAGGGTCAGGGGCGATGTCGGGCTCTCGGACATGCCGCTTCTTTACCGCCGGCAGCGGCGTTCGGAAAGGGCGATGGCTGTCATAATCCGGCTCCGCGCAGCGTTCGGGTATGGGTCTGCCGGATGTCCGCCTCGATTTCGCGGGTGATGGCCTTGCGGTCAGCGCCCGGCCCGATCTCGCGCGCCGGCAGGAAGGTGACGCGGCATTCGATCCCGGGGAGGGTCAGAAGATCCGCCAGATGCGGCACGAGCTCCATATCGCCATGCCAGGCGATATGCGCATGATCGCCGCGCCCGATCGGCAGGCCACCGATCTTCGGATAGGCGATGTTGAGCGGCTGGATGAAGGAAGCGCCCTCGTTCCGGCCGGAGGCGGCCTGCGCCGCGCCGATCAGCGCCGAGCGGAAAGGCAGGACGCGCCGGCCATCGCTGGTCGTACCCTCGGCGAAAAGCACGAGCGCATCGCCGGATTCGAGCCGGTTTGCGATGGCGCGGTTGACTTCCGCCGTCTTGCCGCGGCGCTGGCGCTCGACGAAGACCGAACGCTGCAGCCGCGCCAGCGTGCCGAAGACCGGCCATTCGCCGACCTCGCTCTTGGCGATGAAGGAGACCGGCCGCAGCGACGAGATCACCACGATATCGAGCCAGGACAGGTGATTGGCGGTGATGAGCAGCGGCGAGCGCGGATCCGCCTCGCCCTGGCGGACAACCTTCACCCCGAGCACGAGAAGCAAGTAGCGGTGGAAGATCACCGGCATCCACCGGGCGAGCGGTGGCGCGACCCGCAGGGCGAGCCATTGCGCCGGCAGGCCGAGGGCAAAGGCCGGGGCAAGGGCCACAAGCCGAAGCGTGATCAGGATGCGCCGGGTCAGCCCTGTCTCGATCATGCGCGTGCCGTTTCCTTTCCGCTCGCGCGGCGATAGCAGGAAGCCCCGGCCAAGGGAACCGGGTTCAGCCGAATCGTGGTGTCGGATCGAACCGGCCGAGATCGGCCTGCATCGTCAGGGCATCCCGCCGGGCCGCACCGGGCGTGCCGGGATAATAGCCCTTGCGGCGTCCGATCTCGGCAAAGCCGGCCTGGCGATACAGGGCGACGGCCGCGCCATTGTCCTCGGCCACCTCAAGGAACATCGTCCGGGCGCCGGCCTGGGCCGCGTGGCCCATATGGCGGTCCAGCAGGGCCGGCGAGAGGCCAAGCCCGCGGACCTCGGTGTCGAGGGCGATGGAGAGCAGCTCGGATTCATCCGCCACGACCCGGCTGATCGCAAAACCCGTGACGACATGGCCGAAGGGCGCCTGGGAAACCAGCACATCCGCGACCGCGCGTTCGAGAATCATCTGCTCGAATTCCTCCCGCGACCAGCCGATGGCAAAACCCTCGGCATGGATGGCCGCCATGCGCCCGGCATCCAGGACCGAGGCCCGGCGAAGGCTGTGCCGGGCGAGGCCGGAGCGAAACCAGGGCCAGAGCCAGAACCACATGGTCGCCCCTCAGGCCCGCTGGAGGCGGGCCTTGTCCTGCAGGGTCACGTTGGCCTCCCTGAGGTAGAGCGGTTTGGCGGGCGAGGCAGCAGGGTCCGTTGCCGCGCCCAGCCGGGCAACCCAGGCGATTTCGGGCGAGGGGCGTTGCTGGACAGCCGGGCGCTGGCCGGGGCGGTTCTCGAGGATCGCGCCGCGGCGGGCCTGGGCCAGTTTCTCGGCGGCATTGCCGACGAAGACAACCGGACCGTCGCCGATCTTCCGCGCCGCTTCCTCGACCGGATAGACGCCCGGCCCGGCCATCGTGCGGCCGCCAATCGCCAGCGACTGGAAATAGACGAGGCCGTTCCGGGCATCGATGGCCGCCGCGACCGGCGAACGATCGGCCGAGAAGAGAACCGGCGCGGCAAAGGCGGAGAGCGTGGACACACCCACCACGGCCCGCTCATGGATCAGCCCGAAACCCCGAGCGGCGGAAATGCCGATCCTGAGGCCGGTGAAGCTGCCCGGACCGATGGTCACGGCGAAGCGGGAGAGATCGGCGAAGGCAATGCCGGCCGCATCAAGGACGCGGCGGATCAACGGCATCAGCGCCTCGGCATGGCCCCGGTCCATGGCCTGCGTCTCCTCGGCGAGGATCCTGTCCTGCCCGGGCGCATAGATGGCTGCCGCTGCCGCGCCGAGCGCCGTGTCGAGGGCCAGGAGATACACGCCACCACTCCGTGGCTGTCAGGCCGCTTCGACGGACTGAACATCCGGCAGGAAGTGGCGGAGAAGATTCTGGATGCCATGCTTCAGCGTGGCGGTCGAACTCGGGCAGCCCGAACAGGAACCCTTCATGGTGAGATAGACCACGCCGTCGCGGAAACCGCGGAAGGTGATGTCGCCGCCATCGCCGGCCACGGCCGGACGGACGCGGGTTTCGAGCAATTCCTTGATCGTCGCCACGGTCTCGGCATCTTCAGGGGCGAAGAATTCCTCACCGGCCGTCTCGGCCGGGCCGCCTTCGGCCAGAATCGGCAAGCCGGAGAGATAATGCTCCATGATGGCGCCGAGAATGGCCGGCTTGAGATGCTGCCATTCGCCGCCGCTCTTGGTCACGGTCACGAAATCCGAACCGAAGAACACGCCGGTCACGCCGGGAATTCCGAACAGGGCCACGGCCAGTGGCGAGGCAGCGGCCTCCTCGAGCGTGCGGAATTCGCGCGTGGAACCGGCCAGCACATCGCGGCCGGGCAGGAATTTCAGGGTTGCCGGATTCGGGGTGGCTTCCGTCTGGATGAACATGGGGGCCTCTTCGCGGGTGGTCGGAGCCGGAGGTCAAGGAACCGGTACGCCACGGCATCGATATAAGATGCCGATGAAACCGAGGAAAGGGGGAAGGAACCGGCCTTACGCCAGGGCCTCGAAATCGGCCTCCGCAAGGCCGCCGGGGACGATGGTCACCGGAACGGGGAAATTGGCGGCCACGCGGCCGGCAATATGGGAGACGAGCGGCCCCGGGCCCTCCTTGCCGATGCCCGCCGCCAGGACGAGGATGGCAATGTCCTCGTCGGCCTCGATGAGGCCCATCACCTCCTGCGCGGGCTGGCCGGTGCGGATGACGCGCTCGGGCTCGAAGCCCGCCTCGCGCCGGACCAGTTCCGCCGCCCGGTCGAGGCGCTGGTCCGCCTCGGCCTCCGCCTCGGCGCGCATCAGGTCGCCGATGCCGAGCCAGGGCTGACCCTCCTCGGGGATGACGAGCGCCAGCATGATGATGTTGGCGCCCGAGCGCCGGGCACGGCGCGCGGCAAACAATGCGGCACGGGCGCATTCTGGCGTATCATCGACCACGATCAGAATTTTCGGGCGATGACCTGGCTCGTAGGCCCGTCGTCGGAACGGCATGCATGACCCCGCCTGTGGCCGGTTACCCGTGCATCGTGCCAAAGCGCCGGGCGCGAGGCAAGCGCCGCTCAGCGGCCGAGGAAGCCCATGATCTCGCGGACCTGCCGGAGAACAGGGTCGGCAATCGCCCGCGCCCGGTCCGCCCCTTCGAGCAGGATGGCATCGATAGCGGAGGAATCATCAACCAGCCGCCGCATCTCGAGGCCGATCGGTGACAGGCGCTCAACGGCGAGATCGACGAGGGCGTTCTTGAAGGTCGAGAACTGGCCGCCGCCGAATTCGCGAAGGATCCCCTCGGCTTCGCGGCCCGAAAGGGCCGCAAAGATCGTCACGAGATTCTCGGCCTCCGGCCGAGTCGAAAGGCCAGCCACCTCGCCGGGTAGCGGCTCGGGATCGGTCTTGGCCTTGCGCACCTTCTGGGCGATCGCATCGGCATCATCGGTCAGGTTGATGCGCGAATAATCCGAAGGGTCGGATTTCGACATTTTCTTCGTGCCGTCCCGCAGCGACATCACACGCGGAGCCGGACCGGCGATCAGCGGTTCCGGCAACGGGAAGAATTCGCCCGATTCGAGGCCAAGGGCGCGGATGCGGTCGCCGAAATCGAAATTGAATTTCTGCGCGATGTCGCGGGTCAGCTCGAGATGCTGCTTCTGGTCCTCGCCCACCGGCACATGGGTTGCCCGGTAGGCGAGAATGTCAGCGGCCATCAGGGTCGGATAGGCATAGAGGCCGACGCTGGCATTCTCGCGGTCCTTGCCGGCCTTTTCCTTGAACTGCGTCATGCGGTTCAGCCAGCCGATCCGGGCGATGCAGTTGAAGATCCAGGCGAGTTCGGCATGGGCCGAGACCTGGCTCTGGTTGAAGATGATCTGCTTCCTGGGGTCGATCCCCGACGCAATGAAGGCTGCGGCGACCTCGCGCGTGGCGCGGCGCAGTTCCATCGGGTCCTGGGGCAGGGTGATCGCGTGCATGTCGACCACGCAATAGAGGCATTCATGCTCGTCCTGCAGGTCGACGAAGCGCTTGATGGCACCGAGATAATTGCCGAGATGGAGATTGCCGGTCGGCTGGACGCCGGAAAAGACGCGCGGTCGATAGGGCGTGAGCAGAGCGGCGGGTATCGACACGCGATCATCCTCGAAAGTGTTTGCGTTGCGCCTCTATCAATCGGCGCGAGCCTCGACAAGCCGCGATTTCAGCGCGGAGCAACCGGCCGCCGCAGGGCGGCAAGGGAATAGACGCCGAGCAGCCGGGTCAAGCCGGCGAAAATGACGATCCCGGCGAGGCAGAGGCCGGTCAGAACCGCAACGCGCAGGCCGAAGCCGCGGCCTGGCGCGAGCACGGGGGCAGCGGCCTGCAGGAGGGCATCGATGCACCAGCCCATGACCAGCGCGCCGAAGAGCGTGGCGGCCACGCGCCAGAAGGCGCGCGGCTGGAACAGCATCCGCCCGCGCGCCAATGCGACCAGCAGGAGCGTATTGGCCCAGACGCCGGCCACCACGCCGCCCGGCGCGGCCAGCACCGCATCCACGCCGCGGATATACCAGGCGACGCCGCCATTCACGCCGAGGGCCAGCAGGGCCGCGAGGATCGGCCTGCCCATCTCCTCGCGGGCGAGGAAGGACGGCAGCACGACCTTGATCAGGACGAAGGCCGGCAGGGCAAGGACGAGCACCTTGAGGATGCGCGCCGTGTGCCGAGCATCCTCGGCGAGGAAGGCCCCGTGCTGGAAAAGGATCGAGACGATCGGTTCGGCGAGGATCCAGAGACCGATCGTGGCCGGGAAGATGAGAAGCGAGGCGAAGATGATCGATTCGGTCTGGGCCTGGGCCATGGCTCCGCCATCGCCCTGCTGGAAGCCGCGCGAGACATGCGGAAGCAGCACCACGCCGATTGCCGAGGCGACGAAGCCGAGCGGCAACTGGAACAGGCGGTCGGCGAAATAGAGCATCGAGAGGAAGCGCGGCTCGAGCGAGGCGGTCTGGCTGGCCATGACCATGTGGACATGGCCAGACCCGGCGACGACCATGGCCGGCAGCATGCGCAACAGGAGCGACCAGGCACCCGGATCGATCCGGCCCGCCAGGGCATCCCATGGCCGGGGCGACAGGACGAGGCCGAGCCGGCGCGCGGCCATCCAGAGCATGACGAGCTGGACGAGCCCGGCAGCCAGGACCGTGCTGACGAGCACGAGGCCGGATTCGCGCGGGCCGGCCGTGGCGCCGGCGAGGATGACCGCCAGGACGCAAATCATCATCAGATTGAGCGCGAGCGGCACGAGCGCGGCCAACGCGAAACGGTCGAGCGCGTTGAGCAGCGCGGCGATGGCCGCCCCGAGAATGACAAAGCCGACAAAGGGGAAGGCGATCCGCCCGAAGAGAACGGCATTGTCGAGCTTGCCCGGATCCGCCGCGAAGCCATGCGCGAGCAATGTCATCATCTGCGGCATGAAGAGTTCGGCCAAGAGGACGAGCAGGATTGTCGCCACGAGGAGAATCGAGAACAGGTCGTCGAAAAAGCCCTGCATCGCCTGCTTTCCGCCCTCCCGCTCGAGGCGGGCGAGGCGTGGTACGAGCGAGGCGTTGAACGCGCCCTCGCTGACCATTTTCCGGATCAGGTTGGGGATCAGGAAGGCCGCGACATAGATGTCGGCGACCGGCCCTGTGCCGAGTGCGGCCGCGATCATCACATCCCGCACGAAACCGGTCACGCGGGAAGCCAGAGTCGCCGAGCCGACAATGGTGAAGGGAAGGGCGAGCGACATGGCCGGAGGTTGGGCGAAACCGATGGGTGGCGTCAAGCGCCCGAGCCACCAAGGGCGGCCGGCATCCAGCCCGTTCGCAGCGGAGCGGCCCAGTCAGGGCGGCCATTCTCCTCGGCGCGCCGCGCCGCGGCCTCGTTGTCATAGGGCACGGCCCGGAAGGAGATGTCGGGCTCGCCCGAGGGCGCAAGCGTCAGAAGGGCATAGCAGGCCAGCGGCGTTCCGGCTTCCGAGACATGCGCCCGTCCGGTGCCATCCTGGTAGCCCGCACAGCCGATACTGCCGGGATTGAGGATCCAGCGGCCATCCGGCAGGCGGAGGAGATCGGGACGGTGGCTGTGGCCCAGCAGGATGATGCGCCCATCGACCGGGCCAAGGCGGCGGATGATCTTCTCGACCGGCGCCCGGACGAGGCGACCATCGGCAATATCCTCGACGACGTAGCGGTCATCATGCTGCGGGGTTGCGTGGAAGGCGCGGATTCCCGGTGCGGGGCTCGCCTCGAAAGGCAGTGCCCGGAGCATCGCCCGGCTTTCCGCATCGAGCGCGTCGAAGGCGAAACGATCGGATGGAGCCAAACCGTCGGGGGATTCACTGCCGGCGAGCCGGTCATGGTTGCCCCGGACGCCGGGAATTCCCCGTTTCCGCATGAGATCGAGCGTCTCGCGCGGCCAGAGCGGGCCGGAGACGCGGTCTCCGAGATCGAAGAGCGCATCGGCGCCCTGGCGGTCGATATCGCGCAGGACCGCCTCGAGCGCCAGCACGTTCCCGTGGATATCGGCAAGGATGGCGAGCCTCATCGCGGTTCCCTCACAGGATGAAGCGGGAGAGATCGGCATTGCGGGCGAGATCGCCGATCTCGCGGCGGACCCAGTCGCCATCGATCACGATGCTGTCGCCCGCCCGGTCGGTGGCGGTGAAACTGATTTCGTCGAGCACGCGCTCGAGCACCGTCTGGAGCCGGCGGGCGCCGATATTCTCGACATTGCTGTTCACCTCGAAGGCCGCCCGGGCCAGAGCGGCGATCGCATCCTCGGTGAAGGTGAGGGTTACCTGTTCGGTCGCCATCAGCGCCACGGATTGCTTGATCAGCGAAGCCTCGGTTTCGCTCAGGATGCGCCGGAAATCCTCCTCGCCCAGCGGCTTCAGCTCGACGCGGATCGGCAGCCGGCCCTGCAGCTCGGGCAGGAGATCCGAAGGCTTGGCCACATGGAAGGCGCCGGAGGCGATGAAGAGGATATGGTCGGTCTTGACCGGGCCATGCTTGGTCGCGACGGTCGTGCCCTCGATGAGCGGCAGCAGGTCGCGCTGGACCCCCTCGCGTGAGACATCGCCGCCGCCGCGCCCCTCGCGGACCGAGATCTTGTCGATCTCGTCAAGGAAGACGATGCCGTTTTCCTCGACCGACCGAATCGCCTCCGCAACGATCCGGTCCTGGTCGATCAGCTTGTCGCTCTCTTCCGCCAGCAGCGGCTCGTAGGCATCGCGCACCGTCATCCGGCGGGGCTTGCTGCGGGAGCCGAAAGCCTTGCCGAGCATGTCGCCGAAGGAAACCGCGCCGATCTGGCCGCCGGGCATGCCGGGAATGTCGAACATCGGCATCCCGCCACCGGGGCCTCCCTGCAATTCGACTTCGATCTCCTTCTCGGCCATCTCGCCATTGCGCAGCTTGCGCCGGAAGGCATCGCGCGTGGCGGGCGAGGCGGTGGAGCCCACCAGGGCATCGAGTACGCGTTCCTCGGCGGCGACATGGGCCTTGGCCTCGACATCCTTGCGGCGGGCGTCTCGCTGGAGGCCGATCCCGACCTCGACAAGATCGCGGATGATCTGCTCGACATCGCGGCCGACATAGCCGACCTCGGTGAATTTCGTCGCCTCGATCTTGAGGAAGGGCGCGCCGGCCAGTTTCGCAAGCCGGCGGGCTATCTCGGTCTTGCCACAGCCGGTCGGGCCGATCATCAGGATGTTCTTCGGCAGGACCTCCTCGCGCATCTGGCCTTCCAGCTGCTGGCGGCGCCAGCGGTTGCGCAGGGCGATGGCGACGGCGCGCTTGGCCTCCTTCTGGCCGACAATGTAGCGATCCAGCTCCGAAACGATCTCGCGGGGAGAAAAAGCGGTCATGCAGAATGTCCTGGTTGGGCCACGGGCAGGGCAAGGCGGATGCGCTCGGGCATCGGGGCCAGCACGAGGCGGCGGATCGGCTGCCAGCCCGCGCTGAGGATCAGGATGAAGCCGCCGAGGACCAGCAATGTGGCGGGAATGGCGGCGTTGGTGATGCCGGACATCTTGAAGACCTGGCCGAAGGCGATGCCGGCATAGACAAGGCCGGAAACAAGGATGGCACGGCGATCGATCATGAGGGCCACCGAAGCCAGCAGCAGGAACAGGAAAATAAGCCCGATGGCCTGGCCAGTTGCGATGCTCCCGACACCGCCGAAGACCAGCGCGATCAGCGAATGCACGATCATCGGCGCGGCGAGAAGGTGCAGCCAGAAGGCAATGTCAGTCTTGCGGGTCTGGCGTTGCAGATCCTGAGCATCGAACCGCATCGCCAGCAGGAAGATGCCGATCCCGGCAACCAGGATCAGCGGCGCGAGCGCAGCCTCGGCGAAAGCCGGGGAGATCGCGACGACGAGGCCGAGAAAGGCGGCCACCAGCGCTGCGACGCCAGCCGCGATGGTGATCGGCACGCGAAAGCGCCAGTAGTGGAGCGCCACGAGACCGGCTGTGGCCAAGGCTGCGACCGCCACCGGAACGGGGCGTTCGAATTCGAGCGCGGCCTTGCCCAGCGTGACCGCCCTCGGGCCGGTCAGCCAGCCGGTCAGGCTATTGACGGCCGCAAAGCCCGCGACCGCGAAGCCAAGCAGCAGGACGATGCTCGGCAGGGCCATGCGGCGGCGGCGGCTGAACTGCTCGGCCAGAAGCCAGGCGGTGACAGTCAGCCCGCCAAAACCGGCGAGGACGCCGAATTTTTCGACCAGGAAATAGCCGAGGGCCGAGGCGAAGAGCCCCAACCCGATCACGACGAAGATATCGCCGAATCCGGTGATGAAGCGCAGCCTTTCGTGATCCGGAGCTGGTTCGAACTCCGCCTTGCGTCGATCCGCCTCGATCATGCGGAGCGCCCGCGCCTGGTCCGGGCCAATCAGGCCGCGCGCGACGGCCTGATCCAGCGCTTCCTCGGAGATCATGCCTCGATGCTCTCGATCACGACGTTCGCGTTCGTGTAGACGCAGATCTCGCCGGCGATGCGCATCGACCGGCGGACGATTTCCTCGGCGCCGAAATCCGTATCGGCGAGGGCCCGCGCGGCGGCCAAAGCATACATGCCGCCGGAGCCGATGCCCATGATGCCGCCCTCGGGTTCGAGCACATCGCCCGTGCCGGAGAGAACGAGGCCGGTGGTGCGATCGGCCACCAGCATCATCGCCTCGAGCCGGCGGAGATAGCGGTCGGTGCGCCAGTCCTTCGCCAGTTCGACGCAGGCGCGCATCAATTGCCCGGGATATTGCTCGATCTTCGCCTCGAGGCGCTCGAACAGCGTGAAAGCATCCGCCGTGGCCCCGGCAAAGCCGGCAATCACCTCGCCCTTGCCGAGCCGCCGGACCTTGCGGGCATTGCCCTTGATGATGGTCTGGCCGAGGCTGACCTGGCCATCGCCGCCAATGACCGTGGCGCCACCCTTGCGGACCATCAGGATCGTCGTGGCATGCCAGCCTGTGGCGGGGTTGGTCGGTTCGGACACGGGCTGCTCCTGAATCAGTTCCCGTCAATGTAGGGATTGTCGCTCCGACTTGCCAAGGTCACGAAGGCGAAGGGCGCGGAGCCGGATTTTCCGCGCGGCGGTGATCCGGAATTGCCGTGCGGGGCCTTTTTCGGTAAAGGCGGCAGCGAGGATCCGGGTCCGGGCCGGACAGGAGTGGAGTGAGCCATGCGTCGCGCCGACATCAAGCGGGAAACCGGTGAGACGAAGATCGAGGTCGGGCTCGACCTCGACGGGACCGGGCGGGCCGATATCGCCACGGGAATCGGCTTCCTCGACCATATGCTGACCCTGCTCGCCCGCCATTCGATGATAGACCTGATCGTGCGGGCGGAGGGCGACCTGCATGTCGATGATCACCACACCACCGAAGATGTCGGCATCGCGCTCGGCCAGGCTGTCGCGAAGGCGCTCGGCACGAAAGCCGGCATTACCCGCTATGCGGATTGCCTGATGCCGATGGACGAGACGCTGACGCGCGTCGCGCTCGACATTTCCGGCCGGGCCTTCCTCGTCTTCAAGGTGGAGTTCCCGACCGAGAAGATCGGCACCTTCGATACCGAGCTCGTCCGCGAATTCTTCCAGGCCTTCGCGTCCAATGCCGCGATCACGCTGCATGTCGAATGCCTGCACGGGACCAACAGCCATCATATCGCGGAAAGCGCTTTCAAGGGCCTTGCCCGGGTGCTGCGTCTCGCCATCGAGAAGGATTCGCGCGCCGCGGATCGCGTGCCCTCGACCAAGGGGACGTTGTCGGTCTGATGGCTTGCTACACCGTTCACCTCAAGACCCGCATCGCTGATCCGGATCTCGCCCGCGAGAAAGCGATCTTCGTCCGGGACGGCTGGAACATCGCGGCCTTCGGGTTCGGGCCGTTCTGGCTGATCGCCAAGGGGCATGTGCTGGCCGGCATCATCGCGCTCGTCCTGCAATTCGCCCTGCTCGGCCTGCTGGCGAGCCTGGGCCTGCCGCCGGAGATCCAGCTTGCGGTGATGGCGCTTGTCTCGCTTGGCTGGGGCCTCGAAGGCGCAAGCCTGCGCCGGCTGGCCCTTCGCCTGTCGCGCCATCACGAGGCTGGCCTTGTCATCGCGCAGGCGGAAGACGAGGCCGAGCGCCGCTTCTTCGCCGATGACGAGGGGCAGGAGCCCGCGATGCCGGCGAAAGGCGGTCTGGAAGGCTTCGTTCCGCATGGGCCGGCCAATCCCGTGATGGGGCTGTTTCCGCAGGCGCGAGGTTCGGTGTGAGGATCGCGCTGATCGATTACGGCGCCGGGAACCTGCATTCCGCCGCCAAGGCCCTCATGCGCGCGCTGGACGAGACCGGGCAGCGCGGCGAGGTCATCATGGGCGCCGATCCGGAGGTGATCGCCTCGGCCGATCGCATCGTCCTGCCCGGCGACGGGGCCTTCCGGGATTGCCGCGAGAACCTTGCCGTCGTCAGCGGGCTCGAAGCTGCGCTCGACCATGCCGTCCGGAGCAAGGGGCGCCCGTTCCTCGGCATCTGTGTCGGCATGCAGCTGCTGGCGACGCGCGGGCTTGAACGCGGGATCACGCAAGGGCTCGGCTGGATTCCCGGCGATGTCGTGCCGCTGGCGCCGGCCGATCCGGCGCTCAAGGTGCCGCATATGGGCTGGAACACGCTGGCCATGACATCGAGCCATCCGGTTCTCGAGGGAATCGCGCTCGGGCCGCAGGGGCTCCACGCCTATTTCCTGCATTCCTTCCACCTCATTCCCGAGGGAACCGCGAACCTCATCGCCACGGCGGAATATGGCGGGCCCGTCTCGGCCATTGTCGGCCGCGACACGGTGATCGGCACGCAGTTCCACCCGGAGAAAAGCCAGGTCCTGGGCGTGAAACTGCTTGCCAATTTCCTCAAATGGGCCCCATAGCGGCGCTTTCGACCGGACAGGCCATGATCCTCTACCCCGCCATAGATCTCAAGAACGGGCAATGCGTCCGCCTCAAGCAGGGCGACATGGCGCAGGCCACGGTTTTCAACGACGATCCGGCCGCACAGGCGGGCGCCTTCGAGGCCCAGGGCTTCGAGGCGCTGCATGTGGTGGATCTCGACGGCGCCTTTGCCGGTTCGCCGGTCAATGCGCGGGCGGTCGAGGGGATCATTGACCGCGTTCGCTTCCCGGTGCAGCTCGGCGGCGGCATCCGCGAAATGGCCCAGGTGGAAGCCTGGCTCGCGCGCGGAATTGCGCGCGTGATCATCGGGACGGCCGCGCTGAAGAATCCCGGCTTCGTCCGCGAGGCTGCCCGCGCCTTTCCCGGCAAGGTCGCCGTGGGGATCGACGCGCGCGATGGCCGCGTGGCCGTGGAAGGCTGGGCCGAAACCTCTGACCTGCTGGCCGTCGATCTCGGCCGGCGCTTCGAGGATGCCGGCGTGGCGGCGATCATCTACACCAATATCGCGCGCGACGGCATGCTCTCGGGGCTGGATTTCGAGGGCACTGTGGGCCTGGCCGAGGCGCTGTCGATCCCGGTCATCGCGTCTGGCGGGCTGGCCTCGATCGTGGATGTCGAACGCCTCATGGCGCCCGAATGCGCCCGGCTGGCCGGCGCGATCACTGGCCGCGCCCTGTATGACGGCCGGCTCGACCCGGCCGCTGCGCTCGCGCTCGTGAGCCGGCGGAGGGCGGCCTGATGCTGAAGAAGCGCGTCATTCCCTGCCTCGATGTCAAGAATGGCCGCGTCGTCAAGGGCATCAACTTCGTCGATCTCGCCGATGTCGGTGATCCCGTCGAGAGCGCCAAGGCCTATGATGCTGCCGGGGCGGATGAATTGTGCTTCCTCGACATCACGGCCAGCCACGAGAATCGCGGCACCCTGCTCGATGTCGTCCGGCGGACGGCCGAGAATTGCTTCATGCCGGTAACAGTCGGCGGCGGGGTCCGGGATGTCGAGGATGTGCGCGCGCTGATGCTTGCCGGCGCCGACAAGGTGTCCATCAACACAGCCGCCGTCCGGGACCGTTCGATTGTCGGGCGCGCTGCCGAGAAATTCGGTGCCCAGGCGATCGTCGTGGCGATCGATGCGAAGAGAGTCAGCCGGGACGGCGAGGCGCCGCGCTGGGAGATCTTCACCCATGGCGGCCGCAACCCAACCGGAATCGATGCGATTGCCTATGCCCGGGAGGTTGCGGATCTCGGCGCAGGCGAGATCCTGCTGACCTCGATGGATCGCGACGGGACGAAGGCGGGATTCGACCTTGCGCTGACGCGCGCGGTCAGCGATGCGGTGACCATTCCCGTCGTGGCTTCCGGCGGCGTGGGCACGCTCGATCATCTCGTCGAGGGGGTCCGCGAAGGCGGCGCCAGCGCGGTTCTCGCCGCCTCGATCTTCCATTACGGCACGTTCTCGATCGCCGAAGCCAAGAGACATATGGCCCGTGCCGGCCTGCCGATGCGGCTGGACGGGCTGGAGGCCATCCGATGAGCCGGTTCACGCTCGAGACGCTTGAATCCATCGTTGCGGCACGCGCAGCCGATGACCCGGCACGATCCTACACGGCCCGGCTCGCGGCCGAGGGCATGCCGCGCGCGACGAAAAAACTCGGCGAGGAGGCGGTCGAAACCGTGATCGCCGCGCTTTCGGGCGATCGACGGGAATTGACGAAAGAGAGCGCAGATCTTCTTTATCATCTGCTTGTCGTGCTCAGGCTCGGCGGGGTGGGGCTGGACGAGGTGATGGCGGAACTCGACGCCCGCACCGCGCAATCCGGGCTCGCCGAAAAGGCCAACCGGCCGGGCGGCCGGGATTAACGCCGCATCAGACGGCGAAAAGGGGGGAATCGCCATGGATGCCGAGATCTCGAAGCTGGCGCCTGACGTCGACCTTTCCCCGTTCCGCCTGTTCAGCCGCGAAGAATGGGCCTCCCTGCGCGCGGACACCCCGCTCACGCTCAGCCTCGAGGAAATCAAGGGCCTGACCTCGATCAACGACCGGCTGGGCCTTGACGAGGTGGTGGATATCTACCTGCCGCTGTCCCGCCTGCTGGCGCTCTATGTGGCTGCCACACAGGGGCTGTTCAAGGCGACGCAGCGTTTCCTCAATGCCGGCGGCGACGCCAAGGTTCCCTATATCATCGGGGTCGCCGGGTCGGTGGCGGTGGGAAAATCCACCACGGCCCGCGTGCTCGAAAAGCTGCTGGCCCGCTGGCCGAACACGCCCAAGGTGAGCCTTGTCACGACAGACGGGTTCCTGCTGCCGAATGCCGAATTGCGGCGGCTCGGGCTGATGGAGCGCAAGGGCTTTCCCGAAAGCTACGACACGCCGGCGCTGCTGCATTTCCTCGCGCGGATCAAGGCCGGGGAGCGCAATGTCACCGCCCCGCTCTACTCGCATCTTGTCTATGACGTGGTCCCGGGCGAGCAGATCGAGATCGACCGGCCGGACATCCTGATTGTCGAGGGGCTCAATGTGCTGCAGCCGCCGAAACTGCCGCGGGATGCGAAGCCGATTCCCTTCGTGTCGGATTTCTTCGATTTCTCGATCTATATCGATGCCGAGGAAGAGCTGCTCCGGCGCTGGTATGTCGACCGCTTCATGACCCTGCGCAAGACCGCGTTCCGGAAGCCGGAGAGTTTCTTCCGCCGCTATGCCGAGATTTCAGAGGAAGAAGCCCGGCAGACGGCCTTCGGCCTCTGGGACCGGATCAACCTGCCGAACCTGCGCGAGAACATCTTCCCGACGCGGCCGCGCGCGGATCTCATCCTGCGCAAGGGCAGCAACCACATGATCGAGGAAGTGGCGCTCCGGAAGCTCTGACCGCCGGGGCGCCAGCGGACCCGCTCAGGCGAGGAGCCCCGCCTGCCGGGCGAGGCCGAGCAGGGGCTCCGCCGGGCGGGCGCCGATCTTCTGGATGACATGGCTGGCCGCCAGGGCGCCGAGCTGGCCCGCCTTCTCGAAGCCCATGCCCTGCGTGTAGCCGAAAAGGAAGCCCGCCGCGAAGGCATCGCCCGCGCCGGTTGCATCGACCAGCTGCTCGATCGGCATGGCCGGAACGGTGATTGTCCGCGTGCCCTCGATCATCACCGCACCCTGCTCCGAGCGGGTGACGGCGGCCCGCTTCACATCGCCGCGCAAGGCGGTGAGGGCGGAGGCGAAATCGGCGGTTTCGTACAGCGCCTTCAGCTCGCTCTCGTTGGCGAAGACCAGATCGACCTCGCCGCTGCGCATCAGGCCGATGAATTCCTCGCGGTACCGGTTGACGCAGAACGAATCCGAGAGGGTCAGCGCGACTTCTCGGCCGGCGGCATGCGCAAGCCTTGCCGCCTTGCGGAACGCGGCCTTCGCATGGGGCGGATCCCAGAGATAACCCTCGAGATAGGTGACCTTTGCCCGGGCCACGGTGGCCGGATCGATCTCGGCTTCCGTGAGATTCTGGCAAGCGCCGAGATAGGTGTTCATCGTGCGCTCGCCATCAGGCGTGACAAGGATGAAGCTGCGTGCCGTGGCCGGGCCATCCAGAGCCGCAGGCGTACCGAAGGCGACGCCGGAAGCCACGATGTCATGCGCGAAGACATCGCCGACCGGATCGGCTTTCACGCGGCCGATAAAGGCCGCCGAACCGCCGAACGAGGCCAGGCCTACCACCGTATTCGCCGCCGAACCGCCGGAAATGATCGTTGCAGGCCCCATCGCCGCATAGAGACGCTCGGCCTGGGCCTCGTCGATCAGGGTCATCGAGCCCTTGGCCACGCCCTGCGCTACGAGGAAATCCTCCTCCGCCCGGGCAATCACATCGACAATGGCATTGCCGAGGGCGAGAACGTCAATTTCGCGGTCCATCTGGAAATCCTCTGTGGCTCGGGCCGCGCCAAGAACGCCCCCGGCCGGCTGCATGGCCGAGCAGGGCCCGGAAATCAAGTGTCGCGGCGCCGCCGAAGCCGGACATAGAGCGCGCCTTCACCACCATGCTGGCGTGCGGAAACCTCGAAGCCGACAACCAGCGGGCGCAGGTCGGGGTCCGCCAGCCAATGCGGCACGAGGCGGCGGAGGATTCCGCGCTCGCCGGTCATCGAATCCGGTCCACCGCCCTTGCCGGTGATGACGAGCAGCAGCTTCGAACCCAGGGCGTGATGGCGATGGAGGAAGGCCCGGAGCGCCTGATGGGCCTCGGCCTGACGCATCCCGTGCAGGTCGAGACGGCCTTCGACCTGCCGGCTCCCGCGGGAAAGATCCTTCAGCATGCGGCGCTCGACCCCGGCCAGCGGGAGAAGGCGGGGACGGGCGGGCGGCGCGACGGCGGGCAATCGCGGCGAGGCCGGGCCGGGCTGCACTTCCGGCTCGGGCAGGGGCTCCGGCGCCGGTAGGCTGCGGCCCGGCATGGGCTTGGCGCTCTGCGCCACATGGGCCCAGAGCGTGCGCTCCTCCGGTGTCAGCCCGCGGCGCGTGCGCCGCACCGGCTTGGGCGGAGTTTCCCCGTCCGGACGACGCTTCACGGCTGGACTCCGCGCGGGACCAGCACGATGAACCGCATCGGGTCCCGGAACAGACCGGCACGATCGCCGGCTGCCGCGCCGGATCCGACGAAATAGTCGGCCCGCGCCGGACCCACGATCGCCGAACCGGTATCCTGCGCGATCATCAGCCGGGACAGCCTTTCGCGGCCGCCCGAGGGAACCAAAGGCGAGACATCGACGAAGACCGGGAGACCATAGGGCCAGATCGACCGGTCGACGGCGAGCGAACGGCCCGGGGTCAGCGGGATCCCGGCGCCGCCGATCGGGCCTTCTTCCGGCGAGAGGTTCTCGTCGAGCTGGAAGAAGATGTAGGAGCGGTTCTCGTCCATCAGGGCGCGGGCCTCTGCAGGATTGTCGCGCAACCAGCCCATCAGACGGGCGAGCGTCATGGATTCAAGCGGCATAATGCCGCGCTCGACCAGCCGGCGGCCGATCGAGGTGTAGGCATGGCCGTTCCGGCCGGCATAACGGAGCCGGCCAACCCCGCCCTCAACCCATCGGAGGCGCGCCGAACCCTGGACCTGGGTGATGAAAAGCTCCGGCTTGTCGCGCAGCCAGGCGATCTCGAGTCCGCGTCCGGAAAGCGCGCCATCCCAGATGGCCTTCCGGTCCGGATAGGGCTCGGGGCCGGCAGCTGTCTGCCGCCAAGCCTGCAGGGCAGGGTCGAGGGGTGGAGGGGCTGTTCCGCCTTGCGGAACCGTGACGAGATCACCAGGCCGGGCCAGGACGGGTTCGGGAAACGTGTCGCGCCGCTGGCGCGCGGCTTCGAGCTCTGGCTCGTAATAGCCGGTGAGAAAGCCGGCGCCGCTGGCCGGGATGATTTCGACCGGGGTGAAGCGGCTTTCGAAGAACAGGCGGGCTTTCCCCGCATCCGCCTGCCACGCGGCAGCTTCACTCAAGGCAAGGTCACAGACCTGCTGCAGCGCGGCGGGGCGGGGCTGGCCGGCCCGGAGAGCCGGAATGCCGGCCGGGCAGGTCGCCAGGAAGGTTGCGAAGGCCTGGTTGTGATCGTCATTGGCCCAGCCGGGCACGGCGGACCATTCAAGCGGCCTTGTCCGCGTGCCCTCCGGCAGCGGGGCATTCAGCGGGCTGGCGGGGGTTTCGGCCGAAACCGTCATGGACGCGATTGCCCCGATCACCGCGACAAGACAGCCAAAGGCAGCCTTGCCGGCTGCCCTCATTGCGCCGATTCGGTCGCCACAAGCCGCCAGTTCGGATCCCTGGCGGTGGTTTCGCGGGCGAAGGTCCAGATATCGACAACATCGATGACCTTTTCCGCGTTTCCGTCGATGACCGCGCCGGCCGAATCCCGGGTTGCGGTGATCAGCTTCGACTGGAACCGCACGGTCACCTGCGCGGTCCGGCTGCGCAGGACAGCATCGGAGATCTCGGCCTTGTCGATCGAGACGAACTGGGTTTCCACCCGTTCGTTCCGGGTCTCGCGCTCGCGGATCGCGGTCTCGAACCCTTCGAAGACATCCTTGGCCAACAGATCCTTCAGCGTGCGGCGATCGCCATTGGCGAAAGCGAGGACGATCATCTCGTAGGCCGAGCGGGCCCCGCCGACGAATTCCTTCGCATCGAAACCGGAATCCGACTGCATGATATCGAGAAGACCCTTGTGGGCCGGGCTTTCCTTCGGAACAACGCCATCGAGCCGGGCTTCGGGGGAGAGCGCCTCGGTCGGGGCATCGCGGCGGATGCCGGGGAGCGGCACGACATTCGAGCTGCCATTGGGACCGGGCGAGTTGTCCTGCTGGGGTGCATCGGCCGGGGGGCGGCGGTCAAAGAGATCGCGCGGCGGCTTTTCTGTGCCGGTCCGGGTGCCCAGGACGGAGCGCAGCTTGTAGATCACGAAGACAGCCAGCCCCAAAAAGACGAGCGTGAGGATATCGAAATTCTGCATTGGTTCTTCCCGGCAAACCGCCACCGCATCCCGCGCTGGCCAGGAAACGATGTTTCCCTGCTTGTCATATAGGGCCTGTTCGCCCGCTTCGCTATCCTCTAGATGATCGCATGATGTCCAGATTTCGGCATCACCCCTGAGCAGCGGCGGCTTTTCATGCTCCGATCGGTTTTTCCCGCGCTGCGGCCCTTCCTGATCCTGATTGCGGGATGGATGGTGCTTGAATTCGTGCTGCTGGAATTGCTGGCCGCGCGGATCGGCTGGGGCACCGTGCTCGTGCTCGTGAGCCTCAAGGGCGGGCTGGGCCTGATCGCCCTGGTGCTGATCACCGTTCTGGCCGGACGAGCGGCCCGGCGAAGGCAGGGAGTCGACCGGATCGCCGCACTGACCTTTCCCCTGGCATCGGGCATCCTCATCGCCCTCCCGGGCCTGATTCCGATGCTTGTCGGCATTGCGTTGTTCTCGCCGAGCCTCCGAAACGCCGTTTCGGACTGGTGGCGGCGGCGCTCCGACGAGACCGGGGATCCGCGCCTGCTTGAGCTTCCAGCCTCGGAATGGAAGGAAATCGGGGCGAAAAAAAGCCGTCGGAAGGCAAAATCAGCCAAGGCCCCGCTTGAGGGGCAGCCCCCATCCGTGTAAGCGGAGGCTCGGATCCAGCCGGATCAACCGTCGCTCCGTTCCTGGAGCGCATCGCTAGAACAGGACGAAGACGATGGCCGATGGCAATGGCGGCGCGCCGCATCTCGAAGCGCTTGCGCAATATGTGAAGGATCTCTCCTTCGAGAATCCGAACGCCCCGCAATCGTTGCGGCCGCAGGATCAGCCGCCGAGCATCTCGATCCAGGTCAATGTCAATTCGAAGCCCATGGGCGACGAGGATTACGAGATCGAACTCATCCTCGAAGGTGCTGCCGGCGAGGGCGACGGGATGCTCTTCCGCTTCGAGCTGAACTTCGCCGGCGTGTTCCGCCTGCTGAACATTCCGAAGGAACATATCAACCAGGTGCTCATGATCGAATGCCCGCGCCTGATGTTCCCGTTCGCGCGCGCTGTCCTGGCCAACGCGGTCCGGGATGGCGGCTTCCCGCCCTTCCTTCTCCAGCCGATCGATTTCGGCGGCCTCTATCAGGCCCGCATGCAGGAATTGCAGCGCGGCGGCATGAACAGCTGATCAGCCGGCCGTCGCGCCGTCCCCGGATTGCGTGGGGGGTTCGGCGCGATACTCGTTCCAGAGTGCCTTCGCGCCGAGCTGCGCCACGAATTCGGCATGGAGGCGGCGTTCCTCCTCCGAGATCTTCGTTTCGTGATGCGTGAAGCTGCGCAGCCGGTCGCTGTTCCGGGTGACAGCGGCCTCACCGGTCGATGGCGCCGAAAGATCTGCTGTCAGGCCCAGGGAGGATTGCCGGCCACCGGTCAGTTCGGCATAGACCTCTGCGAGAATTTCCGAATCCAGCAGGGCGCCGTGCTTCGTGCGCCGCGAATTGTCGATGCCATAGCGCTGGCAGAGGGCATCGAGTGAATTCTGCTGCCCCGGATGGCGCCGCCGCGCCAGCATCAGCGTATCGATGACACGAGTCTGGGCAATGGGAGGATGGCCGAGGCGCTTCAGCTCATGATTCAGGAAGCCGATATCGAAGGCGGCATTATGGATGACCAGAGCAGAATCCGCGATGAAGTCGAGGAATTCCTGTGCCACATTGCGGAAGACCGGCTTGTCGGCAAGGAAGGCATCCGACAGCCCGTGAATTGCGAAGGCGTCGGGCGACATCGGCCGTTCGGGATTGAGATAGCGGTGGAAGACCCGACCGGTGAGAAACCGGTTCACCATCTCGACACAGCCGATCTCGACGAGCCGATCACCCTTGAACGGGTCGAGGCCGGTTGTTTCGGTATCGAGCACGATCTCGCGCATCGCTCAGCCCTTCATGCGACGGTTGATGCCAGGGCCCGGATCAGCGCCTGCACGTCCTGCCGCGCTGCCTCAAGGCCGAAGCTGGTATCGATCATGGCATGAGCGCGGCGGCATTTCTCGGCCGAGGGCATCTGGCGAGCGAGAATCGCGTGGAAAAGCGCCTCGTTCATGCCGGGCCGTGCGAGAACCCGCCGGGCCTGCTCTTCGGCTGCGACATGCACCACGAGAACAGCATCACAGCGATGTTCGGCACGGGTTTCGAACAGGAGCGGGATATCGAGAACCACAAGCCTTTGGCCGGCCTTTTCGGCCAGGGCGAGGGCTTCGCGTTCGGCGGCCTGGACCAGCGGATGGACGATGGCCTCGAGTTCGGGAAAGCGGTCCGGCGCTGCGCGGAGGATCGCCGACAGCGCAGGGCGGTCGACCACTCCATCGCGTGTCGTGCCGGGGAAAGCCTGCTCTATCAATGGAGCCGCCGGACCGGCATAGAGCCGATGGACGGTGGCATCCGCATCATGGACTGGGATCCCGGCCTGACGGAAGAACCCTGCCGTGGTCGACTTGCCGCTGCCGATCGATCCGGTAAGCCCGAGTCGGAACATCCTGCGATCCCCGTTCCGTTAGCCCTGGCCGAGGAGATCGGCGAAAACCTCCTGCCTCAGCTCGGCCGTCACGCGGGGCCGGACCCCGAACCAGCGTTCGAATCCCGGAACGGCCTGGTGAAGCAGCATGCCGAGCCCGTCCAGCCTGCGCAGGCGCATCCGGCCGGCTTCGGCGAGCAGGGGCGTTTCCAGCGGGATATAGACGATGTCCGCGACGATAGCCGTTGCCTTCATGGGCGTCAGGTCAAGATCGAGCGAGGGTTGGCCGGCCATACCGAGGCTTGTCGTGTTCACGAGGAGATCGACGGTCCCGAGGCCAAGTCCGCGATCCTTCCAGTCGAGAACGGAGAGCTTTGCGTCCGGAAACACCGTTTTCAGGTCGCTGCACAGGGATTCAGCCCGGTCGCGGGATCGATTCGTCACCGAAATTGTCTTCACGTTGCGGTCCAGCAGGGGCGCGATCAGCCCTCGAGCGGCGCCGCCGGCACCCATCAGGCGGATTTCGGCGGGGTTCCTGTCCCAGTCAGGCCAGGTTTCGGAGAGATGGCCGACAAAGCCGATACCATCGGTATTGTCGCCGCAGAGATCGGGGCCGTCGAACCAGAAGGTATTGACCGCTCCCGCGATGCGCGCTCTCTCGGTCAGATGGTCACAGGCGGCGAAAGCCTCTTCCTTGTGCGGAACCGTGACATTCCCGCCGAGATAGCCTTCATCACGCAGGTCGCGCAAGGTTGCGGCAACGGCGCCCGGCATGACCTCGCGGCGATCATAGCTTCCGGCGATCTGGTTCTCGGCGAGCCAGTATCCGTGGATCAGGGGCGACCGGGCATGCTTGATGGGCCGCCCGATGATCACGGCCCGCGGTCCCGCAAGGCCTTTTCCGGCTTGATCGTCCATCAGTGCGCACTCCTAGGCAACAAGGCAATTCAGGTCTCGCAGGGCGTGAAGCACCGGAATCAAGGGTAGCCCAAGGATCGTGCTGTGGTCACCCTCGATCATGTCGAAGAGATGGATTCCCGAGGCCTCGATCTGGTAGCCGCCGACAGTAGTCGTGACAGCAGGGCCCATCCGGTCGAGATAGGCATCGAGGAATGCTTCGGAGAAATTCCGCATGCGCAGCCGTGCCGAGGCAAATCCGGCCCAGAGCACGGTTTCGTCCCGCCGGAGAACTGCGGCGGCATGGAGGAAATGGTCAGTCCCGCGCAGGGAAAGCAGCTGCGCCCGGGCATGGGCTCGGTCTACCGGCTTCATGAGCAGCCGGCTGTGATGATCGAGCGTCTGGTCGGCGGCGAGCAGAAGAGCATCGTTGCGGCGGCGCGCAGCGGCCTCGGCCTTGGCATGGGCGAGGGCAATCGCGATCTGCTGCGGTGTCTGCCGTGTCTCGAGCATGGCTGCGGCAATCGCCCCCTCGTCTACGGGCGCACGGATGATTTCGAGCGGGATCCCCGCTGCTTCCAGCATCTGCTTCCGTGTCACGGAGCCGGAGGCCAGCAGCAGGGGCTGCGAGGGCTTCCAGAAGCCTGTGCCGGTCATTGCGCGACCAGTCCGAGTCGGTGCGTCCGGTAGAGGTCGATGATGGCTGCGGCGGTTTCCTCGATGGAACGCCGCGTGACATCGATGACCGGCCAGTTGTTGCGGTCGAAAAGCCGGCGCGCCTGGGCAATTTCCTCCGTCACGGCCTGCCGATCGATATAGGTTGAATCCTTGCCGTCCGCGGCAAGGGCCAGCATCCGGTTCTGGCGGATCTGGACGATCCGTTCCGGGGAAGCGACAAGACCGACGATCAGCGGCTTGACGAGCGTTTCGATATGAATCGGCAGCGGAACGTTCGGGACCAGCGGAACATTGGCTGTCTTGATCCCCCGATTCGCGAGATAGATGCTTGTCGGCGTCTTCGATGTCCGGCTGACGCCGACGAGAACCACATCGGCCTGGTCGAGATTTTCGGTCAGCTGCCCGTCATCATGCATCATCGTGAAATTGAGAGCGTCGATGCGGCGGAAATATTCTGCGTTGAGCATGTGCTGGGCACCTGCCTTCGGCGTCGTCACGACACCGAGATAGGACTGGAAGAGATTGTGGACCGGCTCCAGGACGGACAGGCTGGGGCATCCCTGCTCCTCGCAGGCACGCTGGAGACGCGTTGCCAGGCCTTGATCGACCATCGTGTAGAGCACGATCCCCGGCTCGTTCTCGATATCGGTGATTACCCGGTCGAGCTGCCTTTCGTTTCGGACAAGCGGATAGACATGCTCGATGGGAGATATCCCGGCATAGAGGGCGGTCGCCGCGCGCGCGACGGTGATCAACGTCTCGCCGGTCGAATCCGAAACGAGATGGAGATGAAAGAAGTTCCGGCCCATGATCCTCGCCCGAAAGCCCGGCACGATCGCGATATCAACCGGGTTGTCCACATCCCTGTTTACGGCGCGGGACAACGGAGTGCAATCGAGCCGGGAGTCGGGCGGTCTCTTCGCGGCCTGTGGGAAAGGGCAGAAACTGTCCCCAGCAGCGGGATTGGGGAAAGGTGGAAGCAGTTTCTGTGAAAAATGGGGAAAGACGGCTCGGGATCGGGATCAAGAGAGAGAAGCCGCTGGAATCCCGAGAGAACCCTTGCCGCTCCGCGAAGCCGGATTTCGGAGGTGTCCAGTTTGGTTGACATTCGGCTGTGGATGATCTTGCGATTCCGCTTTGAGGCGTGCCAGAAAGAGAAACAGAGAAGAATCCTCTTCCTTTCTTTTTTCAGGGAGCCTTCGTGAAGCCCTTTCTCGATGTTCTGGCCGGAAAGGCTGCCGCCCGTCCCCCCATCTGGCTTATGCGGCAGGCCGGGCGTTATCTGCCGGAATATCGCGCCATCCGGTCTCAGGCCCGTGATTTCCTCCATTTCTGCTATTCGCCGGAGCTGGCGATCGAAGCGACGATGCAACCGATCCGACGGTTCGGTTTCGATGCGGCGATCATCTTCTCGGATATCCTTGTCATCCCGGATGCCCTCGGACAGGGCGTCCGTTTTGCCGAGGGTGAAGGGCCGCGGCTCGAGGCGATGGAAACGCCCGAGGCGCTCAAGCGGCTTTCCGGGGTTCTCGACCGCGACAAGCTGGGACCGGTCTATGAAGCCCTGCGCGGCGTCCGGGCTGCCCTGCCCGCAGAGGTTGCCCTGATCGGCTTCTGCGGCGCTCCCTGGACATTGGCGACCTATATGATCGGCGGGAAGGGCACGCCGGATCAGGCGCCGGCGCGGCATTTTGCCTACCAGCATCCCGAGGCGTTCCAGCGCTTGATGGATCTGCTCGTGACAGCCTGCGTCGAGCACCTCTCCCTCCAGGTCGATGCCGGGGCGGAAGCCTTGCAGATTTTCGATTCCTGGGCCGGCAATCTGCCCGAAGGTGAGTTGCGCCGCTGGAGCGAGACGCCCATTGCCAGGATCATCGGCGGTGTCAAAGCCCACCACCCCTCCGTGCCGATCATTGCCTTTCCTCGCGGGATTGCTGGCGGCTTCCGGCGATTCGTTTCCGAAACGAAATGCGACGCGATCAGCCTCGATACAGCCTGCGCGATTTCAGACATCCGGCAGCAATTCCCGGCCGGCATGGTGACGCAGGGAAACCTTGATCCGCTCGTCCTCATCAATGGCGGTTCCGCGCTGGACGGGGCAATCGATCATATCCTCGAATCGACGGCCGGGCTGCCCCATGTCTTCAACCTCGGTCATGGAATCCTGCCGCCAACGCCGATCGCCCATGTCGAGGCCATGTTGCGCCGGGTGCGGGGGTGATGGATCTCTGGCTCAAGGCGCTCCATGTGCTGGCCATCATCTCGTGGATGGCGGGATTGCTCTATCTGCCCCGCCTGATGGTGTATCATTCGGAGGCCCCTGTCCGGTCCGATGCCAGCGAGCGCTTCAAGGTCATGGAGTTCAAGCTGTATCGGTATATCATGCGCCCGGCGATGCTTGTCGCCTGGGCAACCGGGCTCTGGCTCGCCTGGTCCAGCTTCGGTTTTCGCGGCGGGTGGCTGCATGGCAAGATTCTGCTCGTCGTCCTGATGACGGGCCATCATCACATGCAGGGTGCCTGGATTTCCGCTTTCGCCCGTGACGAGCGCCGCCATGCCAGCCGGTTCTACCGGATCCAGAACGAGGTTCCGACGTTGCTGATGGTTGGCATCGTCGTGCTTGTGATCGTCAAGCCCTTCTGATCCCACGAAAGACATCTTGCCGAATCCGGCCAAAGCGGCTATCGGACTCGCATCGCTCGCCCCCGATCTGCGGCTGAGCGGCCCGGCTGTCAGATCCCTGGCATGCCAGACCGGCCTTCCCTGACAGCGTATTGGCCAGTCCTCGCCTTTCCCCTTTTCTTCTTTTTTTCCAAGGTTTGACAATGCCGGAGATCAAACTCCACGACCTGAAACGCAAATCGCCAACCGAACTCCTGAGTTTCGCCGAGGAACTGGAGGTGGAAGGCGCCAGCACCATGCGCAAGCAGGAGCTGATGTTCGCCATTCTCAAGCAGCTCGCGGCCAACGATACCGAGATCATCGGCGAAGGGGTTGTCGAGGTGCTGCAGGATGGTTTCGCATTCCTGCGGTCGCCGGATGCGAATTATCTCGCCGGGCCCGATGATATCTACATTTCCCCGGCACAGATCCGGCGGTTCTCGCTGCGCACCGGCGATACTGTCGAGGGCCAGATCCGCTCCCCCCGGGACGGAGAACGTTATTTCGCCCTTCTCAAGGTCAACACGATCAATTTCGAGGATCCGGAAAAGGCCCGGCACAAGGTTCATTTCGACAACCTGACACCGCTCTATCCGGATCAGCGCCTGCGGCTCGAGAACCCGGATCCGACCAAGAAGGATATGTCGGCGCGCGTTATCGATATCGTTTCGCCGATCGGGAAGGGGCAGCGCGCCCTCATCGTGGCACCGCCGCGGACCGGCAAGACTGTCCTTCTCCAGAATGTCGCGCAGTCGATCACGACCAACCATCCGGAATGCTATCTGATCGTCCTGCTCATCGACGAACGGCCGGAGGAAGTGACGGACATGCAGCGCTCCGTGCGCGGCGAGGTGGTGTCCTCGACCTTCGACGAGCCCGCCTCCCGACATGTCCAGGTAGCCGAAATGGTCATCGAGAAGGCCAAGCGCCTTGTCGAACATGGCCGCGACGTGGTCATCCTTCTCGATTCGATCACCCGGCTGGGCCGCGCCTATAACACGGTGGTGCCGTCTTCCGGCAAGGTCCTGACCGGCGGCGTGGATGCGAATGCCCTGCAGCGCCCGAAGCGGTTCTTCGGTGCAGCCCGGAACATCGAGGAAGGAGGCTCGCTGACGATCATCGCCACGGCTCTGATCGATACAGGCAGCCGCATGGACGAGGTGATCTTCGAGGAGTTCAAGGGCACCGGCAATTCGGAAATCGTCCTGGACCGCAAGGTGGCTGACAAACGGGTCTTCCCGGCTCTCGATATTCTCAAGTCCGGCACCCGCAAGGAAGAACTCATCACGCCGCGCGACCAGCTCCAGAAGACCTATGTGCTCCGGCGCATTCTCAATCCGATGGGTCCGCAGGATGCGATCGAGTTCCTCCTCGACAAGCTCCGGCAGACCAAACAGAACAGCGACTTCTTCGAGTCGATGAATACCTGATCGAAAGTAATCCAGGATACGGGCCCGGGACGGAGCAATGGACACGATCTATGCGCTCAGCACGGGCCCGTCCGTTTCAGGCGTCGCGGTGATTCGCGTCTCCGGTCCGGATGCCAGATCGGTCGCTTCGCTCCTCCGCTTCGACCTGCCACCGCCACGACGGGCAGCTGTGCGGGTTCTCCGGGATCCGGATACCGGAGAGCATGTCGATGACGCGCTTGTCCTCTTCTTTCCGGGTCCCCGAAGTTTCACCGGGGAAGACATTATCGAACTGCAGGTCCATGGCAGTCGGGCTATTGTCCGCGCCTTGCTTCATGCCCTCGCCGCGTTGCCAGGCTACAGGCCGGCCGATGCCGGCGAGTTCACGCGTCGCTCGTTCCTGAATGGCAAGATGGACCTGCTGGATGTCGAGGCATTGGGTGACGTCCTTCAGGCCGAGACGCGGGCGCAAGCCCGGCTGGCTGCATCGAGCCGCCATTGGCTGCGGGAACGGATCGCCTATTGGCGGGAGAGCCTGATCGAATTGCGGGGCCTGACCGAAGCGTTGATCGATTTCTCCGACGAGGACGATGTGCTCCGGCATTTCGATTCGAACCTGCAACAATCCGTTCTCGAGCTCCGCGACAGCCTCTATAAGGCCGGGACTCCGGCTCCGGCGGCAGAGATCATCCGGGACGGCTTCCGCGTTGCCCTGTTGGGCGCACCCAATGCGGGGAAGTCCTCGCTGCTCAATGCACTTGCCCGTCGTGATGTGGCGATCACATCGGAGATCGCCGGAACCACCCGCGATGTGCTGGAGGTTCATCTTGATCTGGATGGCCATGCTGTCATCCTGATCGATACAGCCGGGCTCCGGGAAACAGAGGATCGACTTGAGCGGGAGGGGATTGCCCGGACGCGTCGCGCAGCGAGTTCCGCTGATCTCCGGGTCTGGCTTGAGCCCGTTGATGGCTCTGGGACCGATCCCGGGATGCAGATCGATATTGATCTTGTGGTGTTCACGAAGCTGGACCTGATCGATTCTCTGACGAAACGACCCATCGGGCTTGCGGTTTCCGCACAATCCGGAGAAGGACTTGATACCTTGTTCGCTGCCCTTGGAGAGAAGGCGAAGATGGCCAGCTGGATCCGGGATGGGGACAGCATGCTGGTCCATGAACGGCAGCGGCTTGCCCTTCTTGATGCTGCGATTGCGGTCGAAATGGCTGCGGGTTACGGAGCTGAGGCTCTCGAATTGCGTGCAGAGGCTTTGCGGCATGCCTCGCTGGCGCTCGATCGACTTATTGGCCGTATCGAGCCGGATCAGGTGCTGGATGTCGTGTTTCGTCGGTTCTGCATCGGGAAGTAGTGTTTCACGTGAAACAATGGAGTCAGGGTGTGTCCGAACACAGCTATGATGTCATCGTTGTCGGGGGTGGCCATGCCGGCACCGAGGCAGCCAGCGCGGCGGCGCGCGCCGGGGCACGCGTTGGCCTGATCACGCTTCGCCGCGACCGGATTGGCGAGATGTCGTGCAATCCTGCGATCGGTGGGTTGGGGAAGGGTCACCTTGTCCGCGAAGTCGATGCGCTTGATGGTGTCATGGGCCGGGCTATTGATCGCGCCGGGATCCATTTCAAGCTTTTGAACCGCAGCAAGGGTGCTGCCGTCCGGGGGCCTAGGGCGCAGGCGGATCGAAGCCTGTATCGCAGCGCGGTGCAGCTGATCCTGGCCGAGCAGCGCGGTCTTGAAGTCATCGAAGGCGAAGTCAGCGATATCGATATCGATTCGATTCGTGTCCGATCCGTCCGGCTGGCGGATGGCCGGGAGTTTTCCTGCGGCGCAGTGGTGGTGACCACCGGCACCTTCCTTCGCGGCGTCATCCACATCGGGAAACGACAGATCCCCGCCGGGAGAGTGGACGAACCACCGGCTCGGTTGTTGGCCGAGCGGCTGGATGCATTGGGCTTCGCGCTTGGACGCCTGAAGACCGGAACGCCGGCCCGGCTGGATGGCCGGACAATCGATTGGGCGCGTTGCGAGGAGCAGAAGGGCGATTCGCCTCCGGAACCATTTTCAGCGATGACCACCCGGATCGAGGTGCCGCAGATCTCATGTTTCATCACCCGGACGACGGCTGAAACGCAGGCGATCATCGAGCAGAATCTCCATCTCTCCGCCATGTATTCCGGCGAGATATCTGGACGAGGGCCGCGCTACTGCCCGTCGATCGAGGACAAGATTGTCCGGTTCTCGGATCGGTCCTCACACCAGATCTTCCTGGAGCCCGAGGGTCTGGATGATCCCACCGTATATCCGAACGGACTGTCGACCTCGCTTCCGGAGACAGCGCAGGACGCCATGATCGCATCGATCCCGGGCCTGGAGCGTGCGCGGGTCATCCGCCATGGCTATGCGATCGAGTATGATTTCATCGACCCGCGGGAACTCGAGGCAACGCTGGAGAGTCGCCGTGTCGAGGGGCTTTTCTTCGCCGGGCAGATCAATGGCACGACCGGTTATGAGGAAGCGGCGGGTCAGGGTCTCGTTGCCGGTCTCAATGCGGCTCGGCGGGCAGGCGGCACCCCTGGCGTGACCTTTGACCGGAGTGTCAGTTATCTCGGGGTGATGATCGACGATCTGACCCGAATGGGTGTCTCCGAGCCCTACCGCATGTTCACGTCGCGAGCGGAGTTCCGACTGACGCTGCGCGCCGACAATGCGGATGCCCGTCTGACCGAGCAGGGGATCACCCTTGGGCTTGTCGGCGAAGCCCGTTGCGCGGTCCATCGGCGGAAGATGGACATCCTCGATGACTATCGGAGCCGCCTCAAGTCAATTCGGCTTACGCCCAATGAGGCGCGAGCCGCGGGGCTGGATGTCAACCTCGATGGCGTCCGTCGTGACGGCTTCGCTCTGCTGGCGCTGCCCGGGGTGGGCTTCGACCGGTTGGTCGGGTTGTCCGATGGTCTGGGCGAATGCCCCGGCTGGGCGCGCGACCTGCTCGAGACAGAAGGTAAGTACAGCGTCTATCTCGAGAGGCAGGCAGACGATCTGCATCGTATGGCAAGGGACAAGGATCTCAGGATTCCCGACGATCTCGATTTCCAGAGGGTATCCGGGCTTTCCAATGAGTTGCGGCAGAAGTTGGTTTCGATTCGTCCCCGTTCCATTCATGAGGCGGGGCAGATCGAGGGAATGACACCTGCTGCACTGATCCTGCTGACTGCCATTGTCCGAAAGGCTGCGGCGTGACGCGAAAGGACGGTCTTTCCTCTGCTGCGAATCTCCTCGAACGGACCGGGATTGATGTTTCACGTGAAACAAGGGCCCGGCTCGAGGCCTATGTCCGCCGGATGGAGGAGTGGCAGAGCCGGATCAATCTCGTTGCCCCCTCCACGCTTGAAACGATCTGGCAGCGCCATATCGTTGACAGCCTGCAGCTTCATGCCGTGAAACCGGATGCCCTGCGCTGGGCGGATATGGGCTCCGGCGGGGGGCTGCCCGGGATCGTCATTGCCTGTGCTCTGGCCGGACGCCCTGGTTCGCACGTGCATCTCATCGAGAGCAATCACAAGAAGGCTGCCTTTCTCAGGGCCGTATCTGTTGAGCTGGACCTGCCGACATCTGTTCATGCCGCGCGGATCGAGGAGGTTGTCCCGCAGCTTCCGAAAGTCGAGATCGTGACGGCAAGGGCTCTTGCGCCGTTGTCCGATCTTCTGCGTTACGGGAATCTCCTGTTGAAAAGCGGGGCTGTCGGCCTCTTTCCCAAGGGGCGCGACTACCAGTCTGAATTGACCGATGCCCTCCGGAACTGGCAATTCTCTTATCGGCTCCACGACAGCATGACCGAGCCTGCTTCCCGGATTGTCGAAACCATGCTCGACGATCCTTCCAGGTCAGGGTGATCACCTGTCGAATGCCGTTGAAGGAGGATTTTCATGAAGCCGCGGGTACTCACAGTAGCCAATCAGAAGGGCGGCGTCGGAAAAACCACGACGGCGATCAATCTCGGGACGGCTCTTGCCGCGATCGGCGAGCGGGTTCTGCTGATTGACCTTGATCCCCAGGGCAATGCCTCCACGGGGCTCGGCGTGGATATGCGCGACCGAGACATTTCCGCCTATGATGTCTTGCTGGGCGATGTCTCGCTCGCGCAGGCTGCCCGTCCGACAGATGTTCCTCGCGTATCCATTGTGCCTGCCACAATGGATCTTCTTGGTGCCGAGATAACTCTTGCGGCTCAGAAGGACAGAACGGATCGTCTCAAGAAGGCTATTCAGGGTATGGAAAACTCGGGCGGTCATTTGCCCTTTACATATATTCTGATTGATTGCCCGCCGTCGCTCAATTTGCTTACGATCAATGCCATGGCTGCGGCAGATGGCGTCCTCGTTCCGCTTCAATGCGAGTTCTTTGCTTTGGAGGGACTGAGCCAGCTCCTCAAGACGATTGACCAGGTCCGGAACACGGTCAACCCGGATCTCGATATCCACGGGGTTGTCCTGACAATGTTCGATCCACGGAACAATCTGGCCGGGCAAGTGATCCGTGATGTTCGGCAATATCTTGGAAAGAAGGTTTTCGAGACGGTCATTCCCCGCAATGTCCGGGTTTCGGAAGCACCCTCCTATGGCAAGCCGGTCTTGCTGTATGACCTGAAATGTGCCGGGAGCCAAGCCTATCTGAAGCTTGCCTCCGAGATCATCCAGCGCGAGCGGTTGCTCGCGGCTGCCGAGTAAAGGAAGCCGATCATGGCGGACGAACAATCCAAGATGCGTCTCGGGCGGGGTCTTGCCGCTCTTCTTGGCGATGTCGGCAATGAAACCGCGGCCGAAACCCGTAACCGTGCCCAAAGGCGCGTGCCGATCGAGTTTCTTCGCCCGAACCCGCTGAATCCGCGGCAGACCTTCGGCGAGGAGGAACTGGAGGAACTGGCGGCTTCGATTCGGGAGCGTGACATTATCCAGCCGATCATTGTCCGGGGTGTTCCCGGCGCGATCGATGCTTTCGAGATCATCGCGGGCGAACGACGCTGGCGCGCGGCCCAGCGGGCTGGCCTCCGTGATGTTCCGATCGTACTGGTCGAGGCCGATGACAAGCAGGCGCTGGAATTCGCGATCATCGAGAATATCCAGCGCGCTGATCTGAATGCCCTCGACGAGGCAAGAGGCTATGAGAGCCTGATCGGCCAGTATGGCTATACCCAGGCGGATCTTGCCAAGGTGATGGGCAAGAGCCGTTCCCATGTCGCGAACACGTTGCGGCTGTCGCGCTTGCCCGATTCCGTGAAGGAGAAGGTCGTGTCCGGACAGGTTTCCGCCGGACATGCCCGGGCGCTGCTTTCGGTTGCTGATCCGGAATTGTTGGCCTGGCGGATCATCGATCAGGGGTTGACCGTCCGTGATGTCGAACGCATCGCGCAGCGCGAGAATCGCGGCGAGGAAGATCGGCCGGCTCCGTCGACCAAATCAGCCACCGCGCGGGATGCCGATACGGCAGCCCTTGAACAGCGGCTGGCGGAGATTCTCGGGCTCGCTGTCCAGATCGAGCATCGGGGTGAAAAAGGCGGCGTGATGAAGATCCGCTACCGCACGCTCGAGCAACTGGAATTGCTGAGCCACAAGCTGGCGAGCGGCGGCCTAACGCCGTCGTGATGCGAGGGCAATCGACCACAGGGCGCGCACGGTGACCGTTTCCTCGATTGCCGGCGTCCTGCGCATCTGCGCCTGGGTCTGCGCGAGGATGTCGATGGCCCGGGAGAGCTGATCGATCGGCCAGAGGCGGTTCTGGGTGCGGATCCGGTCCTGCCGCTTGAAGAAGATGCGCTCGGCCTTGAACGCCGCTTCAAGGTTGTTGCCGGCCATGGCGAGGCGCCGCAGCAGGCCAGCATGGCCAAGCGCCATGGCAATGAGACCGGAGGGTGCGATGCCCTCTGCGAAACACCGCAACGTCGCCGATTCGACCAGTTCCAGCTTGCCTTCAAACGCCCGGTCAATGGCCTCGGCAGGCCCGAGCTCCGAGGTGTCGACCAGCATGGTGGCAACATCGTCGACCTCGATCGCCACATGTCCGTGGCAATAGAGGATCAGCTTTTCCAGTTCCCGATCGGTCAGCGCGAGATCCGAGCCGACGAGATCGCCGAGAGCTGCCGATGCAGCCGCCGTAATGCTCATCCCTGACGATTTGACGCGGTCTTCGATCAGCGCCTGGATTTCCGCCCGGCTGGCGGGGTAGCAGGCAATGGCCACTGCCTCGCCATGTTGTTCGAAGGCCAGGCGCATCGCAGCGGTCTTGGCCAGTTCGTCGGCCAGCAGAATGATCGGCGTTTCAAGCGCCGATGTTTCCAACAGGAGCGACCAGAGAGCCTTCGAGAGCTTTCCGGCTCCGCTGACGGTAATGAGCCGGCTGGCGGAAAACATGCTGAAGGCCTGGGCCTCGTCCATCAGCTTGCCGGGATCGGCATTCAATGTTTCGGCGTCGAAATCGAGGCGCTCAAGCGAATCCCTGGATTGCCTGGCGAAAGTCGCCGCGATCTGGTCGGCCCGCATCCTGACGCCCCCCTCGTCCGGGCCGAAAATCAGGAACAGGCGCCGCGACAGGCAGTCCTTGCCGGTGAAACGGGGCAGGTCGGAGGGCCGGATGGCGACCATGCCGTGACGTCAGCTCTCGTCGCCGGGCTCTGCACTCGGTTGGTCCGGATCCTGCGGGCTGAGTTGCGGCACATTGTTGCCCGCCCCCGCCGCATCCCGCGCCAAGGCAGCGCTGATGATGATCCGAAGACGCTCCGCGAGCGATTTCGCCACCTTTTCCTCTGCATCCCGTTCGGCCCGGAGCGTTGCAAAGCGAAGCTGTGACCGGTCGAAGGAGGCCGAAGCGAAGGTCTTCCCCGATGTCCGGATCCGGCCGCCCTGCTGCTGGTCGACGAGGACATAGACCGCCTCGATCTGGAGCGTGGCGATCTGGGCCCGTCCGGTCGAGGCGTCGATAATGCTGGAGGCCTTGGATTGCTGGGTCTTGACCTTCAGCACGTAACGGCCGCCGGCCGTCGGCGCGGACCCGCCGGTCAGCAGGAAATCGAGTTCGGATTTGAGCTGATAGCCGAGATAGCCATCGATCCGGTCCACGGAGACCTGGGCCAGTTCAGACGCGATGCGGGATTGCCCGCCCACTGTTGGCTGGTGAACAGGCTGGATGCATCCGCCGAGGCCAAGAAGCCCTGCCAGCAGAAAGACCCGCGACGATGACCGAACCATGTCTCTCTCCTCAGGCCACAATATTCACGATCCGCTTCGGCACGACAATGACCTTTCTGATGGCCTGACCACCCAGCCAATGGCCAAGGTCCGGATGGGCCCTCAGAATGGCCTCCACGGTGTCATTCGGGGCATCGGCCGGGATCTCGATCTCGCCGCGCTTCTTGCCGTTCACCTGAACCGGAATGCTGATGACCGAATCACGCGCGAGGTCACGATCAATCGCGGGCCACCCGGCATTCGCGATCAGGCCATCGCCGCCGAGGAGCGTCCAGCATTCTTCGGCCAGATGCGGCATCATCGGTGCGAAGAGCTGCACCATCATCCGGGTGGCGATCCGGATATCAGCGCCCTTCTCCCCGGCGGCGAGCGCGGCCCCGATCGTGTTGGAGAGGTCATGGACATGCGCGATGCAACGGTTGAAGCGCAGGCGCTCGAGGTCGTCCTCGACGGCCAGCACAGCCTTGTAGGCGGCCTTCAGGACAGGCGTGACGGCCGTACTGCCATCGCCCTCCGGGAGGGAGGAAGCCTCGCCGACAAGCCGCCACACCTTCTGCACGAAGCGTGAGGCGCCCTGCACGCCTTCCTCGCTCCAGATGACGTCACGTTCGGGCGGCGAATCCGACAGCCTGAACCAGCGGGCGGTATCGGCGCCGTAGCTGGCAATGATGTCGTCCGGATCGACGACGTTCTTTTTCGACTTCGACATCTTCTCGATCGAGCCGATTGCGACTTCCGCGCCGGACTCCATCAGGAAAGCCTTGCGCTGGCCGTCGACGCTCTCGATCCGGATATCGGCTGGCGGAACCCAGGCGCCGTCCGGGCCCTTGTAGGTCTCGTGAACCACCATGCCTTGCGTGAACAGGCCCGCAAAGGGCTCGGACAGGTTGGCATGGCCGGTCGCGGTCATGGCGCGCGTGAAGAAGCGGGAATAGAGCAGATGAAGGATCGCATGCTCGATCCCGCCGATATACTGGTCGACAGGCAGCCATTTCGCGATGGCGGGCATGCTGGTCGGCGCTTCGGCATTGAACGGGTCGGTGAAGCGGGCGAAGTACCACGAGGAATCCACGAATGTATCCATCGTGTCGGTTTCGCGCCGGGCTTGCTTGCCGCAGGACGGGCAGGCGCAATGCTTCCAGCTCGGGTGGCGGTCAAGAGGGTTGCCCGGCAGGTCGAAGGAGACATCCTCCGGCAACCTGACCGGCAGATCCTTGTTCGGCACCGGAACGATTCCGCAATCGTCGCAATGGATGACGGGGATCGGGCAGCCCCAGTAGCGCTGGCGCGAGATGCCCCAGTCACGCAGACGGTAATTAACGGTCCGGGTCCCGGTCGATTCGGCCTCGAAATGACGGATGATGCGTTCCTTGGCCTCATTGACAGCCAGGCCGTCCAGGAAGCCAGAATTGAACAGGATTCCCTCGCCATCCTGCGCCGGCGCGGCGGGATCGAAGGCCGCATTGGCGGCGGCATCCGTCAGGTCGGCAGCGCGCACGACCGGAATGATCGGCAATGCATATCTCGTTGCGAAATCATGGTCACGCTGGTCATGGGCCGGGCAGCCGAAAATGGCGCCGGTGCCGTAATCCATCAGGATGAAATTGGCGATATAGACCGGCAGGGTTTCGCCCGGCTTCAACGGATGGGCGACGCGGATGCCGGTATCCATGCCCTTCTTCTCGGCTGTGTCGAGCGTAGCCTGCGAGGTGCCCATGCGGCGGCACTCCTCGATGAAGGCCTGGATTTCCGGGTCCTTGACGCCGGCGGCGCGCGCAACCGGGTGATCGGCGGCCACGGCCAGGAAGCTCGCGCCGAACAGGGTATCCGGGCGGGTGGTGTAGATCTCGATATCCGCCAGGCCGGCAGGCGCGGTTTCGGGAATGACGGCCCAGCGCATGGTCAGGCCTTCCGAGCGCCCGATCCAGTTGGCCTGCATCAGCCGAACCTTTTCCGGCCAGCGGTCCAGCGAGCCGAGGGCATTCAGGAGTTCCTCCGAATGATCGGAGATCCGCAGGAACCATTGCGTCAGTTCGCGCTGCTCGACCAGCGCACCGGAACGCCAGCCGCGGCCATCGAGCACCTGCTCGTTGGCCAGCACGGTCTGGTCGACGGGATCCCAGTTCACCTTCGACGTCTTGCGCGCCACCAGTCCCGCTTTCAGGAAGTCGAGGAACATGCGCTGCTGGTGCTTGTAATAGGTCGGATCGCAGGTCGCGAATTCGCGGCTCCAGTCGAGCGACAGGCCCATCGACTTGAGCTGGCCCTTCATCGTCGCGATATTGGCATAGGTCCAGGCCGCAGGATGGGTCTTCTTCTCCATCGCGGCATTCTCGGCGGGCATGCCGAACGCATCCCATCCCATCGGATGCAGCACGGCGAAGCCGCGGGCGCGCCGGTAGCGCGCGACCACATCGCCCATGGCATAATTCCGCACATGCCCCATGTGAATGCGGCCGGACGGATAGGGAAACATCTCCAGGACATAGTATTTCGGCCGGGGATCATCTGTCCGGGTCTCGAAGACCTTCTGATCCTCCCAGACCGCCTGCCAGCGGCGTTCGGATTCGCGGAAATTGTAGCGGCTTGTCTGGGTCATGGTTCCGGTACGGCTGAACAGGGGGCTATGTGCTTGAGGAAATAGACGTCCGAAGCGTTGGGTATGGACATCATAACCGCTTTACGGTCAACGACGATTTGCGCGAGAAGGCCCGGCAACCGGGCGATGAAAGGACAATCCGATGACCGAGCATGACGATGTCGCCCCGCAGCTGGCGCTTGTCGCGGAATCGATTCGCCGGGCGGAAAAGGATTTCGACCGTCCCGCCGGTTCCGTCGCGCTCGTTGCTGTCTCCAAGACCATGCCCGCCGAGCGGATCCGGCCTGCCCTGGAGGCCGGCCATCGCGTCTTCGGCGAGAATCGCGTCCAGGAAGCCCAGTCCAGATGGCCGGCCCTCCGCGAGGCCTTTCCCGGCCTCGAGCTGCACCTGATCGGCCCGCTCCAGACCAACAAGGTGCGGGAGGCGGTGGCCTTGTTCGATGTGATCCAGACGCTGGACCGGCCTTCCCTTGCCGCTGCACTCCAGAAGGAAATCCAGAAGCAGGGCCGCGCGCCCCGCCTGCTTGTGCAGGTCAATACAGGGGCTGAACCGCAGAAGGCCGGGATCGACCCGCGCGAGCTGCCGGCCTTTCTCCGGCAATGCCGCGAGGAATACGGTCTCCTGCCCGAGGGGTTGATGTGCATCCCGCCTGCAGAGGCGCCGCCCTCGGCTCATTTCGCGCTTCTCGCGCGTCTTGCCCGCGTCGAGGGGCTGTCGATCCTCTCCATGGGCATGAGTGCCGATTACGAGGCCGCCATCCAGCTGGGCGCCACCCATGTGCGCGTGGGATCGGCCATTTTCGGCGCGCGGCACTGAGGCTGCCAGGGCCGGCGTGGATCCTGTCAGCGGATGATGAATCGCGACCGGCGGTCAAGCCGCAGCATCAGCCGATCAAGCCAGGCGCGCGGCAGGGCGAGGCAGCCCGCCGTCGGCCCGCCTTCCGGCCGGGTGAGATGCAGAAAGATCGCGCTGCCTCGGCCCTGCCGGCGCGGAAGGCGGTTCCAGTCGAGCTCGACCACGATGTCATAGAGCGCGTCGGGCCGCATCATGTCCTCGTGGCTGGCGCCATAGGGTTTCCTGACCAGCCGGTTATACGCGCGGTCGCCCGGCGTCTCGCACCAGCCATCGCCGGGCCGGAGCGGCCGCATGGCCAGGCCCGTCGGCGGCCGGAGGCGCCTGTCGGCCCGCCAGAAGCCCCGGACCGGCCGGAGAATCGCGGCGGGAGTCGCGCCGTCGCCCTCGCGCTTGTCATGGCGGATCCCTGTCCGGCCGATGCGGCAGGGCCACCGGATCATGCCGAATCGCAGGCTGGCGACATGCGGCACGCGCCCGTTCCGGGTGAAGCCGGTCCGGTCGATGAAGAAGGTCCGGGGTCTCTGCTTGAGCATTTCGGGGCTCTTTTCAATCACATCGCCGCACAATCGCGTGAATCACCGGAATTCCCTTTGATTCGAGGGAATAACTTGCCATTTCGGGGCGAAGTGAAGCAACGTGTTCGGGGCCGGCGCGGGGGGATTGCCAGGGCTGGCCGCAATCTGGGGAAAGTGATGAGCAACGTCCGCAAAATCCTGGTCTGCGACGACGATAATGAACTCCGTTCGGCGCTGGTCGAGCAGCTGCAGCTCTATGATGAATTCCAGACCAAGCAGGTGGATTCCGGCACAGCGGCCGTCCAGATGGCCAAGAGCGACCATTTCGATCTGGTCGTGATGGATGTGGGGCTGCCGGACATCGATGGGCGCGAGGCCGTCAAGATCCTCCGGAAGGCAGGGTTCCGCTCGCCGATCATCATGCTGACGGGGCATGATGGCGAAGCGGATACCATCCTCGGCCTTGAAGCCGGTGCGAATGATTATGTCACCAAGCCGTTCCGCTTCGCGGTCCTGCTGGCCCGGATCCGGGCGCATCTGCGCCAGCACGAGGCCAGCGATGATGCGATCTTCACGATCGGGCCCTATTCCTTCCGGCCCGGAGCCAAGCTCCTCGTCACCGACAAGGGCTCGAAGATCCGCCTGACGGAAAAGGAAACCGCTATCCTGCGCTTCCTCTATCGCGCGGGGCAGCGTGTCGTCGGCCGTGACGTGCTCCTCCAGGAGGTATGGGGCTACAATTCGAATGTCACGACCCATACGCTCGAGACGCATATCTACCGGCTCCGGCAGAAGATCGAGGTCGATCCCGGCCGGGCGCGCATTCTCGTCACGGAAAGCGGCGGTTATCGCCTGGTTCCCTGAGGCCCGTCATGCGGCTCGATGATCTCATCCTCCTGCTGAGAGACCTGCCGATCTTCGAATCGGTGGACCCCGAGGCCCTGCGCCTGCTGGGCTTCTCGGCCATCCGCCGGCAATTGCGGGCGGGGGATATCCTTTTCCGGCGCGGCGATCCGGCCGATGGCGGTTTCCTCGTGGTCAGCGGCGAGATCGTTCTCGACCGCAGCGATGACGGTGCGCCATCGCCCCATGTGTTCGGGCCGGGTTCGCTGATCGGCCAGCTGGCCCTTGTGGCGGCGATCCAGCGCCCTGCCACCGCGGTGGTCCGCGACGGGGCCACGGTGATGTATTTCTCGCGCGAGCTGATGGTGAAGGTTCTCGAGGCCCATCCCGAGAGCGCGCTGGCGATGCGGAATTATCTCGCGCGCCAGACCCGGCAGATGGCTGACCGGCTGGCCCGGATTTCCGGGCTCTGACCCTCAGTCGATCTGGATCCGGGCCATGACGGGGACATGGTCGGAGGGCCGTTCCCAGCCACGGGCATCGCGATGGATCGACACATCTGCCGTCCCGCCGGCAAGGCCGCGCCCGACCCAGACATGATCCAGCCGCCGGCCCTTGTCCGCCTTGTCCCAATCCGGCGAGCGGTAGCTCCACCAGGAATAGACCTTGCGGGGCTCGGGCCACTGGGCACGGACCACGTCATGCCAGTCGCCGGCCTCGAAAACCTCGGTCAGGTTCCGCGTCTCGACCGGCGTATGGCTGACGACATCCAGAAGTTGCTTGTGGCTCCAGACATCGTGTTCGAGCGGAGCGATGTTGAAGTCGCCAACAATGACTGTCCGGGGTTCCTGCGGACGCAGGGTCTCCGAGAATTGCTTCAGCTCCTCGACAAAGGCGAGTTTGTGCGCGAATTTCTGATTCTGTTCGGGATCGGCGATATCGCCACCGGCGGGAACGTAGAAATTGTGCAGCGTGATGGCCCTGGGGCCCTCGCCGATCCGCGCGGCGATATGGCGCGCATCCTCGCGCTGGCACATGGAGCGGGGCGCCAGCGGCGTCAGCGGCCGCTTCGACAGGATGGCCACGCCGTTATAGCCCTTGATGCCGATATAGGCCTTGTGCCGGTAGCCGAGCTTGTCGAAGGCCGCCGTGGGGAACACGTCATTCGGGCATTTGGTTTCCTGAAGGCACAGGACGTCCGGGGCCTGTTCGGTCAGGAAACGGCCGACCAGATCGATTCGCAGGCGAACCGAATTGATGTTCCAGGTGGCAATGGACAGGTATTCGGGCATGAGGGCTCCGGCCATGATCGCTTGGCCCTTCATAGCTGACCTGCAGCGAGCGGCCAAAGGGAAGACGGCGGAAGAAAGCGCATCAGGCCGGGTTTTCCCCGCCCCACGGCCAGGCGCAGTCCTCGTCCCTCAGTTTTTCGGCTCGACGACCTTCAGTTCATCGATCACGAAGAGCGACCTGTCCGGCAGGGCTGCGAGATTGACGTTCGACAGCGCGACGCGGGTGTCGCTGCCTTGCGGGTCTGTCACGATCCATTCCTTCAACGCGTAGGATTCCCCGTCGAAGATCACGCGGATGCGCGAGGTGCCGCCGAGCGTGCTCTTGTCCTCGATGGTCAGGATGATTTCCGGGCCGAAGCGCTTCAGGTCGAGGACCTTCGTGTCCTTGGCGATATCGATCTTGGGCTGGAGCAGGAATTTCAGGGGTGTCTGGCCGATATAGTAATCGTCCCAGGTCTTGAGCTTGCGGTCGAGGATCCGAACGGTGCGGCCATCGGCGACAATCTCCAGCGTGGCCGGCGCGGCATATTCGAACCGCATCCGGCCCGGGCGCAGCAGGTAGAGCACGCCATCGAACTTGCGGCCATCCGGGGCCGTCTGGATGAAATTGGCCTGAAAACCGCGCATGCCATTGAAATAGGCATTGATGCGATCGAGGCTTGGCGGCGGCTCCACCTTGGGCGGCTGGCCCGGCTGGCCCGGCTGACCGGCAGCCGGCATGGCCGGCGTTGCCGGGCGTTGCGGCGGGAGCGGGGCCTGCGCGAGGCCCGCAGCCAGGCCGGAGAGCCAGATCAGGCCAGCAAGAGACCAGGAGAGCGGTTTCGACATGGAGAGGCGCGATCCTTCGTGAACTATGACGCGAGGCCCGGGGGCCACTGTCCTAGGATCCGCTTGTGGCGGAATGGAGACATTTCCGGTCCATCCTAGTCCTCTCGCGCTGATTCGAGAAGAATTTCCCGTTTGCCGGCATGATTGGCCGGACCCACGATCCCCTCGCGCTCCATCCGCTCGATGATCGAGGCAGCGCGGTTGTATCCGATCTGCAGACGACGCTGGACATAGGAGGTCGAGGCCTTCTTGTCCCGCAGCACGACGGCCACGGCCTGATCATAGAGATCCGCGCTCTCGTCGCCGAAATCGCCCTTGTCGAAGACCGGGGAATCGCCGCCGCCCTCGGGGCCAGCGCCGTCATCGTCGAGGTCGGTCGTGACGGCGTCAACATAATCGGGCCGGCCCTGCGTCTTGAGATGCGCGACGACCTTCTCGACCTCCTGGTCGGCCACGAAGGGGCCATGCACGCGGCTGATGCGGCCACCGCCGGCCATATAGAGCATGTCGCCCTGGCCGAGGAGCTGTTCGGCGCCCATCTCGCCGAGGATGGTGCGGCTGTCGATCTTCGAGGTCACCTGGAAGGAGATGCGCGTCGGGAAGTTCGCCTTGATCGTGCCGGTAATGACATCGACCGAAGGGCGCTGCGTGGCCATCACGATATGGATCCCGGCCGCACGGGCCATCTGGGCCAGGCGCTGGACGGCGCCCTCGATCTCCTTCCCGGCGACCAGCATGAGATCGGCCATCTCGTCGACGATCACAACGATATAGGGGAGCTTTTCCAGCTCCATGATCTCTTCCTCGTAGAGCGCCTCGCCGGTCTCCCGGTCGTAGCCGGTCTGGATCGTGCGGGTCAGGCATTCGCCACGCTCGCGCGCTTCCTCCATCCGGGCATTGAACCCGTCGATGTTGCGGACGCCGATCTTCGACATCTTGCGGTAGCGCTCTTCCATCTCGCGCACGGCCCATTTGAGGGCGACGACCGCCTTCTTCGGATCGGTCACGACGGGCGAGAGCAGATGCGGAATCCCGTCATAGATCGAGAGTTCCAGCATCTTCGGATCGATCATGATCAGGCGGCAATCTTCCGGCTTGAGCCGGTAGAGCAGCGAGCAGATCATCGTGTTGATGGCCACGGATTTGCCGGAGCCGGTGGTCCCGGCCACGAGAAGATGCGGCATGCGGGCGAGATCGACGATGACCGGCTCGCCGCCAATCGTCTTGCCGAGGCAGATCGGCAGGCGCAGCTTGGATTTCTCGAAATCCTCGGAGGCCAGCAGTTCGCGCAGCAGAACGGTCTCGCGTTTGGCATTCGGCAACTCGATGCCGATCGCGTTGCGGCCGGGGACAACGGCGACGCGGGCCGCGACGGCGCTCATCGAGCGGGCGATGTCCTCGGCGAGGCCGATCACGCGCGAGGATTTCGTGCCCGGGGCCGGCTCCAGTTCGTAAAGCGTGACCACGGGGCCCGGACGGACATTGATGATCTCGCCGCGGACGCCGAAATCGTCGAGCACGCCTTCCAGCAGCCGCGCATTCTGCTCGAGTGCGTCGGTCGAGATCTGCGGCGTGACATTGCGCTTCGGCTCGGCGAGTAGCGAGAGGGGCGGGAACTGGAATTCCATATGGTCGAAGATCGAGACCTGGGCCTCGCGGCTCTCCCGCTTGCCGGCCTTCAGCGAGCCGACCGGTGCCGTGACGCGGCCGGGGCCCTCCGGCAGATCGGGGAGGTCCGGCAGAACATCGGCCGGCAGGGCCGCCTGCCGCGGTGCCGGGGCCATGCGCGGCTCCGGCGGGATCCTGTCCTCGTCGTCATCCTCGTCGAAATGGACCATCGGCTCGGCACGCGATCCGGCGGGATGGCCGAAGCCGGGTTCGATGCGCCGGGGAGCGGGCTGGGCGAGGGCGGGTTCGGCCGGCAACGGGCGGGGCTCCGCCGGGGAGCGGCGGGCCTCGAACCGGGCACGGCCCCGGGCCCAGAGCGGTCCGAGGCGGCCAAGGAAGCCACGGACCATGTAGAAGCCGTGGAGAATGGCGCCGATCGAGAGGATCGCGGCGGAGGGCTCGTCGGATTCGCGCTCGTCTTCCGGCTCGTCGGCATCGTCTTCCCGGCGGACAAGGCCGCGGCTGAGCAGGCCGAAAGCGAGAATGGTCAAGGCACCGAAGGTCAATCCGGCGATGAGGCGTCCGAAGCCCTGGCTGCCCATGCCGAGAAAGGCCGTCAGGCCGAGAAGCACATCGCCGAGGGCGCCGCCGAGCCCGCTTGGCAGTGGCCAGCGTTCCGTCGTCGGCAGGGCGGCGGCAAAGATGGCAGAGGACATCAGGCCGAGAATGGCAATCAGCAGCCGCCAGTGCAGGCCGGCGGTCTCGCGCGTCCAGAGGAGGCGGCTGCCGACAAGACCGAGGGTGGCCGCAAGCCCGACGCTGCCGATGCCGAAGAGCTGCATCGCGAGATCCGCGACGACCGCACCCGGGAAGCCGAGCCAGTTCCGGGCCTTCACGGTCGTTGCATTGGAGAGGCTGGGATCCGCCACCGACCAGGAGGCGAGGGCCAGGCCCAGGAGGATGGCAATGGTCAGCAGGACCAGCCCGGTCAGGTCGACCAGGCGGCGCGACAGACCTTCGCGCATGTCATGGGAGAGGACATCCAGCGATGATGGAGCGAGGCGCGTGGTCCGCATCTCAGGGCCGTTCCTTACGCGAGACTGACAGATCGGGGCGCTCCGACCCGACCCCCCGCAAGGTTGACCGGGTCTGACCGCCACCCTTTGTTATTGCAGCGGCCGGTTAAGGTTCTGTTTGCAAACCCGAGCCCTGCGCGCCTTGGCCCATAAAAAAAGCGGGCTCCGGGGAGCCCGCCTTGAAGTCCGATCCGGCGGGAGGGAGGAGAATTCCCGCCGGTTCGCTGATGGTGTCAGGAATTGTAGGCGCGCTCGCCATGCGAGGCGATGTCGAGGCCTTCGCGCTCCTGCTCCTGCGGGACGCGCAGGCCAACGACCAGATCGACAACCTTGAACAGGATGGCCGAACCGATGCCGGAGAAGAGCAGCGTGAAGACGACCGCCTTGATCTGGGCCAGCACGGCCGGACCGAATTCATAGGCCGCGACGGCGAGTTCGCCGGGCTTCGATTCGTAGTCCGGGATGCCGGCGCCGCCGAGGGCCGGGTTCACCAGGATGCCGGTCCCGATGGCGCCGATGATGCCGCCGACACAATGGACGCCGAACACGTCGAGGCTGTCATCGTAGCCGATGGCGTTCTTGATCGTGGTGCAGGCGAAGAAGCAGACCGCGCCGGCCACCAGGCCGAGGACGATCGAGCCCATCGGACCCGCGAAGCCCGAGGCCGGCGTGACGGCCACGAGACCGGCCACGATGCCCGAGGCAAGACCGAGCAGGGAAGGCTTGCCCTTGATCGCCCATTCCACGAAGAGCCAGGAGATGCCTGCGGCAGCCGTCGCCACGAAGGTATTCACCATGGCCAGGACGGTGGTGCCGTTGGCTTCGAGGTTGGAGCCGGCATTGAAGCCGAACCAGCCCACCCAGAGAAGGGCAGCGCCCACCATGGTCAGCGTCAGCGAATGCGGGGCGAGGAGATCCTTGCCGTAGCCGATGCGCTTGCCGATCATGACCGCGCCGACAAGGCCCGCAATCCCGGCATTGATGTGGACGACCGTGCCGCCGGCGAAGTCGAGCGCGCCCCACTTGAAGAGCATGCCGGCATCAGCCTTGACTTCGTCGAGCTTCGCCTGAGCCGCCTTCTTGGCTGCTTCGTCGGTGGCCGCAGCAACGGCCTTGGCCGCATCGCCGATCGCATCCGGGCCGGCCCAGTACCAGACCATATGCGCCATCGGGAAGTAGATGAAGGTCACCCAGAGCGCCACGAACAGCATCAGCGCCGAGAACTTCACGCGTTCGGCAAAGGCACCGACGATCAGGGCCGGGGTGATGCAGGCGAAGGTCATCTGGAAGGCCATGAAGAGCATTTCCGGAATGACGACGCCGTTCGAGAAGGTCGCTGCCGGCGATTCCAGGGTGATGCCCGCGAGGAACGCCTTGGAGAAGCCGCCGACATAGTCGTTCAGGCCGCCGCCGCTCGAGAAGGCCATCGAGTAGCCGTAGAACACCCAGAGCAGCGTGACGAGGCAGACCGTCGCCAGGACCTGCGTCAGGACCGAGAGCATGTTCTTCGAACGGACGAGGCCGCCATAGAACAGGGCCAGGCCCGGGATCGTCATCATGAGCACGAGGATGGTGGCAACCAGCATCCAGGTGATATCGCCCTTGTTGAAGGTCGGGGCGGCGGCCAGGGCCGGCACCGCGGAAAGCGCAACGACGGCACCCGCCGTCAGGGAGCGCTTGAAGAAGGTCTCAAGCTTCGACATGTGGAAAACCTTTTCTCTGGACACTGGATCAGAGCGCTTCGCCGTCGCGCTCGCCGGTGCGGATGCGCAGGGCGCGCTCAACCGGCTGGACGAAGATCTTGCCGTCACCGATCTGGCCGGTACGGGCGGACTGGGTGATCGCCTCGATCACCTTGTCGGCCAGGGCCGTGTCGATCGCGACTTCGAGTTTGATCTTCGGAAGAAAGCTCACGGCATATTCTGCGCCGCGATAGATCTCCGTATGGCCCTTCTGGCGGCCATAGCCCTTGACCTCAGTAACGGTCATGCCGTGCACGCCCAAGGATGTCAGCGCATCACGCACTTCCTCGAGCTTGAACGGCTTGATGATGGCTGTGACGAGCTTCATGCCTCTCTCCTTGCCGGGGTTTCGCCTCAACTGCCGCTGTTTCACGCCCCCAGAGTTCCCCAGGGAAGCCAGCGATCATGTATGAAACAAGTGTCGTGCCAGAATCGGAGGCCGGAGAGCGCGCAGCGTCAATTCCCGGGAATCCTTGGCGCAACGCAGCAGAATCTACCGATTTCGTGGGGCGTGGGTCACCAAATCGCAGGCAGACCGCCGCCAATCCGCACGGAATGATGAAAAAGAATGCAGATTCTGTGCGGTCCGCCTAAAAAACAGGCAGATACAGCGGAGAGCTTCCGTGATCGATCAGGGGATGCGGCCGCTCAGGCCGAGGGGATCCCCGGCTTCCGCAGCCGCATCAGGCCCTCCTGCATGACGGAGGCCACCAGCCGGCCATCCCGGGCATAGACCAACCCCCGGCCCAGTCCGCGCGAGGCACCGGACCATGGGCTGTCCTGAGCATAGAGCAGCCAGTCATCGGCGCGGAACCGATCATGGAACCAGAGGGCATGATCGAGGCTTGCCGCCTGGATTTCCGGATCGATCACGCTCCGCCCATGCGCGACCGCCGCCCCGTCGAGAAGGGTCATGTCTGAGGCATAGGCGAGCACGGTGGCATGCAGGTCATGGCCGTCGGGCAGCATGCCCGATGCCCGGAACCAGACATTCTGGTAGGGCGGGCCCGGCTTGCGCAAAAAATAGGCTTCCGGGCTCGTCGGGCGCAGCTCGATCGCGCGCTGGCTCCTCCAGTAGCGCTGGCGGATTTCCGTCAGATGCGGCACGAACCGGGCCCGGATCTCCTCTTCGTCAGGCAAGGCTTCCGGCGGCGGCACATCCGGCATGGGCATGGCGTGGTGCAGGCCTTCTTCCGGACTCTGGAAGGAGGCCATCATCGCGAAGATCGATTCGCCGTTCTGGATCGCCCGGACGCGGCGCGTGGTGAAGCTGCGGCCATCCCGGATGCGGTCAACCTCGTAGAGGATCGGCCGGGTCGGGTCGCCGCCCAGCATGAAATAGCCATGCAGCGAATGGACCGGCCGGTTCTCGACCGACCGCATGGCTGCCACAAGCGACTGCGCGATGACCTGCCCGCCGAAAACCCGGTACCGGCTGGTATCGGGCGAGACGCCGCGCCAGAGATTGGTGTCGAGCTGCTCGAGGTCCAGGATATGGAGAAGGGTCGCGATCGGGGACATCGGCCTCGCCGGCTGAAGGGTGGTGTTTCGGTTGGGTGCAGACCGTGGCCGGCCCCTCGCGGTGCGTCAAGCCTTGCGGCACCCGTCGTCCCGTTCGCGCGGGCTTTTCCCGGACGCCCTGCGCCCCTATAGACAGGGGGTGAGGAGGCCGCATGTCTGAACCGATCATCGTCTATGGCGCCGGTCCGGCCGGTTCATCGCTGGTCCTGGCGCTGCTGGGTGCCGGTATTCCGGCCTCGCGCCTCGCCTGGCTCGTCGAGGCGGGCCCGGACCAGTCCCGCCGCGGAACGCCGGAAGCGCGCTACATCGCGTTGCATGCCGGCTCCCGCACCTTGCTGGAGCAGCTCGGCATCTGGCCGGCTTTGGCCGGGGCTGCCTTCCCGATGCATTCGATCCGGATCACCGATTCGGCCCTGGAGGAACTCATCCGGCCCGATTTGCTGGGCTTTGCGCCGAGTGATGCCGAGGCGCCGCTCGCCCATCTTGTGCCGCTCGACCGGCTGGCCGCCTGCCTGGCGGAAGCTTGCGCCACGGCCGGGCTGAAGCCGGTGCCCGTGGCCCTGCGCGGGCTCGAACAGAAGACGGATCGCGTCCGGCTTACGCTTCGCCATGCGGATGGCATGGAAAGCCAGCGGGATGCCGTGCTGGTCGTGGCGGCGGATGGCGCCCGGTCGCGCCTGCGCATGCTGGCCGGCATTCCTGTCCATGGCTGGCCCTATGACCAGACCGCGATTGTCGCCACCATCCGCCATTCGCTCGACCACGAGGGTGAAGGCCTGCAGCATTTCCTCCCGGCAGGTCCTTTCGCGATGCTTCCGCTGGATGAAGGCCGCTCCTCGATCGTCTGGTCCGAGCGGGCCACCGAGGCCGAGCGCATCCTGCGCGGCGGGGAACGGGCAATCCTCGAGGGGATCCGCCAGCGTGCTGCAGGGCGCCGGGGCGAGATCACCGCGCTCGAGGCGGTGACCTCCCATCCGCTCCAGATGCGCCTGGCCCGGCGGTTCCATGCGGGCCGCGTGGTTCTGGCCGCCGATGCGGCGCATGTCGTCCACCCGCTGGCCGGGCAGGGTCTCAATCTCGGGCTGGCGGATGTCGCGATGCTGGCCGAGCTGATCGTCGATCGCCTTCGCCTGGGCCTCGATCCCGGAGCGCCGGACATGCTCGAAACCTACCAGGTCGCCCGCCGCCCGCCGGCCGTGGCCATGGCCATGGCCACGGAGAGCCTCAACCGCCTGTTCTCGCGCGAATCCGGATTGCTCCGCCTGGTCCGCGATGTCGGTGTCGGGCTGGTCGAGCGCTGGCCGGGCCTGAAGACGCGGTTCGTCGAGAGTGCGGCAGGAACCGCGCAGGGTGCGCCCCGGTTGATGCGGGGCGAAGCGCTCTGAGAGGCGGCCTCAATCGTCGAGGCGCCGCGCCTCTTCCGGCAACATGATCGGAATGCCGTCACGGATCGGATAGGCCAGCCGGGCCGGCCGGCTGATCAGCTCCTGATGCACCGCGTCATAGTCGAGCGTCGATTTGGTGACCGGGCAAACCAGCAATTCGAGCAGCTTGGGGTCGATGCCCCGTTCGGAACTGCCGGGCGTCAGATTGGTGTTGGTCATGGGCAGGGAGGCCTGTTTCTCGTGATCGTCAGCCATCGGGCACCTATTGCATTCGGGTTCCGCCGTCGCCGCCATCGCGGGCGAGATCCATCTCGGTCAGCGCCACCAGCATGTCGGCGCGGGATTCGAGGTCGGGCGCCTCCAGCAGCGCCTGTTTTTCGGCAACGCCGAAAGGGGCCATCATCGACAGGGCATTCACCAGTGCCTCGTTCGGCGCGGCATGGATGTTGTCCCAGTCGATCTCCAGCCGGTTGGCTTCCGAAAACGACCGCAACGCGTCGATCAGGGCCTGGCGCTTGACCCGCTCCTCGCCCCGGCGCACCTCGAGATCCGTCCCGAAGGCGTGGAAATCGACGCGGGCCTGCCGGAACAGGGTTTCGGACGGGATTTCCTCGACCAGCCGGAACCGGCATATGCCCGTGAGCTGGATCAGGTAGCGCCCGTCACCGGTCTCGGCGAACTGGGTGATCCGGCCGGCACAGCCGACCTGGTAGAGCGGCAGGAGACCGATGGTTCCCGCCGCCGAGGCGTCGGGCTGGATCATGCCGATCAGCCGGTCGCCACGAAGGGCGGCATCGATCATGGCGAGATAGCGCGGTTCGAAGATGTTGAGCGGCATCTGCCCGCGCGGCAGCAGCAAGGCGCCCGGAAGGGGAAAGACCGGAAGTGTCTCCGGCAATTCTCCTGCATGCAGATAGGCGACATTGCTGGCCATTGCAGACCTTTCTCAGGAGAACAGGGTGGCCGAGAGCATCCGGCGGCCGGAAAGGGTTGCCTCGTCCATCGGTCCCCAGGCCTCGAAGAACTGGATCAGCTGCTTGCGCGCGGCTTCCTCGTTCCAGTTCCGGTCCTTGCGCAGGATGGCGATGAGATGCTCCGCCGCCTCGAGACGGCGGTTCTTGGCGTTCAGCGCCAGGGCGAGATCGAACCGGGCCTGATGATCGGCCGGATTGGTCTCGACCTGCCGCAGCAGATTGGCGATATCGCCGAGCGACTCGACCTGCCGTGCGAGATCCAGGGCGGCGCGTGCTCCCGCTATGGCGGCATGGGCCGCCTTTGCCTCGGGCACGGCTGCCAGGATCCGGTCGGCCTGATCGAGATTGCCGGCAAGGACCTGTGCCCGCGCCAGCCCGCCAAGGGCATCGGCATTCTCGGATTCCTCGGCCAGGATCCGCGCGAAACACTCGGCGGCCCCGGCGGCATCGCCGTCTTCCAGCAGGGCATTGCCTTCTGCGACCAGGGTGGCGATATCAGCGCCCAACGGGCCGACCAGCCGCTCGATGAAGCCGCGGATCTGGCTTTCGGGGAGATTGCCGACGAACCCGTCCACCGGCTGGCCGCGCGTGAAGGCGAAGACGGCCGGGATGGATTGCACGCCCAGCTGGCCGGCAATCTCGGGATACTGGTCGATATTCATCTTGACCAGCTTCACCTTGCCCTTGGCCGCCTTGACGACCTTCTCGATGGCGGGACCCAGCTGCTTGCACGGCCCGCACCAGGGCGCCCAGAAATCGACAAGGACAGGCTGCTTGACCGATTCCTGCAGGACATCCTGCCGGAAGGTGGCCGTCGTCGTATCCTTGATCAGATCGGCTGCATCGCTCATCAGCCCGGTTCCTTCTGCTGTCCGTCTCGTTCCTGCTTACATGGGGCCTTGTCCGGGTCCACGCAACTGCCTTGCGTGGTCAGGCCGGCGGTTCCGCGATTTCCCGGTAGGGAAGCGGCAGCGCGGTGATCGCGTGGCCCGTTGCCTCGATATAGCGGCGGAGATCCGGGGTCGCCAGCGAGGTCGTCATCGTGTTGACCAGCGGGTGGACATTGATGATGGCGGCCTCCGCCAGCTTTTCCTCGAGGATGAAGCGGACGCGCCCGGCCCTGTCATTGACCAGCGCCAGCGGGCTGACAGAGCCCGGCAGGATGCCGAGCGCCTCGAGCAATTGTTCGGCGCTCGCAAAGGAAACCCGGCCCTTCGCGCCGATCACCTTGTCGATCTGCTTGAGGTCCAGAGGCGAGGATTCCTCGGCAGTGACAAGGAAAAGGTTGCTGCCCTTGTCCTTGAGGAACAGGTTCTTGGTATGCGCCCCGGAAATCTCGCCGCGGAGGGCGCGCGATTCCTCGACCGTGTGGAGCGGGGGATGCTCGATTGTGGTCGCGCGGATGCCGAGTTCCGCCATGAAGGCGAGGGCGGCATTCGTCGCGGAAGGGGCAGGGGAAACCGACATGGGCGCAACTCTTTCGTCACCGAACCGAAAATTCGTGCTTGTCAGGCCGAACAAGTTGGGGCATAGAGCCGTCCTCCGGCGAATTCAACCGGATACGGATGCGGGTGTAGCTCAGGGGTAGAGCACAACCTTGCCAAGGTTGGGGTCAAGGGTTCGAATCCCTTTACCCGCTCCAGTTTCCCGGCCCCAGGAAACACAAGTCTTCCTGATCTCTTCATTCCCGACGCAGCAGGGTGTCAGCCACAAGGCTCTGAAGCCGCTTGGGCCGAAAGCTCTTCTGCAGAAGCGCGGGATCGTAATCCTCGCGCACCCAGTCCATGAAGGCCTTGCCACGCTTTTCGCCATTCTCGGCGTAATCCTCGAGAAAGGCATCGAGGATGCCCGTCTTGGCATAGCGGAAATGGCCCTTGAGCAGCGACAGCTCGCGGCGGGCCTCGGCGACCTGCGCCCCTTCGACCACCAGAAGGTAGAGCGCCGCGAAGAGACCGGCGCGATCCGCACCCGACTTGCAATGGGCGAGAACAGGATAATCGAGCCCGGCGAAGAAGGCCGGCAGGCCGAGCAGCATCTCGCGGTCGGGCGCCTCGCGCGACCGCAGGACGAAATCAACGATCATGATCCCGTATCGCTCGGCCGCGTCGCGTTCGAGCTGCCAGGCGCCATGCGAACGGCCGCCTCGGAGGTTCACGATGGTTTTCAGGCCCTTGCGAGCCATTCTGGCGATGTCGCGCGGCGAGGGCTGCGCCGAGCGCAGCAGATTGCGCCCGACGCGATGCTGGTTCAGATGGACAATCCGGAGGATGCCGTGATCGACGAACAGCAGGTCGAGCCAGGCGCGGATGCGCTCTCGCGCCGATCCGATCGGCCGGTTCCAGCGCGCCTCCCGCTTCAGGCGGCGCCATTCGTAATACTCGTCGGAGTGTACCGGCTTGGGCATGCCGGCGGGCTTAGCATCCCCTCCGCAGGTGTCAAACCGCGCCTCTTGGTCTTCTGGTGATATTGTGCGACGCAAACATTCCGATTAGAGCGTCGGTGATCAACAGGAGTTGCCCTCATGCGCCTTGATGCCATCGCCATCGGCAAGAACCCGCCCCACGACGTCAATGTGGTCGTCGAAGTTCCCATCGGCGGGGAGCCGATCAAGTACGAGATGGACAAGGAGGCTGGCACGCTTGTCGTCGACCGTTTCCTCTACACGCCGATGCGCTATCCCGGCAATTACGGCTTCGTACCGCATACCCTTTCCGAGGATGGCGATCCGATCGACGTGCTCATCGCCAATACCCGGCCGATCATCCCCGGCGCTGTCATCAATGTGAAGCCGATCGGCGTGCTGCGCATGGAGGATGATGGCGGTGGCGACGAAAAGATCATTGCCGTGCCTTCGCCCAAGCTGACGCAGCGCTATGCCAAGGTGGAAAACTATTCCGACCTGCCGGAAATCTCCTGGAAGCAGATCGAGCATTTCTTCCTGCATTACAAGGATCTCGAACCGGGCAAATGGGTCAAGCTGCTGGGCTGGGGCGATGCGGCGGAGGCCCGTCGCCTGATCGTCGAGGCCATCGAACGCGCGCGCCTCGCCTGAATTCCGCGATCGCCCTGCTGGTTCAGCCTCGCGGCAGGACGCAGCTGGCGAGATCCCCGATCATCAGGCTTCGGCTCGACACACGCCGTGCCGATGCGGAATCCCGCCGCGGGTCGCGGCGGCGCGGATCGGGCAACATGGCCACCAGCCGCGCGGCCTCGGTCGCGCCAAGTCGGGATGCGGATTTGCCAAAGTAGTGGCGCGCAGCGGCCTCCACGCCGAAAATGCCCTCACCCCATTCGGCGATGTTCAGATAGACCTCCATCACCCGGGCCTTGCCCCAGGCGAGATCGACCAGCAGCGCCAGCGGGATCTCGAGCCCTTTCCGGATGTAGGAGCGGCCCGGCCAGAGATAGACGTTCTTCACGACCTGCATCGTGACCGTCGAGGCTCCGCGCGAAGGGCCATCCGGATCATCGAGAACCTCGGCAAGGGCGCCGAAATCCACGCCGCGATGCAGGCAGAACCGCTGGTCCTCCGAAGCGATGACCGCGCGCATCATGGCCGGTGCGACAGCGTCCAGCGGCACCCATTGCCGCGTCACCGAGGCCTGGCCGAGCCATCGGCCCAGCATCAGCGTCGAGGGAACAGGCAGGAAGCGGCCAAGGGCAAGGCTAAGCGCGAGCAGCGCTGCAAGCCCGATCAAGAGCCGGATCGCGTATCGGCGCAGGCGGGATATCCGCGTCATGGCGCCACTTTAGGGTGGGGCGCCCGGATTGGCCACTCCGTCGCTGCTCGCAGTTCTACTGGGCCAGCGCCAGGACCTGCTTCGCCATGCGGTAATGCAGGTCCTCCACCATGCGCCCGTTGACGACAAGCACAGCCCGGCCGGCATTGTCCGGGTTCTCGAAAGCCCGGACAATGGCTTCCGCCTCCATGCGTTCCGCCTCGGAGGGCGAGAAGGCGCGGTTGGCGATCTCGATCTGGGCAGGGTGGACCAGCGTCTTGCCGTCGAAGCCGAGGGCCCGCCCCTGATGGCATTCGCTCTCGAAGCTGGTTGCATCCTCGATCCGGCCGAAAACGCCATCGAGAACGAACAGGTCCCGTGCGCGGGCCGCCATCACCGTGGCCGACAAGGCATGGAGCAGCGGCAGACGCGAGGGCGAAGGCGGCAGCCGCATCTCCTTCGCAAGGTCGTTCGTGCCCATGACGAGGGCTTCCAGCCGGCCGTGGCTCTCGTCCTGCGGGGTGACAATGTCCTTCAGGTTGAGGATGGCTTGCGGGGTTTCGATCATCAGCCAGAGCCGGAGCGCGGCCGGGGCGAAATGGTGATCGAGCACCCCTTCGGCACGGGCGACATCGGCGGCGGTCCGGATCTTGGGAAAGAGCACCGCATCGGCGCCGGCCCCGGCGATTTCGGCGAGATCATCGGCGAGCCATTCATGGGTCGCATCGCCTTCCGGCAGGCCATTGACCCGCACGATGACGGTCCTGGGCGCGAGGATGCGGCTTTCCAGCGCTGCCCGGGCCCGGCGCCGGGCTTCCGGTTTCGAATCCGGCGCCACGGCATCCTCGAGGTCGAGGATGATGGCATCGGCCGGCAGCGTCGCGGCCTTGGCGATGGCGCGCTCGTTGATGGCGGGAACATAGAGAACCGAGCGAAACTTCCGGGGCTGGGGGTTTTCGATCATGGGGCGCCTGCCAATATCGGTGCGGAACCTTGGGCTTAACGCGGGAGGGCGGGCTTGCCAACCGGAAGCGAATGGATCGCCGGCATCGATGGCTGCCCGGCCGGCTGGATGGTGGCGATGGCGCCGCTCTCGGGGCCGATGGCCTTGCGCGTCCTCGTCGTGCCAAGGCTGGCGCTGCTGGACGATCCGGAAAGGCCGCTGGCGGCCCTGGCCATCGACATGCCGATCGGCCTGCCGGACCGGATCGAGGGTTCGGGGCGCAGGGCGGAGAGGGCCGTCCGGCCGCTTCTGGGGGCCCGGCAATCCAGCGTCTTCTCCATCCCCGCCCGCGCGGCGGTGGAGGCGGAGGATTACCGGCAGGCCTGTGACGCGGCGCTGGCTTCTTCCGATCCGCCGCGGAAGGTCGCGAAACAGGCCTTCAACCTTTTCGCCAAGATCCGCGAACTCGATGGCTGGATCCGGACCGAAGGGCGGCCGGGCTATCCCGTGGTCGAAACCCATCCCGAACTGGTGTTCCGCCGCCTGAAGGGCCGGCCGCTCGAGCATCCGAAGAAGACCGAGGAGGGCAAAGGCGAAAGGCGGGCTTTGCTTGCCGCGGCCGGAATTCCCGCCGCGAGCCTTCAGGCCGCGCCGCCGAAGGGCGCTGGGAAGGACGACCTGCTCGATGCCATGGCCTGCCTGCTGACGGCGCGGCGCGTGGCGGGCGGCATGGCCGAGGCGCATCCCGATCCGTTCGACCGCGACCGGTTCGGCCTGCCCATGGCGATCTTCGCGTGATTGACTGCGGAAACCTCCTCCGGCAAAGGGTGCGGGATGTCCGGAATTGATCTTGCCATTGCCAATCTCACCTCGCCGATGGTGCTGTTCTTCGTCCTGGGCTTTGCCGCAGCGCTGGCCCGGAGCGACCTGTCGGTTCCCGAGGCCATCGCCAAGGCGCTGGCGCTCTATCTGATGCTCGCCATCGGCTTCAAGGGCGGGGTCGAGATCAACAAGACCGGCATCGATGCCCGCATGCTCGGCGCGATCGGGGCGGGCGCGCTGCTCTCGGCCGTCATCCCGCTGATCGGCTATGGCCTGCTTCGCCTCACGACGCGCCTCTCTGCCGTCGATGCTGCCGCCGTGGCGGCCCATTACGGCTCGATCTCGATCGTCACCTTCGTGGCCGGGACCGAAGCCGTGCGTCTCGCCGGCTGGCCCTTCGAGGGCTATCTGGTTGCGGTCGCAGCGATCATGGAAACCCCGGCCATCATGGTGGCCCTGCTGCTGGCGCGGCGAGCCGCGCCCGACAGGCGGGGCGAACCCGTCGGCGCCCTGCTGCGCGAGATCGGCCTCAACGGATCGATCGTCATGCTGATCGGGTCCTTCATCATCGGGGCGATTACCGGGCCGAAAGGGCTCCAGATGATCGATCCCTTCATCGGTGCACCCTTCCGGGGCATTCTCTGCCTCTTCCTGCTTGATATGGGGCTGGTCGCCGGGCGCGGCCTGCGCGAGGGCGGGCGGCTGCTCTCGCTGCCGGTCATCGCCTTCGGTCTCTATATGCCGCTGATTTCGGCGGTGCTTGCCGCCGCCTTCTGCCTCGTCCTGCCGCTTTCGCCCGGCGGGGCCGCCTTGCTGATCACGCTTTCCGCCTCCGCTTCCTACATTGCCGTGCCGGCAGCCATGCGCCTCGCCCTCCCCGAGGCGCGGCCGGCGATCTATCTTACCCTGTCACTGGCGGTCACGTTCCCGTTCAACCTGACGATCGGCCTGCCCCTGTATCTCTTCCTCGCCGCACGTGTTTCCGGAGGCAATTGATGGACATGCATCCCAAGAAGCGGATCGAGATCATCGTCGAGGCGCCGGCCATCCACCGGCTGACCGCGGCGCTCGAGTCGGCGGGCGTGACCGGCTATTCCATCCTGCCCGTGCTCGGGGGACGGGGCAGCACCGGGACTTGGTCCCGCGACGGGCTGGTCGGCGGGGCCGGGCAGATGGTCATGCTGATCTGCATCACCGATGCCGGCCGGGTGGAGGCCGTCCTTGACCATGTCATGCGGCTGCTGTCGCGGCAGATCGGGATCGTCACGGTCGGCGATGTGGCCGTCGTACGGGGCGAGCGCTTCTAGGCGGCGCGTCCGCGCGTGAGAAATGCGGGGGATTCGGCGGATATTCCCTAGCTGCATTGCAGCAAATTCCGCTTGCGGAAACGCGGGAACCCGCCATAACGGCGCCATGAACGCGCTCCTTCCGACCACGCCGTTTCCGCAGCGCCTGCTGGACGGGTATGCTGCCTTCAAGAGCGGGCGGCTGCCGCTGGAACGCGAACGCCTGTTCGACATGGCGGAAAACGGCCAGAAGCCGGAAATCATGATCATCGCCTGTTGCGACAGCCGGGTTTCCCCGGAGGTGATCTTCGATTCCCGGCCGGGCGAGGTCTTTGTTGTGCGCAACGTGGCCAATCTCGTGCCGCCCTATTCGCCGGATGGCGAGCTGCACGGGACCTCGGCCGCGCTGGAATTCGCGGTGCAGGCGCTCCGGGTGAAGCATATCGTCGTGATGGGCCATGGCCGGTGCGGCGGCGTGCATGCCTATGTCCGGCGCACCCGCAACCCGGACAGCGAGGATGCGCTCTCGCCGGGCGATTTCATCGGCAAATGGATGACCCTGATCTCGCCGGCTGCGGAATCCCTTCCCGCCCAGGTGGAGGAAAGCGACCATGACTATGCAGAAAGGCTGGCGGTGGCCTCGATCCGCAACTCGATCGAGAACCTGCTGACCTTCCCCTGCGTGAACATCCTGCATGGGCGCGGCAAGCTGAACATCCATGGCGCGATGTTCGACGTGAAGACCGGTCTTTTGCGGACGCTCTGACCCGCCTCAGTAGCCGGCCTGCTTGTCCACCGCGTTTGGCAGCGCCTCGCCCCGCTCGAACCGGGCGATATCGGCGAGAATCCCGCCTGTCAGCCCTTCCGGCGTCGAATCGGCCGCGACATGCGGCGTGATGACGATTTTCGGATGCGTCCAGAGCGGGCTGGTGGCGGGCAGGGGTTCGGTTTCGAAGACATCGAGGCTGGCGCCGGCCAGCACGCCTGCATCAAGCGCCGCCAGGATATCGACCTCGACCTGCAGCCCGCCGCGGCCGGCATTGATCAGGACAGGTCCGCCCAGAACGCCATCCCGGGCCAGGCCGTCGAACAGGGTCCGGTTCAGGATTCCCCTCGTGTCCGGTGTCAGGGGCAGGAGCACGACGAGCATGTCTGTCCGGGCGAGGAAGGCGGGAAGAGCATCGTGCCCCGCAAATACCGGGCAATCTGCCTCCGGCTGGGGCCGGCGGGCCCAGACGGCAACGTCGAAGCCGAGGCGCTGCATCAGCTCGGCGGAATCGCGCCCGAGGACGCCATAACCCATGAGGCCAACCCGCACCTCGCGCGCGGCGGGCTGGGCCAGCTGCCGCCACTCACGGCGGGCCTGCTGTGCCTGGTAGGCCGGCATCTGGCGAAGATGGAACAGGGCCTGCAGGACGATCCACTCGGTCATCCGGACGGTCAGGTCCGGATTGACGATGCGGATGATCGGCAGGTCCGGCAGGGTCCGGTCCGCCAGCAGGGCATCGACCCCGGCGCCGAGATTGAAGATGGCCCGGAGATTCGGAAGACTGGCCAGCAGGCCCGGCCGAGGCTTCCAGACAGCGGCATAATGGATGGAAGTGGGGTCGAAATCCTGTCCGACGGAGACAACCCGGCGCTGCCCGTGGCTGTGGGCCTCGAAGGCGCGGATCCAGGGCGCGGGATCCCATCCCTCGGCGGCGAGCAGGATTGTCATCGATCGATCTCCCCTTTCAGGCTTGATACGGCTGTTTGGGGGTTCCGGGCAACTGGCTCCGACAGGCTTGCCCGCAATAATCCGACAAACAGGACATTCGTTCGTCTTTACGAACGATTTGGCCTGGGTTATGGGTCGAATTCCTGCCGTCCCGGAGACCCGCCATGGCCGATGCGTACCCGATCCCGAAGCGCCATTTCGAAACCGAACTCGTCCATGGGGGAACGCTGCGTTCCCAGTTCGCCGAGACATCCGAGGCCCTGTTCCTGACGCAGGGCCATGTCTACGAGAGCGCCGAGCAATGCGAGAAGCGCTTCCTCGGCGAGGATCCCGGCTACATCTACGCCCGGTTCTCGAACCCGACCGTGGCCATGTTCGAAAAGCGCATGGCCCTTCTTGAAGGTGCGGAAGCGGCCCGTGCCACCGCCACCGGGATGGCGGCCGTGACGGCAGCCCTGATGGGCCTTCTGCGGGCGGGCGACCATATCGTTGCCGCACGGGCGCTGTTCGGCTCCTGCCGTTATGTGGTGGAAGAACACCTGCCGCGTTATGGCATCGAATCCACGCTGATCGACGGCACGGATCTCGCGGCGTGGCGCGCGGCCATCCGGCCCAACACGAAGGTGTTCTTCCTCGAAAGCCCCGCCAATCCGACGCTGGAGGTGATCGATATCGAGGCGGTGGCGGGGATCGCGAAATCTGCCGGTGCGAAACTGGTGGTCGACAATGTCTTTGCCACACCCGTCTGGCAGAAGCCGCTGGCCCTGGGCGCCGATTGCGTCACCTATTCGGCGACCAAGCATATTGACGGGCAGGGACGCTGCCTGGGGGGTGTGATCCTCGCCTCCGAGGACTTCATCAACACGCATATCCATACCCTGCTGCGCCAGACCGGCCCGGCCATGTCGCCCTTCAATGCCTGGGTGCTGCTCAAGGGCCTGGAAACCCTTTCCCTGCGCGTCGACCGCCAGACGCGCAGCGCCAGCCTGCTGGCCGACTGGCTGGCCGAACAGAAGAAGGTGACGCGGCTGATCTTCCCCGGGCGAAAGGACCATCCGCAGGCCGAGATCATTGCCCGGCAGATGGGCGGTCCCTCGACCCTGATCGCGCTGGAAATCGAGGGCGGCAAGGCCGCCGCCTTCCGGTTCCTCAATACGCTCCGGATCTTCCGGATCTCCAACAATCTCGGCGATGCCAAGAGCCTGGCCGTGCACCCGGCGACGACCACGCATCAGCGCTTCACGCCCGATATCCGCGCTGCCATGGGCGTGGGCGACGGGCTCGTGCGGCTGTCGGTGGGGCTGGAACACCCGGATGATCTCAAGGCTGACCTTGCCGAGGCGCTCCGCCTCGCCTGAAGCTGTTGCCTCAGGCCGGACGGGGCTGATTCACGCCGTCGCCACAGGGCGGGCAGGGTCCTGCGTCCATTCGGTCATCGAACCATCGTAGAGCCGCGCCGGTTCGCCGAGGATCTCGCTCAGGACAAACCAGTTCAGCGCGGCGGTATGCCCGGTATTGCAATAATGGATGACCGGCTGGCCGCGGATTTCCGAAAAGGCCGCTTCCAGAGCCGCCCGTGGCAGGAGCCTACCGGTCCCGGGATCGAACAGACTCGTATAGTCCCGAGAGCGGGCGCCGGGCACATGGCCGGGCATGCGGGCTTCCGGGGCTTTTTCACGGCCGGCGAAATAGGAAGCATTCCGGGCATCGACCAGCGGTTCGCCCTGTCCGAGCGCCTGCATCACATCCTCTGCCAGGGCGCGCAGGCCCGGCTGCCAGCGGACCGGATAGGGCGGGCCGGCTGCAATCGCGGCGGCAGGCCCGTTCTCGACCGGGCGTCCGGCAGCGATCCAGCCCCGGGTGCCGCCGTCGAGAAGGGCGACCTCTGCATGGCCAGCCAGCCGCAGGGTCCAGCAGACCCGCGCAGCGGCAGCGAAATCATTGGCGCTGGTCCCGAGCGGGATCAGGATCACGCGGCTTTCCGGGGTGATCCCGAGGCCAGCCAGCAGCCGGGCAAGGTGATCCGCCTCCGGCAGGAGGCCCGGCACCTGCCCGACCCGCTGGCGCCAGCCATCGGCGGCGTAGTCGGTGAAGACCGCACCGGGGATATGGGCCTCCTCGAAGGAGGCACGGCCGCCATCGGCGGGGAGCCGGATGTCCAGCAGGACGGTATCGGGCCGGCCGGCCAGGGCTTCGATTGCCTCCGCGGCGACGAGGCCCGAAAGCGTGCTCATTCAGTGGCCTCGACGTGGAATTCGTGGGTGATCTTGGCCGTCTTGCCCAGCATGATCGAGGCGGAGCAGTATTTCTCCTTCGAGAGCGAGATGGCCCGCTCCACCTTCGCGGGCGAGAGGTTCCGGCCCTTCACCCGGTAGACGAGATGCAGGGTGGTGAAGACTTTCGGGTCCTCGTCGGCGCGGCCCGCGCTGACCTCGACCACGCAATCCGCCACATCTTCCCGACCCTTGCGGAGGATATTGACCACGTCGAAGGCCGTGCAGCCGGCCATGCCGACGAGCAACAATTCCATCGGCCGGAAGCCGAGATTGCGGCCGCCATATTCCGGCGCGCCGTCCATGATGACGCCATGGCCGGATCCGGCCTCGCCGAGGAAGGCCATGCCTTCGATGAGTTTCGCCCGCGCCTTCATGCTGCTTCAGCCTTCCCGTTCCTGATGATCCTGCCGCCGGCCCTACCGGATGAACTGGTCGACATAGCCCTCGCCCAGCCCGTTGGCCGTATAATGCTTGCGGCATTTGTCGATCCGCGTGAACACATCGTCATAGCCGGTGCATTTGCCATCCGGATCGCAATAGATCATCGCGCCATTGACCTGGAACATCGTGATCATTTCCTCGACATGCGGATCGACAACGAGGGTGTGGGTCTCGCCCGGCGCCTCGTAGACATAAGAGCCCTCTGTCGCCACCCAATCGTGCTCGAGATAGCGCCATTGCCCCTTGAGAACGTAGCCATGCACCGGCTGCGGATGCCGATGGCGGGAGAGGACGCCGGCCCGCCGCACGCGCAGCAGGTTCATCCAGTAGCCACGGCTGGCTGACATGCAGAGCGGGCGGAACCAGACATTGTCGTCCACCGGCACCCAGATCCGTTCGTCCTGCGGAATGACATCGGGCACCACAAGTTCCGGCGGGCTCTCCTTCGGCATGGGATGGCGGTAGGGCTGCCACTTTTCGGAATCGAGGGGAACGGGGGCTGTCATGGCAGGTTCCTTCAGGTTCAGAGGCTGAGATAGCCGCCATCCACCGGAAGGATGGTGCCGGTAATGAAGCGGGCGGCATCGGAAGCGAGAAAGACGACCGCGCCGGCCACATCCGCGGGCTGGCCCCAGCGCTTCATGGGTGTCCGGTCAAGGATCGGCGCGGAGCGGACCGGATCCTCGACGAGCGGGCGCGTCAGATCCGTTTCGATCCAGCCCGGGGCGACGGCATTGACGCGGATTCCCTCCTGTGCCCAGGCGGCGGCGAGGCTCTTGGTCAACTGCCCGACGCCGCCTTTCGAGGCGGAATAGCCCGGAACGAAGGGCGAGCCCTGGAAGGTCAGCATCGAGGCGGTATTGATGATCGAGCCACCCTGCCGGCCGAGCAGCGGCTTCGCGGCGAGGCAGCATCGCATCGTTCCGACAAGATTGACCTCGAGCGTGAGCCGGAAGGCCTCGATCTCGAATTCCTTCCCGCCGCGCTGGATCGTGCCGGCGCAATTGACCAGCAGGTCGAGCCGGTCGAGGCCATCGAAAAGCGCCGCGACCGAGGCGTCCTGCGTGACATCCATCAACGCGGTCCGGATCGCCGGATCGGGTTCGAAGGCGGCGCATTCGGCGTCGGTCAGGCCGGTCGCCACGACGGAAAAGCCGGCCGTCACCAACGCGCGCGCGATGCCCTCGCCGATTCCGCGCGTGCCCCCCGTGACGACGGCAACCGGCTGCATGGCCACCTCAATAGGTCCCGCGACCGCCGGAAATGTCGAAGACCGCGCCGGTCGAGAAGGCGCAATCCTCGGAGGCGAGCCAGCAGGCCATGGCGGCGATCTCGTCGACCTGGACGAAGCGGCCCATGGGGATCTTCGAGAGCATGAACTGGATGAATTCGGGCTTCATCTGGTCGAAGATCGCCGTCTTCGCTGCGGCCGGGGTGATGCAGTTCACCAGGATGTTGGCGGTGGCGAGTTCCTTCCCGAGCGATTTCGTGAGCGCGATCAGGCCGGCCTTGGAGGCCGAGTAATGCGAGGCATTCGGATTGCCTTCCTTGCCGGCGATCGAGGCGATGTTGACGATCCGGCCGTAGCCGCCCTTGAGCATTTCCGGGACGATCGCGCGGCAGACGAGATAGGGCGCCACGAGGTTCACCTCGATCACCTGCCGCCAGATGGCGGGCTCGAGCTCCCAGAGCCGGGCATTGCCGCCCGTGATGCCGGCATTGTTGACGGCGATGTCGATCCGGCCGTGGCGCGCCATGACCTGGGCCGTGGCCGCGGCGATCGAGGCCTCGTCGGTCAGTTCCACCAGGTCGGTCGTGACCGTTCCCAGCGGCGCCAGGGTGTTGGCGGCCTCGGCCAGTGCGGCGGCGTCCATGTCCCAGAGGACGGCCAGCCCGCCGGAACGAAGGATGCGCTCGGCAATCGCATAGCCGATGCCGCGCGCACCGCCGGTGATGATCGCCACGCGATCCTGAAGATCCAACTGGTTCATTTCACTCCCATGAAAGGTTTTGGCGTGATGCTCGCTCTCGATCTGGCGAGGATAGCCCCAGCGCGGGACAGGAAACAATCCGGAATCGCGATCGGCGGGCCGTCGTGATGTCGTGGCGCTGTCCGGATCATGATTAACCGGAGATTACACCCGACCCATAAATATCTACCTGACATTTAAGCGAATTTTCGCCCGGGAGTGTTACATCTGACGAATGTAGGCGTCTCTGTGGCGGTTCGGTGAGGGTAAGAGGTCCAGCATGTCGGCTCTAAAGAAGCTGTTTCGGGCGTTCCGGCGCGATAGGGGCGGTAACTTCGTCAGCCTTTTCGCTCTCGGAGCGGTGTCCATGATCGGTGTGACCGGCATGGCCGTCGATTATTCCCGGGCCGTGCAGATGCGTTCCGCTATCTTCGCCGCTGCCGATTCGGCTGCCCTTGCCGCTGCCCGCACGATGGGCACCGCCGGCGACCGCGAGAAAGTCGCCCGCGATGTCTTCGCGGCGAACACGGTCAAGCTGACTGATGCCATCGGGCTGACGATGACGCCTCAGAACGTCACCAAGGACGGCGCGAATTACGGCTATCGTGTGCAGGCGAGCGGCTCGGTCAAGACCTTCTTCGGCGGCATGTTCGGGCTCGACCAGGTCAGCATGGATGTGCTGGCCGAGGCCCTGAGCACCATTTCTTCCAAGACCGAGATTGCCCTCGTGCTGGACACGACCGGTTCGATGAGCGGCTGGAAGATGAACACGCTGAAGAAAGCGGCCGGCGACATGGTCGAGAATCTCAGCAAGCTCTCCGCCAAGCCGGACCAGCTCAAGTTCTCGGTCGTTCCGTTTGCCGAGTACGTCAATGTCGGCCTGTCCAATCGCAACAAGCCGTGGATCAACGTTCCGGCGGATTACCAGGATCCTTCGAAGGAAGTCTGCTGGAAGGACAAGCCCGTCATCGGCAAGACGAATTGCAAGCAGGAATGGGTTCCGCCCAAGCCCGGCTCGCCGCCGAAGACCTGCTATAATGACGGGGTTCCCTATAGCTGCGGTGGCTCTTCCGCCAAGCCCGGCCACTACAAGGAGGTCTGCGACAAGATCTACGGGCCGGAAGAACAGAAATGCCAGATCCAGCAGGGCGCCTGGCACAAATGGCATGGCTGCGTCGGTTCGCGGAACCATCCGCTCGATACGCAGGATGGCAGCTACACCAACCGGATTCCCGGCCTGATGGATACATGGTGCAGCGACACGCTGGTCGAGCTGACCTCCGACTTCCCCAAGGTCAAGAACATGATCAAGAATCTCAGCCCGAGCGGGAATACCTATATCCCGGCCGGCCTGATCTGGGGCTGGCGGACGCTCTCGCCGCAGGAGCCGTTCTCCGCTGCGACGAGCACGCCGACCGATCAGGTCCGCAAGTTCCTCGTTCTGATGACCGACGGGATGAACACCAAGTCGCCGACCTATCCGCAGCATTGGGGTAACGATACCGCCAAGTCGAACGAACTGGTCAAGCAGATCTGTGCCAATGTGGCGGCCGACAAGACCAGCGAGATCCAGATCTTCAGCGTGGCCTTCGACGTGTCCGACCCCACCATCAAGACGCTGCTCAAGGATTGCGCCACCAATACGAAGGGCCAGTTCTTCGATGCTCAGAATGCGGATCAGTTCCTGGCCGCTTTCTCGAAGATCAGCGATATCATCGCCGAATTGCGCCTGAGCAAGTAAGGCGCCCGATCAGCACAGCAGAAAGGCCGGGGCGACCCGACCTTTTTTCATGTTCCCGAGCAAGCCGGTGCCGTTACCAGTTCGGCTCCTTGCGCGTGGGGTCGAAATGGCGCTCGAGCCCGGCCCAGCAATCGAGATACTCGGCATCGATGGCCTTGAGTGTCGAGGCATAGGCCGTCAGTCTTTGCGGCAGGCGCGTTTCCAGCATGAACGCCATCGTGCCCGCAAGCTTCACCGGCACCATCGGTTCGTTCGATGCCTTGTCGAAGGCGGGGGCATCCGGGCCGTGCGGCAGCATCATGTTGTGAAGGCTCATCCCGCCCGGTACGAAACCCTTCGGCTTGGCGTCATAGACGCCGTAGATGAGGCCCATGAACTCGCTCATGATGTTCCGGTGATACCAGGGCGGCCGGAAGGTGTTCTCCGCCACCATCCAGCGCTCGGGGAAGATGACGAAGTCGATATTCGCCGTTCCCGCCTCGCCCGAGGGCGAAGTCAGCACGGTGAAGATCGACGGGTCCGGATGATCGAACTGGATGGCCCCGACCGGCGAGTAATGCCGGAGATCGTATTTGTAGGGATAATAGTTGCCGTGCCAGGCGACCACGTCGAGCGGCGACTGCCCGAGTTCTGTGACGAACATCTCGCCACACCATTTGACGTAAAGCTGGGCGGGGCCGACCTTGTCCTCATAGGCCGCGACAGGTGTCTTGAAATCCCGGGCATTGGCGAGGCAATTCGCCCCGATCGGGCCGCGTTCCGGCAGCGTCAGGGCGCCGCCGTAATTCTCGCAGACATAGGCGCGGGCCGGACCGTCGACCAGTTCGCAGCGGAAGATCACCCCGCGCGGGATCACGCAGATCTCGCCGGGTTCGATCTCGATGATGCCGAATTCGGTGCAGAAGCGCAGCCGGCCTTCCTGCGCCACCACCATCAACTCGCCATCGGCGTTGAAGAAATACTCGTCGACCATCGACCGGGTGACCAGGGCGATATGGGCAGCCATGCCGGCTTGGCTTTCGGCGTCGCCGGCGGTGGTGATCGTGTGCAGCCCGGTCCGGAAATTCAGGCCTTCTGCCGGCAGGCCGATCGGAAGCCAGCGCATCTGGCCGATCGGGAGCACCGATTCCTCTCGGTTCGGTGCGCTGCGGATCATGCCAAGTCCGGCCTTGCGGTAGCGTCCCTGATGTTTCACGCCGGGCTGGATGCGATAGAGCCAGGATCGCTCGTTGGTCGCGCGCGGTGCCGTGAAGGGCGAGCCGGAAAGCTGCTCCGCATAAAGGCCGTAATTGCATTTCTGCGGCGAATTCCGGCCGACCGGAAGGGCCTCGGGCAGGGCTTCGGTCTCGAAGGAATTGCCGAAACCCGTCATGTAGCGGAGGCCGCTCCGGGCCTCGTCCCGGACCATGGCTCCGGCCCGCGCTTGCGCATGGATGTTCATCGATCTGCCTTCCCGCGATCATTTCCCCGCAGGTGCGCCGGCCATGGCGTTTTCCGCCGTTCAGCTGCCTGCCAGGCCGAGAATGCCGGGCTTCCGCCGGATTGGCAAGAAATTTGTTGCATATGCAACTAATCAGCCCGTGGGTGCCGGCGCCCCCAGATGGCGGGCAAGGAAGGCGAGGCTTCGTTCCCAGGCCAGCTTCGCAGCGGCCGCATCATGGCGGGCGGCATTGGTGTCGTTGTTGAAGGCGTGATCGACGCCCTCATACATGTTGACCTCGAAGGTCTTGCCGGCGCCTTCCAGCGCAGCCCTGAAGGCGGGAATGCCGGCATTGATGCGCTCGTCCTTGCCCGCATAGTGCAATTGCAGCGCACCCCGGATCCCCGCGACCCGATCGGCCGGAATCTGCCGGCCATAATAGCTCACGCCGGCATTCAGCGCCGGCTCGATGGCGAGAACCGCATTGACCATGCCGCCACCCCAGCAGAACCCCATGGCACCGACCTTGCCGGTCGAGAGCGGGTGGGCGGCGAGAAAGCGGATTGCAGCAGCGATGCGGCGGGCGGCCACGTCCCCATTGAGCTGGCCGATCATCTCGCGCGCCTTGTCCTCGTCAGCCGGCGTTCCGCCTTCGGGAGACAGCGCGTCGATCCCCAGGGTGAGATAGCCGGCCAGGGCGCCGCGCCGGGTCATGTCGCGGATATGCGGGTTCAGGCCACGATTTTCGTGGATCATCACGAGAGCCGGCCGCCGGGCGCGGTCCTTCGGGCCGACGAGATAGCCGGTCAGGCCGGCATCGGAACCGGGGATGGCCAGCTTTTCCTCGGAGACGAGGCGGGGATCATCAGGCCGGACCGTGTCGGCGCGGGCATAATCGTTCTGGAGCAGGGGCAACAGGGCCGCCGCTGCCGCCGCCGAGCCGGCGAGGCCGGTCAGGCGCTCGAAAAAGGCGCGCCGGTCCATTCCGCCATGGGTGAAGCGATCATAAAGGCGGATGATATCCTCGGAAACGATCGGCTTCGACGGATCGGACATGCTGGCTCTCCCGGATTTTGCCGGAAGCATCGCATATCCCGCCGGGGAGTCGAGAGCGGCAGCCCATCAAGCCGATGTGAGGGGGGCCGGGCACACGAAAAAAGCGGCCCGGAGGCCGCTTCTGATCGTCAACCGGCCGGCGTTTCCTTCCGGTCGGTGCGCTCGGCGATACGCGCCGACTTGCCGCGGCGATCGCGCAGGTAATAGAGCTTCGCCCGGCGGACACGCCCGCGGCGGACAAGCTTGATCGAATCGATGTTCGGCGAATAGAGCGGGAACACGCGCTCGACGCCTTCGCCATACGAGATCTTGCGGACGGTGAAGCTCTCGTTGAGGCCGCCGCCATTCCGCGCGATGCAGACGCCTTCATAGGCCTGTACGCGGCTGCGTTCGCCTTCCTTGACCTTCACGTTCACGATGACCGTGTCGCCCGGGGCGAAATCCGGGATCTTCTTTTCGCCGAGAACGCGCTCGGCTTCTTCTTTTTCAAGCGTAGCAATGATGTCCATGGGACCAGACCTTTTCCGTTTCGCCTTATCCTGGCGGGCGTTTCGGGACGCTGTTATGAGTTGAGGTGCGGGCGTTACACGATCCTGGGGGGGATGTCACCCCCTGAGGCCGAAAAAACGCTGTCACCGGCGATATTTGGCCCAGAGATCCGGGCGTCGGGCCCGGGTCAGCGCCTCGGCCTGTTCCTGCCGCCAGCGGGCGATGGCGGCATGGTTGCCCGAAGTCAGGATATCGGGGATGTCCTGCCCCTCCCAACTGCGCGGCCGGGTATAATGCGGATATTCCAGCAGGCCCTGCTCGTGGCTTTCCTCGAGATCGGAGCCTTCGCCGCCCATCACGCCCGGAAGCAGGCGGATGACGGCATCAAGGATGACCTGCGCCGCAATCTCGCCGCCGGAGAGGATGTAGTCGCCGATCGACAATTCCTGCAGGCCGCGCCCGGCAATCACCCGTTCGTCGACGCCTTCGAAGCGTCCGCAGACGAGAACCGCGCCCGGCCCGCCGGCCAGTTCCCGGGCGAGCGCCTGGTCGAAGACGCGCCCCCGGGGCGAGAGCAGGAAGCGCGGGCGGGAATCGTCGGCGGGGACGGCAGCATCCAGCGCTGCGGCGAGCACATCGGCGCGGATGACCATGCCCGGGCCGCCGCCGGCCGGCGTATCATCCACCGCCCGGTGCCGCCCGAGGCCATGGTCGCGGATATCCTTCACGGCAAGCGACCAGAGGCCACGCTCCCGGGCATCCCCTGCGAGCGAAAGGCCCAACGTGCCGGGAAACATATCCGGCATCAGCGTGAGGATGGTGGCCTGGAAGGCCTGCATCAGCCCTCCTCGCCCATGCCGGGCGGGCGGCGTTCCGGCTTCGCCAGATAGGCCGGGTCGATCACGATCCGCCGGCCGGGCACATCGACGACGGGCGTCGCAACGCGGGTGAAGGGCTGCAGCCACGTGCCGCCGCCGGAAGCGGGGCGGATTTCCATCAGGTCGCCGGCGCCGAAATCATGCATCGCGAGGACCGTGCCGATCAGGGCGCCCGCCTGGTCGAAGACCGGGAGGCCGATCAGGTCGGCATGGTAGAACTCGTCCTCTTCGTCCGGCGGAGGCAGATTGGCGCGATCGACATAGAGGAGCAGGCCGGTCAACGCCTTGACGCGATCCCGGTCATCCTCGCCGGCGAATTTCACCACCAGCATGTCATCCTTGAGGAAACGGCCCTGCTCGATCTCGAAGACGCGCCCGTCCTCGGAGAAGAGCGGGCCGTAATCGGCAATGGCCATCGGATCGGCCGTGTAGGCCTTGACCCGGCATTCCCCGCGCACGCCATGCGGCGCGCCGATCACCGCCAGCGCGACGCGGTTTTCCGGCGCGGGTGGTTTCGGCGCGGAACGGGAGCGGGGTTTCTTCATGGCCTGTCCTTGACCCGCCGGGCACAGTGCCCGGCCGATAAGAGAATGCCCGAGCAAGGCCCGGGCATGGAAGCCCGCCGCAGGGCGAGCCCGTTTCTCGATTGCGACGGTGTCCGATTACTCGGCGGCGCCTTCGGCCTTGGCAGCGGCGCGTTCGGCCATTTTCTTGCCCGGCTCGGCCTTCTGCGGGTTGTTGCGGGCTTCGCGCTTCACGAGGCCGGCGGCGTCGAGGAAGCGCAGCACGCGATCGGTCGGCTGGGCGCCCTTGGCGATCCAGGCCTTGGCCTTTTCGAGATCGATCACCACGCGCTCGGCCGAATCCTTGGCCAGCATCGGGTTGTAGGTGCCGATCTTCTCGAGGAAGCGGCCGTCGCGCGGGGCGCGGGCATCCGCCACCACGATGCGATAGACCGGGCGCTTCTTGGCGCCGCCACGGGCGAGACGAATTTTCAGAGACATAGGTTACTCCTGGATTTGCTCTGTTTCGGTGAAGGGGAAAACTTACTTCTTGCGGAAAGGGTTGAAGCCGCCGAGGCCGGGCAGGCCGCCGCCGGTTCCGAGGCCGGGAAGGCCCGGTTTGGCGAGGCCGGGCAGGCCTGGCTTTCCGCCGGGACCTGAAATCTGCTCGAGTTTCTTCTGCGCCTCGGCGAGGGCTTCCGGCGAAAGACCGCCGCTCGCACCCGGAGGCGCCATCTTCGACAGGTCCGGCATGCCGCCGCCTAGGCCGAACATGCTGGCAAGGCCGGCCATCGGCCCGCGCTTGCCCGAGCCCATGGACTTCATCATGTCGGCCATGGTCCGGTGCATCTTCAGCAGCTTGTTGATCTCCTCGGCATTGGTGCCGGAGCCGGCTGCGATGCGCTTCTTGCGCGAATGCTTGAGCAGATCGGGATTGGCGCGCTCGGACGGCGTCATCGAATTGATGATCGCGACCTGGCGGCTCACCATCTTGTCGCCGATGCCGGCCTGAGCGATCTGGTCCTTCATCTTGGCGACGCCGGGCAGCATGCCCATCAGCCCGCCCATGCCGCCGAGCTTTTCCATCTGGCGGAGCTGCTCGCGCAGGTCGTTCAGGTCGAACTTCCCCTTGCGCATGCGCTCGGCCATGGCCAGCGCCTTTTCCTGGTCGATATTCGCCGCCGCCTTCTCGACGAGGCTGACGATATCGCCCATGCCGAGGATGCGGTTGGCGATCCGGCCGGGATGGAAATCCTCCAGCGCGTCCATCTTCTCGCCGACACCGATCAGCTTGATCGGCTTGCCGGTGACGGCGCGCATCGACAGGGCCGCACCGCCGCGGCCATCGCCGTCGACGCGGGTCAGCACGATGCCGGTTATGCCGACGCGCCCATCAAAGGCGCGGGCGGTGTTGACCGCGTCCTGGCCGGTCAGCGCATCGGCCACGAGCAGGATCTCGTGCGGGCGGATGCGGTCGCGCACGCGGACCACTTCCTCCATCAGCTCGTCATCGAGGGTGACGCGGCCGGCCGTATCGTAGATCACGACGTCGAACCCGCCGAGGCGGGCGGCCTGCTCGGCGCGCTCGGCGATCTGGATCGCGTTCTGGCCCGCCACGATGGGCAGGACATCGATGCCGTTGTCGCGGCCGAGCACCGCCAGCTGTTCCATCGCGGCCGGGCGGCGCGTGTCGAGCGAGGCGAGCAGGACCTTCTTCTTCTCGCGCTCGGTCAGGCGCTTGGCGATCTTGGCGGTGGTCGTCGTCTTGCCCGAACCCTGCAGGCCGACCATGAGGATGCCGACCGGCGGCGTGGCCACCAGATCGATCGGGCGGGCATCGGAGCCCAGCATCTCGACCAGCTGGTCATGGACGATCTTGACGACCATCTGCCCGGGCGTGACCGATTTGACGACATCCACACCGACAGCGCGGCTGCGGACCTTCTCGGTGAAGTCGCGGACGACATCGAGCGAGACATCGGCCTCGAGCAGGGCCCGACGCACCTCGCGCATGGCCTCGGCCACATCCGCCTCGCCGAGCGCGCCGCGGCGCGTCAGCTTGTCGAGAATGCCCGAGAGACGACCGGAAAGGCCTTCAAACATGCGTTTCACCCGTTTCGAACCGGCCCCTGTGCCGGCCGTCTGGCAGGCTCCGGGGCATGACCTTGCTCCAAACAGTTCCGCGCCCGGGGGCGCCTCGCGCTGCCGGACGTTGACCTCCGGGCCCGAGGCCCGGTCGGCGGATCAGGACTGATCTCACCAGATTGGAGGCTGCTCGATACAGCCAAAGGCGCCACTGGTCAAGGAAGGTCGCCGGGTCTAGCCTGAAACGGTCGATTCCATGCCCGAGGATTGCCGATGACCTTCGAAACCTGGCTTGCCTTTTCCGGCGCCTCGATCGTGCTCCTGCTCATTCCAGGGCCGACCATCCTGCTCGTCATGTCCTATGCGCTGGGGCAGGGCTGGCGCGTGGCACTTCCCATGGCGGCTGGCGTGGCGCTTGGTGATTTCACGGCGATGACGCTTTCCATGCTGGGCATCGGCGCCTTGCTGATGACCTCGGCCGGCGTGTTCACCGTCCTGAAATGGGCGGGCGCGGCCTATCTCGTCTGGCTCGGCATCAAGCTGTTCCGGGCAGGAGGAACGCTGGAAGCCCGGGCGGAGACGCGGCCGGGCTCGCGGCTGAAGATGCTTTCCCATGCCTGGCTGGTCACAGCGCTCAACCCGAAGAGCATCACCTTCTTCGTGGCCTTCCTGCCGCAATTCCTGGATCCGAAGCTGCCAATCCTGCCGCAGGTGGTGATCTTCGAGACGACTTTCCTGATCCTCGCCTTCGCCAATGCCCTTGGCTATGCGCTGGTGGCGGCACGGGCGCGCGATGTTTTCCGGAAGCCTTCGGCGATCCGCCTGTTCAACCGGATCGGCGGCGGGCTGCTGGTCGGAGCCGGCATCGCGACCGCCGCCAGCCGGCAATGAGCCGGTGCCGCCCTATTTCAGGAAGATGATGATCCGCGCCTTCATGCCCGGGTCGTCGCCGCGTTCCGGCAGGTTCTCGTATTCCTCGAGATAGCGCCCGGTGGAGACGAGGCCCTTGTCGTCGAGCCAGGCCGTCAGCGCCTCATAGGCATTGTCGATCTCGTCATTCGCGCCTTCATAGGGGAAGATCACCGAGCGGCCGCCGGGGGAAAGCGTGGCATCGATGCCTTCGCCATAGGTCTTGCCGGCTTCCGGCGCGTTGGCGAGCGGCACCATGGCTTCGAAGGTGAAGCCGAGATCGTCGCTGTCGACGAAATGCGCCATCGGATTGCCCTGACGCGGCAGACCGAGGCGCTTGGCTTCCGCCTCCAGCCGGTCGATGGCCTTGCGGATCGAGGCATGCGCCTCGTCCCACGGGCTCTGGGCACGGAAGCGGAGAACCGGCTGCGGCACAATTTCCTTCATCTCGCCGCCACCGGATTCGGCCTGCGCCTTCGGGGCTTCCGGCGTGGCGGGAACCGGCGGTGTTGCGGGTGCCGCCGGCGGTGCCGCAGGCGCGGGCGCCGGGCTCTGGGCCATAGCAAGCGGGCCGGCCATTGCCAGGGCAGCTGCCAGAAGGACGGAGAAAAACCGATTGGCGCGAACCGCAGGCAAGATCATGGCCCCGACCCCTTGTGACGACGATCATCCGGCACGACAGGAACAGACGGTCCTGTCAGCGCAAAACGGCTGCAGGCAATGTAACGCGGAACATCTGCGTGCGCACGCCATCGATGCCGAAATCGTTGTCGTTGACGAGAATCAGTTCGTCCGGTGCCATAACCGCAACACCCTCGATCTTGGCCGGCAGCCCGGGCACCGAATCCGTATCCAGGATGAGGATCTTGGGCAGGGGCTTGAGGCCGCGCAGGCTCAGGGCCTCGCCGGTCAGGGCCTCGAGGCTGGGACTCATCTCGATCGAATCGAATTCCGGCGGTACACGGTTCGCCTCGTCGAGGGCCACGATGAAGAGCCGCGAAGTCCTGTCGATCCGCTCAAGGATGAGAAGCCGGTCCGGGCCAAGGGCGACAATCTCGCTGACATGCACATCGGCCTGGCTGCGCTCGCGTCCCTCGCGGTCGGCCCGGAAGGCCACGGGCTCGTCCAGCTGGTAGAAGAACTGGCCCGCGATGGCGCCGGTCTCGCGGTCGATCTTCCAGAGCCGTACATTGCGCGAGGTCTGGAGGATCTGCGCATCCGGGTTCGCCAGGGGAGATTGCATCATCGCGTAGAGGAATTTCTCGTCCGGCGAGATGGCCAGACCTTCGAAGCCGCGATTCTGGACCTTCTGGCGCATGATCGGCGGCAGATTCGGCACGATCTCGTAATCGGCATCCTTGAAATCGGCCGCCGCATTCGAGGGGACGAAGCGCCGCCGGATCGTCCCGTCGGGAGCGACATCGAGCAGCGAGGGGCCAAATTCCTCGGCAACCCAGTAGGAGCCGTCCTGCAGGCGGATGAAGGCCTCGGGGTCGATGCCGGAGGGATCCGGCGGCAGCGGCTTGCCATCGGTGGCGAAGACGCCTTCGCTGCGGCCATTGCCGCCTGCAGCATGGGGGCGGCCGGAAACCGGGCGTCCCGATTTCCCCTTGAACGGGACGAAGACATTGATCCTCGCCACCTGATCCTGGCCGACATCGACGGCATAGATCGAGGGCACGAAGCCGGCAAGCGGATAGATCCGGCCCGTGCGATCGGCCGGGCAGGCCTGTTCGGGCTCGACGCCGATCAGCCGCTTGGCCTCTAGGCAGGGAATGCTCGGACCCCGATCGGTCATCAGCCAGAGGCGGCCCGGTGGATCTTTCGGATGCCGGAAGGCGGCCGATCCGAGCGCCACGGTCAGGTTCATGGCCTTGCCGTTGGGAAAGGTCACAACGCCGAGCGGGAGGTTGGCGATCTGGATCGCAGTGGCCACGGTCCGGGGCGGGGAAGGTGGTGTGTCGGGCTGGGCCCGGTCACTCGGGGGGCTCTGGCCAAGGGCAACGGCAACAAGGGCAGGAAATCCGGCCAGAGCCGCCAAAGCGACAAAAGCCGTTGATCGCCCATCCAGAACCGCGCTATGGCGCCGCATCGATACTAGCCACCTTCCGAGGAGAACGCGTGCCGCGGCACGCGGCCCGAGGCACAACGACCCATTGTAACGCTATCTGCATGCAGGCCAAAGGCAACACAAGCCTTTCTTTGGTCCGGCCGGCAGAATCCTCGCGGCACATATGGTAGAGGTTTCCGCGATGACCAGTTCCACCGCCCTCCCTGACAGGTTGCCCTTCCGGAAGATGCAGGGCCTCGGCAATGATTTTGTCGTGATCGATGCCCGGAACCGGCCCCTTGTCCTGACGCAACCCCAGCTTGCCCTGATCGCCGATCGCCGTTTCGGCATCGGCTGCGACCAGCTGATCCTGCTCGAGGATACACCGCAGGCCGACATCCGGATGCGCATCTTCAACCCCGATGGCGGCGAGGTCGGGGCCTGTGGCAATGCCACGCGCTGCATCGCCGCCCTCGTCCATGCCGAGGACGGGCGCGACCCTGTGCGGATCGAGACGCGGGCCGGCATTCTCGTCGGCCATCTCGCGGGGGAGGAAGTTGCGGTGGATATGGGCCTTCCGCAGCTGGAATGGCAGCAGATCCCGCTTTCGGGTTCCGGCACCGATACGCGGCGCGTGCCGTTCGACGGCACTGCCATCCATCCGCGCCTGCCAGATTGGTTCAGCGCCGTGAACATGGGCAATCCGCATGGCATTTTCTTCGTCGAGGATGCCGATGCCTTTCCTCTGGAAGCGATCGGGCCGCGGCTGGAAACGGACCCGGTCTTTCCCGAGAAAGCCAATATCTCGCTGGTTGCCGCCGAAGGGCCGAACCGTTTCCGGGTGCGCGTCTGGGAACGCGCGGCGGGGATCACCCTGGCCTGCGGCACGGCAGCCTGCGCGGTCGGTGTCGCGGTCTGGCGGCTCGGCCTCGCCGAGGGGGCCGTCGCTATCCGCCTGCCGGGCGGGACCCTGCAGATCGACCGGGATTCCCGTGGGCATATCCTCATGACCGGTCCGGCTGCGACCAGCTTCACCGGCATGATCGACGGGGCCTGGCTGGCCGCCGCACGGGGCTGAACCATGGCGGTCGAGGTTGTCACGCTGGGCTGCCGCCTCAACACTTTCGAGAGCGAGGGCATGCGGAAAGCTGCCCGCGAGGCCGGCCACGAGGATCTCGTGATCATCAATACCTGTGCGGTGACCGCCGAGGCCGTCCGGCAGGCCCGGCAGACCATCCGCCGGCTGCATCGGGAAAAGCCGGCTGCCCGGATCGTGGTGACCGGCTGTGCGGCCCAGACCGAACCGGAAACCTTCGCCGGGATGGCGGAGGTGGCGCAGGTCATCGGCAATGACATCAAGCTGAAGGGCAAGACCTGGGCCGAAGCGGTGCCGCCGCGCCCGGCCGGCTTCGCTGTCGAGGCGCTCGAGAAGGTGCGCGTCAACGACATCATGAGCGTGCGGGAGACGGCCGGCCATCTGGTGGACGGGTTCGAGGGCCGGGCGCGGGCCTTCGTTCAGGTGCAGAATGGCTGCGACCATCGCTGCACCTTCTGCATCATCCCCTTCGGCCGGGGGAATTCCCGCTCCGTGCCGATGGGCGAGGTCGTGGCGCAGATCAACACCTTGCTTGCCCGCGGGTATCGCGAAGTGGTGCTGACAGGAGTCGATCTCACGTCCTACGGTGCCGACCTGCCGGGTTCGCCGCGTATCGGCGCCCTTGTCGAGGCGGTTCTGGCGCATTGCCCCGGGCTCGAGCGGCTCCGGATTTCCTCGATCGATTCCATCGAGGTGGATGACCGGCTCGTCCGGCTGCTGAAATCCGAGCCCCGGCTCATGCCGCATCTGCATCTGTCGCTGCAGGCCGGCGACAATCTCATCCTGAAGCGCATGAAGCGCCGGCATTCACGGGAGGATGCGATCCGGTTCTGCGCCGAATTGCGCGCCGAGCGGCCCGATTTCGTGTTCGGGGCCGATATCATTGCCGGATTCCCCACCGAAACCGAGGCGATGTTCGCCAATTCGCTGGATCTCGTGGATGCCTGTGGCCTGACCTTCCTCCATGTCTTTCCCTATTCCCCGCGCCCGGGCACACCGGCTGCGCGGATGCCCCAGCTGCCGAAGCCCGTCATCAAGGAGCGCGCGGCGCGCCTGCGCGAGAAGGGCGCGGCGGCTCTGGCCGCGCATCTTGGCCGCGCGGTCGGCCGGGTTGCGCCCGTGCTGGTCGAGTTGAACGGGAACGGGCGCCTCGATGATTTCACGCTTGTCCGGATCGAGGGCAAGGCGGAGCCGGGAAAGCTTGCACAGGTCCGGATCACCGGGCATGACGGTTCCGCGCTGACCGGCGCATTGGTCGCCTGAAGCCGGAGGGGTTGCACCGCATGAGCGAGGACAGCAAGAAGCCGGGCTTTTTCAGCCGCCTGTTCGGCCGGGAGCCCATCCCCGTCGCCGAAGCCGATGCTGCGCCAAGGCTCTCCTGGTGGAAAAGGCTGCGGGCCGGGCTTGGCCGGACGGCCTCGCAGCTCGGCTCGGGCATCACCGCGATCTTCACCACCCGGAAGCTCGATGCGGATACGCTCCAGGACCTCGAGGATATCCTGATCCAGGCGGATCTCGGCGTCGAGGTGTCCGGGCGCATCGTCGCGGCCATCGGCAAGGACCGGTTCGACCGGACGGTCTCGCCGGAAGACATCAAGGCGGCGCTGGCGGCCGAGGTGGAATCGGTGCTGGTTCCCGTGGCCCGCCCGCTCGGGATCGATCCGGCCCGGAAGCCCTTCGTCATCCTGATGGTCGGCGTGAATGGCTCCGGCAAGACCACGACCATCGGCAAGCTGGCGGCCAAGTTCCGGGCGGAAGGCCGCAGCGTGATGCTGGCCGCCGGCGACACGTTCCGTGCCGCGGCCATCGACCAGCTGCGTGTCTGGTCTGAACGGACCGGCGCCGCGTTTCTCGCCCGGGAACAGGGCGGCGATGCGGCGGGCCTCGCCTTCGACGCGCTGACCCAGGCGCGGGCCGAAGGACGCGATGTGCTGCTGATCGACACGGCCGGCCGACTGCAGAACAAGCAGGGCCTGATGGACGAGCTGGCCAAGATCGTCCGTGTCATCCGCAAGGTCGATCCCGAGGCCCCGCATGCCTGCCTGCTGGTGCTGGATGCCACGGTCGGCCAGAACGCGATCTCGCAGGTCGACGCTTTCCGGCAGATCGCCGGGGTGACGGGCCTCGTCATGACCAAGCTCGACGGGACGGCGCGGGGCGGGATTCTTGTGGCCCTCGCCGAAAAATTCGGCCTGCCGGTCCATTTCATCGGCGTCGGCGAGGGGGTCGAGGATCTCGAACCCTTCGAGGCGCGTGATTTCGCGCGAGCGATTGCTGGCCTCGATGACGAGGAAGGCCGGGCTGCGCCGGCCTAAGCGGGCAGGTCAGACCACCGCCACCCGGATGGGTTCGAGCCCGTCGACCGAGACGTCCATCGTATCGCCGCGCATCACGGAATCCACGCCCTCGGGCGTGCCGGTGAAGATCAGATCGCCGGCATGGAGCTCGAAATAGCGCGAGATGATCGCGATCTGCTCCGGAATCGACCAGATCATCGCCGCGAGTGTCGAATCCTGACGGAGCTTGCCATCCACCGCGAGGCGGATGCGCCCGTTGGGATCGAGGCTGCCGGCGACCCGGGTGATCGGCCCGACCGGGCCGGATTGGTCGGCGGATTTTCCGATCTCCCAGGGGCGGCCAAGCTTCTTGGCTTCGGCCTGGAGGTCGCGGCGGGTCATGTCGAGCCCGACCGCATAGCCGAAGACATGGAGCAGCGCTTCGGATTCGGGGATGTCACGGCCGCCGCGGCCGATCGCGACGATGAGTTCGGCCTCATGGTGATAATCCCGCGTGCCGGAGGGATAGGCGATCTCGGCCGTCTGGCCAGGTTCCACCGGCACGATGGCCTCGGCCGTCTTCATGAAGAAGAAGGGCGGCTCCCGATCCGGATCGAACCCCATTTCGCGCGCATGGGCGGCGTAGTTCCGGCCGATGCAGAAGGCGCGGCGTACGGGAAAGCGATCCTGCAGGCCGAGAATGGCGAGGCTGGGGCGCGGCGCGAGGGTGGGAACCGGAAGGGCCATGGGCAACTCCAGAAAGGGCAATCGGTCATGCCGGGTCCGGCGGAGGGAATTCCCGGGGGGCCGTGCTATTGTCTTGGAAGCCCGAAACGACTATCGCGCTTCCCGAGGGTGTCGTAGCCCCTGGCCGCCTTGTCGAAAAGCGAAAATCCGACCCGCATGGACAAAACCTCCTCCTCCCCCAATCCCTGGCTGAAACTCCTGCTGGAAATGGGGCCGCTGGTCCTGTTCTTTGCCGCCAATTCGCGCCCCGAATGGTTCCGCGGGCCTGTCGGCGCGCTGTTCGGAAAGGCCGTCACCGAGTCCGAGAAGGCGCCGATCCTCATCGCCACGGCGGTTTTCATGATCGGGATGGTTGCCTCGCTCGCCGCCGCCTGGTGGCTGCATCGCCGGCTGCCGATCATGCCGCTGGTTTCGGGGGCGGTCGTGCTGGTTTTCGGCGGGCTGACGCTGCTGATGCAGGATGATCTCTTCATCAAGCTCAAGCCGACGATCGTGAACTGCCTGTTCGGCACCGTCCTTCTGGGCGGGCTGGCGCTCGGCAAGCCGCTCCTGCCCTATGTGCTCGACAGCGTTTTCCAGCTCGATGACGAGGGCTGGCGCAAGCTGACGTTCCGCTGGGGGCTGTTCTTCTTCGTGCTGGCGGCGATCAACGAGATCGTCTGGCGCACGCAGACCACCGATTTCTGGGTCGCGTTCAAGGTCTGGGGCGTGATGCCGCTGACCATCGCCTTCACGCTGGCCCAGACGCCGATGATGATGCGCCACGGGTTCGACCCCGAAGGCAAGCGCGACTGACGCGCTGGGCAACCGGGGCACCTGTCAGCCGCGCTGCCCGGCCAGGGCCTTCTCGATTTCCGGCAGCAGCCGGCCACGGATGGATTCCTCCGTCAGCGGGCCGACATGCTTGAAGACGATGCGGCCATCCGCAACGACAAAGGTTTCCGGCACGCCATAGACGCCCCACTCGATCGACATCCGCCCGTCCTTGTCCGCGCCCACCGCGCGATAGGGATTGCCGAGCCGCCCGAGGAAGCGCCGGGCATTCTCGGGATTGTCCTTCTGGTTGATGCCGTAGATCGGGAACCGCGTGTCCCGTGCCAGGGCCATCAGCAGGGGATGCTCCTGGTGGCAGGGGGCGCACCAGGAGGCGAAGACATTGACGACGGCAACCCGCGTCCCCGTGAAGGCGGCCGGGGAGAGGCCCGGAATGTCGGATCCCTCGATGGCGGGCAGTTCTGTCACCGGAACCGGCTTGCCGATCAGCGCCGAAGGCAGTTTCGACGGATCGCCCGCAAAGAGCTGCAACGCGAAGACGCCGGCAAGCGCGAGGAAGACGGCCAGCGGCAGGAAATAGATCCAGCGCCGCGTTGCCGGAGCGGGTTTCGTCATGAGGACCGCCTCCCGCCTTCAGGGAAGAGGGCTTCCAGCCGGCCGAGCCGGGCCCGCGCGGCCCTGAGGGAGAGCCAGGAGGCAAGGATCACGCCGCCGAGGATGATCGCCGTCGCGGCATAGGCGGCGAGGATGAAGCCGGCATGGGTGCCCGGACCGATCATGCGCGTTCTCCCGGAATTTCCGCGGCCAGGCGCTGGAGGCGATCGATCCGCCGGAGGGTGAGTTCGGTCTTCATGCGCACCAGCAGCAGGGAGAGATAGAGCGTCAGATAGCCCAGCGCCATGATCATCAGCGGCTTGAGCATCGAGGGGTGGATCGTCGGCCCGTCCAGCCGGAAAACGGAAGCAGGCTGGTGCAGGGTATACCACCAATCGACCGAGAACTTGATGATCGGCAGGTTCACGGCGCCGACCAGCGTCAGGATGGCCACGGCGCGCGCGGCGCGCAATGGGTCATCCACCGCGCGCCAGAGCGCCATGATGCCGAGATAGATCAGCAGCAGCACGAGAACCGAGGTCATGCGGGCATCCCATTGCCACCACGTGCCCCAGGTCGGCTTGCCCCAGATCGAGCCGGTGATGAGGCAGACCAGCGTGAAGGCCGCGCCGAGCGGCGCGGCGGCCTTTTGGGCGACATCCGCCATCGGATGACGGAAGACCAGCGTGCCCAGGGCCGAGAGCACCATCCCGGCATAGACGAAGAGCGCCAGCCAGGCCGCCGGGACATGGATATACATGATCCGGACCGTATCGCCCTGCTGGTAATCCGCCGGCGAGACGAAGAAGGTTCCGTAAAGGCCATAGGCGAAAAGCCCGGTCGTGGCGATCACCAGCGGCCAGAGCAACCGGTCCGCCCAGCGGTTGAACACCGCGGGATTGGCCAGCTGGAGCCACGAGGTCGGGCGGGATTCGTTCATTGCAGGCTCTCTATTGCCGGGCATGGCGAAGGGCGGCAGCCGCGCTGACCGGGGCGATGACGAGCATCAGCAGCGTCATGCCGCCGAGCAGCATCAGAGGGGTCGTGAAGGCGCGGCCCAGAGCCGCTTCCTTCACCAGAGTTGCGCCGAAAATAAGCGTCGGAACCGTCAGGGGCAAGACCAGCACGGAAAGCAGGAGGCCGCCACGCTTTAGACTGACGGTCAGCGCGGCCCCGATCAGGCCGATCAGGGTCAGGGCGGGCGTCCCGACCAGAAGCGACAGGGCCAGCGGGATCATGGCCTGCGGCTCGATGGCCAGCATCAGGCCGAGCAACGGCGCCACGAGGCTCAGCGGAAGGCCGGTCACCAGCCAATGCGCCAGCGCCTTGGCCAGAAGGAGCCATTCCAGCGGGGCGCCGGCGAGCAGGAACTGGTCGAGCACGCCCTCTTCCTCATCGGCCTGCAGCAGCCGGTCCAGCCCGAGCAGGGTGGCCAGCAGGGCCGAAAGCCAGAGGAAGGCCGGCGCGATCCGGCTGATGAAGCGCTGGTCCGCGCCGATGGCGAAAGGCAGCAGCGAGACGAGGATCAGGAAAAAGACGAGGCCCAGTTCTGCCCCTGCGCCGACGCGCCTGGCCAGCCGGAGATCCCGGGCAAGGATGGCAAGCCAGGCCTTCATGCGGCAGGGCCTCCCAGCGCGAGATGCCGCATTTCCGGCAGGTCGAGCGGCTGATGCGTGGCGGCGATCACGATGCCGCCGGCCTCCGCATGGGCAGCGATGAGCCGCCGGACGAGCGCCTGCCCGTCGCGGTCCAGCGCGGTGAAGGGCTCGTCAAGCAGCCAGACCGGGCGCGGCGCCGCCAGCAGTCGCGCCAATGCGACGCGGCGCCTCTGGCCGGCCGAGAGGACCTCGACCGGAAGTTCCGCCAGCGGGCCGGCTCCGACCTCGGCGAGGGCCGCTTCGGCCCGGGAGGGGTCGCCGCCGAGCAGGCTGGCGAGGGTGCAGACATTGTCATGCGCTGTCAGACCGTCGCGTAGTCCCTCGTGATGGCCGCTGTAGTGCAGCCATTCGCCCGGGGACAGTTCTTCCGGGAGCGGTGACCAGCGGATGCTGCCCGCATCCGGCCTTAGGAAGCCCGCGACGAGGCGGATCAGCGTCGATTTTCCGGTGCCGTTCGGGCCGGTCAGCTGCAGCACCTGGCCGGGAGCGAGATCGAGGTCGAGGTCCCGGAACAGGGTGCGGTAGCCGCGCGTCATCGCCAGGCCACGAATGGCAAGGGCCGGGGCATTGACCGTCCCGAGCGTCGAAAGCGGGGCCATGTTCCTGTCGCCCAAGGCGAATCCAACCGTTCAGGGGTTACGCGAAAGATCAACATCGAGCCTGTAGCGGGATTTTTAGAAATGATCTATAGACGCGGACATGGCTGCGTCGCGCGCTCGGGTTGAAGCGCGGGGTCCGGGCACACCCGGGCGGCGCACGCGGATCTCGCGCTCGGAATCAGGGTCCAACTCCTTGTTCCCGAGGTCGGTTCGGCTCCCCCGGCCACCCCGAAACGTGAACCCTGATTCAAGGATTTCCAGCCCGATGTCGCTCGACAGCTTCAAGTGCCGCAAGCAGCTTACGGTCAATGGCAAGACCTACACCTATTATTCCCTGCCGGATGCCGAGAAGAATGGCCTCCCCGGTGTGAGCAAGCTTCCCTATTCCATGAAGGTTCTGCTCGAGAACCTGCTCCGCCATGAAGATGGACGCACGGTCACCAAGGCCGATATCGAGGCCTTGTCGGCCTGGCTCGACAACAAGGGCAAGGCCGAAAAGGAAATCGGGTTCCGCCCGGCCCGCGTTCTGATGCAGGATTTCACCGGCGTTCCGGCTGTGGTCGATCTCGCCGCCATGCGTGACGGCATGGAAGCTTTGGGCGGCGATCCGAACAAGATCAACCCGCTGGTTCCGGTCGATCTCGTGATCGACCATTCGGTGATCGTTGACGAATTCGGCTCGGCCAAGGCGTTCGACCGGAATGTCGAGCTCGAATACGAGCGCAACGAAGAGCGCTACAACTTCCTGAAATGGGGCCAGGGCGCCTTCGCGAATTTCCGCGTCGTGCCGCCGGGCACCGGCATCTGCCACCAGGTCAATACCGAATACCTGGCCCAGACTGTCTGGACCCGCCGCGATACGGATGGCTCGATGCTCGCCTATCCGGATACGGTGGTCGGCACGGACAGCCATACCACCATGGTCAACGGCCTTGCCGTTCTCGGCTGGGGCGTCGGCGGGATCGAGGCGGAAGCCGCGATGCTCGGTCAGCCGCAATCGATGCTGCTGCCGGAAGTGATCGGTTTCGAACTGACCGGCAAGGTCAATGAGGGCGTCACCGCCACCGATCTCGTGCTCACTGTGACGCAGATGCTGCGCAAGAAGGGCGTTGTCTCGAAATTCGTCGAATTCTATGGCCCGGGCCTCGACAATCTGAGCCTCGCCGACCGTGCGACGATCGCCAATATGGGCCCGGAATACGGGGCGACCTGCGGCTTCTTCCCCTGCGATGCCGAGACGGTGAAGTATCTCACCATGACCGGCCGCGAGAAGGATCGCGTGGCCCTGGTCGATGCCTATTGCAAGGCGCAGGGCCTGTTCCGCGAGAAAGGCGCGCCGGCGCCGGTCTTCACCGACACGCTGAGCCTCGATCTCACCACCGTGCTGCCCTCCATGGCCGGTCCGAAGCGTCCGGAAGGCCGTGTTGCCCTCACGGATGTGGCGGCGGGCTTTGCCACGGCACTGGCCGGTGAGTACAAGAAGGCCGGCGACGAGGGCCGCAAGGCACCGGTCGATGGCAAGAACTTCTCGATCAGCCATGGCGACGTGGTCATCGCGGCCATCACCTCCTGCACCAATACCTCGAATCCGAGCGTGCTGATCGCGGCGGGCCTGCTGGCGAAGAACGCGCTGGCCAAGGGCCTGACGACCAAGCCCTGGGTGAAGACCTCGCTGGCCCCGGGCTCGCAGGTCGTGGCGGAATATCTCGACAAGGCCGGCCTGCAGAAGGATCTCGACGCGCTGGGCTTCAACCTTGTCGGTTTCGGCTGCACCACCTGCATCGGCAATTCCGGCCCGTTGCCGGCGGAAATCTCGAAGGCCATCAACGATAATGGCATGATCGCGGCCGCCGTGCTGTCGGGCAACCGCAATTTCGAAGGCCGTGTCTCGCCGGATGTGCAGGCGAACTACCTCGCCTCGCCGCCGCTGGTCGTGGCCTATGCGCTGGCCGGCTCGGTGACGAAGGATCTCTCGAAGGAACCGCTCGGCGAGGGTTCGGATGGCAAGCCCGTCTACCTGAAGGACATCTGGCCGACGACGCATGACATCCAGGACTACATCGCGAAATACGTCACGCGCGAGCTGTTCGAGACGAAATACGCGGATGTGTTCAAGGGCGACAAGCGCTGGCAGGGCGTGAAGACCACGACCGGCCTCACCTATGCGTGGAATTCGGGCTCGACCTATGTGCAGAACCCGCCCTATTTCCGCGGCATCACCAAGACGCCGGTGCCGGTCACCGATGTGAAGGGCGCACGCATTCTGGCCCTGTTCGGCGACAAGATCACCACCGACCACATCTCGCCGGCCGGCTCGATCAAGGCTGCCTCCCCGGCGGGAGCCTATCTGCTCGAGCGGCAGGTCCGCCCGGCCGATTTCAACCAGTACGGCACGCGGCGCGGCAATCATGAAGTCATGATGCGCGGGACCTTCGCCAATATCCGCATCAAGAACTTCTCCGTGAAGGACGAGGCCGGCGCGACCCCGGAAGGGGGCTATGCCATCCACTATCCGTCGCGCGAGAAGATGTTCATCTATGATGCTGCGATGCGCTACGAGCAGGAAAATGTGCCGCTGGTGATCTTCGCCGGCGTCGAATACGGCAATGGATCGAGCCGCGACTGGGCGGCGAAGGGCACGGCGCTGCTGGGCGTCAAGGCCGTGATCGCGCAGAGCTTCGAGCGCATCCATCGTTCGAACCTTGTCGGCATGGGCATCGTGCCCTTCGTCTTCGAGGAAGGCACGTCCTGGCAGACTTTGGGCCTGAAGGGTGACGAGATGGTCGATATTCCCGGCCTGACCAGCATCAAGCCGCGGCAGAAGGTTGTCGCCAAGGTGACCCGCGCCGATGGCTCCGGCTTCGACCTGCCGTTGCTCTGCCGGATCGATACGCTCGACGAGATCGAGTATTTCAAGAATGGCGGCATCCTGCATTACGTGCTGCGGCAGCTGGCGGCCTGATCGCCGGCAGCCTCGGCCCCGAACCCGCCGGACGCGCCCCAAAGGCGCGTCCGGTTTTCCTTTCCGGAAGGTGCGCGCCGCCGGGCGCCACGAAAATCGACCTTTACACCGGGTTGTGATTGGTCCTTGAAGCCAATTGGGTGTTTGTGCTTCGTCAACATCCTTGTGTTTCCGTGGGTCCCATGTCGCTCTGTCGCCGCCGCTTTTCCGCCCTGGCTCTCGGTGCTCTCCTCGCGCCAACGGCCAGCCGTGCCCAGAATGGCGCCACGTCGCTCTCGGTCGTCGAACTGTTCACCAGCCAGGGCTGCTCGTCCTGCCCGCCGGCCGATGCGCTGATGGTCGAGCTGGCCGGGCATGCCGCAACGCTGCCCATCACCTACCCGGTCGAGATCTGGGATTATCTCGGCTGGAAGGACACGCTGGCGAGGCCGGCCTTCACGAAGCGCCACCGGGCCTATGCCGCGATGGTCGCCGGCAAGCGCGTCTATACCCCGCAGGCCATTGTCAACGGGCGCGGCCATTGCGTCGGGTCAGATGGCCGGGCGATTTCGCGCCTCAAGCTCACGCCTGCGGCCAATGCCGCCAAGGTCGCGCTCACGCGTGACGGGCAGGACTGGGCCTTTCGGGTCGCCCTGGCGCAACCCGCCAGCGATGTCCGGCTCGTGCTCGTGCCGCTTGTGTCCCGCCAGCAGGTGCAGATCGGCAAGGGCGAGAATTCAGGCAGGTCGATCACCTATGCCAATGTCGCGCGGGCGTTGGTCGATCTCGGCCCGGTGACCGGCGCCGAGGCGCGGGGCATCCTGCGCGAGAGCCAGGTTGCGATCGATGGCGCCGATGGTTTCGCGCTTCTGGTCCAGACCGGCACGCTGGAAGCTCCGGGCATCGTGCTCGGTGCCGGCTATGCCGGCGTGGACGGCGTGAAGGCCTGATTTCCTGCCTCCGGCACCGGCTTCAATAGCCGATTGCGGCCGTCCCGCGCTGGCGGGGATCGGCCGCGCCCGTGATCCCTTCCCCCGAAACGAGAATGGAATTCGCCGAGCCGCTGGTCGTGCCGGGCCGTACCGTATGGCCGCGCTCGGCGAGCAGGCGGAGCGTGTCCGGCGAAAGGCCGTTCTCGACCGCCAGCGCATCCGGCCGCCATTGGTGATGGATGCGCGGGAAGGCCACGGCCTCGGCGATGTTCATGCCGTGATCGATGACATTGACGATGACCTGCAGCACCGTGGTGATGATCCGGCTGCCGCCGGGGGACCCGGTGATGAGGAACAGCCTGCCGTCGCGGAAGACGAAGGTCGGGGTCATCGAGGAGAGCGGCCTTGCGCCCGGGGCGACCGAATTGGCATCGCTCCCGACCAGCCCATAGGCATTCTGCGCGCCGGTCCGGGCCGAAAAATCATCCATCTCGTTGTTGAGCAGCACGCCGGTCCCCTCGGCCACCATGGCCATGCCGTAGGAGAAATTGAGCGTGTAGGTGTTCGACACTGCATTGCCTTCCGAATCGAGTACCGAGAAATGCGTGGTCTGGTCCGGTTCATGCGGGAGCGGGTTGCCGGCGGCGACCTCCTCGGCCTTACGGGCGCGTTCGGGCAGGATCGCCGCGCGCTGGCCCTCGGCATAGGGCTTGGCCGTGAGACCGCGGACGGGCACCTTCACCCGGTCGGGATCCCCCAGGAACCGGGCCCGATCGGCATAGGCGGGCTTCATCGCCTCTGCCAGAAGATGGAGCGAGGCCGCGCTGCCCGGGCCCTGCGCCTTGAGATCGAAGCCCTCGAGAATGTTGAGGATCTGGATCAGATGAACCCCGCCCGATGAGGGCGGCGGCATCGAGACGATCTCATGCCCGCGATAGGTGCCCCGGACCGGCTGCCGGAGCACAGGTCGATAGGATGCGAGGTCGGCCTCGGTCAGGATGCCGCCTGCCGCCAGTGCAGCTCGGGCGATCGCGGCCGCGATCCGACCCGAATAGAAGGCATCCGGGCCCTGCTGGCGGATCGCCTCCAGCGTGGTGGCGAGATCCGTCTGGACCAGCCGGTCGCCGCGCTGGAGGGGCTTGCCGTCCTTCAGGAAAATCGCTGCGGAGGCGGGGAAGCGGCCGAGGCGCGGCGCGGCGGCCGGCAGCGAATCGGCGAGATCCTCCTCGACGGCGATGCCCTCGCGCGCCAGCCGGACCGACGGAGCGATCAGCTCGGCCAGGGTGAACCGCCCGGAACCATATTTCTCGTGGGCCAATGCGAGGCCGCGCACGGTGCCCGGCACGCCGATGGAAAGGCCGGAATCGCGGGATTTCTGCGGATCGGGCTCGCCCTTCGAATCGAGGAACATGTCCCGCGTCGAGGTGGCTGGCGCGGTCTCGCGGTAGTCGATGGCCACCGTCTCGCCGGTCTTTGCCAGATGCACCAGCATGAAGCCGCCGCCGCCGAGATTGCCGGCCCGCGGCAGGGTGACTGCCAGGGCGAAGCCGGTGGCGACCGCGGCATCGATGGCATTGCCGCCGGCCTTCAGGATCTCGACGCCGACCTGGCTGGCCTGGCGTTCCTGGCTCGAGACCATGCCTTTCCGGGCGATGACCGGGAGCATCCGGCTCTGGGCGGAGAGGATCGGCTGGCCCGGGGCGGGCACACTCGTCTGGGCCGCTGCCGGGCAAGGCAGGAGGGAACCGGCAAGAAGGAGGCTGGCAAGGGCGGCGCGCTTCATGGATGACCTCACGGGGAAAGGCCTGCCAGCCTAGCGCAAATGCCGGCTGCGTCGAGCCTGTCCCCGCGCGTCAGCCCTGTGCCGCGACGGGAACCGGCGTGCGCGCGGCGGCCCGCTCGTCGGTGGCGGGCTGGATGATCTTGGCGGGGGCCACGGCGAAACGGGGAGTCCAGCGCAGGGCCTTGTAGTCGAACCCGGCCTCGATCGTCGGCTTGACCACCGCGAAATAGGGCGAGATGTCGAAATCCCGGGGCGCGTAGAGCGAATGATGCCGGATATGCAGGATTTCCCGCCGGGCATAGCGCGAGCGGACCTTGCGGCGCTCCTCCGTATTCTCGACACGGGCCAGGATCGGATAGCGGACCGACTGGAAAGCCTCGGCGATCAATGTCGAGCAGATGGCGCGCGAGGGATCCCCGGAACCAAGGGCCAGCATCCGCCGGCGATAGCGCGTCGGGATCGGCAGCGGGATCAGGAAGCGGGCCAGGTCGAGCACGTTCTTGATGTCGTATTCATGCCCGATCCGGGCCTTCAGGAAGTCGATCACCCCGTCCTGGTCCTCGCGCTTCAGCGCCACCGGTCGGCAGATGCGGATATGCCAGTCGCGGTATTTCGACAGGGGTGCCGTGATGACGCCCATGGACATTTCCGCCTCGATCAGCACATGCGGTTCGCCATCGGGCTCGGCCTGGCCGAGGCAATCGCCGACATAGATGGCGGAATGGGACCAGGTGGACTGCGTCAGGTACTTGATGACCGAGGAGACGCGGTTGTTTCCTTCGACGAGGAGAACATCCGCCGGCTTCAGCACCGAGCGCAGCACTTCGAAATCCGGCGACGTGGCAGGCTTGTAGCCCGCCAGGGGCTTCTCGAGGAACCTCGCAATTGCGCGGCCAAGCATATTCATGACACGCTCCCAAGTCTTTCTTTGGAAGCAGCCTACGCCACGAGTTTTCGCCAAATGCTTGCGACTTGCGCAATTCCGGCCGGAAATCCATGCCTAATGCGGATTAACTCTAAGGCTTGGTGAAATGCGGCCGGCTCATTCCGTGCCGAGCGCCAGCTGCTCCTCGAGCATCAGCCGCGCGCGGGCGCGCATCTTTTCAGTGTCGCTCTTCAGCTGGCCGCAGGCGGCGAGGATGTCGCGACCCCGCGGCGTGCGGATGGGCGAGGCGTAGCCCGCATCGAAAATGACTTCCGAGAAGCGCTCGATCTGCGCCCAGTCGGAGCATTCGTATTGCGTGCCCGGCCAGGGATTGAACGGGATCAGGTTGATCTTGGCATGGATGCCGCGCAGCATCCGGACTAGGACCCGTGCTTCGGAAAGGCTGTCATTGACGCCCTTCAGCATCACATATTCGAAGGTGATGCGCCGGGCATTCGAGACGCCGGGATAGGTGCGGCAGGCCTCCAGCAGCTCGGCGATCGGGTATTTCCGGTTGATCGGCACCAGTTCGTCCCGCAGGCCATCATTTGTCGCATGGAGCGAGATGGCGAGCATGGCGCTGGTCTCCGCGCCGAGCGGGCCGATATCGGGCACGACGCCCGAGGTCGAGACCGTGACCTTGCGTCGCGAGAGCTGCAGCCCCTGCGGATCGGTCAGGATGCCGATGGCCTCGCGGACATTCGCATAGTTGTAGAGCGGCTCGCCCATGCCCATGAAGACGATGTTCGAGACGAAACGCCCCCCATCATGCGGGACAAAGGCACCCTGGGGCGGCGACTTTCCGGGATAATCGCCGAGGCGATCCCGCGCGACCATGACCTGCGCCACGATTTCCCAGGCCTCGAGATTGCGGACGAGCCGCTGCGTCCCGGTATGGCAGAAAGAGCAGTTCAGCGTGCAGCCGACCTGGCTCGACACGCAGAGGGTGCCGCGATCGCGCTCCGGAATATAGACGCATTCGACCTCGGCGCCCCGGTCCCCGAGGCCACGCGGGGGCATGCGCAGAACCCATTTCCGGGTGCCATCGGCCGAAACCTGCTCGCGGACGATTTCGGGCCTGTCGAGCGATGCATGCTCGGCAAGCTGGGCCTGGAGCTGCCGGGCGACATTGGTCATGTCGCCGAATTCGGCTGCACCACGGACATAGATCCAGTGCCAGAGCTGCGACAGGCGCATCCGGCGTTCCTTCTCGGGCACGCCGGCCTCCTCGAGAAAGGCTGTCAACCGATCCCGCGACAATCCGACCAGCGTCGGCCGCGCCCCCTGGCGGGGTTCGGCGCGCACGGGCGCGGGTTCGGTTTGCGGGAGGGCAGGATCGATCATGACAGGTGCAGCCGGCGGATCACGGACATTCCTTCGCCACGGCCTCGATGGCGCGGGCGAAGCCGTTCATGGAATAGCGATCGGTAGTCTCGTTGCCGCGGACCGAAGCGACCTTGATGGAGATGGTCTGCGCCCGCTTCATCTGCTCGATGAGCTGGGCTTCCTGGGCCGGATTCTTCAGAAAGGCGCTCTCGCCCGAAGCGACAAGCGCGAAAGTGGCGGTGCCGACGGTGAGCGTGCCGTCCTGCCCGTTCTTGGTGGCGAAGCCGAGCTTGAAGGCGATCTCGTTGCGCGCGCCGTCCGCCGCACGGGTCGAGATGAAGAGATAGCCGGGATCGCGCTTCAGCGCCTTCGGCAGGCGCTCCTTCGGCTCCGACAGGGCATAGCACATCTTCTGCTTGTCCTTGCCGGTGGTCAGGGCGCGCCAGTCATTGAAGGTGCCGATCAGGAAGGTCTGGGCACCGCTGGCGGGCGCGGCATTGGCGGCCGGCCGGTTGGCCGGCGCGGCGGCAGGACGATTCGCCTGGGCATAGGCCCCTGCAAGAGGCATGCATGCCGCGAATCCGGCCAGGGCCATTCCCATCACGGCCCGCAACCCTGCCATCTGCGGCATGGTCGAGGCCTGTCTCGAAACGAAGGTCTTCATCGTTCGTGACGTCTCCCTCTACGGTTACCTTCCGCCCGATCCAGCGCCCCCGAGGGCGCCAGCCAGGGGGCAATATCGTGGTTCCGGACGGCTAAATGCCTGATAAGGCGTGAATAGGGCATGAACTCCCATGCCCGATCCGGTTTTCCCTTAGCGTATTGTTGGAGTCACGACAAACATTCTCGGCCGTTGCGGCGCGGCAAAACGGCCCGGACCCGGGTGGCCGGCGCGAAACCTGGCCCTATGTGGTTGTTTGTTCGGGTTCGGAGCGTTACATCGGGTCCGAGACCAAGGGGAATCGAGGATCTTTCGTGCCGGCCGCCGATCACTGGGCCCAGCTGATGCGCGCCGTTGCCGAACGGCGGGACAAGGCGGCCTTCGCAGAGATCTTCGACTATTTCACGCCCCGGCTCGAGGCGTATCTCATCCGTCTGGGGCTGGACCCCGGAGCGGCGGAAGAGATCGCGCAGGATGTGATGATCACGCTCTGGCGCAAGGCCGAATTGTTCGACGCGCAGAAATCCTCGCTGGCGACCTGGCTCTATCGGGTCGCCCGTAACCGCCGGATCGACCTGTCCCGTCGCAGCCGCACCGATTATGTCGATCCGCAATCCCCGGCGATCCTCGACATTCCGGAGGAGCGCCGTTTCGAGACGGAGATCGACGGCCAGCAGCGTGACGATATCGTCCGCGCGCTGATCACCGATCTGCCGGTCGAGCAGCGGGATCTCGTCCTGCTGGCCTTCTACGAAGGCTTGTCCCATTCCCAGATCGCCGAACGGACGCAATTGCCGCTTGGCACGGTCAAATCCCGGTTGCGCCTGGCCTTCACGCGGTTGCGCCGGGCCCTCGAAGCGGGCGGCATTTCCGAATCCCGCTGATTGTCTTGCGGCTCACAGCTGGCCGCGATCGAGGGTATCGCGCGCCCGGTCGCGATGCTCGGGCTGCAGCGAGCCCCGGACCGAAGCGAGAGCTGCGGCAAGCACGGCCGCATCATCGGTGAAGCCCAGCACCGGCAGGACATCCGGCACCGTATCGACCGGAAGGACAAAATAGGCCAGAGCCAGCAACAGGATCCAGCGTACCCGCGGCGGCGTGGCGGGATCGCGGACGCAGAAATAGGCGGCGAGGAGATCCTCGGCGAAGGGCAATTGGCGCGCCAGGCGACGCAGCTTCTCGCGCATCCGCTCGAGAAGGTCCTCCTCGTCGCGCAGGGCCTGCCGGGCCGCATTCATCTCGGTCTTGGAAAAAGGCCCCTGCCAGAAGCTGTCCATTCCATCCTCCCTCGGTGCCATGGTTCCCGCCGATTGCGGCAGGACCATGGAGGCCGGCCGGTCAACAGGCTTGCGTCTTGCCGGCAGGCAGCCTAATCCGCCCCCGGAACAGGAAGGAATATGCCCATGCGCCTCGATTCTTCAATTGCCGCCATCGTGACCGGCAGCGCCTCCGGCCTCGGCGAGGCCACGGCCCGGCATCTCGCCAGCTTCGGTGTCCGGGTGGGCATTCTCGATCTCAATCCCGAGCGGGGTGAACGCGTTGCGGCCGAGATCGGCGGCGTCTTCGCGCGCTGCGACGTCACCGACGATGCCTCGGTTGCCGAAGCGCTCGCCAAGGCCCGGGGCCGGCATGGCGTCGAGCGGATCCTTGTCAATTGCGCCGGGATTGTCGCCGGACGCCGCACCGTCAGCAAGGATCGCGAGACCGGTGCCCTGCTCGCCCATGACCTCGGCAGTTTCACCAAGGTGATCTCGATCAACCTGATCGGCACATTCCGGATGATCGCGCAATGCTCGGTGGCCATGGCCGGCCTCGAGCCGCTCGATGCCGATGGCGGGCGCGGGGTGATCGTCAGCACGGCTTCCGTGGCCGCAGAGGACGGGCAGATCGGCCAGGCCGCCTATTCCGCCTCGAAGGCGGGCGTGGCCGGCATGACCCTGCCGATTGCCCGCGACCTTGCTTCCCACGGGATCCGGGTCATGTCGATCATGCCGGGGATCTTCCATACGCCGATGTTCGACCAGATCTCGGAAGAGTATCGCAAGTCGCTCGCCCAGCAGGTGCCGTTCCCGCAGCGTCTGGGCAAACCGGCCGAATATGCCAGCCTGGTCGAAAGCATCTGCCGGAACGACTATCTCAACGGCACCTCGATCCGCCTCGACGGCACGATCCGCCTCGCGCCGAAATGAGCGTGCCTCACGGGGCGAGACGACCGGCGGCGATGGTTTCCATCCGGCGTGCCAGTTCGAGATCGAGCTCGGTCAGGCCGCCGGCGTCATGCGTGGTCAGGCGGACCTTCACCTCGCGGTAGACATTGGACCATTCGGGATGGTGATCGAGCCTTTCGGCTTCGATCGCCGCTTCTGTCATGAAGCCGAAGGCGGCGCGGAAGCCGGGGAACCGGAAGGTGCGGAGGATCGCCTTGCCGCCGGCTTCGAGCTGCCAAGCGGCAAGTCCGGCCAGCGCATGGTCGCGCTCCGGGTCGGTCAAGGCTCGGGCCATGGTGTCCACTCTCTCCGGCTGCCTGGCGAAGCTCACTGGAGCGGGTAGGCAGCCTCGACGATATAGGGCCCGCCACCGAAGGTTTCACGGGCCGAGAACAGTGAAAAATGTGCGGCTGTGAAGCGGCAGGGCGGGAAGGGCGCATGTGCGGCGAGATAATCCGCCACGTCGAGGACGGACGCTGCCCGCAACCGGGCCAGCGTGACATGCGGCGTGAACTTTCGCGCTTCCGGCTTCAGGCCCAGGCGCCTGAGGCATCGTTCGCTCTCGGCCTGAAGCTCGATCAATGCCCGGTTCGGCGCCACGCTTGCATAGAGCGTATGCGGCTTGTCCCCGCCGAAGACGCCGAGGCCCGTCAGGGCCACCGGGACGGATTCCCGGCCGATCTCGGCCAGTTCGTCCTCGATGTCCCGGGCAAAGCGCCGGTCGATATCGCCGATGAAACGGAGCGTCAGGTGGTAATCCGAAGGGTCGACCCATCGGGCGCCCGGAAGGCCCCAGCGCAGTCCCGACAGAAGGGACGCCACATCTTCCGGCAACTCAAGACCGACAAAGAGACGAGGCATGACCGTTCCCCCTCGAATCACGCATCCGAGGTCACGGTAACACGAAATCCGTAAAGAAAAGCCCCTTCGGGATACTCGTCCCGAAGGTCTTTATTTCGCCGGCGAAATCATACGTTTGGCCTGCGGAAAATGCGCAAGGTCTCGTAGCCGGGCTTTTCGGTGAAGCCTGTCCGGGCAGCCCAGTCGGGGATCAGCCGCGATGCGGCATCATAGGCGAAGGAGCCGGTATAGAACAGAACCAGCCCGCCCGGGCGCACAAGCGCGGTGAGTGCCTGGAGGACGCCCTTGTCGTCGAGCGCGGCAAAGGCGGCATTGTTCTCCGACCAGAACTCGCAGAGATGGAACAAGGTCACGATGTCGAAAGCCGGCAGGAGCCGGGTGTTGATCTGGTAGATGTCGCTGTAGAGGACCTTGTAATACTTCCCGAGATGCGGATTTTCGGTGACCAGCCGGATGTAGGACCGGTATTCCGGTTCCGTCGCGGTGATCCCGATCACGGCATTGTCGCTGGCGGGGGCCTGCAGGCCGACATGATGGTGATCGCCGGTGCCGAAATGGAAAATCGACTGGCCAGCGAGCCCCTGCTCCTTGAGATAGGACGTGAAATGCACGTCGCACGGGCATTGCTTCACATCCAGCGGCCAGGGGTCCTTCCAGAGTTCCAGGCGTGCCATCTCATCCTCCCCGCAGGTTTCTCTCGCTGGCGTGTTTTTCCTGCCGGTAGAGAACCGGCCGGCGCTTGGCAAGCGGGTTGGTGCCGGAGCGGGAAAGATTCAGCGGGCGGGCAGGGCGGCGAGGGTCTGCTCGACGAGGGGAAGGATCTGCCCGACAATGGCACGCACGCCGGCCGGATTGGGGTGGATGCCATCGGCGAGATTGAGATCGACCCGGCCCTGGACTCCCTCGAGGAAGAAGGGATAGAGCGGGATTCCATGCTTTGCGGCGAGGCGCGGATAGATCGCGTCGAAGGCCGCCACGTAATCCGGTCCGTTGTTCCGGGGTGCCAGCATCCCGGCCAGCAGGACCTGGATGTTCCGAGACCGGAGCTTGGTGATGATCTCGTCGAGCGCCTGTTCGGTGATGCGCGGATCGATGCCGCGCAGCGCATCGTTGGCCCCGAGTTCGAGGATCACGAGGTCGGTATCCTCGGCGACGCCCCAGTCAAGGCGCTCGAGCCCCCCGCTCGCGGTATCGCCCGAAACGCTGGCATTCTCGATCACCACATTGTGACCACGCGCCTTCAGGGCCGCTTCCAGAACATCGGGAAACGCATCCTTCTGGGCGAGCTGATACCCGGCGGACAGGCTGTCCCCGAAGGCCACGAGCTTGAGCGTCCGGGTCTGCGCGCTGGCCGGGCCCGCAGCCAGGCCGACGGCAAGGCCCAGCATCACCAGGCCGGCCCGCAAAGCCGCGGAAAGAGAACCGAACGCCATTCTCACTGCGTATCTCCTGACAAAAGCCATGTTCCTTCCCACATTGGGCGCAACCCTTTTCGCAGACGGACCCTTTCAAGATGTTGTCTCCTCTCCTCCAGGACAAGCCCGAACGCCTTGAGCGTGCGCCAATGCCGCCGGCCATCGCCATGCGCGACGTGGATCTCAGCCTCGGGGAAGGCGCGTCCCGGGTGCATATCCTGCGCGGCGTGTCGCTTTCGGTGGCGCAGGGGGAGGCGATCGGCCTTGTGGGGCCATCGGGCTCCGGCAAGTCGACGCTCCTGATGACGGCGGCAGGGCTCGAGCGCCCCGATTCCGGCAGTGTCACGATTGCCGGGGAAGAGATCACCCGGCTCGGCGAGGACCGGCTGGCGCAGTTCCGGGGGCGGCGGATCGGCATCGTCTTCCAGGCCTTCCACCTGATTCCGACCATGACCGCGCTCGAAAATGTCGCCGTGCCGCTCGAACTGGCCGGCGACAGCGAGGCCTTCGAGAAGGCTGCGGCGGAACTGGCCTCGGTCGGCCTCGGCCAGCGTCTCGACCATTATCCCGGCCAGCTTTCCGGCGGCGAGCAGCAGCGTGTGGCGCTGGCGCGGGCGCTTGCCCCGCGCCCCGCCATCCTTGTCGCCGACGAGCCGACCGGCAATCTCGACGAGGGAACCGGCCGCGAGATCGTCGACCTGCTATTCGCCCTCAAGCGCGACCGTGGTACGACCCTGCTTCTGGTGACGCATGATCTCGGCTTGGCCGAACGCTGTGACCGGATTGTCCGGCTCAAGGCCGGCAAGATCGTGGAAGAGCGCGCTCCGGCGAAGGCGGAGTGATCATGGCTGGCTCGTTTCGCCTGATCCTGCGCCTTGTTGCGCGTGAAATCCCGCATTCCCTGCGCCATTTCGGCATCCTGATCGCCTGCATCGCGCTGGGCGTCGGCGCCATCGTGGCGGTGGTTTCGCTGTCCCGGGCACTGAACGAGGGCCTTTCCCGCGAGGGACGGGTGATCCTCGGGGCCGACGCGGCCTTCACGCTGATCCAGCGGGAAGCGACACCGGCAGAAAAGGCGGCCATTGCCCGCCACGGCCGTCTGGCCGAACTGGCCCAGGCCCGCGGCATGGCCGTGAGCGAGAAGGGCGAGAGCGCGCTGGTCGAGATCAAGGCCGTCGACGGGGCCTATCCGCTGGCCGGCAAGCTCCAGCTGGCGGGTCCTTCCGGGCCGGAAACGCGAGCCCTCACCGATCTGCTGGCGCCCGATGCCGCCGGGCTGCCCGGGCTTGTCGCCGATCCGGTCCTGACCGGCCGGCTCAATATCGCGCTGGGTGACCGGGTCCGGCTTGGCGACCAGACCTTCCGCATCGCTGCCCTGCTCACCAGCGAGCCGGACAAACTGTCCGGCGGTCTGGGCTTCGGCCCGCGCGTCATCCTGACCCGTGCCGCCCTGGACCGGACAGGCCTCATCCAGCCGGGCTCGCTGACCCGGTTCTCGTACCGGCTCGATCTTGGCCCGACCTCCAGCGAGGCCCAGTTGCAGGAAGCGATCGACGCCATCGCCGCTGCCGTGCCCGATGCCGGCTGGCAGGTGGCGACGCGGCTGCGGGCCTCGCCGCAACTGCAGCGCCAGGTCGACCGGTTCACCCAGTTCCTGACCCTTGTCGGCCTGACGGCCCTGCTCATCGGCGGTGTGGGCGTCGCCAATGCCGCCCGTGCCTTTGCCGCACGGCAGGTGATGCGGATCGCCACCTTGAAGAGCCTTGGCGCCACGCGGGCCTTTGTCTTTGTATCCTCGCTCGCGCAGGTCATGGCCTTCGCCCTGATCGGGACCCTGATCGGACTCGTCATCGGCACCGCGCTGCCGACGCTTGCCATTCTGGGCTTCGGCCATCTGCTGCCCTATCCGCTCGTGCCGGGCGTCTATGGTGAGGAATTGCTGCTGGGGCTCGCCTATGGGCTGGTGGCGGCGCTGACTTTCTCGATCCTTCCGCTGGCGCGGGGCAAGGCTGTCGCAGCCTCGGCCCTGTTCCGCGATTCGTTCGGCGTGGCGCGGTTCCGGCCGAGCCTGGTCGATCTGGTCCTGCTGGCGGCTGCGACGACAGCTTTCGGCGCGCTGGCGATCCTGTTTGCCTCGGAGCGCCGGATCGCCACGATCTATCTCGTCGCGGCGGTCGCCTCGATCGTGATGCTGCGGGCCATCGCCTGGCTGGTCATGCGGCTGGCCAGGGTCGTTCCGCGACCGCGAAGCCCGATCCTGCGGATGGCCTTGGCGAACCTGCATCGCCCGGGAAGCCTCACGCCCTCCGTGCTGCTCTCGCTTGGCCTCGGGCTGACCCTGCTCGTCGCGCTGACGCTGATCGACATCAATCTCGGCCGGCAGTTCCGGTCGACCCTGCCGGGGAGTTCGCCGTCCTTCTTCTTCATCGACATTCCCTCGCGTGACATGAACCGGTTCGGGGAACTTCTCGCCCGCGAACAGCCGGGCGCGACAATCGAGCGCGTCCCGCAGCTGCGCGGACGCATCATCGAGATCAACGGCACGCCCTCGTCGGAGTTCAAGGCGGCGGAGCGCGTTTCCTGGGTGCTGGACGGCGACCGGGGCATCACCTACGCTGCCAAGCCGCCGGAAGGGTCGGAGATCGTCTCCGGACGCTGGTGGCCGGAGGATTACCGGGGTCCGCCGCTGGTCTCGTTCGGGCGCGATGTCGCCGAAGGTCTGGGCCTCAAGGTCGGAGACAGGATCACCGTCAACGTCCTGGGCCGGCGGATCACGGCGGAGATCGCCAATCTGCGCGAGATCCGCTGGCAGCGGCTCGGGATCAACTTCATCCTTGTCTTCTCGCCGAACACGTTCCAGGGGGCCCCCTACACGTTCCTGGCGACGCTGACTCCTGCCGCCGGCGCCGATCCGAAACTCGAGCTCGAACTCACCCGCAAGGTGGCGCAGAGCTTCCCGGCCATTTCCTCGGTCCGGGTCCGCGACGCGATCAACGCGGTGGAGCAGATCGTCTCGCAGCTCGCCCTCGCCATCCGTGCCTCTTCGGGAATCGCGCTCGTGGCAAGCATCCTCGTGCTGGCCGGTGCCCTGGCGGCAACGGCCCGGACCCGCCAGCAGGAGGGCGTGATCCTGAAAACGCTGGGTGCGACACGATCGACCCTGCTGAAAGCGCTGCTGGTCGAATACGCTGCCCTCGGCGCGATCGCGGCTGTTTTCGGCCTGTTATGCGGAGCAATCGGCGCGCGCTTCGTGGTTGTCGAGATCATGCGGCTCGATTTCATCGTCCCCTGGGTGACAATCGTCTCGATTGCGATTTCTGCGTTTGTCGTCACGATTATTTTGGGTTTGATCGGAACCTGGCATCTACTGGGACAAAAACCTGCGCCATACTTGCGCCATGCCTAAGGTTTGGTTCAGGTTATCATCGCCGTTTTTCTGACAAACTTCTTGACGGGGGGCTGCTTTCGCTGCCCTGCGGTATCGCTTTGCTCGCTTCAACATGAAACCCCTTGAGAAATTCCGGGAAGCTTGCCATATTAGTGCAGCTTCGCATGTCGCGAGGTACCGTTTGTCGCCGGCCGGTGTGCCGGTCTGCACTCAAGAGGGTTCGATGGCCGATTACGATCGCAACGCTTATGCCCCTTATGCCACGGGCATGGGCCGTTCCATGAGCGCTGCCCAATATGATCAGGGCCTGCGCTCCTACATGCTTGGCATCTACAACCACATGTCGATTGCGCTGGCCATTTCCGGCTTGGTGGCGATCGGCGCGTTCATGCTCGGCACGACCACCAACCCGGCCGGTGCCGCCGGCCGTGCGTTCGGCCAGCTGCTGACGCCGTTCGGTGCCGCCATCTGGGCGAGCCCGCTCAAGTGGGTGATCATGCTGGCGCCGCTGGCCTTCGTGTTCCTGCTCTCCTTCCGCTGGGAGCGCATGAGCTACCCCGCGCTGCTGGGCACGTTCTACGCCTTCGCGGCGGTCATGGGCCTGTCGCTGTCGTCGATCTTCGTGGTCTACAAGCTCGGCTCGATCGGCCAGGTGTTCTTCATCACCGCTGCCGCCTTCGGCGCCCTGTCGCTGTTCGGCTACACCACGAAGAAGGACCTGTCCGGCATGGGCAAGTTCATGCTGATGGGCCTGTTCGGGCTGATCATCGCTGGCATCGTCAACATCTTCATGAAGTCGTCTGCGCTCCAGTTCGCGCTCAACGTGCTCGGCGTCCTGATCTTCGCCGGCCTGACCGCCTGGGATACGCAGCGCCTGAAGGAAGAGTATGACGTCGTCGCCGGTGACGAGACGCTCATGCAGAAGTGGTCGCTCATGGGCGCGCTGACGCTCTACCTGAACTTCATCAACATGTTCCAGATGCTCATGCAGCTGATGGGCGTGCGGAACGAAGAATAAGCCGATCCTGCACAGGATTGCGAAAGCCCCGGGAAACCGGGGCTTTTTTTGTCATCCGTTCTGGTGCCCGGGGCCGCGGCAGCGGATCGTCGCAGACTACTCGCCGACGAGGCGGGCCGGCTTTTCCAGGACCCGGAGGACGCGTTCGAGGTCATGGCCGCGCTTGAGCACGCGGCCGCCCTGCGCAACGATGCTGTATGCGCCCTGCTTTTCGGCCCGTTTCGGATCCTTCTCGATCCGGTAGAGCGGCGCCTCGCCCGTGCGGCGCAGGATCGCGAAGACCGCTCTTTCTCGACCGAAGATGATCGCGTAGTCGCGCCATTCGCCCGTTGCGACATGGCGGCCATAGATCATCAGGATGGCCGAGAGTTCCCTGCGGTCGAAGCGGACCGTTTCCGGCATGCGCGGTGGCGTGAAGGGTACGATTGTCGCTTCACCGGTCTGCATGCGCATTTCCGTCTGGTTCATTCAGGACTCCCGGTGCGCAGTCTTGAAGAAACTGGGCCGGCTGGCAAGCCGGCTCATAGCCTGACCGCAAATCCTTTCCGGCGGGTATCCGCTCACGCGCTGGTGATGGATTTCACATTTTGGCCCGATTTCGACCATGGGGCAGCCCAAACGACAGGTAAATCTGCAATCAATGCCAAAGCGCAGTCCCGAGCAGGACCCTACGCCCCCCAGCCCCCCTGCTCCCGACACTGACCGAAAGGTGGCGCCAAAGCTGGCATGGCGGCTCGAGCCCCCCGCGCGAGCCGCCTTTCTTTTTTTCAGCCCCCTGTCTTGGACCGGCCTTGCCGGCCGATCCGTCAGGTGCCGGTGCCTTGCCGGGCCTGGGCATGATATTCCGGGTTGGGTTGCATTCCCGTGGCCGATGCCATCCGGTTGGACATGGCGTAGAACGACGCCGTCGCCGCGAGATCCCAGATATCGGCATCGCTGAGGCCGTGATCGCGCAGGATCTGCCGATCGGGATCGCCAATCTCCGCCGAGGCGCGACACATCTTCACGGCGAAATCCAGCATGGCACGCTGCCGTGGCGTGATCTCCGCCACGCGGTAGTTGAACGCGATGGCTTCGCCCAGTTCCGGCCGACCGGAGAGCTGGCGCACCGCAGCTCCATGCGCGACAAGGCAATACCAGCAGCGGTTTTCTGCGGAGACGGCCACGGCGACCATTTCGCGCTCGAGCTTGCTCAAGCCGGAGGGGGCCAGCATGAGGTCGTTGTACAGCATTGCGAAGGCTTCAAGTTTCGGCATGGCATGGGCATAGGCCAGCAGGACGTTCGGAACGAAGCCGAGCTTTTCAACGCATTTTTCGAAGTAGCCGGCTATGTGAGGGCTCAATTCGGCCTGTTTGAGGTCCAAAGCGGTCACTTCTGACGGACTTTTGTTCCGATTGTCGGGTTTTTTTGCATTTTTCCTGTCTTGCACGCTTGCCTCCCAAAGCTGCCGGGCGCATTAGACGAAGGGCGTAGTCCCGCTCCGGCCAACACCATCCAAGACAGAATGATCGCCAGAGAGTCTACCCGCAAGTCCGCAAGGATCGTTGCGCCTTTCCCTGCCCCCAGCGGAGCCCCTTCCCATGTCTTCTGCTTCCAAGCCGGCGGCCAGTACGCCCGGCGCCTTGCCTGCGTCCAAGGATGTCGCCGCGCTCGTCTTCGCACGGGTTGATGCCGAGGATCTCGCCCCCCTTTCCGAGGCATTCCGAGAATCGCTTGCCGCATCCACCCTGGCCTTCCTCGCCCATCGCGAGGTTGGCCATGCCTCGATCCGGATCGAGCCGCTGGACCTGCCTGGCGGCGGCGGAACGCTGATCGAGATCGTCAATGACGACATGCCTTTCCTGCTGGATTCGACCCTCGCCGACCTGACCGAGCGGGGCTATCCGCTGGCGCTGGTCGCGCATCCGATCCTCGCTGTCGAGCGTCGTCCGGATGGGAGGCTCGCGCGACTGATCGGTCCGTCATCGGGGCGGGAACTGGCGCCGGTGCAGCGGGAAAGCCTGCTCCACATCCATCTCGGCCTGGCGCTCGATGCTGCCGAACGGCAGGCCCTGGCCGAAAGCCTCTCGACCATCTTCGTGGAGATCCGGGCTGCGGTGACGGACTGGATCCCGATGCGGACGCGGATCGCCGAGATCGCCACGCGCTACCGGGCAACGCCGCCCTTGCTGCCGGCCGACGAGATTGCCGAGGCTGTCCAGTTCCTGGACTGGCTGCTGGCCGAGAATTTCACCCTGCTCGGGGTGCGGGAATACCGCTTTTCGGATCCGGACATTTCCTCCGACCCGGTTCCCGCCGAGGGGCTGGGCATCCTGCGCGATCCGCAGGTCAAGGTGCTGCGGCGCGGTCGCGAACTCGTCGTGATGACGCCTGAAATCCGGACCTTCCTCAAGGAGCCGACGCCCCTGTTCGTGGCCAAGGCCAATGTGAAGTCGCGGATCCATCGCCGGGTCTATCTCGATTATGTCGGCGTGAAGATCCTCAATGCCCGCGGTGAACTGGAGGGCGAATTGCGTGTCGTCGGGCTCTTCACCTCGACGGCCTATACCGGCTCGGCCCGGACGATCCCCTATCTGCGTCACAAGGTGGCCCGCGTCATCGAGCGGGCGGGCTTCGACCATGCCAGCCATTCCGGCAAGGCGCTGATCAACGTTCTCGAGAGCTACCCACGCGACGAGCTTTTCCAGGTGGATCTCGACACGCTGTTCCGCTTCGCGCTCGACGTGCTGGCGCTCTCGGAGCGGCCGCGTCTCCGAGCCCTGGCGCGCGTCGACCGGTTCGATCGCTTCGTCTCCGTGATGGTCTATGTGCCGAAGGACCGGTATGACACGCAGGTCCGCCTGAGGATCGGCGATTTTCTCGCCCGGAGCTACGAGGGGCGGGTTTCCGCCGCCTATCCGGCCTATCCGGAAGGACCGTTGTCGCGGACGCATTACATTATCGGGCGCTCGGAAGGGAAAACGCCCGTCATCGACCGCGAGACGCTCGAGGCGGGGATTCTCGCCATCGTCCGGACCTGGGCCGACGATTTCCGCAATGCGCTCGCCCGCGAGGCGCCCGAGGGCAAGGCGGGCAGCTGGGGGCGGATCTGGACCGGTGCCTTCAACGCGGCCTATCGCGAGGCTTTCACCGCCAGCGAGGCCATTGCCGATATCGGGATGCTGGAACGGCTTTCCGCTTCGTTGCCCTTTGCCTTCAACTTCCTGAGGCGCGGCGGCGAGCCTGATTCGCGTGCCAATCTCAAGGTCTTCTCGTATGGCAGCCCGATTCCGCTCTCACGGCGGGTGCCGATTCTCGAGAATCTCGGCTTCACCGTCATCAACGAGCGGACCTATCGCATCGTGCCCGAAGGCGGCGAAACGCATTGGCTCCACGACATGACGCTCGAACGGGCGCGGGGCGGCGCGATCGATCTGGCTCGGCTCGAGGCTGATCTCGAGGCGACCCTGTTCGGCATTTTCGCCGGAACGCTCGAATCCGACCGCTACAATGTGCTGGTCACCGAAGCAGGCCTGTCGCCGCGCGAGGCGGATATCCTGCGCTCCTATGCGCGCTATCTCCGCCAGATCGGCGTACCCTACGGACAGATCTATATCGCCGATGCGCTGGGCCGCTATCCGGCAGCAACGCAGAGCCTTGCCCGGCTTTTCGCGCTGCGTTTCGACCCCGATCTCAAGGAAAAGCCGGGGGATCGCTCGCGCCTCGTCGAGGCGATGCAGTCGGCCCTGCTCTCGGAAGTCGACAAGATCACCAGCCTCGACGATGACCGCATCTTCCGGCGGCTGCTGAACCTGATCCAGGCGACCCTGCGGACGAATGCCTATCAGGACGGCCGGCCGACCATCGCGTTCAAGTTCGCCTGCGACCAGATCGAAAACCTGCCCCTGCCGAGGCCGCTCTACGAGATCTTCGTCGCCTCGCCGCAGGTCGAGGGGCTCCATCTGCGCTTCGGCAAGGTTGCGCGTGGCGGCTTGCGCTGGTCGGATCGCCCGATGGATTTCCGGACCGAGATCCTCGGTCTCGTCAAGGCGCAGCAGGTCAAGAACGCGGTGATCGTGCCGGTCGGCGCCAAGGGTGGCTTCGTGCCGAAGAACCTGCCTCCGGCTTCCGAACGCGATGCCTGGTTCGCCGAGGGCACGGCCTCCTACAAGACCTTCGTGTCGGCGCTGCTCGACCTGACCGACACGATCCGCGGTGACACGATCGTCCCGCCGGCGCGCACGCTGCGCTATGACGGCGATGATCCCTATCTCGTTGTCGCGGCCGACAAGGGAACGGCCACCTTCTCGGATACGGCCAACGCCATTTCCGAGGCGCGCGGGCACTGGCTTTCCGATGCCTTCGCCTCGGGCGGTTCGGCCGGCTATGACCACAAGAAGATGGGCATTACCGCGCGCGGCGGATGGGAAGCCGTGAAGCGGCATTTCCGCGAGATCGACATCGATATCCAGACCATGCCGTTCACGGTGGCCGGTGTCGGCGACATGTCCGGTGACGTGTTCGGGAACGGGATGCTGCTCTCGCCGCAGATCCGCCTCGTCGCGGCCTTCGACCATCGCGACATCTTCATCGATCCCGATCCGGATGCTGCGAAGGGTTTCGCGGAAAGGCAGCGGCTATTCGACAAGCCGCGGTCGAGCTGGCAGGATTACGATCCGAAGCTGATCTCGAAGGGCGGCGGCGTTTTTTCCCGCTCGCTGAAGAAGATCCCGCTCAGCGCGGAAATGCGCAGCCTGCTCGGCCTCGAAGGCATCGACGCGACCCCGCAGGCGGTCATGACGGCGATCCTCAGGGCCCGGGTTGACCTGCTCTGGTTCGGCGGGATCGGCACCTATATCCGGGCCAGCAGCGAGAGCGATGCCGATGCCGGCGACCGCGCCAATGACGCGATCCGCATCAGCGCTGCCGATCTGGGGGCCAGGGTCATCGGCGAGGGTGCCAATCTCGGCATGACGCAGCTCGGCCGCATCGAGGCAGCCCGGCGCGGCGTGCGCATCAATACCGATGCGATCGACAATTCCGCCGGCGTCAATTCGTCCGATGTGGAGGTCAATCTCAAGATCGCCCTCTCGAAGCCCGAGGCTGATGGCCGCCTTGATCGCGCCGCACGCAACACCCTGCTCGCCTCGATGACCGATGAGGTGGGGCGGCTGGTGCTGCGCAACAATTACCTGCAATCCCTGGCCCTGTCCCTGACCCAGCGCCTCGGCGCGGCAGCCAATGCCGAGCTGATCGACCTGATGCGGGCGCTCGAGGCCGAGGGCCGGCTCGACCGGAAGGTCGAGTTCCTGCCCTCCGATGCCGAGATCGAGGCCCGGTCGGGCCGGAACGAAGGCCTGACGCGGCCGGAACTGGCCGTGCTGCTCGCCTATGCCAAGCTGGCGCTTTACGACCATCTCCTGGCCTCGAATGTCCCGGATGATACCTACCTCGTCGAGGAAGCGCGCCGCTATTTCCCCAGGGATGTACAGGAGCGCTTCGCCGATGCGATCGAGAGCCATCGCCTCCGGCGCGAGATCGTGGCGACGCAGCTGTCGAATGCGGTCATCAACCGCGGTGGGCCGGCCATCGTCACCCGGCTTGCCGCGCGGACGGGCCGGCCGGTGCCGGATATCGCCCGGGCCTATGCGCTGGCGCGGGATGTGTTCGGGATCCTCGAGGTCAATCTCGCCATCGACGCGCTCGACACGAAGATCGGCGGCGCGGTGCAGCTCGGGCTCTATGCGGCCGCGCAGCAGCATGCCACCGAGCGGATGTTGTGGTTCCTCCGCAATGTCGATTTCACGCCGGGCCTCTCTACCCTCGTGACGCGGTTCCGCAAGGGTGTCGTCGAGGTCGAGAAGAAGCGCGACGCCCTGCTTTCCGACCCGGCAAAGGCCCTTCGCGAGGCCGCGCTGGCGGCGCGCATCGCCGATGGCGTTCCTGCGGCACTGGCCGGGCGGATTGTCGATATCCCGATCTCCGCGGCGGCTCTCGATGCCACGCTGATCGCCGAACGCACGGGTGTGGACGTGGTCTCCGCGGCGCGGACGATCTTCTCCCTTGCCGACCGGCTCGACCTGACCGGGATGCGGAGCGGTGCGCAGGCGGTCCAGACGACAGACCCCTATGAACGACTGGCACTCGATCGGGCATTGTCGGCGATCGAGGAGGCCTCGCGCAAGATCGCCGTCGAGGCCATCGTCAGGCATGGCCCCGGCGAAAAGGGTGTCGCGCTCTGGGCCAGCGCCAAGGGCGAGCTGCTCGAACGGACGCTTGCCACGATCCAGGCACTGGTGAAGGGGCCGCTCAACCAGGCCAAGATGACCGTTCTCGGCGGACTTCTGGGCGATCTCGTGCGGGAATGACCGGCAGATACCGGCCGGAACAGGAAAGGGCGCCTGCGGGCGCCCTTTTTCATGCAATCAAGTTCAGTGACGGAAATGCCGGGTTCCGGTGAAGACCATAGCGAGCCCGGCCTTGTTGGCGGCCTCGATCACCTCGTTGTCGCGCATCGAGCCGCCCGGCTGGATGACGGCGGTGGCGCCGGCAGCGACAAGCGCCTCGAGGCCGTCCGCGAAGGGGAAGAACGCGTCCGAGGCGGCAACGGAGCCGATTGTCAGGGGCTTGTCACTCCCCAGGGCCCGGGCCGCCTCGCCGGCCTTCCAGGCCGCGATCCGTGCTGAATCCACCCGGCTCATCTGCCCGGCCCCGATGCCGACCGTCGCGCCGGCCTTGGCATAGACGATGGCGTTCGACTTGACATGCTTGACCACGCGATAGGCGAAGCGAAGGTCGGAGAGCTCGGCCTCGGTTGGCTGGCGGTGGGTCACGACCCGCAGGGCCATGTCGTCGACAACCGCATTGTCCCGCGTCTGGACGAGGCGCCCGCCGGCGATCGAGCGCAGGACGATGTCGTCGGCGCGCGGATCGGGGAGGCCTTTCGTCAGCAGCAGCCGGAGGTTTTTCTTGGCCGCGACGATGGCGATCGCCTCCTCGCTGGCCTCCGGCGCGATGATCACTTCCGTGAAGATCTCGGTGATGGCGCGGGCAGACCCGGCGTCGAGCGCGCGGTTGGTCGCGACGATCCCGCCAAAGGCCGAGACCGGGTCGCAGGCGAGGGCGCGCCGGTACGCCTCCTCGAGATCCGCGCCCTCGGCGACCCCGCAGGGATTGGCATGCTTGATGATGGCGATGGCGGCCGTGCGGGCCGGGTCGAACTCCGCCACGCATTCGAAGGCCGCATCGGCATCATTGAGATTGTTGTAGGACAGGGCCTTGCCCTGAACCTGCCGCGCCGTGGCGACGCCGGGGCGGGCCTGCTGCGGCTTGAGCACGAGCCACGCCTTCTGGTGCGGGTTTTCGCCGTAGCGCAGTTCGGTCGCGCCGGTTTCCGCCTCCCGGGCGAGCTGCGGACCTTCGCGCGTCTCGCCGCCGAACCATTCCGCGATGGCGCGGTCATAGGCGGCGGTATGGGCAAAGGCCTTGGCCGCCAGGGCGCGACGGAAGCTGCCGCGCGTTTCCCCGCCATGGGCATCGAGTTCGGACAGAAGGGCGTCGTAATCCCGCGGGTCAACCACCACGCAGACGCCATCATGGTTCTTGGCCGAAGAGCGGATCATGGCCGGCCCGCCGATATCGATATTCTCGATGATCGTGTCGAAATCGGCGCCGCGGGCCAAGGTCTCGCGGAAGGGATAGAGATTACCGACCAGAAGGTCGATCGGTGCGATTCCATGCGCCAGAAGGGCGGCTTCATGCTCCGGATTGCCGCGCATGGCGAGGAGCCCGCCATGGACCTTGGGATGAAGCGTCTTGACGCGGCCATCCATCATTTCCGGAAAGCCCGTCACCTCGGAAATGTCGAGCACCTCGATCCCGGCAGCCAGCAAAGCCGCCCGCGAGCCCCCGGTGGAGATCAGCGTGACATCCCGTGCCCTCAGCGCCCGGGCGAGCTCGACAAGGCCGGTCTTGTCGAACACCGAGAGCAGGGCGCGCTGCAGGGGGCGGGTCTTGTTGGGCATGGGGGGCAACTCCGGACGGCTGTCCGCGCGCGATAGCACATGCTCTTGCACTGCACCATGCCGTTTGCCGAAAAACTGTGCCGGCAACCGATCCGGGCGTCAGCCCTGATAGGGAATGAGGCGCCAGTGAATGTCGAGCGAGCCGGAGATCGGCACATCGAGAATGATCGCCTCGGTGCGCGGGTTGAGGATCTCCTGGTCGAAGCAGCGGCTCTCCTCGAGATGGAGCGGGAGGCCGGGCGCTTCGAAGAGCCAGAGGTCCCGCCCCGGCTGCTGATGCGGAAGGCGCAGCATGACGCCGTCCTGGCGGGACAGCATGACCGGGAGGATGCGCGGGTGAAGATGGAAAGCGAGGGTGATCCTGCGGTTCTGGCCGCGGCCATCCGTCTGGATGATCCGGTCCAGGCCCTGCAACCCGCCTCCGCCGCCCAGCAGGGTCAGGTGCCTTTCCACCCGATAGCCGAGACTGTCGGCCAGTCCGTCATGGCGCAGCACGAGATATTGCATGCCGGGCGTGACCACCCGTTCCACCGGGCCCGCCTGTCCGTTCGAGGTCAGCCCGAAGGCGCGGCCTTCCAGAACGGACGTCTGCGGTGCGAGGCTGATGAAGGACTGGTCGTCGACAAGGATGGTCGAATGCGCGGCGCCGACCCGGAAAGACCGGGCGACGGGACCCTCGGCCCAGGCCGGCATGCCGCAATTGACGATCAGCCGGTCCGCCTTGGTCGAGAATTCGAAGGCCAGGGCGCTCGCAGTCGCCCTTTCGTCAAAGCCCGGGGGTGGCCGGCGCCCGGTATCGGCAATCACGATGCCATGTTCGTCCTCGAGGCGCTCGAAACCGCTTTCGGTGGCCGAATCGAGCCGGGCGACCCGCCCTGAACCGAACCGTGTCACCTGGGAGGCGGAATCGCGCAAAGCCAGGCCGCCCCCATTGAACAGGGCAAGCCCGCCATCCGGGTGCTGCATCATCCGGATGAAACTGATCAGGCGCAGGAGATGCGGGCCGAGCGCATCCGGGGGGCTCGACTGGCGGGCGCGATAGAGCGCCAGCAGGGGAATGAGCGTCGCCGCCAGCCGGACCGCCGTCGCGGGATTGCGGTCAAGCGGCCCTCCGTCACGGGCAAGGTCCCGCTCCAGATTGCTTTCGAACAGGGTTTCGGCTTGGCGCAAAGCCGAGGCCGGCCTGTCGAGCGCAAGCGCGTGGAAGAGGAGCGCGATCGCTGCCTCGAGCGCCAGCATTCCGATATTCTGCTGCAAGGCGAGGACGCGGACCATGGCCGCATCCCGCTGCAGATGGCGCAGCAAGGCCTGATACTCGGAAAAATCCGCCTGATCCGTGATCAGCGCGGAATGGGTGATCCAGGCCACCAGCCGACGCGGCACCGCTTCCGGATCCTCGGCGCCTGGCCAGTCCGCCTGTTCGCGCCGCTTCATCCACCGGCGCACGAGCTGGCGCGCGCCGCTGCGGATCTCGGGATTGCCGCTGGCATCGAAATGGCGCAACCACTCGAATCCATGCAGGGCAACGGAAAAGGACCTGCAGGGCGGGGGCAGGTCAAACGGAAAGCGGCCGCCCGTCAGCAATGTCCGGCCACCCAGGACGATCTGCCCGGAAAGGAAGTCGCCGGCAATGCTCGGATCAGCCAGATGCAGATGCGGCGGCACGAAGAGGAACCGTGTCGCCATGAAGCGGCGACGCCCGAACCAGCCGCGCGCCATGGCAAGACGCCAGGCCAGGCGGCGCTGCTGCAGCGTGGCAACGCGCCTGGGTTGCTGGGCCTCCGCATGCGTTTCCGGAGGATCCGTCAGGCCTGATTCGTCAGACTCGGCAGGAACTTGATCACGCATTATGCCAAACGACGCAGCCTTGCCGCAAAGAAACCGTCCACCCCGCCGATGTCCGCCATGGTCGACGGCAGCAGCCTGAGAAAACCATCGGGGTTTACTGCCTCGGAGGCAAGAACAAATTCCTGTCCCTGGACAGGAACATTATGGAACTCCTTGTTGCCTTCCAGAAACCGGGCAACCTGATGTTCGCCTTCTTCGGGCTCCAGTGAGCAGGTTGCATAGACCAGCAGGCCGCCGGGGCGGACCAGCCGGGCGGCATGGGCCAGAATGCGCTTCTGCTGGACGGCCAGGGCAAGGATATCGGCCAGGGTCTTCGTCCAGGCGATTTCCGGATGCCGGCGGATGGTTCCCGTCGCCGAGCAGGGGGCATCGAGCAGGACGGCATCATAGGGCCCATCCTCGACAGCCATGGCATCCATGATGCGGATCTCGGCATCCATGTTCAGGCGGCGGAGATTTTCCCGCAGCCGTTCGGCGCGCTGGGCGCTGCGTTCGACGGCGGTGACGATCCCGCCCGCATGGATCAGCTGGGCCGTCTTCCCGCCGGGCGCCGCACAGAGATCCAGCACCTTCAGGCCCCGGAGATCCCCGAAGAGCCGTGCCGGCATCGCACTTGCCGCGTCCTGGACCTGGAAATGGCCTTCGGCGAAGCCCGGAAGCGCGGTCACGGGTTCATCAGACCTGAGCCTGAAGGAGCCGGTCGGAAGGGCTTCGACCCTGTCCCCGAGTGCCGATGCGGCTTCGGGCGAGAAAAGCGTCAGGTCGATGCTGGGCGGCAGGGCGTGCTGGGCGGCAATGGCCTGTGCCGCCGCAGCGCCGTAGGCCATGCGCCAGCGTTCAAGCATCCAGGCCGGGCTATCCTCGCCCTCGACCGGATGGCCGAGGATGTGTTCTTTTTCGGCAGCAACCCTGCGCAGGACGGCATTGGCCAGCTTCGAGAAATGCCGGGCCTGGGGGTCCTGCTTGCACAGCTCGATCGCGACATCGACTGCTGCATGATCGGGAATATCGAGGAAAAGAATCTGCGCCGTCGCGGTCTGCACGGCCTCGCGGAGCATCCCGGCATCCGGCCATTCGCCCTGGCTGAGCCGTTCGGCCAATACGCGGCGGATCGTGCCGAACCGCCGGAAAGTGACCATGGCAATGGCGCGCGCAAGGCTGCGATCCGCGTCGCTCATCGGCATTTTCGGAGCGGAAAGCTGCAGCGCCTCGTCCAGCGCCCGCCTTTCGCGCAGCGCGCGCCGTACGGCACCGGCGGCCCAGATGCGTACCGCGAGGCCGGGATGGCGCTCCCGCTTGCGCTGGCCACCGATGGCGGCTTCTTGATCCTTGGGTGCCACATCGGTCCTTTCGGCAAGGCGCCCGGGCTACAGGATATCGGGCAGGGTTTCCAGTACTGATTGATTGAAGCCCAGGGCAGCGATGAAGGTTGCCATGGCGGCAGGGACGGGCGCCCTGACCTCGAGAGGCGCCTGCCGGGGGCGTGGCAGCGCGATGCGCCAGGCGTGCAGCAGCAGCGACGGGCTTGCGGCAAGGGCGCGATCCCCGCCATAGACCTTGTCGCCCGCCAGCGGCCAGCCGCGTGCCGCGCAATGGACGCGGAGCTGGTGTGTCCGGCCGGTGACTGGCTGCAGGGCGAGCCAGGACAGCCCGTCACGCGTCGCCAGCCGGCGATAGCGCGTCAGCGATGGCTGGCCGGCAGGGTCGACCTTCATCCACCAGGAGCGCCTGTCATGGGAGCGCCGGGCGAGGGGCAGGTCGATCACGCCCGCCTCTTCGCCGGGATGGCCGCAGGCGATGGCGAGATAGGTCTTGGTGACGCGTCCTTCAGCGAAGGCCTTGCCCAGTTGCCGGAGTGCGGCGGGATTGCGCCCGAGCACAAGGCAGCCGGTCGTTTCCCGGTCGAGCCGATGGGCAAGCTGCGGCAGGATCGGCCCCTCGAGCTGCAGATCGGGCAGGAAGTCATCCAGAGTCTGGCCGCCTTTCGGCCCGCGATGCACGGCCAGCCCCGGGGGCTTGTCCAGAACCAGACAATCGGCATCGCGATACAGGATGCGATCCACCAGATCTCGGGGTGTCATGCGCATGAGCTCTCCCTGCCCTCTGGCCTTCCGGGCAGCACGGCGCTATGTCGGGGCGAGGTGATGATGATGCCTGAGGAAAACCAAAACCCGCCTCCCGTCAAGGTGCTCAGCCCTGCCGCCCAGCGCGCGCTGGCGGAGGCCGCCGAGCGTCGTGCCGCATTCGAGGCCCGCGAGGCTGAGCTGTCCCGCATCCGCGAGGTGAAGGGCCGCGGCGGCAAGGACCCTGTCCGCTACGAGGATTGGGAAGTGAAGGGTATTGCCAGCGACTTTTGAGGTTTTGAAACCTCACGGCACCACGTGAATGCGCGCGCCGACCCGGACGCGCGGCATCAGGTCGAGAATGTCCTCGTCCAGCATCCGGATGCAGCCATAGGATGCATAGGAGCCGATCGAGGCCCGCATCGAGGCAGATGTGCCATGGATGGCATATTCGCCGGGCGCGATGGTCAGGGCCGCGGCGCCCATCGGATTGTTCGGCGCGCCGCCGGGAATGACATCGGGCAGGCCCGGCCGGTCCCGGCGCACCTCGGCCGGCGGCGACCAGGCGGGGCGGACATGCTTGCCGTCGATCACCCGGGTTCCGAACCATTGCTTGCCGGGTTTGCCGACCGCAACGCGATAGCGGATCGCCGTGCCGTCGCCCTGGACGAAATAAAGGTTCCGCTGGCGGGTGGAGACAACCACGGCGCCGCTCTCGTAGCCCTGCGGGAAGGCAACGAGCGCGGCCGTGCTGGCGGATGCAGGGTTCGGCAGGCCGAGCCCGGTGACGGAGCCGGCGGCGAGGCTTCCCCCGAGGCGGACAAGATCGCGACGCGACAGCATGAAAACCTCCATTCGTGCCTGCGAATGAAGGGGTGGAAATGCTTGCCGAAATCCTGAAAGAATTTGAAAACCATAGATTTAGGCTAATGAAGCCTTAAACGGCAAAGGGCGCCCGCAGGCGCCCTTCGTGTTCGTCCGGTGCGGGCGTTCAGCTGCGCTTGTTCTGCCGGTTGGCGATCAGATCGTCGACGACGCCCGGATCCGCGAGGGTCGAGGTGTCGCCGAGCGCGCCGAAATCGTCCTCGGCGATCTTGCGCAGGATGCGGCGCATGATCTTGCCCGAGCGGGTCTTCGGCAGGCCGGGCGCGAACTGGATCTTGTCCGGCGTGGCAATCGGGCCGATCTCGTTGCGGACGGTCACGACCAGGGCCTTGCGGAGATCCTCGCTCGGCTGGATGCCGTTCATCAGGGTCACATAGGCATAGATGCCCTGGCCCTTGATGTCATGCGGGTAGCCCACCACGGCAGCCTCGGACACGGCCTCGTGCGCCACAAGCGCGCTTTCCACTTCCGCCGTACCCATCCGGTGGCCGGACACGTTGATCACGTCATCGACGCGGCCGGTGATCCAGTAATAGCCATCGGCGTCGCGGCGGCAGCCATCGCCCGTGAAATAGCGGTTCGGATAGGTGGAGAAATAGGTCTCCATGAAGCGTTTGTGGTCGCCATAGACGGTGCGCATCTGGCCGGGCCAGCTGTCGGCGATGCAGAGATTGCCCTCGCAGGCGCCGTCGAGCACCTTGCCCTCGGCATCCACGATTTCCGGCTTCACGCCAAAGAAGGGCCGGGTCGCGGAACCAGGCTTCAGCCTGGTTGCGCCCGGCAGCGGGGTGATCAGGACACCGCCGGTCTCGGTCTGCCACCAGGTGTCGACGATCGGGCAGCGGCCATCACCCACGACATGGTAATACCATTCCCAGGCTTCCGGGTTGATCGGCTCGCCGACCGAGCCGAGCAGGCGCAGGCTCTCGCGGGAGGTCTTCTTCACGGCTTCCTCGCCCGCGCCCATCAGGGAGCGGATCGCGGTCGGGGCGGTGTAGAAGATGTTGACCTTGTGCTTGTCGATGACTTCCCAGAACCGCGACACGGTCGGGTAGTTCGGCACGCCCTCGAACATCAGCGTCGTCGCGCCGTTCGCGAGCGGCCCGTAGACGATGTAGGAATGCCCGGTGACCCAGCCCACATCGGCCGTGCACCAGTAGATGTCGCCATCGTGGTAGTCGAAGACGTATTGATGCGTCATCGAGGCATAGACGAGGTATCCGCCCGTCGTATGCAGCACGCCCTTCGGCTTGCCGGTCGAGCCGGACGTATAGAGGATGAAGAGCGGGTCCTCGGCGTTCATCGCCACCGGCTCGCAGGTATCGGCGACCTTCGCGGCCTCCTCGTGGTACCAGAAGTCGCGACCGGCCTCCATATGGACATTGCCGCCGGTGCGCTTGACCACGATGACCTTCTCGAGCGCCGGATGCACCTTGTTGGCGGCAACATCGACATTCTTCTTCAGCGGAACGGCCTTGCCGCCGCGCAGGCCCTCGTCGGCGGTGATCACGACCTTGGAATCGCAATCCTCGATCCGGCCCGCCAGCGCGTCGGGCGAGAAGCCGCCGAACACGATCGAGTGCACGGCGCCGATGCGGGTGCAGGCCAGCATCGCATAGGCCGCTTCGGGGATCATCGGCAGGTAGATGGTGACGCGATCGCCCTTCTTGACGCCATGTGCCTTGAAGACATTCGCCATGCGGCAGGTCTCGCGATGCAGCTCGGCATAGGTGATCAGCCGGGAATCGGCCGGATCGTCACCTTCCCAGATGATGGCGACCTGGTCCGCGCGCTTGGCGAGATGCCGGTCGATGCAGTTGACCGAGACATTGAGCTCGCCATCCTCGAACCATTTGATCGAGACATTGCCCGGCGCGTAGGAGACGTTCTTGACCTTGGTATAGGGCTTCATCCAGTCAAGCCGCTTGCCTTCCTCGCGCCAGAACCCTTCGGAATCCCGCACGGAGGCCTCGTATTTCGTGGTGTAAGCGGCGTCATTGAAGAACGCGCGCGACTGCCAGCTCGACGGAACGTCGTAAATCTTCTCGGACATTTCACTCTCCCAAACCGAAAGACGCCCGGCAGACACGGATTTGCGCGGGTTATTCTTGCTTGGCCCTGTTCTTACCCGATCATGCGGGAAGGCGGAAGATTGCCGCGCCTCCGCAATTGGACCAAAGCGGAAGGTCGTAGGGCCGGGTTCAAAGCCCGGCCATGCCGCCGATGATCCGCCATTCCTCGTCCGCCACCGGCTGGACGGAGAGGCGCATCGAGGTGATCAGGCTCATCTTCGCGAGAGAGGGCGTCGCCTTGACCTCCTTCAGCGAGATCGGGCGGGGCAGCGGCTTCACCGCCGCGAAATCGACCCAGACCCAGGGTTCACCCGGGGCGGCGGTAGGATCGCGATAGGCCTCGCGGATCACCTTGACGATGCCGACAATCTCCAGCCCCTCGTTCGAATGGTAGAAGAATACCTCCTCGCCCAGCTTCATCTTCATCATGTTGAGCTTGGCGAGATGGTTGCGCACCCCGTCCCAATGCGTGCCCCTGGCCCCGGCCGCGACCTGCTGGTCCCAGGACCATTTGAACGGTTCGGATTTCACGAGCCAATGGGCCATGCTTCATTCTCCCTTCAACGGACGCGACATCAGATGGCGCACGGCGTCGCTGACGGAAAGCCTCTCGTCCAGGATGGCGGTGACAGCATCGACGATGGGCATCTCGAGGCCGCGCGCTTTCGCGGTCTCCGCGAGGATCGCCGCCGTGAAGGCGCCTTCCGCCAGCTTTCCGCTCCGCAGCGCCTCGCGCGGTGCCCTGCCCTGTCCGAGGGCGAGGCCGAGCCCGTAATTCCGTGATTGGGGCGATGAGGCGGTGAGCACGAGATCGCCGAGGCCGGAAAGGCCCATCAGCGTTTCCGGCCGGGCGCCATAGGCCCGGGCGAAGCGCTGCAATTCTGCGAAGCCGCGGGTGATCATGGCCGCGCGGGCGCTGTCGCCGAGGCCGAGCCCGGCGACGATACCGGCAGCGATGGCCAGCACATTCTTCGCGGCGCCGCCGATCTCGACCCCCCGGATATCCGTGGTGTGATAGAGGCGGAGGCCCGGCGAGGAGAGGAAATGCCCAAGGGCCTCGGCATCGGTCGCATCGGCCATGGCCAGCGAGACCGCCGTGGGCAGGCCGCGGGCGATATCGGCGGCGAAGGACGGGCCGGAGAGGATGCCGAACCGGTGCGGGCCGAGGATCTCGGCGAGGATTTCGGTGGCGAAGGCGCCGGTGCGCTGCTCGATGCCCTTGGCGGCCGAAATCACGGCCCGGCCCGGTGGCAGCACCAGAGCCAGCGCCTCGGCCGCTTGCCGCAGGGCCTGTGTGGGTACCGCGATCACGATCACCCCGGCTGCGGCGGTTTGCCGGAGATCGGCCGTCGCGCGGATGCCTTCGGGGAGGCTTATGCCGGGGAACAGCGCGGTGAGATCACGCGAGGCTTCCAAGGCAGCCATCGCCGCGCTGTCGCGCCCCCAGAGCGTGACCTCCCGGCCGGCATGCCGGAAGGCCATGGCCAGGGCGCTGCCGAAGGCGCCCGCGCCGATAATGCTGACCTGGTTGCCCTTCACGCGCGAGCCCCCGGCCTGGCGCGGCTTTCATCCAGCGGCCAGCGCGGGCGGGCGGCGGCGTCGAGATCGTCGATCAGGCCGCGCTGCAGCCGCTCGATACCCGCCCAGGCAATCATCGCGCCGTTATCCGTGCACAGGGCCGGCGGCGGAATGACGAGGCGCAGGCCCGCTTCCGTGGCCGAGCGCTGCAGCGCATGCCGGATGGCGCGATTGGCCCCGACGCCCCCTGCAATGACCAAAGCGGAGGGCTGGCCGATTTCCTTGCGGAAGTGCCGGATGCCGATCCGCGTGCGGTCGATCACGCAATCGACCACCGCCGCCTGGAACGAGGCGCAGAGATCGGCGACATCCCGGTCGCGCAAGGGCTGGATGGCTTCTGCCGCGAGGCGAACGGCGGTTTTCAGGCCGGAAAGGGAGAAGTCGGGCTCGGGCCTGCCGAAAAGCGGCCGCGGCAGCTGGAATCGCTCGGGATCGCCGTCCCGCGCCGCCTGTTCGACGGCCGGGCCACCCGGGAAGCCGAGGCTGAGCATCTTCGCCACCTTGTCGAAGGCCTCGCCAATCGCGTCGTCGATGGTGGTGCCGATGCGGACATATTCGCCGACCTCGCGCACGGCCACGAGCTGGGTATGTCCGCCCGAGGCCAGCAGCAGCAGGTAGGGGAAGTTGAGATCTTCGGTCAGGCGGGGCGTCAGCGCGTGGGCCTCGAGATGGTTGATGGCGAGCAGCGGCTTGCCGAGGCCGAGCGCGATCGCCTTGCCCGTCGTCAGCCCGACCAGTACGCCTCCGATGAGGCCCGGACCCGCAGCCGCAGCGATACCATCGAGGGCGGAAAAGCCGATTGCCGCTTCTGCCATCGCTTCGCGGATCAACCGGTCGAGAATCTCGACATGCGCCCGGGCCGCGATTTCGGGCACGACGCCGCCATAGGGCCGGTGTTCGACGATCTGCGAGCGGATCCGGTTGGACAGGATCTTCCGCGTGCCGTCGCGTGCGCATTCGACCACGGCAGCAGAGGTCTCGTCGCAGGTGGTTTCGATGCCGAGAACGCGAATCATGCGGCTGTGCAGGTCCTGTTGCGGTTCCGATGCCGGATCCGGACGCAGATCACGGGATTTCGTCTCTACGATGGCCGAAGCGGGATTGCAAAAGGATTGGGCAGCGGAATTGCGCGCCCTGCCGGCAGAAAAGTGTTCCATTGAATTGACACCGGCGCGTCGCTGGCCTTTGCTGGCCCACCTTTGACCGCGTGGACCCTGTCTCATGAGTGATCTCGATCGCCTCTTCATCATCGGCACGCGCGGCTCGCCGCTGGCGCTGGCCCAGGCGCGCATGACGCGGGAAGCCCTGATCGCCGTGGCGGGACTTGTCGACGCCGCCATCCGTACGGAAATCATCTCGACCACCGGTGACCAGACGCAGGACCGCCCGCTTTCGGAGATCGGCGGGAAAGGGCTCTTCACCAAGGAGATCGACATTGCCCAGCTCGAGGGGCGGGTCGATATTGCCGTCCATTCGGCCAAGGACCTGCCGACACTCCTCCCGGAAGGGCTCGAGATTGCCGGCTGCCTGCCCCGCGAGGATTGCCGCGACGCGGTGATTGCCCCGCGCCACGGAACGCTGGCCAACCTGCCGCAGGGGGCGCGGGTCGGCACCGTCTCGCTGCGCCGGCAGGCGCTGATCCGCCGCATGCGGCCCGACCTCCGGGTCGAGGCCCTGCGCGGCAATGTCGGCACGCGGCTCGAAAAGGCCCGGACCGGCGAATTCGATGCCGTGATCCTCGCCATGGCGGGCCTGAAGCGTCTTGGCCTCGATGGCGCGGTCACGGAAGTTCTCGAGCGGACGGAATTCATTCCCGCGGTCGGGCAGGGCGCGGTGGCGCTTGTCACCCGGGTCGGTGATGCCCGCGTCCGGCGTGTCGTCGATGCGATCACGCATGGCCAGACGGGGATCGAACTGGCCGCCGAACGGGCCTTTCTCACGGTGCTGGACGGCTCCTGCCGCACCCCGATCGGTGGCAATGCCACGGTTGACGGGGCCCGGGTGGTCTTCCGGGGCATCGTGCTGACGCCGGACGGCGTGTCGGCGCAATCCGTGATGGAGGAGGCGCCCCTGGCCGAAGCCGCGCGCCTCGGCGAGCGTCTGGGCCATGTCCTGAAAGCCCGCCAGCCCCAGGGCCTGGCCCTCGCCTGACCATGGCGCGCGTGCTGGTCACCCGTGCGGCGGACCAGGCCGAAGAGACCGCGCACCGCCTGCGCGATCTCGGTCACGAGCCGGTCATCGCCCCTCTGCGCCGCGTCGAACGGCTGGTCGAACGGCTGGATGGGCCGGCGCCCGGCCGTATCGTCGCGACCAGCGCCAATGCCGTCCTGGGGATAGGCTTTCCCGAGGCATGGCGGGCCTGCCGCTTCATTGCGGTCGGCGAGATGACGGCCACGGCCGCGCGCCGGGCCGGGTTTGTCGATGTTGCGGTTGCCGCTGGCGATGCGCGGTCCGCCGCTGCATTGCTGCTGGCCGGCGGGGTCCGTCCGGATCCGGTCCTGTTTCTTGCCGGAAGCCCGCGCAAGCCGGATTTCGAAACGGCGCTGGCGGAAGCGGGGCAGGGCGTCCGCCTGATCGAAACCTACCGGATGGCCGAGCATGCCGCCCTGCCGGCGGCGGTGGTCGAGGCGCTGCGCTCCGGCTTCATCGATGCTGTGCTGCATTTCTCGGCCGAGAGCGCCGGGGCTTTCCTCGCGGCGCTTGACCGGGCGGGGCTGCCGGCAGCGGCACTGCACTCCCGCCATATCGTGCTTTCGGCGGATGTCGCCGCTCCGCTCCGCGCTGCCGGAATTGCCCAAACGGCTGTTGCTGTTGCGCGGAATCCGGACCAGCAGGCCCTTCTGGACAGGCTTGGGCCCGCCTGGCCCTGAGGCCGCATCCATCCGTCTTTGCAATTGACCTTGCCGGGACTTTTCGGTTCATGGAACAAGGTTCGTCATCTTTCCGTCCATCCGCGCTGCCAGGGATGGGCCGGAAGACGAAAAACGATCGGGAAGCATGCCAATGACCGACAGACCGGACGGGGACACCACCAGGGCCACGACAGCAAAAGCCGGGAAGGGCCGCCAGAAGGCGCAGCCGGTCGTGGATCTTCCCGCCGAAGCTGTCACCGAGATCACTCCTGTCGAGGCCAAGGCCGAATCGGTGGCGCCTGTCGTCCCGGAGCCGGATACAGCGCCGTCGGAGCCCCGGCCCGAACCGCTTCCAATGCCGCCTCGCGTGGAAGAGCCGTCCCTGCCGCCCCCGCCTGTGCCGGAACCAGCGCCCGTCGCCGAGCAGCGGCCGTCCCGCCTGATGCCGGTTCTGGCCGGACTGGTGGCCGGGCTGGTGGGCGGTGTGGCGGCTTCGCAGCTTCTGCCGGCTGTTCGCGGCGCACAGCCTGCCACGGATCCGGCGCTTGTCGGGCGCGTGGCGCAGCTGGAGCAACAGGCCCGCGCTGTCCGCCCCGGCGAGCCCATTCCGCCGGCCGTCATCCAGAAACTGCAGCAGCTTGATGGTCTTCTCGCCGAGCTTCCGAAACGCGAGGCCGCGCTGAAGGCCGAGATTGCGGCCCTCCGGCAGGCGCTGGAAAGCCGCCCGGCTCCGGTTGCCGCCCAGCCTGCCGGGCCTTCCCCCGCGATCGAGGCGCTTTCGGCCCGGATCGGCACGGTGGAACAGGGCGTCCGCGCGCTGCCGCAAGGCGTCAGCCAGCTCTCGGCCCGGGTCGATGCACTCCAGCCGCGGCTCGAGACCGTGACGCGTGATATCCAGAGCCTTTCCAGCCGGATCGGGGGCCTCGGCGCCCGCGATGCCCTGTCCGGTGCCAATGCCCGGCTCGCGGCCGTAACGCTTGCGGATGAGGCCTTCGCCCGGTCAAAGCCGCTGGCGCCGGCGCTCGATCTGCTCAAGGGCCTGCTGCCGGATACCGCGCCGCTGGCCACCTTGCAGGCCTTTGCCGAGAAAGGTCCGGATACGCCGGCGGCGCTTGCCGCCGCGCTCAAGGCCGCCATTCCGAAATCCGCAACTGCGGAAGAGGGCAAGCCGGCGTCCTGGACGGAGCGGATGCGGCAATCGGCCATGGCCTTTGTCGATGTCCGGAAAACCGGCGATGTCACCGGTGCCGATGATCCATCCGCCCTCCGCCGTGCCGAACAGGCTGTTCTCCGCGGTGATCTCGCCGCTGCCCTGGCGGCAACGGCGCGGCTTTCGCCGGCCGTGGCGCCGGCCTTTGCCGAGTGGCGGGCCGGGATCGAACGCCAGATCAAGGCGCGGGAAACCCTGGTCCAGCTCCGGCAGGACGCGATGGCCTTCCTCGCGCAGACGGCGCAGGCCGCGAAGTAAGGACCGGTGATGATCAAGCTCCTTGTCTTCCTGATCCTCCTTGCCGGCCTTGCCTTCGGATTCAGCACGCTGGCCGACACGGACGGGCATGTGCTGCTGCAATTCGGCGATACAGAGTATCGCGTCAGCCTCGTGGCCGGCCTGGTGGCTTTGCTGGTCCTGACGGCTGCCCTGATGGTTCTCTGGACGGTGCTGCGGCTGGTCTTCCGGCTGCCGAGCCTGATCGGGCTGGCCAATCGTGTCCGGCGTCAGGCCAAGGGGCAGCAGGCCATCGCGCGCGGCCTGATCGCCGTCGGCGCAGGCGATGCCCGCCTTGCCCTGCGGCAGGCGCAGGAATCCCGCCGTCTGCTGGGTCAGGAGCCGCTCTCGCTGCTGCTTTCCGCCCAGGCGGCCCAGCTTGCCGGTGACCGGAAAACCGCGGAGGAAGCCTTCCGCGCCATGGCCGAGCGTCCGGATACGCAATCCCTCGGGCTGCGCGGGTTGTTCATCGAGGCGGAACGCCGGCAGGACAGCCAGGCAGCCCTCGCCTTTGCCGACGAGGCCCTGCGCCGTGCGCCGGATTCGGCCTGGGCCAGTGATGCGATGCTTGGCTTCCGGGCCGCTGCAGGGGATTGGCGGGGCGCGATCGCGCTGGTCGACCAGGCGATTTCCCGGCGGCTCGTCGACCGGGAAGAGGGCCGCCGCCGCCGCGCTGTCCTGCTTGCGGCTGCGGCCCTGCAGGCGCAGGAGAGCCAGCCGGACGATGCGCTCTCGCTCGCCCTCGAATCCCTGCGCATGACGCCCGGCCTTGTCCCCTCGGCCACGGTTGCCGCCCGCCGGCTTGCCGCCAGGGGTGATTATGCAAAGGCAACGCGGATTCTCGAAGCCGCCTGGAAGGAAGGCCCGCATCCCGACCTTGCCGAGGCCTATCTCGGCGTCCGCCAGGGCGATTCGGCCCTGGACCGCCTCAAGCGTGCCCGCACCCTGGCCAGGCTGACGCCCCATGCCCGCGAGGCCCGCTTTGCCGTGGCGCGGGCGGCGCTGGATGCCCGCGAATTTGCTGCCGCCCGCGAAGCGCTCGACCGGCTCGTCCTCGAGAAGCCTTCGGTGCGCGCCTGCCTCCTGATGGCGGAGCTCGAAGAGGTCGAATCCGGCAATCAGGGGCTCGTCCGGTCCTGGCTTGCACGCGCCTCGCGCGCCCCGCGCGACCCGGCCTGGGTGGCGGATGGTACGGTTTCCGATGACTGGGCGCCTGTCGCGCCGGTTTCCGGGCGGATCGGCGGCTGGGAATGGCGCGAGCCGCCCCAGGCGCTGGAAACCCATGTCCGGGCCCGGATCGATGCCGATCGCTTCGAGCCGCAGCCTGCGCCGGAAGCGCCCGCGCCGATCGAGATTCTGCCCGCCGCAACGGCCGGGCCCGTCGCGCAGGATCCCGCCGAGGCTGCTGTCATGCCGGCCGAACCGGCCGCGAGCGCCGATCTGCCAGCGCCCGAGCCCGAAAACGGGCCGCAACCTTTCCGCCCGATCATTCCCGATGATCCAGGGCCCGAGCCCGAGGAAAAGCCACGCAAGCAGGGCTTCCGGCTGTTCGGGAACTGAGGGTTTTCGGCCTGCCGCCATCTGCGGGGTTGCAAGGGTGCCCGACTAGGGCTATGTGCAGCCTCGTTGCCGCAATAGCTCAGTTGGTAGAGCACGTCATTCGTAATGATGGGGTCGGGGGTTCGATTCCCTCTTGCGGCACCACTTTCCCCTCCACAGACGTCCACCTTCGTCCATAAACGTCTGAAAAATCAAGATAAATCAACGGTTATGTGTCCGCCGGCGTCTCGCGACGTCCGTTTCCGTGCGCTTGAAGCCAACAGATTTGTTGGCCATTCTGTTGGTCCACAGCCCGATACCAACAGGGTGCTGCACGGCGTCGCGATTCGCTCTGCCGAGCGGGGAACTTCGATCCAGATGCGTGCCGACGGCACCTGGCGCGCTGCTCGGGATCACCGAAAGGGCCGGCCCGATCCGCGCGGTCGGGCTGCACCCCGCCCTGAGCGGGCGCTTCAGTTGACCAGCAGCCAGATCATGGCGGCGCCGAGCACCAGATTGGTCATCTGGTGGAGGAACTGGTCGAATCCGAACAGCCACCAATAGGGCGGCGCGTCGGGTTCCAGCCGGAAATGCCGCCCGACCAGCGCCTTGGTCCGGTCGATCGCGGCATGGACGCCGAAATCGACGAGGCCCAGCCACCATCCCTCGGGCACGAAGGCAAGGGCAACAACCACCGTGCCGAGGCCATGCAGGCCAGCATGGCAGGCCAGGGGCAGAAGCCAGCCCGAGGGTGCCTCCTTCCCGGTGGCCATCCAGCGGTTCTGCAGCACGAAATCGGCCAGGAAGTGTTTCAGCGTCAGGGTCGCGAGCAACCAGAAGATGAGGGGCGTCAGAAGCGGCATCCGGCTGCGCTCTTGGGCGAGGGGTCAATCACGGGCCAGAGCATCGCGCTTGATCAGCAGCGAGGCAAGCACCACCACGGTGGCGACCAGGCCGATCAGCAGCGTCGAGGCGGCGTTGATCTCGGGCGTGACGCCCAGCCGGACCGAGGAATAGATCCGCATCGGCAATGTCGTGGCACCGGGGCCGGAGGTGAAGGAGGCCAGGACGAGATCATCGAGCGAGAGCGTGAAGGCCAGCAGCCAGCCGGCCAGGATGGCCGGTGCGATCATCGGCAGGGTGATGGCGAAGAAGACGCGGAGCGGCGTCGCGCCGAGATCCTGCGCGGCTTCCTCAAGGCTCCGGTCGAGTGTCGAAAGCCGGGCCTGGATGACGATGGCGGCGAAGCACGCCGTCAGGGTCACATGGGCGAAGGTCACGGTCCAGAAGCCGCGTTCGGCATCCAGCCCGACGAAGAGCAGGAGCAGAGCGAGGCCGGTGATCACTTCAGGCATGACGAGGGGCGCCGCGATCATGCCGGCGAAGAGGGTGCGGCCGGCGAAACGCCCGAACCGGGCGAGGGCGAGGGCAGCGAGCAGGCCGAGGATCGTGGCGAGGCTTGCCGAGACCAGCGCCACCTTCAGGGAGAGCCAGGCCGCATCGAGCAGGGCCTGATTCTGCAGGAGCGCGGCATACCAGCGGGTGGAGAAGCCGCCCCAGACCGTCACGAGCCGCGAGGCATTGAAGGAATAGAGCACCAGCACGAGGATCGGCAGGTAGAGGAAGGCGATGCCGAAGACGAGCGCCAGCAGATGCGGGGTCCGCAGCCGGTTCATGCCGGCTCCTTCCGCGCGAAACGCTGGTAGACGAGCAACGGGACGGCGAGGACCAGGAGCAGCAGGATCGCGACCGCAGAGGCGAGGGGCCAGTCCCGGTTCGAGAAGAACTCCGTCCACAGCACCTTGCCGATCATCAGCGTTTCCGGGCCGCCGAGCAGGTCGGGGATGACGAATTCCCCGATGGCCGGGACGAAGACGAGGAAACATCCGGCATAGATGCCGGGCCGGGCCAGCGGGATGACGATGGAGACGAAGCGCCGGAACGGCGTGGCGCCGAGATCGGCGGCGGCTTCCAGCAGGCTGCGGTCGAGTTTTTCCAGCGTCGTGTAGATCGGCAGGACCATGAAGGGCAGGTAGGAATAGACCATCCCGATCAGGACGGCTGTCTCGGTATTCATCAGCGCGAGCGGCTCGTCGATCAGGCCGAGGCCCCGGAGCAGGGCATCGAGCACGCCTTCGGGCCGCAGGATGGCCATCCACGCATAGACGCGGATCAGGAACGAGGTCCAGAAGGGGAGGATCACCAGGATGAGCAGCGCCGGCTGCCAGCGCCGGGGCGCGGAAGCCATCGCATAGGCGAGGGGGAAGGCGATCAGCAAGGTGATGAGGGTGGCTGTCGCTGCGATGCGCAGCGAGGAGAGATAGGCCTCGAGATAGAGGCTGTCGCCAAACAGGGTTGTGAAGCTTTCAAGATCGAGCGCCTGCAGGAAATTCCACGCTTCGGCCCAGCCGGTCCAGTGCGGCGCATAGGGGGGCAGGGCACGGGCGGTGTCCGACAGGGCGATCCTGAGGACGATCAGGAAGGGCAGCAGGAAGAAGGCCAGCAGCCAGGCATAGGGCAGGGCGAGGACCAGCCAGCGCGGCCGGAGCCAGCTGGCCCGGCCTCGCGCCCGCTTGTCCAGGGTTTCGGTGCCCGCCTCCATCGCGCTAGCCGCGCAGCAGGATGCCGGCCTCGACATCCCATGAGAGCCAGACCCGGTCTTCCCAGGCAATGGGACGTTCTGCCCGTCGCGAGCGATTGGGCAGCGCCACCTTGACGAGCTGCCCGGCCTCGCCGTCAAGCTTGACCTGGACCATGGTGAAGTCGCCGAGATAGCCGATATCCCAGATCTCGCCCTTCACCTTGTTTGTCGGTTGTGGCGGCTCTTCAAGCGTGATGCTGAGCTTTTCCGGCCGGATCGCAACATTCACCTTCTGGCCGAGATCGACCGTCGGGTTCGGATCATCGAGGATCATTGATCCGCCCGGCCCGCCAAGGGCAATGATCTCACCCTTGATTTCTTCGACAATGCCTTCGAACACGTTGATGTCGCCCACGAATTCGGCTACGTAGCGATTGGCCGGCATTTCGTAGATCTCTTCCGGCGCACCGACCTGGGCGATGCGGCCGCGCTCCATGACCGAGATCCGGTCGGCCATGGCCATGGCCTCGTCCTGATCATGGGTGACCATGAGGAAGGTGAGGCCCAGTTCGGCCTGCAGGTCCATCAGCTCGTATTGCGTTTCCTCACGGAGCTTCCTGTCGAGCGCGCCCAGAGGCTCGTCGAGCAGCAGCACCTTGGGCCGCCGCGCCAGCGCCCGCGCCAGGGCGACGCGCTGTTTCTGCCCGCCGGAGAGCTGGTCGGGGCGACGGGCGGCAAAGCCCTCGAGCTTCACCAAAGCGAGCATTTCCGCCACGCGCGCGGCGATCGCCTCCCGCGCAAGGCCCTGCTGGCGCAGGCCGAAGGCGATATTGTCGAAGACGCTCATATGCGGGAACAGCGCATAGGACTGGAACATCATGTTGGTCGGCCGCAGATGCGGGGGCGTGCCGGCAAGATCCTGCCCCTCGAGCAGGATGCGCCCCGAATCCGGGGTCTCGAAGCCCGCGAGCATGCGCATCAGCGTGGTCTTGCCGCAGCCGGACGGGCCGAGCAGGGCGTGGAATTCACCGGGATAGAGGGCGAGCGTGAGATCGCTCACCGCCGTGATGTCGCCGAAGCGCCGCGTCACGGCCTCGAACTGCACCAGCGGCGTCGCGGCCGGATCCGCCCAGGGCGCGAAGGCGCGCCGGATGTTTCCGAGCGATTTCCGCGCCATGTCCGGCGCTCAGCGGCCGGTCTTCACGCGGGTCCAGAGCCGGTTGACGGCCTTCTGGGTCTTCTCGTCATAGGGGGTGATCGTGTAGAGACGCGAAAGGACGGCGGCCGGCGGGTAGATACCCGGATCATTCAGGATCTCGGCATCGAGATGCTTCTGCGCGGCGAGATTGCCGGACGCATACTGGATGAAATTCGAGTTCTTCGCGGCGATTTCCGGCCGGTTGACGAAGTCGATGAACCTGTAGGCCGCGTCCTTGTTGCCGGCATCGCCGGGGATCACGAAGCTGTCGAACCACATCAGCGCGCCTTCCTTCGGGATGGCATAGGCAACCTCGACGCCGTTCTTCGCTTCCTTGGCACGCTTGCGGGCCTGGAGGATGTCGCCGGAATAGCCGACCGCGAGGCAGATATCGCCATTGGCGAGGGCGTTGATATATTCAGAGGAATGGAATTTCCGGATGCTCGGCTTGATCTTCGCGAGAAGATCGGCCGCCTTGCGCAGGTCGGCTTCCTTCTTCGAATCCGGGTCGAGGCCGAGATAGCGCAAGGCCGCCGGGAACATTTCCTCGGTTGCGTCGAGCACATGCACGCCGCAGGGCGCCAGCTTCTTGAGTTTTTCCGGATCGAAGACGATCGACCAGCTGTCGATCACCGCATCGGCGCCGAGGCGTTCCTTGATCTTCTTCGTGTTGTAGCCGATCGCCGTCGTGCCCCACATGTAGTTGACGGCATATTTGTTGCCGGGATCGTATTTGCCGAGGCGGTTCGTGATTTCCGGCCACATATGCCGGAGGTTCTGCAGTTTCGACCGGTCCAGCTCGGTATAGAGCTTCAGCGGGATGTGCCGCGGCAGGAAGGAGGCCGTGACAACCACGAGGTCATAGCCGGTCTTGCCCGCCATGAGCTTGGTTTCCACCGCCTCCATCTGGTCGAACGTGTCGTAGACGACCTTGATCCCGGTTTCCTTGGTGAAGGCGTCCAGCACGGCCGGATCGACATAATCCGACCAGTTGAAGATCTTCAGTTCCTGCTGGGCCCTGGCGGCCAGCGGTGCGGCCACGGCCAGGACACAGACGAGCGAGGCGCGAAGCCAGGAACGGATCATCTCAGGGGCTCCCGAAAAAAGGCAGGATCGCGAGGAAACAGCAGCGGGAAACCTAGCAAACCCGAACCGGGATTCAAGGCCGGATCGGATTCCCGGCCGGGGATCGCCGCGCGGCACGCTTTTCCGTTGCGCCGATTGATGGCATGGAAGGACTTTCCGGGTTCCGGACAGATCTTTTTTGCGAGAGTCCCTTTATGACGACCTCCCTCAAGCATCGCACCCTGTCTTCGGCGATTGTCGAGCAATTGCGGCAATCCATCCTCGACGGCACCCATGAGGCGGGTACGCAGCTGCGCCAGGATTTTCTCGCCGAGCAATACGGCGTCAGCCGCATTCCCGTGCGGGAGGCGCTGTTCCAGCTGGAGGCGGAAGGGCTCGTGCGGATCATCCCGCACAAGGGGGCCGTGGTGTCCGGCCTGTCGCTCGAGGAGATCAACGATGTGTTCGATCTCCGGCTGATGCTCGAGCCGCGGCTTCTCTCCCAATCCGGGCCGCGCCTTGCCGGGCAGGATTTCGAGCGGATCGACGCGGTTCATGCCGCGTTCTCGGCCGCGATCGCGGCGCGGGATACGAGCCAGTTCGGTGTGCTCAATGCACGGTTCCATCTCGCGCTCTATGCCCGCGCCGAATTGCCGCGGACCGAGGGAATCGTGGCCGGATTGCTGCAGGTCAGCGAGCGCTATACCCGGCTGCAGCTGGCCACCCTCACCGCCATGCGCCGGGCCGAGACCGACCATGCCCGCCTGCGCACACTCTGCCGGGAGGCGGACTTTGCCGCGGCCTGCGCCTTCCTGCGCGACCATATCGAGGCTGTGCGCGGCGATCTCGTGCGGATGGTGGCCGAGAAGCTCGGCATGGGCTCCGAGACGGCACGGGCCACCGGGCGATAGCCGGTTTCCGATCGGACAGGATCTGTCTGCTCCGTCAGACAAGTGGTTTCGGGCGCTTGACTCGGCTTCGTTCGATGTTCTTATATTAGAACATAACAGGAACAGAATCATGCCCGTCCCGATGGCCGATCCCTCGGCAGATCTCGCATTCCGACGCGTCCGGCTGGCCCGGGCGCTACTCTCCGACCGGATTGTGCCGGCGGATCCGGCCCGGCACCCGGCCCGGATCTCCTTCGGTCTTCCGGCGCTGGACGAGGCCCTTCAGGGCGGGCTGGTCCGCGGGGCCCTGCATGAATTCCATGCTCCGGAGGCCGGGCATGCCGCGGCGGCGGGCGGGATCATGCTTGCCCTGGCCTGCCGGGCCGCGGAAAGGCGGCCTGTCCTTCTGGTCCGGCAGGATTTCCTTGATCTCGAAACCGGGGTGCTGCACCCGGCCGGCCTGCCGGAACTGGGGCTCGACCCGACGCGGCTGGTCGTGGTGCGGGTGCGCGATATTGCCGGCCTATTGCAGGCCGGGGCGGAAGCCGCGCGCTGCCCGGCCTTGGGGGCGGTTCTGCTTGAATCCTGGGGTGATCACCGCGCCTTCGACCTGACGAGCAGCCGCCGGCTGGCCCTGGCCGCCCAGAATTCCGCGCTGCCGATCCTGATGATGCGGGTCGCTGCGCCTGCCACGCCCAGCGCCGCGACGACGCGCTGGCAGGTGCGGCCGGGTCTTTCCCGTGCGCTGGAGGCGCGGGCGCCGGGCCCGCCCTGTTTCCGCCTGCAGCTGCTGAAGCATCGCCAGGGAATCGATCTCAGTGAATGGTGCGTGGAGTGGAACCGTGACCGAGCCATCTTCGAATCCCGGCAAACCGGGCCCGCCTTCCTTGACCGCCCGCAATCCGGCGGGGCATCGCTATCTCGCGCTGTTCCTGCCCTTCCTGCCGACCGAGATCCTGCGGGCGAGCGGGCGGGTTCCGGGCTCCGACGGGCCGGATAGCCCGCCGCTGGTCCTCACCGAGATGCAGCGGGGCGCCATGCGGCTCGCCGCGATCGATGCGCGTGGCCTCGCGCTCGGCCTGCGTCCGGGCATGGCCCTGGCCGATGCCCGGGCACGGCTGCCCGGCCTGCTCGTCCATCCGGCCGATCCGGCCCGGGAGGCGGCAATGCTCTCCGCCATGGCGGCGGATAGCGAGCGCTTCACGCCCATGGTGGCGCTCGACCCTCCGCATGGGCTGATGCTCGATATCACGGGATGCGCGCATCTCTTCGGCGGGGAGGCCGGATTGATGCGGCAGATCCGGCGCCGGTTCCGTCAGAGGGGCTATGCGCCCGTCCTCGCCCTGGCACCGACGCCGGATGCGGCACGGGCGCTGGCGCGGTTCGGCGGCGCGGATTGCCTGTCGGCCATGGCGGCGGAAACCCGCCCCCTGCCGGTGGCGGCGCTGGAGGCCGGGGAGGATGTCCTGCTGGCGCTCAACCGGGCCGGGCTGAAGGATATCGCTGCGCTGGAAGCCTGCCCGCCCGGCGTTCTGGCCGCCCGGTTCGGGGCGGGGCTGGTGACAAAGCTCCGCCGGGTTCTGGGGCAGGACAATGCCCGGATCACCCCGTTGCGGCCCCTGCCGGAATGCCTCGCCGAGCGGCATTTTCCCGAGCCGCTGCTGGCGCTCGATGCGGTCCTTGCCCTTGTGAAGCGACTGGCGGGAGATCTCGCGGGCCTGCTCGAGGCGCGGGGCGAGGGCGGTCGGCGTTTCGAGCTCAGCCTGTTCCGCAGCGACGGGCGGGTCCAGCGCCTCGTCGTGGAGACCGGGCATGCCTGCCGCGATCCGGAGGCGATCGAGCGGCTCTTCGCCCTCCGGATCGAGACCCTGGCCGATCCGCTGGATCCCGGTTTCGGCTTCGATTCGATCCGGCTTTCGGTGCTGGCCAGCGAGATGTTCGGCGCGGTTCAGCCCGATTTCGACGGGCATCGCCTCGAGGATCTGGCGCTGGAGGCGCTGATCGACCGGCTCAGCACCCGGTTCGGTGCGACCCGGGTTCTGCGTGCCGAAGCCGAGGATACGCATGATCCGGTGCGGGCGGCGCGGTTCGTCCCGGCCCAGCGGCAGGCCGCGCCCTCGTCCTGGCCCGAACCGGAGCCGGGCGAGGGCCCGCGCCGGCCGATCCGGCTGTTCGACCCGCCACAGGCGATCGAGGCTCTCGCCGAAGTGCCGGACGGTCCGCCCCTGCGCTTCCGCTGGCGCCGGGTGCTGCATGAGGTGGCGCGCGCCGAGGGGCCGGAACGGATCGCACCCGAATGGTGGCGGGTGGAAGCAGGCACGCTTGCCCGGGATTATTACCGGATCGAGGATTCGCAAGGACGGCGCTTCTGGGTGTTCCGGCAGGGCTTCTACGGCCAATCCGGCCAGCCACCCCGCTGGTTCCTGCACGGACTTTTCGCATGATCCCGGCCTATGCCGAACTCGCGACGGCGACGAATTTCTCGTTCCTGCGCGGTGCCTCGCCGGCTGCCGATCTGCTGCTGCAGGCCTTGCGGCTGGGCCATTCGGGCATGGGCGTTGCCGATCGCAACACCGTGGCCGGCGTGGTGCGCGCGCATGCAGCCCTGCGTGACCTGAGGGAGGCGGGCGCGCTCTCGCCGCTCAAGCTCCGGGACGGCTCCTCGCCGGGGGATTACGTGTTCCTGCCCCGCATGAACCCCGGGGATTCCCCCGAGGATCTCGTGGGCCAAGCGGCCCGTTTCCGGCTGGTGGTGGGCGCGCGGCTGGTCTTTGCCGATGGCGCGCCGGAGCTCCTCGCCTATCCGCAGAACCGCGCCGGCTGGGGGCGGCTCTGCCGGTTGCTCACCCTCGGCAAGAGGCGGGCCGGGAAGGGCGAATGCCACATCCTCCTGGCCGATCTCCTGGCTGATCCACGCGATCTGCTGCTGGTGCTCATGCCGCCCGCCCGGCTTGACCATGCATCAGGTGCGCTCGAAGCGCTTGCCGCTGCTGCCCCGGGCGCGGTCTGGCTCGGGGCCAGCCAGCATCGCCGGGGCGATGACCGCCGCCGGCTTTCCCGGCTGAAGGCCATGGCCACCAAGGCCGGCGTGCCGCTTCTGGCCACCAATGACGTGCTCTATGCCTGCCCGGAAGATCGCGACCTGCAGGATGTGATGAGCTGCATCCGCGAGGGTGTGACGATCGAGCGCGCGGGGCGGCGGCTGGAGGTCAATGCCGAGCGTCATCTCAAGCCACCGCAGGAAATGGCGCGCCTCTTCGCCGATTGTCCCGAGGCGCTGGCGGAAACGCAGCACCTTCTCGCCCGGATCGAGTTCTCGCTCGACCAGCTGACCTATGAATATCCGGACGAGCCGGTCCCGCCGGGCAAGGATGCGCAGGGCTGGCTGGAGGAACTGACCTGGCGGCATGCGGCGATCCGCTATCCCGAGGGGGTTCCGGCGAAGGTGGAAGACCAGCTGCGGGCCGAACTCGTGCTGATCGCCAAGCTGGATTACGCCCGCTATTTCCTGACGATCCACGACATTGTCCGCGTGGCGCGGGACAAGGGCATCCTTTGCCAGGGGCGGGGCTCGGCAGCGAATTCCGCCGTCTGCTACGTGCTGGGGATCACGGCGGTGGATCCCAACGAGCATAATCTCCTCTTCGCCCGGTTCATTTCGGAGGAACGCCGCGAGCCGCCGGATATCGATGTCGATTTCGAACATGAGCGGCGCGAGGAAGTGATTCAACATATCTATAATCGCTATGGCCGCCATCGCGCCGGCATTGCCGCGACCGTCATCACCTACCGGCCGCGCAGTGCCATCCGCGAGGTGGGCAAGGCCCTTGGCCTGACGGAGGACGTGACCGCGCGGCTGGCCTCGACGCAATGGGGCAGCTGGGGCACGGATATCCGGCGCCAGCATATCCTCCAGGCCGGCCTCGACCCCGACAATCCGATGATCGATCGCGCCGTGCGCCTCGCGCTGCGCCTGCTCGGCTTTCCGCGCCATCTCTCGCAGCATGTCGGGGGTTTCGTGCTGGCCCGGGACCGGCTCGACGAACTGGTCCCGGTGGGCAATGCGGCCATGGAGGACCGGACCTTCATCGAATGGGACAAGGACGATATCGATGCCCTCGGCCTGATGAAGGTCGATGTGCTCGCGCTCGGCATGCTGACCTGCATCCGCAAGGCGCTGGACGAGCTTCGCATGCATGAGGGGATCGATTGGGGGCTGGCCGATATCCCCCGGGATGACCCCGCCACCTATGCCATGCTCTGCCGGGGCGATTCGATCGGCGTGTTCCAGGTGGAAAGCCGGGCGCAGATCAACATGCTGCCGCGGCTGAAGCCGCAGGTCTTCTACGATCTCGTCATCCAGGTGGCGATTGTGCGGCCGGGGCCGATCCAGGGCAACATGGTGCATCCCTATTTGCGGCGCCGTTCGGGGCAGGAGCGGGTGAGCTTCCCTTCACCCTCGCCCGAACATGGCCCGGCGGATGAACTGCACCAGGTGCTTGGCAAGACGATGGGCGTGCCGCTCTTCCAGGAACAGGCAATGCAGCTCGCCATGGTGGCGGCGAAATTCTCCGATGTGGAGGCCAACCAGCTCCGCCGGGCCATGGCAACCTTCCGCAATGTCGGGACGATCCATCTTTTCGAGGCGAAGATGGTCGAGCGCATGGCCGCGCGGGGCTATGACCGCGCCTTCGCGCAGAATTGCTTCGAGCAGATCAAGGGGTTCGGCAGCTACGGTTTCCCGGAGAGCCATGCCGCCTCCTTCGCCAAGCTGGTCTACATCTCCTCCTGGCTGAAATGCCACCACCCCGCGATCTTCGCGGCGGCTTTGCTGAATTCCCAGCCGATGGGCTTCTATGCGCCGGCGCAGATCGTCCGCGATGCCCGCGAGCACGGGGTGGAGATCCGCCCCGTCGATATCAATCACAGCTTCTGGGACAATACGCTGGAACGCGATGCGCAGGGTGCCCTCGCGCTGCGGCTCGGCTTCCGGCAGGTCGACGGATTGCAGGAAGCCGAGGCCGGCCGGCTCGTCGCGGCACGCGGATCCGGTTATCCGGTTCTCGAGGATATTGCCCGCCGCGTCCGGCTTCAGGCGCGCTCGCTGCGCCTGCTGGCGGATGCCGATGCGTTCGGTTCCCTGGCTCTGGACCGGCGTGCGGCCCTCTGGGCCATCCGCCGCCTGCCGGATGATGCGCCGCTGCCGCTCTTCCTTGCCGCCGATGCGCCGGAACTCGCGCCCGAGCCGGCTGTCACATTACCCGTGATGGCGCTGGGCGAGCAGGTGGCTGCGGATTACCAGACGATCCGGCTTTCGCTGAAGGCGCATCCGATGGCCATTCTCCGCCCCGTCCTGGCGGCGGAGCGGGTCCTGACCTGCCGGGAGGCCAATGCCGCGCCGGATGCGCGGTTCGTCCGCAATGCCGGGCTGGTGCTGGTGCGCCAGCGCCCGGGCAAGGGCAATGCGATCTTCGTGACGATCGAGGACGAGACCGGCATCACCAATCTCGTGCTCTGGGCGCGGCTCTTCGAGCAGTTCCGCCGCGAAGTGATGGCTGCCCGGCTGATGCAGGTGGAGGGGCGCATCCAGCGCAGCCCGGAAGGCGTGGTCCACCTGATGGCCAGCCGGATCATCGACCGTTCGGCCTTGCTGGACCAGCTCTCCATGATCCACCGCACCGATATCGATGTGGCGCGGGCGGACGAGTTTATCCGACCGCAGGTGCCCAGAGGGCCCCATGCACCACCGCGCGGCCGCCATCCGCGCGATGTCCGGGTCATCCCGAAATCCCGGGACTTCCATTGAAGGCTTCCGGCCGACCAGCCGCTCACGCGATCCGGAAATGGCGGATCGGCTTGCCCCGCGTCATGCCCTCGGCGGCCTTCAGGATGCCGCGGGCATCGATGCCATAATGCCGGTAGAGATCGGCGATGGTGCCGGTCTGGCCGAAATGCTCGACGCCGAGGGCCCGGCAGCGATGGCCCTGGACGGAGCCCAGCCAGCCGAGGGTGGCCGGGTGGCCGTCCACCACGGTGATCAGCGCGCAATGCGGGGGCACGTTCTCGAGCAGGCGCTCGACATGGCTCTGCGCATGGACCAGCCCGTTTTCCCGGGCCCGCTGGGCCGCCGTCCAGCCGGCATTGAGCCGGTCGGCCGAGGTGATGGCGAGCAGGCCGACATCGCGCCGGTCCTCGCCCATCAGGCCGATCGCCTCGATGGCTTCCGGCGCCAGGGTTCCGGTGTATGCCACGACGATCTGCGCATTCGGGCCCGGCCGGCGCATCCAGTAGCCGCCATCGACGATGTCGCGCTCGAGCTCGGGCGTCATCTCGCGCAAAGGCTGCTCGAGCGGGCGGGTCGAGAGGCGCAGATAGACCGAGCCGCCGGTCGCGTCGCGCAGCCAGGTGCGGCTGTCGGGCTCGGCCTCGCCGTCTCTTTGCATATAGTCGAAGGCGAAGCGCATCATCACCGCGAGTTCGTCGACGAAGGCCGGTTCGAAGGCGCAGAGCCCGTCCTGGGCCATGCCCACCAGCGGCGTGGCAATGGATTGATGCGCGCCGCCCTCCGGCGCCAGGGTCACGCCCGAGGGCGTCGCCACCAGCAGGAAGCGGGCATCCTGGTAGCAGGCATAGTTCAGCTGATCGGCCGCCCTAAGGATGAAGGGATCATAGACCGTGCCGATCGGGAGCAGGCGCTCGCCGTTGATGGCATGGCTGAGCCCGAAGGCCGAGAGGGCGATGAAGAGGTTGGATTCCGCGATGCCGAGCTCGAGATGCTGGCCGCGCGGCGAGAATTCCCAGGTATATGTCGAGGGAATGCGCTCGGCCTTGAATGTATCGGCCATGCTCTCGCGGGCGAAGAGGCCGCGCCGGTTCACCCAGGGGCCGAGATTGGTCGAGACCGTGACATCCGGCGCGGTCGTCACGATCCGACTGGCCAATGCGCTGTCCTCGCGGGCGATCTCGTTGAGGATCTGGCCGAAACCCATCTGCGTCGAGACCGGCTTGCCGCCCGGGACCGGCGCCGGCAGGCGGGCGGGAACCGGAATCGGCGGCGATTCGCGACGGCGGGTTCCCTTGGCGAAGAACGGCGCCCGGCTGACGAAATCCTGCAGCGTTTCCGCCGGCAGTGCCGCACCTTCCCACTTGTCCCATTCATGGCCCGGGCGGATGCCCGCCGCCTTGCGGAAGCCCTCCATCTGGGCCTCCGTCATCAGGCCGGCATGGTTGTCCTTGTGGCCGGCCAAAGGCAGGCCGAAGCCCTTGATTGTGTAGCAGATGAAGAGTGTCGGCCGATCATGCCGCGAGGCGCTGTCGAAGGCTTCGAGCAGCGAGGGCATGTCATGCCCGCCGAGATTGCCCATCAGCGCGGCGAGTTCCGCATCGGAGCGGCGCTCGATCAGCCGCGACACGGGACCCTGGTCGCCGATCTCGTCATTGAGGCGCTTGCGCCACGCGGCACCCCCCTGGAAGGTCAGGGCGGAATAGAGCTGGTTCGGGCAGGTATTGATCCAGTTCCGGAGCCCCTCGCCGCCCGGTTCCGCGAAGGCGGCTTCCTGCAGCTTGCCGTGCTTCACGATCACAACATCCCAGCCGAAGCTCTCGAACATCCGTTCGAACTTTTCCCAGAGGCCCTCGCGGACCACGGCATCGAGGCTCTGGCGGTTGTAGTCGACCACCCACCAGGTGTTGCGCAGGCCATGCTTCCAGCCCTCGATCAGGGCCTCGTAGATGTTGCCCTCATCCATCTCGGCATCGCCGACAAGGGCGACCATCCGGCCTTCCGGGCTGTCCTTCATCCAGCCATGGGCCTTCACATAATCCTGCACGAGGCTGGAAAAGAGTGTCTGGGCCACGCCCAGGCCCACCGAGCCGGTGGAGAAATCGACATCGTCGATGTCCTTGGTGCGCGACGGATAGCTCTGGGCGCCCTTGTAGCCGCGGAAATTCTCCAGCTTGGCCCGGGTCTGGTTGCCGGCGAGATACTGGATCGCGTGGAAGATCGGCGAGGCATGCGGCTTCACCGCCACCCGGTCCTGTGGCCGGAGCGCCGAGAGATAGAGCGCCGTCATGATCGTCGCCATCGAGGCCGACGAGGCCTGGTGGCCGCCGACCTTCACTTCCCCCGCGGCGCGGAGATGGTTGGCATTATGGATGGTCCATGAGGCCAGCCAGAGGATACGCCGCTCGATTTCGCCGAGGCAGGCGAGGTCATTGGCAGGGGAGGGGCTCATGACAGGCGAAAGGCTCATGGAAGGCTCCGGCAAAGGAATGATCGAAACGGATTTCGGCCGATCATGCGCAACTCGGCCGGGCTTGCAAGCCCGCTCCCTCAGCCGGCCTGCTTCTGGCGGGCGAGCGGAATCGCGGATTGGTAGGTTTCCTCGCCGCCCCGGATGCGCTGGAGCAGCGCGCCATTCTCGATGCCGGCGACCTTGCGCTCGAGATCGCGCAATTCCGCAGTCCGGGCCTGGAGCTCGTTGCGGAGCTGGCTGCTCCGCTGGCTTTCCGCGCCGAGGGCTTCGCGCGCCCGCTCGGCAAGGACACGGGCCTCGTCCAGCGCGATCCTGCGGTTTTCCGCCAGTTCCGTTGCCGCTTCCTGCTGGATGACCTGCGCCGCGATCTGGCGCTCCAGCCCGTCAATGGCGGCGCGATCATGCTCGCGCGCCGATTCGAGATCGGCGATGCGGAGCTCCCGCGTCTGGATCTCGACGCGCAGCGAGCCGATTTCGGCTTCGAGCGCCAGGATCCGCCGCTTTTCCGCAGCCATTTCCTCGGAAAGGCGCGCCTGCAGCTGGATGCGTTCGCCCGTTTCGGCCTTGGCGGCGGATACGGCCGCCTGTGCCTTCTGGAGCTGCATTCCGATCCGGGCGATCTCGACGGCGCTCTCGGCACGCGTCCGGTCCCGGAAGGCGGCGATCTCGTTGATCGACATGGGCAAGCCACGCTCGAGCTGCTCGCGCGTCAGCCGTGTCGCACGACGCCAGAAGGCGGGAAGCATGATCAGCCAGATCACGCCCGCCATCGCCATTCCAAGGATGAAGACGAGCACCAGCTCGATCATGCCAAACCCGCACCTCTCTGATCACCGGTTGGCATGAAAACGCCCCGAGGTCAAAGGAGGGAGGCTCAAATCGGCGTGAAAGCCTTGCTTCAGAACGGGTTCCAGGTCGATTCGCTGGTGAATTTCAGATAGCCGACATTGATGCCAAGCCGCGCGCCGACGCCGGACCGGATCGGAACGATCACGATGTTGTTCGCCGTGACGGCCGTCATGCCGAACCCGCCGACGAGATAGGCCGAGCCGTCAATGCCGGCGAAGCGCTGGTAGAGCGCATCGACGCGGGGCAGGCGGTAGACGAGCATCATGGTGCGGTTGCCGTCACCGCCGAAATCCCAGCCGATGGACGGGCCCTGCCAGAAAATCTTCCGGTCGCCGGCATTGCGGGTATAGAGCACGCCCTCGCCGTAGCGCAGCCCGCCGATGAAGGCGCCGCCCGCTTCCTGTCCGAGGATGTAGCCGTTCGGCTCGCCCCAGCGACGGGTGGCTTCCTCGATGGTCAGGGCGAGACCGCGCGAGACCGATCCGAAGAACTGGTGTCCGGACGAGACCAGTTCCTGCGCCCGGAACGTGTTCACTCGCCCGGGGCGCGTTTCCTGTGCAACGGCTCGGAAAGAAAGTTGAGATATGAACAGCGTCGCCAGGAGCAGCAGAAGGCCAGATCGGGCTTTCCACCCGAACCGTGCAAACCCCGCCAGCCTGTCGGGCGAGCGGGTCTTCCGGATGGAGGGAGCGGTCATGGAAACCTCGATGGATTGAATGTACCGGTGCCGCAAAATCGGCCCAGAATGGTAAGCGATTCGTTATGAACAAAAGGTTCAGCGGACAAAAAGGCGTTCTCATGGCCGCAGATCGGCACTCCGATGGCGGGCCTGCAACGCGCCGCGCGATCCTGCTGGGTCTGGCCCTGGCCATGCCCGCCGGCGGATCGTTCGCCCAGGCGATCGGCCTGTCTGACGAGATCGTCGCTGATCCGAATTCCGGAGCCGCCTTGTTCGGGTTCGATCCGGTCGCGTATTTCCTCGACCAGCGCGCCGTTCCCGGCCGCGCGAACCTGCAGACAGTCTATGCCGGCCGGGTATGGCACTTCGTGTCCCGGGCCAACCAGGCTGCCTTCGAGACCGACCCGCAGCCCTATATTCCGGCCTTTGGCGGGCATGATCCGCTCGGCATCGCCGCAGGCTTCGCCGTGGCGGGCAATCCACAGACCTTCGCGCTTGCGGAAAACCGGCTGTTCCTGTTCCGTGACGAGGGTTCCCGGAGCCTTTTCCTGCGCGATCCGGCCCGGCTCGACCTCGCTGAACGCAACTGGCCGTTGGTCCGGCGGGACATGGTGCCCTGACGCCAGGCCCCTGTCAGGCCGGCAGGCGGCGATAGGCCACGAAATCCGGATTGGCCCATCCGTGCCGGCTGTCACCATAGACGAGGCTCTGCCCGTCCAGGTCCCGGACGCCGCCGCCGAGGCAGCGCAGCAGGGCATCGCCGGCCGCGACATCCCATTGCATCGTCCGCCCGATACGCGGGTAGAGATCAGCCTCGCCCTCGGCGAGGCGAACAAATTTCAATGCGGAATTCTCCGAGCGGATTTCGGCAATATCCATCCTGTCGCACAGGACCCGGCTCGCCGCGCCGGCATGTTCGGCCGAGATGATCGCGATCGCCCCGCCAGACCGCTCGCCGGGGCCGGGCACGAGCATCTCGGCATCCTCGGCAGGGTCGCCACGGAAGGCATGGATGCCGGACCACCAGTTGCCGTCACCGACAGGCTGGTGGATGGCGCCCGCGATCGGGATGCCGCGTTCGATCAGGGCGATCAGTACACAGAAATCCGGCCGCCCGGCCAGGAAGGCCCGGGTTCCGTCCAGCGGGTCAACGAGAAAGAAGGTCGAGGCCTCTGCCGGCATGGCGGCCTCGCCTTCCTCGCTGACCACGGGCCATTGCGGGAAGCGTTCGCGCAAGGCGGAGACGATGACCTGTTCCGAGGCCATGTCGGCGGCGCTGACGGGGGAACCGTCGGGCTTGAGGGTGCGCGCGCAATCAGGACTGCGGAAACACAGCAGTGATTCGCCGCCCTTTCGGGCGATCAGCGCCATCTCGCGGCCGATCCGATCACGGTCATGGGGGGAAATTGGCATCCGACCCGGCCCCATCCCTGGGCTCAAAGCGGCTTTTTCGTGGGCGAGGACTCCGCCGGGGTTGGCGAGGGTCACCGCGAGATGTATCACCGCTGCCGGAACATGACAACGTGACGACGATGTCACGGCCATGGGGGATGTTGATGTCGGATGAGCTCAAGCGGATCGATCTGGGGGCGCTCGATCTCGCGGCGCTGCTGTGCAGCCGCGTATGCCACGATGCCGTGGGGCCGGTAGGCGCCATCGTCAACGGCCTCGAACTGCTCGACGAGGATGACAGCCCGGAAACCGAGGCGCTGGCGCTTGAGCTGATCCGCAAGAGTGCGCGTCAGGCCTCTGCCCGCCTGCAATTCGCCCGGATCGCCTTCGGCGCTGCCGGCTCGGCAGGCTCGGCAGTGGATCTCGGCTATGCCCAGCAGCTCACGAGCCAGTTCATGCAGGACGAGAAAGTGGCGCTGAACTGGAACACGCCGCGCCTTTTCGTCGAGAAGAACCGGGTGAAGCTGCTGATGAACCTCGTGGTGATCGCGCTCGCCTCGGTTCCGCTGGGCGGCACGATCGACGTCACCATGGCGGGGGATGCCGAGGCGCCGGAATTCCTGGTCGAGGCCAAGGGGCCGAAGCCCCGGCTCGGGCCGCATGTTCTCGACCTGCTGGCCGGCAAGAGCGAGAGCGGGCAGGTCGATGCCCATGGCTTCCAGGTTTTCTACACGGGCGAGATCGCCCGCGCCGCGACCATGGCCGTGACCATCACGCTCGACGAGCAGATGGTCCGGATCGTTGCCAAACCTGAGAATGCCTGAGGAAATTTGTCTGTTCCGTCATCTGTGGGGTTTGTAACAACTAATCATAAACCCTTCTGACGGTAGGTTTGGCCTGATTGAGGGCGCCCAAGGCGGCGCATAACAAGTCAGGTCAAGCGGCATGGACGATCTCCTCAAAGATTTCGTGGTTGAAACCTCGGAGCATCTCGACATCGTCGATGCCGAACTGGTGCGCTTCGAACGGGATCCCAACAATTCCGCCACGCTGGCGTTGATCTTCCGGCTTGTCCACACGATCAAGGGCACCTGCGGGTTCCTCGGCCTGCCAAGGCTCGAGCATCTCGCCCATGCCGGCGAGGACGTGATTTCCGGTTTCCGCGACGGCAAGCCCGTGACCGCGCCGGCCGTGACGATGATCCTCAAGACGATTGACCGGATCAAGGGCATCATTGCCGAGCTGGAGCGCAGCGGTTCCGAACCGGAAGGCGATGATGAGGATCTCGTCGAGGCCCTCCGCGCCCTGGCGAACGAGCCGGCTGGCGCCCCGGCGCTTGCCGCCGCCCTGGCGCCGGCCGCCACGATCGAATCGAAGGGCAACCTGTCCTTCCAGATCCTCGAGCGCTCGCTGCGCGAGGACGAGGTGACGCTGGACGAACTCGAGCGGGCCTTCCGCGATGCGCCGGGACCGGAGACGGTGCCCTTCGTGGAACCCGAACGGGTCGCGCCGCCCCCCGCCCCGCTGGCGGAGGTGCCGAAGGAAACGCCGCGCAAGGAAAAGAAAGCCGCCCCGAAAGCCGAGCCCAAGGCCGAGCATGATGGCGGTGAAGGTCAGGCGAGCAACGAGAATTCGGTATCGAAGCAATCCGTCCGCGTCGCGGTGGGTACGCTGGATCGCCTGATGACCATGGTCTCCGAACTGGTGCTGACCCGCAACCAGCTTCTCGAGATCGCCCGCCAGCGTGACGATGCCGATTTCAAGAGCCCGTTGCAGCGGCTCTCGCATATCACGGCCGAGTTGCAGGATGGCGTCATGCAGACGCGCATGCAGCCGATCGGCAGCGCCTGGACCAAGCTCAGCCGCGTCGTGCGCGATCTATCCGAGGAACTCGGCAAGAAGATCGAGCTGATCCAGAGCGGCGCCGAGACCGAGATCGATCGCCAGCTCCTGGAGATGATCAAGGATCCGCTGCTGCACATGGTGCGCAATGCGGCCGATCACGGCCTTGAAATGCCGGATGAACGCGTCTCCGCGGGCAAGCCGGCGCATGGCACGATCCATCTGCGCGCGGCGCAGGAAAGCGGCTACATCATCGTCGAGGTGTCGGATGATGGCCGCGGCATCGATGTCGAACGGGTCAAGGCGAAGGTCCTGCGCAACGGGCTCAGCAGTGAGTCCGATCTCGCCCGGATGAGCGACGAGCAGGTCCTGCGCTTCGTGATGGAGCCGGGCTTCTCGACCGCCGCTGCCGTGACCAACATTTCCGGCCGGGGCGTCGGCCTCGATGTCGTGCGCAGCCATGTCGAGCAGGTCGGCGGGATCGTCGATCTCCGCTCTCGGGCCGGGCGCGGCCTGACGGTGACGATCAAGCTTCCGCTGACGCTCGCCATCGCCTCGGCCCTGATCGTCGAGGCCTCCGGGCAGCGCTTCGCCATTCCGCAGATCTCGGTGGCGGAACTCGTGCGGACCCAGGAATCCGGCGAGGTCCGCATCGAAACCCTCAATGGCCAGGCCACGTTGCGCCTCCGTCAGCGCCTGCTGCCGGTGGTCGATGTGGCGGAGGTGCTGAACCTGCCGCGGCAGAGCGACTCGATGGGGATGGACAGCCGGGCCGATGACCGGCTCGTCGTTGTCTGCCATGTCGGCGGGCATCGCTTCGGCATCATCGTCGACTCGATCCTCCATACCGAGGAAATCGTCGTGAAGCCGATCTCCTCGAAGCTCCGGCACATGTCGGTCTATTCCGGCGCCACGATCCTCGGCGATGGCTCGGTCATTCTCATCCTCGAGCCGGCCGGGGTGGCCCGTTCGGTCATGGAGAGCGGGACCCGCGATACGGCGGCCCAGTCCGAGGCGGATCTTGCTGCCGAGCTCATGGCCAGCGCCGAACGTTCGCTGCTCCTGCTCTTCCGGGCCGGCGGCACCAATCTCAAGGCGATCCCGCTGGCCTTCATCGGCCGTCTCGAAGAGTTCGAGCACGCAAAGATCGAGGATACCGGTGGCCGGTCCGTGGTCCAGTACCAGGGCCGCCTGATGCCGATCCTCGGCTACCAGCCGCAGGGTGGCTTCGATCTCGAGGCCCGTCAGCCGGTCCTCGTGTTCCACCAGCAGGATCGCGAGATCGGCATGGCCGTGGACGAGATCGTCGATGTGGTCGAGGTGTCGATCCAGATCGATACGAGCCATGCCACGCCCGGAACGGTCGGTGCCACGATCATTGACGGCAAGGCCGTCGAGATCGTCGATGTTTCCGAACTGGTCGCGCCGGATGGGCAGGAAAAGCCCGCTGCTGACGAACAGGTGGATGTGATGGTGATCGAGAGCTCGGAATTCTTCCGGGCCCTGTTCGCCCCGCTGCTCCAGAATGCCGGCTACCGGATCGCCGTCCTGCCCTCGCTGCAGGCCGCGCGCCTGGCCATGGCCCGCCAGAAGCCTGCCGTGGTGGTGCTGGATCTCGACCAGCCGGGCGAGGAGGGCTTCGCCTTTGTCCGTGAACTGGCGGAAGACGGCACGTCGCCGCCGGTTATCGGCCTTGTCAGCCGTGCCGGCCCGCGCCTGATCGAGAAGGGCAAGGTGGCTGGCCTCTATGATCTCGTCGGCAAGTTCGACCGCCAGGGCCTGATGAGCTCGGTCGGCGACGTGCTCGGCGGTTATTCGACCTCGCAATGGGGAGCTGCGGCATGAGCGCCGAACAACGCATGCGTCGTGACATGAGCCTGGTGGACGAGATCCAGCTGGTCTCCGTCCGGATCGAAGGGCAGCTGATCGGCCTGCCGATCACCTCGGTGCGCGATGTCTTCTCGATCACCGCAATGACGCCGGTGCCCAAGGCCGATCGCGCCGTGGCCGGGCTTGTCAACCTGCGCGGCCATATCGTGACGATCCTCGATCTTGGCTATCTGCTGAATTCCCGCCGCGCCGAGAGGCAGAGCGCGCAGGAACCGATGGCGGTCGGTGTCGAATGGCAGGGGGAGGTCTTCGGGCTGGTCGTCGACGAGATCGGCGACGTGCTCTCGCTGACCGGCGATTCCAGCGAGCCGATGCCGGCCAATATGGGTACCAACTGGGCGCGGTTCACGCGCCGGGTCCACAAGCTTGAACGAGAGCTCATGATCGAGATCGATCTGCATGCGCTTCTCGAGACCATGAGCCTTCAGGCGGCCTGATAAGGACGATGACCATGAAAACTTGCCTCGTTGTCGACGATTCCAGCGTGATTCGCAAAGTCGCCCGGAGAATTCTCGAAGGTCTCGATTTCGAGATCACCGAAGCCGAGGATGGCAGGCAGGCGATGGACCGCGTGGCTTCCAACATGCCGGATGCCATCCTGCTCGACTGGAACATGCCGAACATGGATGGCTACGAGTTTCTCGTGAAACTCCGCCAGATGGACGGCGGTGACCGGCCGAAGGTGGTGTTCTGCACCACCGAGAACGATATCAGCCATATTGCCAAGGCGATGGATTCCGGTGCGGACGAATATGTGATGAAGCCGTTCGACAAGGAAATCCTCTGCTCGAAATTCGGCGAAGTCGGCCTCGTCTGATTGTTCCTGACGGGCCCGCGGGCCTGCCAACCCAACGGGCGACAATGCCCCGGAGTTCGTGAATGGCGGCCCTGCCCCACGCCCAGTTTCCGAGACAGATGGTCCAGCCGGTACGCGTGGCCGTCGTCGACGACTCGGTCGTTGTCCGCGGCCTGCTGTCGAAATGGCTCTCCGAGACCAACGGGATCGAGGTTGTCGGCGCGTTCAAGTCCGGGCGCGAGATCATCGATGCGCTTCCCGGAGTCGCGCCCCGGATCATCCTGCTCGACCTTGACATGCCGGATATGGACGGGATCACCGCCCTGCCGCTGATCCTGGCGAAATCGCCGCAATCACGCGTGATCGTGGTATCGTCGCTTTCCGTGCATGGCGCCGAGCTGACCATGCGCTCGCTGATGCGCGGCGCGACCGACTATCTGCCGAAGCCGTCCAACCATCGCGAGGTCTCCACCTCGGCCGATTTCCGGCAGGCCCTCGTGGCCAAGGTTCTGGCCGTCGGCGGCGTGCGGGCGATCACGCGGGCCGCACCGGCTGCCGCGCCGGTCCGTCCGCCTGTGACGGCGCCGGTCGCCCGTTCGCCCTTCCCGGCGACCAGCCCCATCCAGCGCATTCCCGCCACGTCCACGCCCGTCGCGCCATTCCGACCTGCCGCGCCGGCGAGCCCGGCCCCGACCGACCGCTCGGCCGGGTTGCAGATCCGTCCGCTCGAGCGGGTCCGGCCGCGGCTTGTGGTGATCGGCGCCTCGACAGGCGGGCCGCAGGCGCTCGTCCTCACGCTGGCCAGGATGAAGAACCTGATCGCCCGCGTCCCGGTGGTGATCGCACAGCACATGCCCCCGATCTTCGGGTCCATTTTCGCCTCGCATCTCAAGCAGCATGCCGGCCTGCCGGCCGTCGAGGCCGTCGAGGGCAAGTCCCTGCAGCCGGGGACGATCTATCTCGCGCCCGGCGGGTGCCATACCGTGGTGCGCCGCAGGCCGGACGGGCAGCATGTCATCGCCATGCTGCCTTCCGAGGCGCGTGGCCCGTGGCGCCCGTCGATCGACCTGCTCTTTTCCAGCGCAGCCGAAGCCTATGGCAATGAAGCCCTGGCGATTGCGCTGACCGGGATGGGCCGAGACGGCACCGAGGGCGCCCTCCATCTTTCCCGCCGGGGCGCCAATGTCCTGGTCCAGGACGAAGCGTCGAGCGTCGTCTGGGGCATTCCCGGATCCATTGCCGAGGCCGGTCTGGCCAGTTCCATCCTGCCTCCTGAAAAAATTGGCGAGCTCGCCGTCGCGTTGCTCGAAGGACAAGCCCCATGAGCGCACCTGTCATTCTTCGTGTCATCGATTTCATCAACAAGGCAGCCGGGATCGTCCTGACGACCGAGAAGGCCTATTTTGTCGAGGCGCGCCTCTCGCCGGTTCTCCGGGAAGAAGGCCTGCCGAGCATTGACGAGCTGATGACCCGGGCCGAACGCGGCGATCGCCGGCTGGCCCAGCGGGTGATCGACGCGCTGACGACCAACGAGACCTTTTTCTTCCGCGACAAGGCACCGTTCGACCATTTCCGGAATGTGATCATTCCCGAGCTCGTGGCCCGTCGCCCCACCGGCAAGACGTTGCGGATCTGGTGCGCGGCCTGCTCTTCCGGCCAGGAGCCGTTCTCGCTCGTCATGGTTCTGGATGAACTCAAGGCCCAGCTCGGCGGTCGCCAGGTCGAGATCCATGCCTCCGACATTTCGGAAGCGATCCTGTCCAAGGCCAAATCCGGCATTTTCAACCAGTTCGAAGTGCAGCGTGGCCTGCCGACCAAGATGCTGCTCCAGTATTTCCAGAAGGTCGGGGATAACTGGCAGATCTCGCCAGAGGTCGTGAAGCGGGTGAATTTCTTCAAGTTCAACCTGCTGGAAGAGCCGAAGGCGCTCGGAACCTTCGACGTGATCTTCTGCCGTAACGTGCTGATCTATTTCGACCGGCCGACCCGGGCGAAGATCTTCGACAAGCTGGCCGACCGGCTTGCGCCCGATGGCTTCCTGCTGCTCGGCGGTGCCGAGAGCACGTTCGGCGTGACCGATCGCTTCACCAGCCATCCCAAGGAGCGCATGCTCCATGTGCCGCTGATGCGGCGCGCCGATCCGGCCGCGCGGACGGCCATCGCCTGATTCCGGTCTGACAGAGGTCTTTGGCCCGTACCCTGCGGCGCGGGTTTCGCCTTCCCGTGCCGGTCTGCCGGATGCAAAGCCTTTCCCGATACGCCAACGAAAAAGGCCCGCGCGAGGCGGGCCTTTTTCGTGACTGGATTGGCCGTGGCGGCGATCAGGCCGGGATGCGCTCGTCGGTTTCGAGCGGCTCGCGCAGCACGTAGCCGCGGCCCCAGACCGTCTCGATATAGTTGCGGCCTTCGGAGGCATTGGCGAGCTTCTTGCGCAGCTTGCAGATGAAAACGTCGATGATCTTCAGCTCGGGCTCGTCCATGCCACCATAAAGATGGTTCAGGAACATTTCCTTGGTGAGCGTCGTGCCCCGCCGCAGCGAGAGCAGCTCGAGCATCTGGTATTCCTTGCCGGTGAGGTGGACTCGGTGGCCGCCGACCTCGACCGTCTTCTGGTCGAGATTGACCACGAGATCGCCGGTCTGGATGACGGACTGGGCATGGCCCTTCGAGCGCCGCACGATGGCATGGATGCGGGCGACCAGCTCGTCCTTGTGGAAGGGCTTGGTCAGGTAATCATCGGCGCCGAAGCCGAGGCCCTTCACCTTGTCGTCGATGCCGGCCATCCCAGAGAGGATGAGAATCGGTGTCTTGACCTTGGCCACACGCAGTGAGCGGAGCACCTCATAGCCGGACATGTCCGGAAGGTTCAGGTCGAGCAGGATGATGTCGTAATCGTACAGCTTCCCCAGATCGATCCCTTCTTCGCCGAGATCGGTCAGGTAGATGTTGAAGTTCTCCGACTTGAGCATCAGTTCGATGCTTTTGGCGGTGGCGTTGTCGTCTTCAATCAGGAGAACGCGCATTTTCTGGTCCCCGGCCCCATAATCTATGCCCTGTCCGCAGGACGAATCGAAACCGTCAGCGACGATCCGGCTCGCGGTCCATGCCTTAAAACTTCAGTCACAAATTACGCCCGAAGAGTTAACAAAGCGTAATTCGTTAAGGCAAGCTTGATGCTGTTTCTTCAGTATTTTTCCTAACTGCCGACGATTTTTGCGAAATTTTTTGACAGCACGTCGCTTGAATCGTTCTGGCAGCAAATCCGGCTAAGCGATTCGATTGACTCGTTCTTTTTGCCGGCAGTGCAAATCGGGCATCCCGGCGGGGGGTGGAATGGCACGGGAAAGCCCGGACCTGCGCTCGCGTCGAATCCCGGTTCTGAGTTAGGATTTATTCGTGATTCGCAGCGAATCAGCGGCCGTTTTCCACGGCCGGCCAGCGGATGGGGGCGGGGATGCCTGTCGAAGCCTTGCGCAGTCTCGTCGAGGACATTGCCGATCATGAGGTGTTCGGCCGCGTGGCTGCCGTCCGCGGGCTGATGATCGAGATTGTCGGCCCGCTCACCCATATGGAGCTGGGCGGGCTGGTCGGCATCGAGACGCAGAGCGGGGAACGCATTCCCTGCGAGATCGTCGGCTTCGATGCCGGCCGGGCGCTGGCCATGCCCTTCGGCCCCGTCGACGGGCTCCGGCGCGGCTGCCCGGCCCATGTCTTGTCGCGGCGCGCCACGATCCGGCCCGGCCGGGCCTGGCTCGGCCGGGTGATCGACGCGTTCGGCCGGCCGATCGACGGCAAGGGGCCCATTCCGTCCGGGCCGAGGCCCTATCCGTTCCGCGGCGAGGCGCCGGCGGCCCACAAGAGGCAACGCGTCGGCGAGCCGCTCGATCTCGGCGTCCGGTCGCTCAATGCCTTCCTGACGGTCTGCCGGGGGCAGCGCATGGGCATCTTCGCCGGGTCCGGCGTCGGCAAGTCCGTGTTGCTCTCGATGCTCGCCCGGAATGCCGTTTCCGATGTCTCGGTGATCGGCCTTGTCGGCGAACGCGGCCGCGAGGTGCAGGAATTCCTCCAGGACGATCTCGGCGAGGAGGGGCTGGCGCGTTCGGTCGTGGTCGTCGCCACATCGGACGAAACCGCGTTGATGCGGCGGCAGGCCGCCTACCTGACCCTGTCGATCGCGGAGTTCTTCCGCGACGAGGGACTCGACGTTCTCTGCATGATCGATTCGATCACCCGGTTCGCCATGGCCCAGCGGGATATCGGTCTCGGCGTCGGCGAGCCGCCGACCACGAAGGGCTACACCCCTTCCGTCTTCGCCGAATTGCCGAAGCTGCTCGAACGGGCGGGGCCCGGCGAGATCGGCAGTGGCACGATCACCGGCATCTTCTCGGTCCTCGTCGATGGCGACGATCATAACGAGCCGGTGGCCGATGCCACGCGCGGGATCCTCGACGGACATATCGTCATGGAGCGCAAGATTGCCGAACGGGGCCGCTACCCTGCGATCAACGTGCTGAAATCGGTCTCGCGGACGATGCCGCGGTCCTGCGATCCCGAATTCTACCCCACGATCGTGGAAGCGCGCGGGCTCATGTCGACCTATACCGACATGGAGGAACTGATCCGCCTGGGGGCTTACCGGCGCGGTTCCTCGCCGGAAGTCGACCGTGCGATCGACGCTTTTCCGGAACTCGAAGCTTTTCTTGGCCAAGGTAAGGAAGAATCAACCTCCTTACGCGAAAGCTATATCCGTCTCGCGGATATTGTTAACCGCCTGAGGTCAACGCCGGCTGGCGCGTGATCCGGGCCCCCGGGCGTGATTCCGGGTTTCGGTCAAGGAGTATAACGACCATGAAGTCGCGCGATACGTTGATCCGTCTGAAGCGGTTCCACGTTGACGAAAAGCGCCGCCGTGTTGCCCAGATCGAGGCCATGATCGCTGAATTCCAGCGCATGGCCACGGAGCTCGACCGCGAGATCGAGACAGAGGAACGGCGTGCCGGCATTTCCGATACCGCTCATTTCGCCTACCCGACCTATGCCAAGGCTGCACGCACACGGCGTGACAACCTGCTGCATTCGGCCGGGGAACTGAACGACCAGCTCGAGGAGGCGAAAGCCGCCCTGAACGAGGCGTTCGAGGAACTCAAGAAGGTCGAGATCCTGGATGATCGCGAGAAAGCGGCCGAGCGTGCCGAACTCGCCCTCCGGGACCAGATCGAGACGGACCGGATCGCGGCCCGCATGCGCTACGCTGCCGGCCGGCTCTGAGCCTGTCTTCCCGAAGATGTTCAAGAGAGGCCCGGAAACGGGCCTTTTTTGTTGCCGGTCACGGTTCGAGCAGGGGCAACCAAGGTGCGGCACTGCGCGGCAGGGTGCCATCAAGCCGGGGGTCATCGAAAACCTCGATGGCCCGGCGGATCGCCCGGAAGCCGGCGCGGCAATAGAAATCCAGCGCGCGCGGATGGTCGAGCGAACAGGTATGGACATGGAGCCGGATCATGCCCGCCGCCCTGGCCCGCGCCAGGGCCATGCCCATCAGCCTTTTGCCGATTCCCTGGCCCAGGGCCTCGGGCACAACACCGAAAAAGGCGAGTTCCGGCGCTTCCTCGTCGCGGAAATCCAGTTCGAGAAGGCCGACATCCTTGCCGTCGCATACCAGCGCATAGGCCTCGACCGCCGGCGACATCAGGATTTCCCAGAGCGCCAGATCCGGCATGCGCAGCCGGCTGAACCAGAGCCATTCGGCGCCGATCGCGGCGAAAAGGGCGCGATAGCGTTCAAGCGCCGCCCCGTTGATCCGCTCCAGCGCAAATCCCTCCGGCCAGACCGGCATGTCCGGCACGGTCTCGAGATCATGGACGAGATAGGTCACCAGAGCCGCCAGCTTCTGCGGATCGAGTAGGGTATAGCCATCCTGCTGCATCGAAACCTGAATCCTTTGCCGGATCCGTTTGAGCAGGCCCTTTCCGGCATGGCAAGGCGCGGCCGCAACCTCTCCCCAGCCCCGTGCGGCACCTTTGCCCGCAGCCCTGCGGCGGGGCTCTTGCCACGTCGGGGGATGTCGGGCAGTGAAACGACGCGAGGGCCCGTTGAAGAGGGCCAGGGCTCGGGGGAAAGATGAAGCGCTTCAAGGATTGGTTCTGGCCGATCGTCGGCCTGCTGGCCGTCGCCCTGTCTCTCAAGGTCCTCTACGACAAGTTGCGGGGCGAGGCCGCCGCCGACGCCGCGACGAAGGCGCTGCTCGACAATGCCGGCGTTTTCGAGAGCCTGGCCATCATTTCCCGGGTGATCGGCCAGAAGCTGGCGGTCATCCCGCTCAATGGCTACCTGCTGGCCGTGGCCGCCACGCTCTTCGCCTATTGGGCGCTGGCCTGGTATGACCGGATCGCCCTGATCCATCTCAACCGGACCAAGGGCATTTCCTGGCTCTACATCACGATCTGCTCTTTCACGACCTATGCGATCTCGCACAATATCGGTGCCTCGGTCTTTTCCGGCGGGATGGTCCGCTACCGGGCCTATACGGCCAAGGGGCTCAGTGCACCGGAAGTGGCGGTGCTGGTCGCGCTCTGCTCCTTCACCTTCGGTTTCGGGACCATCCTGCTCGGCGGGGTCGTGCTGCTCTACGAGCCGGAGATCGTCGAGCCGCTCCTTCCGATCAGCATCTGGGTTACGCGGCTGATCGGCTTCGCGATGCTCGCTTTCTGCATCCTCTACACGATCGGCTCCTGGCTGCAGCTCAAGCCGCTCGTGATCCGGAACTTCAAGCTGGAATATCCCGGCCTGCATGTGGTGTGGCGGCAATGGATAGCCGCGCCGATGGAATTGCTGGGCGCGGCCGGCATCATCTATTTCGCGCTGCCGGGCGAGAGCAATCCGGGCTTCATGCTGGTGCTGGGGGCTTTCCTGCTTTCCTTCTCGGCCGGCCTGCTGGTGCAGGCGCCCGGCGGGATCGGCGTCATGGAAGTCATCTTCCTCAAGGTCATGCCCGGTCTGCCGGCCACCGAGGTCTTCGCTGCCCTGCTGGTCTGGCGCCTGCTCTACCTGCTGGTTCCCCTGGCCATTTCCATCCCGGTGGTCCTCGCCTTCGAGAAGTCGCAGCTCGCCCAGGCCGGAGATGGCAAGACGCCGGCACCCTAGGGTACCGGCGTTGCATTCTTCGCGCCGAAGGGCAGGGCGCGTCAGATCGAGCCGACGGTCCGCAGCCGGGCCGAGGGGTGGATCTCGCCCTGCGCCAGAACGGCCGTCTGCGGGCGGAAGCGCTCGACGATCATCCGGACATAGGGCCGGATCGCATTCGAGGTGACGAGAACCGGCAACTCGCCCAGTCTTGCCGCTTCCTCGAACCGGTCACGCAGCGCGATCACGAAGTCATGCAGGCGCGAAGGCTGCATGGCCAGGTGCTTGATCTCGCCATCGCCGATCAGCGAGGAGGAGAAGGCATCCTCCCAGCCCGGCGACAGGGTGATCAGGGCGAGCTGGCCGGTCGGGCCGGTATGCTGGGCGCAGATCTGGCGGCCGAGGCGCGAGCGGATATGCTCGACGATCATCCGCGGATCACGGGTGACGGTGCCGGCCACTTCCGCCATGGCCTCGAGAATGGTGCCGAGATCGCGGATCGAGACCCGCTCGGCGAGGAGCAGCTGCAGCACGCGCTGGATGCCGGTTGTGCTGATGGCCCCGTTGGTCAGGTCCTTCACCAGATCCTGGTGCGGCTTTGACAGATCCTTCAGGAGCTTCTGCACCTCCGCATAGGAGAGCAGCTCCGACATGTTGTTCTTGATGATCTCGGTGAGATGCGTTGCGATGACCGTGGCCGGGTCGACCACGGTGTAGCCGCGCAGCTGCGCCTCGTCGCGCAGGCTTTCGTCGATCCAGGTCGCCGGCAGGCCGAAAGTCGGCTCCAGCATGTGCGCGCCCGGCAATTGCACCTGACCGCCGGCCGGGTCCATGGCCATGTACTGGTTCGGGAAGACAACGCCGTTGCCGGAATCGATCTCCTTCATCTTGATCACATAATGGTTCGACTCGAGCTGGACGTTGTCGACCAGCCGGACCGAGGGGAGGATGAACCCCATCTCGGTGGCCAGCGTCCGGCGCAGGGCCTTGATCTGCTCGGTGATCTTGTCCTCGCCATTCTGGCCCTGGACGAGCGGCAGGAGGGCATAGCCGATCTCGATCCGGAGTTCGTCGAGCCGGAGGGATTCCTGCACCGGCGGGTCGGAGGCCTTCTGCTGGGCCACGACCTGTTCCATGGCCTGTTCGGCCAGGGCATCGATCCGGGACTGCTTCTCCTGCCGGTCGAGGCGCCAGGCCATGTAGCCGGCCAGCAGTGCAAGGCCGAGGAAGGGAATCACCGGCATGCCCGGCAGGATGGCAATGACGACCATCACGAAGGAGGACATGCCCAGGGCCTTGGACGAGCTCGCCAGCTGCTTCGAGAGGGCCTTGTCGGCCGCGCCGGTCACGCCGGCCTTCGAGACAAGCAGGCCGGCTGCCGTCGAGACGATCAGCGCCGGGATCTGGGTGACGAGGCCGTCACCGACCGTGAGCAGCGTGTAGGTTTTGGCGGCGTCGTTGAAGGTCATGCCGTTCTGGGCGACGCCGATGATGATGCCACCGATCACGTTGATGAAGGTGATGAGGATGCCGGCAATGGCATCGCCCCGGACGAATTTCGAGGCACCGTCCATGGCGCCGAAGAAGGCGCTCTCGTCCTCGAGGGCCTTGCGGCGGGCCTTGGCTTCATCCTGGTCGATCAGGCCGGCCGAGAGATCGGCGTCGATCGCCATCTGCTTGCCGGGCATGGCGTCAAGGCTGAAGCGCGCCGCGACTTCCGCGATGCGGCTGGAGCCCTTGGTGATGACGATGAAGTTCACGATCACCAGGATGATGAAGACGATCACCCCGATGACGAAGTTCCCGGCCATGACGAAATTGCCGAAGGCCTCGATGACATGGCCCGCTGCCCCCTGGCCGGTATGGCCGTTCTGGAGGATCAGGCGGGTCGAGGCGAGGTTCAGCGACAGGCGCAGCATGGTCGCGATGAGCAGGATCGTCGGGAAGGACGAGAATTCCAGCGGTTCGGCGATGAAGAGCGCCGTCATCAGGATCAGCACCGAGAGGATGATCGAGAAGGCGAGGAGCAGGTCGAGGATCATCGGCGGCAAGGGCACGATGAGGACGACCAGGATGATCAGGATGCCCATCGCCAGGGCGATGTCCCCGCGCTTCAGGAAAGCGCCAAGCTCGTGAGGAGTCATGAATTTTGGCGTCTGGAGGCTTGGTACGCCCCCTTTGCCGCCAAGGCTCGCGTCACTCATTCCCTTGCCCCCATGCGTTGCTGCACGCCGAATCCGGTCGAGAGAGACCGGACGACTGGGCAATTTTTGCCGGGCATATGGTTAACGCCCGGTTACTTTTGTCAGGGAAAAGTCAAAGCGCGGCAATTCGCGCGGCGCCAGGCTCCGGCACGTCGATACCGACGGCCACATATTCGTTGAGCTTGTTGCGCAGGGTCCGGATCGAGATCCCGAGAATCTTGGCCGCATGGGTGCGGTTGCCGAGGCAATGATCGAGCGTGTCGAGAATCAGTTCGCGCTCGACATCGGCCACAGTGCGGCCGACAAGGGCCCGCGTGGCTGCTTCCGCCGCTTCCGCGACCTTGCGCGCCGTCGCCTCGTTGGCATCGCGGCTGATCGATTCCCCTTCCGGGGTCAGGATCGCATCGGAGCCGATCTCGAAGCCATTGGCCAGCAAGACGGCGCGATGCAGCGTGTTCTCGAGTTCGCGGACATTGCCGCGCCAGGGATTGGCCAGAAGCATGCGCTTGGCATCGTGGCTGATGGACCGGACTGGCAGGCCGTTCATCTGCGCGTAGCGCTTCGCGAAATGGTTCGCGAGTTCGATGATGTCGTTCGGCCGTTCCCGCAGCGGCGGGATCTTCAGATTGACGACATTGAGCCGGTAGAGGAGATCCTCGCGGAAATCGCCTGATTTCACGCTTTCGGCGAGATTGCGGTTCGAGGTCGCGATGATGCGGATGTCGACCGGGACGGGGCGGGAGCCGCCGACGCGGTCAATCACGCGTTCCTGGATCGCCCGGAGCAGCTTGGCCTGAAGCCGGACATCCATTTCGGAGATTTCGTCCAGCAGCAGCGTGCCGCCATCGGCTTCCTCGAATTTGCCGACGCGCCGGGCGATCGCGCCGGTGAAGGCGCCCTTCTCGTGGCCGAAAAGCTCGCTCTCCAGCAAGTTGTCCGGAATGGCGGCGCAGTTCACCGAAACGAAAGGCTTGCTGGCCCGCCGCGATTTTTCGTGGAGGAACCGGGCCATGACTTCCTTGCCGACGCCGGATTCCCCGGTGATCAGCACGGAGGCGTCCGAGCCGGCGATCTGCTGGGCCAGCTTGATGACCCGGCCCATCGCCTCGTCGCGGAAGACGATCGATGTCTCGGTCTTGCTGACAGCCTCGAGGATTGCCGCGATCAGTTCCGGGTCCGGCGGAAGGGGGATATATTCCTTCGCGCCGGCCTCGATGGCCGCCACGGCCGCGCGTTTGTCGTTCGCGGTGCCGCAGGCCACGATGGGCAGCGTCATGTGCTCTGCCCTGAGCCCTTCCGCCAGGGCGGCAATGTTCAGCGTGGCGTCGACCATGGCCAGATCGGCGCCCTTGCCCTGCCGCAGATGGGAGAGCGCGGCCTCGATCCCGTCGACCTGTGCGACCGACGCGCCACGCTCCCGGGCGATCTTCGCGGCGGTGATCAATTCACCGCGCAAGGTTCCGACAATCAGAAGCCGCATGGTTCTGTCTCCTGGTCAGTCCGGACCGGTCAGCGGTCGGACTTGATGATTTCCGTCATGGTCACGCCGAGCTTGTCATCGACGAGCACCACTTCGCCGCGGGCGACGAGACGATCATTGACGAAGATGTCGATGGCCTCGCCGACCCGGCGGTCGAGTTCGAGAATATGGCCGGGGCTCATCCGGAGGAGTTCGCCCACGCCCATCTTGGAACGGCCGAGCACGGCCGAGACCTGGACCGGCACGTCGAAGACATGCTCGAGATCGGCCGCTGTCTTCGAGGAAAGCGGGGTCTCGCCGTCGCTGCCATAGGCGGCGGCGACAAGATCCGCCGTCGATTCGAGATCCTGCAGCTGGAAATTGTTGTCAGTGGCCATTTGTCCTCGAGCCTCTCGATCTGGGAGGGTTTCAGTCTTGGAGTCGGTCAGTCCTGGACATCGGGGAACAGCATTTTCGCCGATGTCTCGATAAGCGTTTCAAGGCGGCTCCGGTCGCGGACGATGCCGCCATCGGACCATTCGATCCGGCAATCGCCGAGGGCGATTTCGGGATCCGGAAAGACGAAGAGCCGGGATTCGATGCCGTTCTCCCTGAGAAGCCCCGCCAGGCGCTCCTTGCAGGGATCGACGAGATCCGGGGCCACGCGCACCGCCACATGGGGCGAGCCGCGCAGGTCGTTGAAAATGGCGCGCGCGGTGGCCTCGATCGCGCCGACCGGCGCCGTCTCGATCAGCCGTCCGGCCATCTTCCGGGCGAACAGCATGGCGAAGGCGAGCGCCTCGTTGCGGGCCGTCTCCTCGAGGCGACGCATCTCGATCGTCGCGATCTCGAGCCGCGCGGAAATGGCGTCGAGCCCGTTGGCGATACGGATCTGCTCATGGTCGGCTTGCATCCGCCGGCCTTCCTCGATGCCCTGCTGGTAGGCAGCCTGGCGTGCTTCCTCGACGAGGCGCGCATGGTCGGCATAGGGCACCGGCACGCGCTGGCCGGGCTCGATGAAGGGCAGGCCGGAGCCGGCTTTCGTGAAGTCCCGACCGAAGGTGAAGGCGGAGCGTGCGGTGGACATGGCGTGGCCTTCAGTAGATCAGTTCGTCTTCGGCGCGGTTCTTGCCGATGGTGATCTCACCCTTCGAGGCCAGTTCCTTTGCCAGCATCACGATGCGGGTCTGGGCCTCGTCCACCTCCTTGAGGCGGACAGGGCCGCGGCTCTGCATCAGCTCTTCCATGTTCTTGGCCGCGCGCGTCGACATCTGCTGGAAGAAGAACTTCTTCATGGCCGGTGCGGCGCCCTTGAGCGCGACCGCGAGCACATCGCGATCGGAATAGCGGATCAGGGTCTGGGTCGAGCCCGGATCGAGCTTCGAAAGATCGTCGAAGGTGAACATCAGCGAGCGGATCTTCTGGGCCGCCTCGCGGTTGCGCTCGTCGAGCGCGGCGAGGAACCAGCTTTCCGTCTGCCGGTCGAAGGAGTTGAAGATCTCCGCGATCATCTCGTGGCTGTCGCGGCGGGATGTCTGCGACAGGTTGGAAATGAATTCGGTGCGGAGCGTCTCCTCGATATGGGCGAGGACCTCCTTCTGCACCGGCTCCATGTTGAGCATGCGGTTCACCACTTCCAGCGCGAATTCATGCGGGAGCAGCGACAGGACACGGGCGGCGTTCTCCGACCGGATCTTGGAGAGGATCACGGCCACCGTCTGCGGATATTCGCCCTTGAGATAATTGGCGAGCACCTGATCCTGCACATTGCTGAGCTTCTGCCACATGTTGCGGCCTGCCGGACCGCGCAGCTCCTCCATCAGGGCCGCGACCTTGTCCACCGGCATCAATTTGCTCAGCAGGGCTTCCGTGCGGTCGAAGTCGCCCGTGACAGCGCCACCCTGGCTCATCATCGACAGGAATTCGGCCACCAGGGCCTCGACCGCGTCCGCTGTGACCGCGCCCAGCCGGGACATGGCGCGGGAGACGGACCGGATTTCATCCTCGTCCAGCGATTCCCAGATCGGGCCACCATAGCGCTCGCCCAGGACAAGCAGGATGATCGATGCCTTTTCCGGGCCGGACAGGAACCGCGTCAATTCCCGGTTCGGGGGGGCCGGCGTCGCTTCCGCCGGCTTTTCCGCTGTACTCGACTTCGCCATTCCTACCCCCTCAGCCCTGATCCGTGGCCGGCATTTGCGTTAGCGCGTCTGGGCAATCCACTGGCGAACGATCGCCACGGATTCACTCGGGTTTTCCTGCACGATGCGGCCGAGGCTATCGATCGCGCCCTGCTGGAGTGCGTGCTGGATGGTGTTGACATTCGCCTGGTTCGAATTGGCTGCGACCATCGCCCCACCCTGACCCGGCGCGGGGAGGGCGAGCGGCTGGCCGGCCGGCCCGGTGGCGCCGGGCACCATGCCCGAGGCATCGATGACGCTCTGCAGGCCGCCGATGGGCGGCAGGGCCGTGAGGCCGTTCTCGCCCCGACCCTTGCCGCCGCCGCCGATCCCCATCTGGCGCAGCAGCGGGCGAACCACCAGCAGCGTCACAAGCAGGGTCAGGAGACCGAATACACCGATCTCGACCATGCGAAGGATGTCTTCCTTGCCGAGCGCGAGCATCTGTTCGGTGAAGGTCGGCGTGCGGCCTTCGACCGCCGCGACGCCCTCGGCGAAGCGGAGATTGATCACATCGACCTGGTCGCCGCGGTTGCGATCAAAGCCGATCGAGGAGCGCACCAGGGCGGCGATCCGCTCCAGTTCCTCGGCCGGGCGCGGCTGATAGCTCATCTGGCCATTGGCGCCTGGCGTGTAGATGCCGTCGACCAGCACGGCGACCGAGAGGCGCTTCACGCGGCCTGCCTCGATGATTTCCGTGCGGGTGGTCTTGCTGATCTCGTAATTGACGACTTCCTCGTTCCGCTGCGTGGCATCCCGCTGCTGCGGGTTGGCCTGCGCATTCGGCTGCTGTTGCGGCAGCTCGTTGCCGATCGTGACCTGGTTGTCGCGGCTTTCCTGGCTCTGCTGGTTCTCGGTGCGGGTCTGGGTCGAGCGGATCACGCGGCTTTCGGGATCGAAGCTGTCCGTGACCTGCTGCACGCGGTTGAAATCCATCTCGGCGGCAACCTGGACGCGGGCACGGCCCCGCCCGACGATGCTGGCGACGATATCCTCGACCTGGCCACGCAGGCGGCGTTCATGATTGCTCTGCTTGTCGGCGGCGAGGGCGGCGGCATCGGTTTCGTTGCCGGCGCCATCAGCGAGAAGGCGGCCCGTCTCGTCGACAATCGACACACGCTCCGGCTTCAGCCCCTGTACGGCCGTCGCCACGAGATGGCGGACCGCGCGGATCTGGCCCGGCTCGAGATCGCCCCGGACCTTCAGGACGATCGAGGCGCGGGGTTCCTGCCGGTCACGCTCGAAGAGGCGCTTTTCCGGAATGGCGAGGTGCACCCGGGCCTGCTGCACCCGATCGATGCTGCGGATCGTCCGGGAAAGCTCGCCCTCGAGGGCCCGAAGCTGGTTGACGCCCTGGACGAGGCTGGTGGCCGAGAAGCTGTCGCTCTTGTCGAAGATCTCGTAGCCGACCGTGCCGCCGGCGGGCATGCCCTTGCCGGCGAATTCCATCCGGAGGCGGGTTGTCTGATCCCGGGGGACCAGGATGGTGCCGCCTTCGCCGCGCAGTTCGTAGCGGACCCCCCGGTTTTCCAGGTCCCGAACGATGGCGTTCGAATCCTGGATCGGGAGATCGCTGAAAAGCACGCCCATATTCGGGCCGGACATCTTCGTCATGACGAAGGCGAAGAAGCCCACGAGAGCAAGGGTTACGGCCCCCATCGCCACGAGGCGCTGTGGTCCCAACCGGTTCACGAGTTCGAGGATGCCGTTCACTGCCCCACCATCCAGCTTTCTGTCCGACGCGAATTGCGTGCGCCGCGTTTCCTGCGCTAGGCAAGAATTGCCCGGTGGATGGTTACCGGGCCGTTAATGCCCTGACCTTTTTTGAACCAGTTCAGGACGAATGCGCATTTTTCCGGCAGGACGTTCTCATCCGCCACAGCCTCCAGGAAGGTCGACATGTCCGCTCCTCTTGCGATCACGATGGGCGATGCCGCCGGAATCGGCCCCGAAATCATCGCCCGGCATGTCGAGATCCATGGTCCGGACGGGCTGGTCGTTCTCGGCGATCCGGTCCAGATGCGACGCGCTTTCGCGCTGATCGGCTCCCGACGCCCCATCGTCGCATGGGAGGAAGACCAGCCTCTCAAGATGAATCGTAAAATTGGCGATACCGATTCGCCGCTCGCCATGCTCGAGACCGGCTCGGTTCCGGCCGACCTGCCCTACGGGATCGTCTCAGCAGGGGCCGGTGCCCTGGCGTATGCAGCGATTCTCCGCGCCATCGACCTCACCCTGGCGGGCCGGGTGGCGGGCCTCGTCACGGCGCCGATCCACAAGGAGGCCTTTCACGCTGCCGGCGTGCCCTTCCCCGGCCATACGGAGATCCTGGCCGACCGGACGGGGACGCGGGATTTCGCCATGATGCTGGCGGAAGGCGCGCTCAGGGTGATCCTGGTCTCGATCCATGTCTCGCTGCGCCAGGCGCTCGATCTTGTCACCGAGGCGCGTGTGCTCCGGACGATTCGCCTGGCCGACCAGGCCTGCCGGGCGCTGGGCATTGCCCATCCGCGAATCGCCGTGGCCGGGCTGAACCCGCATGCCGGCGAGGGGGGCCTGTTCGGCGCCGAGGATTCAGCGATCATCGCGCCGGCTGTTGCCGCCGCCCGGTTGGCCGGCCTCGATGCGAGCGGCCCGTTCCCGCCGGACACGGTCTTCATGCGAGCGCGGCGCGGGGCCTTCGATATCGTGGTTGCGCAATATCACGACCAGGGGCTGATCCCGGTCAAGCTCAACGGAATCGAGAAAGGCGTCAATGTGACGGTGGGGCTGCCGATCATCCGGACGTCGGTCGATCACGGTACAGCTTTCGATATTGCCGGGAAGGGGCTGGCCGATCCGTCGAGCCTCGGCGAGGCGATCGCGGTCGCCCGTCAGATGATCGCGGCGCGGGGCTGATCCCCAAACGCCAAAAAGCCCGCCGGAGCGGGCTTGTCGAGGCATGGCGGACGCCGCTTACTGGCGATAATGCTGGATGCGGGTGGTGCGGAGACCGGCGAGGCCATGCTCGTCGATCGAATGCTGCCAGGACAGGAATTCCTCGACCGTCAGCGTGTAGCGCGAGCAGGCTTCCTCAAGGGAAAGCAGGCCTCCCCGCACGGCAGCGACCACTTCAGCCTTCCGGCGGATCACCCACCGACGGGTTTCCGGCGGCGGAAGATCGGCGATGGTCAGGGGGCTGCCATCGGGACCGATGACATACTTCACACGCGGGCGAAGTGGTTCACTCATGGGTACGCTCACTAAACGCAACGACTACATCCATGAGTGTAGGGTCCGCCTCTTAAAAAACGCCTAAGTCTCCCAAGCGTTATCGACGAATCGACTTGACGGAGGTCATCGGCACGCTGATTTCGCCGATCTTGAGCACCGGGACCTCGCTGGTGACGTCCACATTGTCGACCGTGCCGGTGATTTCCGACTTGATCGACATGGCCTGGCCGGCTGCATCCTTTGCCGCAACGACGATCGTGTACTGGCCGGCCGGGGCATTGGCGCCGCTGGTCGTGCGGCCGTTCCAGGCGAAGCTCTGGTCGCCTGCCGTCAGGATCCTTGCGGCCGAATAGACCTCGTTGCCGCTCTTGTCCTTGATGGTGATCGTGGCGCTGCCGGTCTTGGGCGCGTTGATCTTCCAGGTGGCGGTACCGTTCTGGAGCGACGTTGTCGTGCCGTCCGCCGTCACATTGGCACCGACGAAGCCGAGCGCGTTGGTCAGGTTCGCGGTCTTGTTGGCGGTGAGCAGCGAGGTCAGGTTGTCATTCGTCTTGATCTGCTGCTCGACGCTCGCGAACTGGACCAGCTGCTGGGTGAACTGGTTGGTATCCAGCGGATCGAGCGGGCTCTGGTTCTTGAGCTGCGTGGTCAGCAGCTGCAGGAACTGGTCGAAATTGTCCGCGATGCGGGCGGCGGGATTGGAGGTCGTGCTCGTCGTGCTCGTCGAGCTGACATTGGAAACAGTCGTCATGGTGCCCTCGCGGTCAGATCATCAGATCAAGGCTGGTGTTGGGGATGAGGGCGCGACGCATCACCAATTCGCCCATCTGCGGCTGGAGGCCGATATCGTCGAGGCCCTGCTGGGACGGGCCCTGACGGCCCCGTTCCTGCTGCTGGCCCGACTGGCCCTCGCCCCTGAGGGAGAAGGTCAATCCATCGGCGGATTGTTTCAGGCCGGCCTGTTCGAAGGCCTGCTGGAGCGTGGAGGCATCGCGGCGCAGCATCTGCAGCGTCTCGACGCGGTCGACAACGAGGCTGGCATTCACTTCGCCGTTCTCCTTGATCTGCAGTTTCACATCGACGCGGCCAAGCTCGGCCGGGTCGAGCCGGATCTGGAAATTCGTGACTCCGCGTACCGCCTGCATCCCGATCTCGATCGGAAGCATCTGCAGCGGGGTCGGGCGGATGGCCGTCGTTTCGGCCTGTCCGAGGTTTGCGGCCGGGAGCGATCGATCGAGGCCGGCGAGGATGTCGGCCGGGCGATAGATTGCGTTCTGGGTGCCCATGCCGTGGAACAATTCGGCAAAGGGGGTGGTCCGGACCGGATGATGGCCCTGGCCGGCCGCCTGGGCCTTTGCTTCGGCGCCGGTAGCGGCAGTGCCGGTTTCCGTGGCCTTGGCCGTCTTGGTGGCAGCATCGGTCGCGGCCGTGGCCAGCGTCGTCCCGGTTTCGTCGGTGGCGGCCGTCGTGACGGCCTCCGACTCGGCCTTTGTGGCCGCAGCGCCGGCCCCCGCTTCCTTGGCCAGCAGCTTGGCCGCCTCGTTCGCCAGGGGCGCTTCGCCGGCCGCCTTGGTGGCCACAGCGGCGATGCCGGTCACAGCGGCCGCCTCGCCTTCGGCCGGCGTTTCACCCGTCGCGGCGGCAACGGCTGGTGCTGCGACGATGCCTTCGGCATCGGCGGGTGTCCCGATCGCCACGATCACGGCCTCGTCGGCGACGGCCTCGACGCCTTCGCCTTGCGGGGCGGCGGCGTTCTCGGCCGCAACAGTCTCTTCTCCTTCGGCCTTGGCGGTGGCAGCGTCCTTATCGCCCGATGCGGTCGTTTCCGCTTCGGCTTCGCCGGTTTCCTCGCTGCTCGGTTCTTCAGTATCGGTTTCGCAACGCGTGTCGCGTGCCTCGTCGGCGGGACGGCGCTCGTTCGCCCGGGTGACCGGCGGATCGCCGGCCTCCTCTTCCTTCTTGTCCGGACGCGTGCGCGGGCCCTTTTCAGGCCGCGTGCGCGGCGGCGTCATTTCCTCGGGCGCCGTGTTGGTGCGGGGCGTTGTGTCCTGGGCCGATTCGCGCGGGGGAACCGGGCGGGCATCCTGGCGCAGCGGAGCCGGGGCCGACTGGGCCCATTCCGAAACCATCGACCCGAAATTCTCCGGGTCGCCGCCATCCCGAACGGCAGGGCGTTCGCCCATCCGCAGATCGGCCCGGCGATTGGCGATTTCCGTCAGGGCATTGGTGAGGCTGGTCAGCATCGTGTTCGACATCGTGCGCAATCCTGTTTGCGTTCGGTGTCGGACCTGCAAGTCGAAGGCCAGTTTAACGATGTTTATAAACATCTGAAAATATTGAGAAAACGCTCAACGAGAGGATGTCCGCTCCCGTCCGTTCTTGCCGTTCTGCCCTGCCGGCCCGGCAAAAATTGCCGGTCCCCGGCCCGCAGGCTGGAATCAGAGGCCAATCCGGGCTATGGAGTGGCTCATGCTGAACTCGCTCGACCTCGCCAAGAAGCCCGGGGATACAAGGGTTGTTGTCGCCATGTCCGGCGGCATCGATTCATCGGTGGCTGCCGCCCTGATGAAGCAGGCGGGCTATGACGTGGTGGGCATCACGCTCCAGCTCTACGATCATGGCGCCGCGACGCACCGGACCGGGGCCTGCTGCGCCGGGCGCGATATCCAGGATGCCCGGAATGTCGCCGCGCATCTCGGGATCCCGCATTACGTGCTCGATTACGAGAGCCGGTTCCGCGAGGAGGTGATCGACCGCTTCGTGGACAGCTATGCCGCGGGCGAGACGCCCATTCCCTGCGTCGACTGCAACCGGACCGTCAAGTTCCGTGATCTGCTGCGCTTTGCCGAGGAACTCGGCGCGGATTGCCTTGTCACCGGGCATTATGTCGAAAGCCGGCTGATGCCGAATGGCCATCGCGCGCTGTTCCGGCCGCACGATCTCGACCGCGACCAGAGCTATTTCCTTTATGCCACGACGCAGAAGCAACTTGACCTGCTGCGCTTTCCGCTGGCCGGGCTGACCAAGCCCGAAACGCGCGACATGGCCCGCGCGATGGGCATCGCGATTGCCGACAAGCCGGACAGCCAGGATATCTGCTTCGTGCCGAGCGGCAATTACGCCGCCCTGGTCGAGAAGCTGCGGCCAGAAGCCACCCGGCCCGGCATCATCCGCCATCTTGATGGCCGGGAACTCGGCCGCCATGACGGCATCATCCGCTATACGATCGGGCAGCGGCGTGGCCTCGGCATCGCCTCGCGCGATCCGCTCTATGTCGTCCGGATCGATGCGGAGACGCGCGAGGTCCTTGTCGGGCCACGCGAGGCGCTCGCCGTGCGCAGCCTCGAGCTGCGGGATGTCAACTGGCTCGGCGACGTGCCGCTGGATCGCCTGCCGGCCAATGGCATCGAGGTTTTTGTCCGGGTCCGGTCGACCCGCCCGCCCAAGCCTGCCATCTTCCGGCAGGACGAAGCGGGATTCGTCGTCGAGTTGCTCGATGGCGAGGAGGGCGTCGCGCCGGGGCAGGCCTGCGTCCTCTATGCCGAAGGGGAAGGCCAGTCGCGCGTGCTCGGGGGCGGGACGATCGGCCGCCGCCGGCAGGCCGGAAATCGTCTGCCCGCCGAACCGAACGTGGCGCTCGGCGCCGCATGACCGTCATGAACAAGCCAGATCGCAGGGGAGCGGGCATGGCCAAGGATATCGACCTGTCGACCATCACCAAGGCCTATGCCAAATGGGCCCCTGTCTATGACATGATCTATTCGCGCATCCTGCGGCCGGGCCGGAACGAGGCGGTCAAGGCAGCCCTGGCCTGCGGCAAGGAGATCCTCGAAGTCGGTGTCGGCACCGGGCTCTCGCTGGGCGACTACCCGTCGGGCTACCGCGTGACCGGGATCGACCTGTCGAAGCCGATGCTCGACAAGGCCGCCGAGAAGCTCGCCGGCCTGCCGGGCCATGCGGTGACGGGGCTCGCCGTGATGGATGCCTGCCGGCTCGGCTTCCGTGACGGGGCCTTCGATGCCGTGGTCGGCCAGTACATGATCACACTCGTGCCGGATGCGGAGATGGCGCTCGATGAATTCGCCCGGGTGGTCAAGCCCGGGGGAGAGATCATCCTCGTCAATCATATCGGCGCCGAGAAGGGCCTGGTCGCCCAGATCGAAAAGGCTGCTGCGCCGGTGGTCAAACGCGTCGGCTGGCGTTCCGAGTTCCAGCTGCAGCGGATCCGCAACTGGGCGCAGCAGGCCGGGTTCTCGGTAGCCTCGGCGAAGCGGGTCGGATTTGCCGGCTTCTTCACGGTGGTCCGGTTGCGGGATACCCGGATGGCCAAGGCCGAGGCGGCCTGATTGCAATAGCCCCTTGACCGGCGCGGCGCGGGCCCTTATGCGGATGGCTCTCGCGCGGCACCCCGTGTCGACAGGGATGGCAGTGTAGCTCAGCTGGTTAGAGCGTGGCACTCATAATGCCAAGGTCGGTGGTTCGAGCCCACTCACTGCTACCATCCTGCTTTTCCCCCTTCATGACCGTTTCCTGGCCTCCGGGCGGCTTCCCGCTGCGGTGATCAGGCTTGCCGCCCCGAAGGGGGCGGCTGCCCGTCATGCCGCTTCGGCCGGTGCGGGGCTGGCTGCGGGCTTCTTCTTCGAGAAGGACATCAGCCAGCTGCAGACGACATAAAAGACCGGCGTGAAGATCAGGCCGAAGAAGGTTACCCCGATCATGCCGGAGAAGACGGCAATCCCGAGGGACTGGCGCATTTCCGCACCCGCGCCCTGCGCGATCACGAGCGGCAGCACGCCGAGGATAAAGGCGAGCGAGGTCATGAGGATCGGGCGGAGGCGGGTCCGGGCGGCCTCGATGGCGCCTTCGATCCGCGACCGGCCCTCGTCTTCCGCCTGTTTGGCGAATTCGACGATCAGGATCGCGTTTTTCGCCGCGAGCCCCACAAGCACAACCAGCCCGATATCGACGAGGATGTTGCGGTCCAGCCCGGCGATGCGCACGCCGATCATTGCGGCGAGGATGCACATCGGCACGATGAGGAGCACGGCCAGTGGCAGCAGCCAGCTTTCATAGAGGGCCGCCAGCAGCAGGTAGACGAAGATCACGGCCAGGCCGAAGGCGATGATCGTCGTGTTGCCGGCGAGCTTTTCCTGCAGCGCGATTTCCGTCCATTCGAAGCCGAAGCCCGAGGGCAGGCGCTCGCGGGCGATCTTCTCGATGGCTGCGATGCCCTGCCCGGAGGAGTAACCCGGTGCAAGCGAGACCTGAACCTCCGCGGCGGGATAGAGGTTGTAGCGCGGCACCCGATAGGCACCGGTGATATTGGAGAAGGTGGCGACGGAGCCGATCGGCACCATCTCGCCATCGACGTTGCGTGTCTTGAGATTGGCCACGTCCCTCAGGTCGAGCCTGTAGGGATTGTCGGCCTGGGCCGTGACCCGGTAGGTGCGGCCGAGAACGTTGAAATCGTTCACGAAGGCGGAGCCCATATAAATGGACAGGGTATCGAAGACCCGGCCGATCGGCACGCCGAGCATTTCGGACTTGGTCCGGTCGATATCGGCATAGATCTGCGGCGTGCGGGTAGAGAACAGGGTATAGGCCTGGGTGAGGCCCGGGGTCTGCGAGGCCGAGCCGGCGATGATCCAGGCCGAGCCCTCGAGCGCACGCAGTCCGCGGCCGCCGCGATCCTGCACATAGCCTTTCAGACCGCCGCCGGTGCCGATGCCGGGCACGGCGGGCGGCTCGATCACAAGCGGGAACGCCTCCGGGATGGTGAACATCTGTCGGCGAAGATCGTTCAGGATGTCCTTGCCGGTGAGTTTCAGCGCCTCGCGATCCTTGAAGTCGGACAGCGTCACGAAGACCACGCCGCCATTCGGCGCGTTGGTGAAGGTGGCGCCATCCAGTCCGACAAAGGCCACGGCGTTCTTCACGCCGGGGCGTGAAAGCAGGATGTCGGAAGCGCGCCGGATCACGGCATCGCTGCGTTCGAGCGTCGAGCCCGGCGGCAGCTGGAAGGCGACGATCAGGTAGCCGCGATCGAGCTGCGGGATGAGCCCGGTCGGAACGACGCTGATCTGGTGAGCCGTCAGGCCGATCAGGCCGCCATAGACGACAAGGACCATCATCGAGAGCCGGATCATCCGCGAGGTCAGCATGCCGTAGCGGTTCGAGAGCCAGTCGAAGCCGCGGTTGAAGGCACCGAAGAAGGCCCGGATCGGCGCGCCGAGCCGCCCGCCGGCTTTGTGATGCGGATCATGCGGCTTCAGCAGCACTGCCGCGAGGGCCGGCGAGAGCGTGAGCGAGACGAAAGCGGAAATGGCGGTCGAGGCCGCGATCGTGATAGCGAATTGCCGGTAGAACGAGCCCTGCAGCCCTTCGATGAAGGCCGTGGGAATGAAGACTGCGCAGAGCACGAGCGAGATGGCGATCAGCGCGCCGCCGACCTCGTCCATGGTCTTGTGTGCAGCTTCGCTGGGCGAATGTCCCTCGCGCAGGTAGCGCTCGACATTCTCGACCACGACGATGGCATCGTCGACCACGATGCCGATCGCCAGGACAAGCCCGAACAGCGACAGCGTGTTGAACGAGATGCCGGCCATGGCCATGATCAGGAAGGTGCCGACCAGCGAGACGGGGATGGCGAGGATCGGAATGATGGCCGCCCGCCAGGATTGCAGGAACAGCACCACGACAACGATGACGAGAAGGGTGGCCTCGATCAGCGTCTTGATGACCTCGTTGACCGATTCCTGGATAAATTCCGTCGGGTTGTAGACAACGGAATAGCTCAACCCCGTCGGGAAATTCTCCGCCATCCGGTTCATTTCGCGACTGAGCGCCTCGGAAGTCGTCAGGGCGTTCGATCCCGGGCGCTGGAAGACGCCGATCGCGACCGCGTTCTTGTTGTTCAGATAGGCGTTGATCGAGTAATCCTGACTGCCGAGTTCGGTCCGGGCGACATCGCGCACGCGCACCACGCCGTTGCTGTCCGAGCGGATGATGATGTTGGCGAATTCCTCGACATCCGTGAGGCGGCCCAGGGTCTGGACGGAGAGCTGGAAGGCGCCGTCGGAACTGGCTGGCGGCTGGTTGATCGAGCCGGCAGCGACCTGGAGGTTGGCGGCGCGCAGGGCCGCCACAACCTCGCTGGCCGTCAGGTTCCGGGCCGCAACCCGGGCCGGATCAAGCCAGACGCGCATCGAATAGTCACGCGCGCCGAAGACGCTGATGCTGCCTACGCCATCGACGCGGCCCAGCACGTCCTTCACATAGAGCGTGGTATAATTCGAGATGTATTGCTGGTCTCGCGAGCCATCCGGCGAGGTCATGTGGATGACCATCATCATGTCCGGCGAGGATTTCCGAACCTGGACACCCTGACGGCGAACTTCATCCGGCAGGCGCGCCTCCGCGCCGGAAACGCGATTCTGCACCAGCACCTGGGCCTGGTCGATGTTGGTGCCGGGCTTGAACACCACATTGATCGAGACGCGGCCATCCCCCGTCGATTGCGAGGAGATGTAGAGCATGTTGTCGACGCCATTCACCTCCTGCTCGATCGGAGCGGCGACGGTGGAGGCGATGATCTCGGCCGAGGCGCCGGGATAGGCAGCGGTGATATTGACCGTCGGCGGTGCGATTTCCGGATATTCGGAGATCGGGAGGGCCCGCTGCGTGATCAGGCCTGCAATCGTGACCAGGATCGACAGGACGCTCGCGAAGATCGGGCGGTCGATAAAGAAATGCGAGAACCGGAACATGGCGTCGCCTCGGGGCGGGAATCAGGGACAGACCGCGCGGCTCGGCACCGCGCGCACGGAATTCAGGGGCGTGACGGCGCCTTGATCTCGCCCGGCTGCGGTGTCACCGCGACGCCGGGACGGACCATCGGATTGGCCAGGCCGTTGATGATCACCCGGTCACTGGCCGCGAGGCCGCTGCGGATCACGCGGAGCCCTTCGACAAGCGGACCGGGGACAACCGGCTTCGGCACGACCTTGTTCTCGGGCCCGATCACGAAGACGAGCTTGCTCGTCTGGTCAGAGACGATCGAGGCATCCGGGATGAGCAGGGCATCGAGTTCCCCGCTGTAGAGCTGCAGCCGACCGAAGGTGCCTGCCGTGAGGAACTGGTCCTTGTTGTCGAAGATGGCCCGGCCGCGGATCGTGCCGGAACGGGCATTGAGCTGGTTGTCGACGAATTCCATCTGGCCTTCGCGCTTCCATTCCGTCTCGTCCGCCAGCCGGACACGGACCGGCAGCGGCTTGTCTCGGCCCGAGGGCCTGTCCCCGGACTGCAGGAGCCGCGAATAGCGCAGGTAATCCGCTTCGGAGGCCTCGAAGACGAAATTGATCGGATTGATGCTGATGATGTTCGTGAGCAGGGTCGGGCTCCCCTGGGCGCCGGTGATCAGGTTGCCGGCATCGACGCGACGGTCGGAGATCCGGCCATTGATCGGGGCGCGCACCTCGGTCCATTCGAGATTGAGCTCGGCCTGCTTGAGGTTGGCCTCGGCGGCCTGCTGCGAGGCCCGGGCGCCGGCCAGATTGGCCTTGCGCTGGTCAAGATCGCGGGCGGTGATCGTCTGGTTCCGCGTCAGCCCTTCGGCGCGCTCGACCTCGTTCTCGGCCAGGGCGACCTGCGCCCGGGCCCGTTCGACATCGGCACGGGCCGCATCGACGCTCAACTGGAAGGGTCGCTGGTCGATCGAGAAGAGCAGATCGCCCTTGCTGACCACCTGGCCATCGCGGAAATGGACCTTCTCGATGAAGCCGGATACGCGGGCGCGCACCTCGACCTGCTCACGCGCCTCGAAGCGGCCGGTATACTCGTCCCACAGCGTGATCTTTTTCGCGAGAGGAGCGGAAACCTGGACCGGCGGTGCCGGCGGTGCGCCCTGGGCCATGAGGTCGGTGGAGGCGAGGGCAAGGGCAAGAACGAGACCCGATTGCTGACCCAGTTTGACAACACGGCGCATTGCCGACTCCGTCGAAAGTTGAATTGGTGAATAGGTACACCGCCCGACAGGAAAAACCAGCCATTTTCCGTGAATTGCGGCTTGCTGCTGCCGGAATCCTGACAGGTGCCCGGTCGCTGCACCGATGCCTTCCGAATGGCCTTCTTGCTCTTGCCTTGCAACAAGGCTAGTTTTTGCACATGGATGATGTGAAGATCCGCTTTGATCGCTACCAGGCCGATTTGCGCCGGGCCGGCATCCGCATGACCAACCAGCGACGCATCATCCTGCAGGTCCTTGCAGAGGCGGATGATCATCCGGATGCGAACGAGGTGCACCGTCGCGCCTTCGCGCATGACCGGACCCTCTCGCTTTCCACCGTCTACCGGACCCTGCGTCTGCTGGAAGAGCGGGGCGCGATCCAGCGCCATGCCTTCGATGATGGCCGGTCACGGTTCGAAAATGCCGATGTCGCCCATCATGACCACCTGATCGATATCGAGACCGGGCAGGTGATCGAATTCCATTCCGAGCGGATCGAGAAGCTGCAGGCGGAACTGGCGCGCGAGCTTGGCTACGAGATTGTCCGGCATCGTCTGGAACTGTACGGCCGGAAGCTGCCCGGCCGATCCTGACGGTCCTCCGGGCGAGTTGTGGCGGGGCGCTCAGCGCAGCCCGAGACGATGGCGCTGATCCTGCTGCTTGGGCAAATGGGTCTCCACGAAGGCGAGGGTCTGCTCGGCCGGCAACGGCTTGCCATAGAGATAGCCCTGTGCCTCGTGGCAGCCCATCTGCCGGAGCAGCGCCAGCTGGTCGGCCGTCTCGACGCCCTCGGCGGTGATCTCGATTCCGATCCGGTTGCCGAGATCGGTGATGGCCCGGATGATGGCCTCGTTCCGGCGGTCCGATATGCCCTTCACGAAGGAACGGTCGATCTTGATGCGGTCGAAACGATGGCGGTTCAGATAGGACAGCGAGGACCAGCCCGTTCCGAAATCGTCGAGCGCCACACGGATCCCGAGCATCTGGAGCTTCTGCAGAACCGCGAGCGTGGTCGGACTGTCATCCAGCAGGGCGGATTCGGTGACCTCGATCTCGACCCGTTCCGGGGCGAGGCCCGTGCGGGCCATGGCGGACATCAGCGATCCCATGAAATCGGGATGGCGCAGCTGCATGACGGATGCATTGATGGCAACCCGCAGCGGGTCCGGCCAGCGGGCAGCGGCCTGCATCGCCGTCCGCATCACCATTTCGCCGATCGGCACGATCAGGCCGTTTTCCTCGGCGATCGGGATGAAGCTGGCCGGCCAGATGATCGTTCCATCGGGAAGACGCCAGCGGACAAGGGCCTCGAACCCGCTGAGGCTTTGCCGGGCGAGGTCGAGAATCGGCTGGAAATGCACTTCGAACTGATCGTTCGCGAGCGCTTCACGAAGGCCCAGATCGATCTGCTGGCGTTCCTCGATCTGGTCCTCCAGCGCCTGCGTGTAGCGCCGGAATGCGTTCCGGCCATCGCGTTTCGCCTGGTACATGGCCAGATCCGCACGGCGCTTGACCTGGTCGATCTCGATATCCTCCGGCAATCCGCCCGAAATCCCGATACTGGCACCCACGCTCGCCCGCTGTCCGCCCGAGAGATGCACAACCTGGTTGATGGCCGTGATGATCCGGATGGCGAGCTGGTCCAGCTGTGCAATGGCTTCGGGCTCGGTGCAGAGGATGGCGAATTCGTCACCGCCCATCCGCGCGACGAGTCCCAGGCGGCCCGTGGATGCCCGGATCCGCTGGCCAACCTGGGCGAGCAGCTCGTCGCCGGCGGCATGGCCGAAACTGTCATTGACCGACTTGAACCGGTCAAGATCGATGTAGATGAGAACCGGGTAGATGCCGCTCGATTCCGCCGCGCGCATCGCATGGTCGAGATGGTGCCGGAGGTTTTCCCGGTTCGCGAGGCCCGTCAGCTGGTCGATCTCCGCCAGCTCTCGCAGCCGCGCCTGCGAGGCGACGCTTTCGGTGATGTCGGCGACCATGCCCTCGATGTAGAGCGGTGTCCCGTCCTCGGCCGTGACGAGCCAGGCGGTCTCGGAAATCCACATCTGGCGCCCGTCCTGCGGCGCGACGACCGCGCTCTGGAAATCCCGCACGAGGCCATGGTCGCGCAGCAAGGCGAGCTTGTCCTCGAGCCGCCGGGGGTCCCGGTACCAGCCTGAAAAGCCCGAAGCGAGCAGGTCCCGCTCGGTCTCGAATCCGGCCATGGTCACCAAAGCGGGGTTCGCGTGGATCAAGCTGTGATCGAGCGCCTTGCGATAGATGCCGATGATGCTGTGCTCGAAGAGATCGCGATATTCGCTTTCCGCCTGTTTGCGTCGCGTCACGTCGCGGATGTTGCAGACGATGCGCGGCTCGCCGCCGGCTTCATCGACGAGGGCGAGCGTCCCCTCGGCCCAGAGCCAGGTGCCATTCTTCCGGCGGAGACGATGCACCACGGTGGCTTTCGGGCTTTCGGCGGAAAGGCCAGCCATGGCATTGGACACGGCCTCCAGATCGTCTGGATGGATCCAGTCCTGCATGGGTGTCGTGAGGGCCTCCTCGACCTTGTAACCCGTCAGCGTCTCGATGGCCGGCGAGCAATAGAGCCGCTTTCCGGCCCGCTCGCGCAGGATGATGACATCCCCGCTATGGGTGGCGAGCAGCTTGTATTGCGATTCCTTCTCCCGGATCTGCCTTTCGATCTCGAGCTGCGGCGTGATGTCCTCGTTGATGGCCACCCATCCACCATCCGGAGTCGGATTGATGAAGATGCGGATGGTCCGTCCGTCGCGCAGCTGCATCAGATGAGCCCGATCGCCTGCCTTCATCGCGGCCCGGCGCCATGAAAGGTAGTCCTCGCCGGACATCATCGGATCGGTCCCACGCTCGATGCGGCGGGCAAAGACGGTCGCCAGCGGCGTGCCGGGCGCAATATCCGCCGGGTCGAGGCCGTAGAGCTCGGCATATTGGCGGTTGGCCACCGTGAGCGTCTCCTCGGGGTCGAAGAGGCACAGGCCATGGGCGATGTTGGCGATCGTATGCTCGAAGCGCTGGTTGTTGAGGTCGAGATCGCGGCGCAAGGCCTCGAGCTGGTCGATCTGCAGGCGCAGGGTGATCTCGTCGGCGGCGATCCGCCCGAAATCCTCGAGATGGCGTTTCTGCTCGTCGGTCCATTCGCGCGGGGCATGGTCGATCGCGCAGAATGCGCCGACGATGCGGCCATCGGGCAGCCGGAGCGGCACGCCGAGATAGGCAACAACACCGGGCGTCTCGATGGCGGGATGATCGCGTGTCGCGTCCTCCATGCGGGTGTCCCGGATGCAGAGAGGCATCCCGGATTGCGTGACCAGCTGGCACAGCGAATGCGAAACCGGGATTTCCCGGCTCGTGGCCCAGGGCTCGGGAAGGCCATGCTGGCTCTTGAAGACTAAACGTGTTTCCTCGACCAGCGTCAGCAGGCTGACCGGCACGTTCAGGGTCGCGGCTGTCAGCCGCGTGAGGCGATCGAAGGTTTCCTCGGGCTCCCGCGAGAATCCGGGGGCCGGCAACGCCGCCCCGGGGCTGTTTCGCGTGGACCCGGGACCGGGTCTTGCACCTGCATCCATGGAAAGAACTCGTTCTGATTCCCTCGATCATGGTGCGAAGCGGCGAATACACGCTTAACGCGCAGATATTCGACCGGCGAGCGCGGCATTTCCCGCGATCAGGGTCAACAACGATTGAAGGGGCCGGGTTGAATTGCTCCGAGGCCGGAAAGGATCACGGCGCCGCGCAGAAAGCAGGAGGATCGGGGAGGTCGGGAATGCGGAATGAGCCGGACTGGTGGAGCTGAGGGGATTCGAACCCCTGACCTCTGCAGTGCGATTGCAGCGCTCTCCCAACTGAGCTACAGCCCCGGACCGGAAGCGGCTGAATGACCGAAGCTTCGCGGGAAGTCAACTTCTTTTCCCGTGCATTACGGGGCCGTCTGGCGCCGCTGTACGAAGGCCGTCTTGCAGGGCGAAGGACCCCTCCTGTAAGAGAGGGGCAACTGATGCGAACGGAGTGCCCATGAACCCGCTTCTCTGGCTGTTCAACACCATTATCGAGCTCTATTCCTTCCTGCTCCTTGCCTATGTGATCCTGACGCTCCTGATCAATTTCAACATCGTCAATTCCCGCCAGCCGATCGTTTCCGCCATCGGGGAGTTCCTGTACCGGATCACCGAGCCGCTGCTGGGACCGATCCGCCGGCGCATGCCCAATCTCGGCCCGATCGATATCTCGCCGGTCATCCTGCTGCTGGCCCTGCAGTTCGTGCAGGTCACTGTCAACTATTACGCCCGGTCCTTCTGACGTCTCTTGACGGCTGCCGCGGGGCAGCCGCATCCTTCTCCGAAAGGGGAGGGTTTGCATGATCCGTCATTTCATCCTGGCTGGCCTGTTCGGCGCAGTGACAATCGGTTTCGTCCAGGGGCAGAGTTTCCCGCTGGATGCCACGCCGACCCGCATCGCGTTCCCCAAGGATTTCGCGACAGGCTTCCAGCGCTACGACATGGTCGACAAGCCCGACCGCAAGATCGTGCGCTTCCTCTATGTCAACAAGGACGCGCTCGCGAAGGTGAAGCCGGGCCAGCCCTTCCCCGAGGGGATCGTTCTGGTCATGGCAGATCATGATGTCGCGCTCGAGGCCGGCGGCAATCCCATCCGGACGCCCGAGGGGCGGCTCGTGCCGACGGGCCGCCTGAAGGCCGTTGCCGTCATGGAAAAACAGAAAGGCTGGGGCGAGACGAACCTGTTTCCGCCCGAAAAGGACAATGGCGACTGGGAATATGCATCCTTCAAGCCGGATGGCGCGCTGAACATGATCAAGCTCGACAATTGCTATGCCTGCCACCTGCCGCAGAAGGGTCTGGATTTCACGTTCTCCGGCGAGAAGATCTACGCTGCCGCCCCGAAGTGAGCGCGGCAGAGGGCGCCCCGTTCCGGGTGCTGGCCGAGGGGCTCGAGCTGACCGTCCGCGCCACGCCGCGCGGCGGGCGCGACGCCCTTGACGGCATCGGTGCGGATGCTGCCGGACGGGCGTTCTGGCAGCTTCGGGTCCGGGTTGCCCCGGAAGGGGGTGCGGCAAACCGCGCGGTGATCACGCTGGTGGCCGGTTTGCTGGGGGTTGCTCCGCGCGATATTCGCCTCGTCAGCGGGGAGACAGCGCGCGTCAAGCGCCTCCAGATCGACGGAAATGGCCCCGATCTGGCCGCAAGGGCCCGGGCTGCGGCGGATTCCTTAACCAGAACCGGCTAGTTCGTCAGGCTGCGACGACATTGCCCCTGATCTTCCCGGCCGGGTCGGCCTAGGCTGAACTTGTCCTTCGTTGCATTGCGAAGCGTTTCAAACTCGGTTAGGGGGACTGGCGGTCCTTTGATTGGATCTGTTCCAAAGTCTTGACAAGGTGACATCCATGGCCCGAACCGGCCCCGCGGAGCGCCCGCTTTCTCCGCATCTGCAAATCTACAAGCCCTCGATCACGATGGTGATGTCGATCCTCCATCGCATCACCGGCGCCGCCCTGTTCTTCGGGACGCTGCTGCTCGTGATCGCCCTTGTCGCGCTGGCTTCGGGCAGTTCGGCCTACGGGACCGTGCAGGCGATCTATGGCTCCTTCCTGGGGAAGCTGGTCCTGTTCGGCTATAGCTGGGCCCTGTTCCACCATATGTGCGGGGGAATCCGCCATTTCGTGTGGGATACCGGCGCCGGCCTCGAGCGCGGGACGCGCATGAAGCTGGCCTGGGGCACGCTTGTCGCGTCGCTGGGTCTGACCATCCTCGCCTTTGTCGCCTATCTCGCGGGGTAAGCCGATGAGCCAAGAATCCTCCACCTCGCTCCGTACGCCGCTCGGCCGGGTCCGCGGCCTCGGCGCGGCCAAATCCGGCACCGACCATTTCTGGAAGTCGCGCGTGACGGCAGTGGCCAATGTGCCGCTGACCATCGCTTTCGTGGTCATCATCCTGATGCTCTCGAAGCGCGACTATGCCGGTGCGGTGAAGCTGGTCGGCCAGCCGCTCGTGGCGATCCTGCTGCTGCTCTTCATCGGCTCGGCCACCTATCACATGCGCCTCGGGATGCAGGTCATCATCGAGGATTACGTCCATAGCGAGGGCAAGAAGATTGCCCTGCTCATGCTCAACACCTTCTTCGCGATCGCGGTTGGCCTCGCCTCGGCCTATGCGATCCTCAAGATCGGCTTTGCCGGCTGACGGCAGGAGATACGCATGGCTTCGAACGGAACTTCCAACGGCAGCGCCCCGTCCCAGAACGGCAAGGCCTATCCGATCACCGACCATACCTTCGATGTCGTGGTGGTCGGTGCCGGCGGCGCCGGGCTTCGCGCCACGGTCGGCTGCAGCCAGGCCGGCCTGCGCACGGCCTGCATCACCAAGGTCTTCCCGACCCGCTCGCATACGGTCGCCGCGCAGGGCGGTGTCGCCGCCGCTCTGGCCAATATGGGTCCTGACGAGTGGAAATGGCACATGTACGACACCGTGAAGGGGTCGGACTGGCTGGGGGACCAGGATTCGATCGAATATCTCTGCCGTAACGCGCCGGCGGCCGTCTACGAACTCGAGCATTGGGGCGTGCCCTTCTCGCGGACCGAGGATGGCAAGATCTACCAGCGCCCATTCGGCGGCATGACCACCGATTACGGCAATGGCCCGCCCGCGCAGCGCACCTGCGCCGCGGCCGACCGGACCGGCCACGCGATCCTGCATACGCTCTATGGGCAGGCCCTGCGCAACTCGACCGAGTTCTTCATCGAGTATTTCGCCATCGACCTGATCATGGACGAGGAAGGCCGCTGCCGCGGCGTCGTCGCCCTGAAGATGGATGACGGCACGATCCACCGCTTCCGCGCCCAGACGGTGATGCTGGCCACCGGCGGCTATGGCCGCGCCTATTTCTCGGCCACCTCGGCGCATACCTGCACGGGCGATGGCAATGCCATGGTCCTGCGGGCCGGCCTGCCGCTGCAGGACATGGAATTCGTCCAGTTCCACCCGACCGGCATCTACGGCGCCGGCTGCCTCATCACCGAGGGTGCCCGCGGCGAGGGCGGCTACCTCACCAATGCGGATGGCGAGCGCTTCATGGAGCGCTATGCGCCGAGCGTGAAGGACCTCGCCCCGCGCGACATGGTCAGCCGCGCGATGACGATGGAGATCCGCGAAGGCCGGGGCGTGGGCAAGAACAAGGACCACATCTTCCTGCATCTCGACCATCTCGATCCGGCGATCCTGCATGCCCGCCTGCCGGGCATTTCCGAAAGTGCGAAGATCTTCGCCGGCGTCGACGTGACCAAGGAACCGATCCCGGTCCTGCCGACCGTCCATTACAACATGGGCGGCATCCAGACGAACTTCTACGGCGAGGTCGTGACCCTGAAGAACGGCAACCCGGATGTCGTGGTGCCGGGCCTGATGGCCATCGGCGAGGCCGCCTGCGTCTCGGTGCACGGGGCCAACCGCCTCGGCTCGAACTCGCTGATCGATCTCGTCGTCTTCGGTCGCGCGGCCGGCCTGCGCGCTGCCGAGATCCTGACGCCCGGCGCCAAGCAGGCCGAGCTTCCGGCGGATTCGGCCGATCTGGCCCTGTCGCGCCTCGACCGGTTCCGCTATGCGAAGGGCGGCACGTCGACGGCGGAACTGCGGCTCCGCATGCAGCGCGAGATGCAGACGAACTGCGCCGTCTACCGCACGGGCGAGACGCTGGCGGAAGGCTCGCAGAACATCCATGCGGTCTGGAAGGCCGCCGATGATGTCCGCGTGACCGATCGCAGCCTTGTCTGGAATTCCGACCTGCTCGAGACGCTCGAATTCGACAATCTCATCACCCAGGCGGTGGTGACGATGGATTCCGCGCTCAACCGGACGGAATCGCGCGGGGCGCATGCCCGCGAGGATTACAAGGACCGCGACGACAAGACATGGATGAAGCATACGCTGGCCTGGATCGACGAGGAGAAGAAGTCGGTCTCCATCGATTACCGGCCGGTGCATTCCTACACGATGACCAACGAGGTCAGCTACATCGCGCCCAAGGCGCGCGTTTACTGAGGTCCGGGCCATGGCCGAGTTCAATCTTCCGAAGAATTCCCGCCTCGTCGAGGGCAAGACCTGGCCAAAGCCGGCCGGGGCCAACAACCTGCGCGAGTTCCGGATCTATCGCTGGGATCCGGACGGGGAGAGCAATCCGCGGGTCGATACCTATTTCGTCGATCTCGATGATTGCGGGCCGATGATCCTCGACGCGATCATCTGGATCAAGAACAGGATCGACCCGACGCTGACCTTCCGCCGCTCGTGCCGCGAAGGCATCTGCGGCTCCTGCGCGATGAATATCGACGGGACCAATACGCTGGCCTGCACCAAGGGGATGGACGAGGTTTCCGGCGCGATCAGGATCTACCCGCTGCCGCATATGCCGGTGGTGAAGGACCTGGTGCCGGACCTGACGCGCTTCTATGCCCAGCATGCCTCGATCGAGCCCTGGCTCAAGACCGAGACGCCCGCGCCGGAAAAGGAATGGCGGCAATCGCCGTCCGATCGCGAGCATCTTGACGGGCTCTATGAGTGCATTCTCTGTGCCTGCTGCTCGACGTCCTGCCCGAGCTACTGGTGGAACGGCGATCGCTATCTCGGCCCGGCGGCGTTGCTCCAGGCCTATCGCTGGCTGATCGACAGCCGCGACGAGGCGACGGGCGACCGGCTCGACAATCTCGAGGATCCGTTCCGCCTCTATCGCTGCCACACGATCATGAATTGCTCGAATGCCTGCCCGAAGGGCCTGAACCCGGCCAAGGCGATCGCGGAAATCAAGAAGATGATGGTGGCGCGGCAGGTCTGACAGGGCCGGCGGCACGCAGGATCGATGGGGAGGCCGGGCATGTCCCGGCCTTTTTCATGTTCCCGGGCGCTAGACCCCCCGCCCGGCCAGGGCGAAAAGGCCGATGACGCCGAAAATGGCGAGGCTCCAGACGATCGAGCGCAGGGTCGGCCGATCCATCAGATAGGCAATCGTATAGGCGATCCGTGCCAGCAGGATGCCCAAGGCCAGCCATTCCGTGGCCGCATTCGCGCCCAGCCGGACATGCGCCACGAGAATGCCTGCAGCGAAGAAGGGCAGGAACTCGAAATGGTTCTGGTGGGCCGCATAGGCGCGCCGGGCGAATCCCTCAAGCGAGCCGGCCCAGTCGCGCGGGGCGCCGTTGTCGTAACGGTTGGGCCCTGCCTTCGCGAGCGCGACGGTGAGGTAGGGAAGAAGGCCGGCAATCAGCAGGCTCCAGAGGGCAAATGGCATGGTCTTATCCTGATTGACGGAGAGTGTACGCCCTTGCGGGCGGTATGGATGCCTCGAAGACGCCGGAATCCTCCTGCAAGGCACTTCGGGAGCGGAAAGTCAGGCCTTGTTCATGGCTTGTCAGCAATTATATGGGCACAAACCTGCGAAACCGGGTGTTGGGATAGGGTGGTTCACGTGCGTCAAGGCCTTGGATTCCGGATGTTGGTTCTGCTTCCGCTGGGCGGGCTTCTCGCAGGCTGCGAGGCGAGTTCCCGGATCGGCTCCCTGCTGCCGGGCGAGACCTATCGTCCGGCCCAGCGCAACGAGATTGCCGCTGCCCCACCGCCCTTGACGCCCGCGCCGGCCGGCGAGGTCGAATCCTCCGCGCTCCCGCCTCCCCCGGGCGCCAATGTCGCCACGGCGCCGCCATCGGTCGCCCCCGGCGAGCCTTTCCCGCCGGCGACCGGCACGATCAATCCGCCGGTTGCACCGCAGACACCCGTCCCCGGCGCGAATCCGGCCAATCGTGTTGCCACGGCGCCTGTGGCCCCGCCGGTCAATGCCGCGCCCTCGGCCCCGACACGGACCGGCCTGATCGGCAATTGGTCGATGCGCGAGAGCAATGGCGCGAACTGCCGGGTGACGCTGTCCAGCGCGCCCAAGCTCGACCTTTATGGCGCCGGCACGTCCGGTTGCCAGAACAAGGAACTTCAGCGGGTCAACGCCTGGGAGCTGGCGGGCAGCGAAGTCATCCTCTATGAGCCGGGCGGGGGAGTCGTGGCCCGGCTGCGCCAGGCCGGCCAGCAGAACTTCTCCGGCGCGACCGCCAAGTCCGGCGCGCCGCTGACCATGTCCAAGTAAGTAAGGGGCCGGGGACGGCCCTGTGCCGTGGAAGGGCCCCTACGCGCTCATGCCCGCGTCATTGCCCAAGGGCTGAACGGCTCAGCCGACGCGCGAAACCGGGCGCGCAACGGGCCGACGCGGCAGCCAGAGCCGCGACCATTCCCAGCCATGCCCGGAGGAACGGGCGGCCGCATCATCGATCGCCTCGCGCAGGAGCGAGATGATGGTACGACGCGGCGCCTCGACCAGCGCCACCGATTCATCCAGCTCGACAAGGATCTCGGCAGCGAATTTGCGGGCCAGAGCCCGCATCGGTGCGTTGTGCCGGAGGCAGCTCATATAAAGCCGGACAAAGCTGCGGTTGCGCGCTGAACGCAGGGTGCGGGCAAAAAGGGCCGTGCCGATCCCGCAATTGCGCCAGTCGGCTTCGACGGAAAACGCGATCTCCGCCTCGGCGGTGAAGAGTTCGCCCAGAGGGCGCAATTCCGCCGCGCCGATCATCCTGTTGTCGAGAAAGGCGCCATGGATGATCGCATTCAGGGTGATGCATCGGGTGGCATATTGCTCAAGAAAGGTGTCATTGGCGGCCATGCCGAAGCGGGCCCGGCGGCTTTCAGGATCGAGGGCCAGGAGGTGGGCCTCGAAGGCCGGGTGGTCCGTCGGCAGCAGCTTCCGGTAGGCAATCCGGTCCAGTTCCGTTTTGGGCATCGCTTACGTCCTTCGGCTTTCGCGTGGCAGGCGCTCTCCCGATCTTTTGTTGCATTGCAATAAATCCAGCTTTGGGCTTTTCGATGGCAAGTTCCATGCCGTCTGCCGGCAAGCTGCTCAGCCATGCCTTGCAGCGGCGCCCCCGCTCGTGCCAAAGAGCGACCGGAACAGCACAGGAAAATGCAAGATGGCGGGAGCGATTGCGGCGCGCTATGCCGCGATGGTGCAGGAGGGCAGGCTCGAATCCGATCCTGCGCAGGCCCGGATCGTCCGTCGTCTGGACGCGCTTGCGGCGCAGCTCGAGGCGCATCGCCTGGCCCGGAAAACCTCTGCCCTCGGATGGCTGTTCAGCCGGAAGGCACCGGCAGAGCCCATCCGCGGCCTCTATCTCTGGGGTTCGGTGGGGCGCGGCAAGACGATGCTGGTGGATCTCTTCCACGAGCATCTCCAGGTGAAGCGCAAGAAGCGTGCGCATTTCCATGCCTTCATGGCGGATGTCCACCAGCGCATCCATGCCTGGCGCCAGCAGGCGAAGCAGGGGCTGGTCAAGGGCGATGACCCGATCCAGCCCGTGGCGGAGGCCCTGGCGGAAGAGGCGTGGGTGCTCTGCTTTGACGAGTTTGCCGTCACCGACATTGCCGATGCGATGATCCTCGGGCGGCTTTTCCAGGCGCTCTTCGCCCGAGGCGTGGTGATCCTCGCCACCTCGAATGTCGAGCCGCAGCGGCTCTACCATAACGGGCTCAACCGGGCCCTGTTCCTGCCCTTCATCGGGCTGATCGAGGCGCGGATGGATGTCGTCCAGCTGGATGCCCGGACCGATTACCGGCTCGAGCGCCTGCAGGGACGCCCCGTCTATTACAGCCCGAACGGTGATGCGGCCCGTGCCGCGCTGGACGGCCTTTTCGCCGAGCTCTCGGGCGGGGCAAGCCCGAAGGCGCGCATTCTCGATGTCGGCGGCCGCCAGCTCACGCTGCCCCAGGCTGCCGGCGCGATCGCGCGGGCCAGTTTCGACGAATTGTGCAACCGGCCGCTGGGCTCGCTCGATTATCTCGCGATCGCCCGGACCTTCCATACGCTTGTTCTGGATGATGTTCCTGCGCTGACCTTCGCCCGGCGCAACGAGACCAAGCGTTTCATCACACTCATCGACATCCTCTACGAGCATCACGTCAAGCTGGTCTGCTCCGCCGAGAAGCCGGTGGAGTCGCTCTATGTGGCGGATCGGGGCCATGAGGCCTTCGAATTCGACCGGACAATTTCCCGTCTGATGGAGATGCGGTCGGAATCCTATCTCGCCCTGCCTCATGGCCGGCCGGACAGCGAGGCTTCCGGAAACACCACGGGGCTGGTGGAGACATGAGTTCCGCCGGCATGGTCGAAAGTGTCCGGAACCGCCTGATTGCCGCCGCAGCAACGGAGATCCGGCAGATCGGCCCGCGCCGGATGACGATTTCGGGCATTGCCGGCCGGCTTGGCATGAGCCATGCCAATGTCTACCGCTACTTCGCCGACAAGGGCGCCCTGGTCGAGGCCGTTCTCAATGGATGGCTCCGCATCATCGAGCAGCGGCTCCAGGATATTGTCGACGGGCCGGATCCGGCCGATGACAAGCTCGAGCGCTTCCTCTCCACGCTGGCCCGGGCCTATGCCGAGGCCGTTCATCAGGATCAGGCGATTTTCCACCTGCTCGCGGAACCGGAATTCGCGGCAGGGGAGGCCGAGCGGCACCGGCGGCGCATCGAGGGGCTGGTCGAGCGCGTGATCGAGGAGGGCAATGTGACACGCCTGTTCTCCGGCGGGGAATCGCGGCGGATGGCCGTGCTGGCGCTCGATCTCGGCTGCCGGTTCTGCGATCCCGGAATGGTCTGGCTGGGCAAGGCTGATTCCGTGGGTTCCGAAGCGCGGCGCGACCGCGTCGTTCGCTGGGTCGTGCGCGCAATGAGCGGACGAAAATAGGATTACAAGTTACATAATTTTACTTTTGTAACATTATCCCTTATGACGGTTTGGCGGCAAACCTTGAATCAAGATTTTCTCAAGCTATTGAAAAACAACGGAATGAATCAAGGCAGTTTTCCGGCTTTTCCATATTAGGGCTTTGGTAAGCAGTAAAATCATCTGTTTTACGGATTGCGGCTTGCCGCTCCCGGAAAGTGCCGCTACCCGCTTGGCCCAGCCCGGCGCCCTGCCCTGGTTCCGGAGCTTGACCCGCAACCGGACTTCTGTCCGCAGACCTTCAGGAAGACCCCATGGCACGTCGGAAGATCGCCCTCATCGGTGCAGGCCAAATCGGCGGCACGCTCGCCCATCTCGCCGGTCTCAAGGAACTCGGCGACATCGTCCTGTTCGACATTGCTGAAGGCACGCCGCAGGGCAAGGCACTCGACCTCGTGGAATCCTCGGCCGTCGACGGCTTCGACGCACTCTACAAGGGCACGAATGACTACAAGGACATCGAGGGCGCGGATGTGGTGATCGTCACCGCCGGCGTGCCGCGCAAGCCGGGCATGAGCCGCGATGACCTGCTCGGCATCAACCTCAAGGTGATGGAAGCTGTCGGTAAGGGCATCAAGGAATATGCCCCGAAGGCCTTCGTGATCTGCATCACCAACCCGCTCGACGCCATGGTCTGGGCGTTGCAGAAATTCTCCGGCGTGAAGCCCAACAAGATCGTCGGCATGGCCGGCGTGCTGGATTCGGCCCGCATGGCCTATTTCCTCGAGGAAGCCACCGGCGTCTCGATCAAGGACATCAAGACCTTCGTGCTCGGCGGCCATGGCGACGACATGGTGCCGCTGGTGCGCTATTCCGGCGTCGCCGGCATCCCGCTGCCGGATCTCGTCCGGATGAAGTGGACGACGCAGGAGCGCCTCGACGCCATCGTCGAGCGCACCCGCAAGGGCGGTGGCGAGATCGTCAACCTGCTCAAGACCGGCTCGGCCTTCTATGCGCCGGCGGCCTCGGCGATCGCGATGGCCGAGAGCTACCTCAAGGACCAGAAGCGCGTCCTGCCGGCGGCTGCCGCGCTGCGCGGCCAGTACGGCGTCAAGGACATGTTCGTCGGCGTGCCGGTGGTGATCGGCGCCAAGGGCGTCGAGCGGGTCGTCAAGATCCGCCTCAACGCCGCCGAGAAGGAGATGCTGGCGAAGTCGGTCGCCTCGGTGCAGGGCCTGATCGACGCGTGCAAGGCCATCGATTCGTCACTGGCGTGATCCAGGACGGGTGGGTCCGGTGGTGCGCTCATCGCGCGCCGTGCGGACCTGCCCGCCCCGCCATCCCCCATAAGCTTCCAGGGAAACCGAGCACATGAACATCCACGAATACCAGGGCAAGGCCGTCCTCAAGGAGTTCGGCGCGCCGGTCTCCGCCGGCTTCCCCGCCCTGACGGTGGCGGAGGCGGTCGAGGCCGCCAAGAAGCTGCCGGGACCGCTCTATGTCGTGAAGTCGCAGATCCATGCGGGCGGCCGCGGCAAGGGCAAGTTCAAGGAGCTCGGCCCCGACGCCAAGGGCGGCGTCCGCCTCGCCAAGTCGGTCGAGGAGGTCGAGTCCCACGCCAAGGAGATGCTCGGCAACACGCTCGTGACCGCGCAGACGGGCGAGGCCGGCAAGCAGGTCAACCGCCTCTACATCGAGGACGGCTCGGACATCGAGAAGGAGTTCTACCTCTCGGCGCTGGTCGACCGCTCGACCTCGCGCGTCGCCTTCGTGATCTCGACGGAAGGCGGCATGGACATCGAGGCGGTCGCCCATGACACGCCCGAGAAGATCGAGACCATCACGGTCGATCCCGCCACCGGCATCATGCCCCATCACGGCCGCGCCATGGCGCGCATCCTCGGCCTCTCGGGCGACCTCGCCAAGCAGGCCGGCACGGTGCTGGGCCAGATCTACACCGCGTTCGTGGCCAAGGACATGGACATGCTGGAGATCAACCCGCTGATCGTGACCAAGCAGGGCCAGATCAAGTGCCTGGACGCCAAGATCTCGTTCGATTCCAACTCGCTCTACCGTCACCCCGAGATCGTCGCGCTGCGCGACACGACGGAAGAGGACGAGAAGGAGATCGAGGCCTCCAAGTATGACCTCGCCTATATCGCGCTCGACGGCACGATCGGCTGCATGGTCAACGGCGCGGGCCTGGCCATGGCCACGCTCGACATCATCCAGCTCTATGGCGAGAGCCCGGCGAACTTCCTCGACGTCGGCGGCGGCGCCTCGGAAGAGAAGGTGACGGCGGCGTTCAAGATCATCACCGCCGATCCGAAGGTGAAGGGCATCCTGGTCAACATCTTCGGCGGCATCATGAAGTGCGACGTCATCGCGCGCGGCGTCATTGCCGCGGTGAAGGCCGTCGGGTTGCAGGTCCCGCTGGTCGTCCGGCTTGAGGGCACCAACGTCCAGGAAGGCAAGGACATCATCTCGTCCTCCGGCCTCAACGTCATCCCCGCCGATGACCTCGACGACGCCGCGCAGAAGATCGTGGCCGCGATCAAGAAGGCTTGAGGAGCAACCATGTCCATCCTGATCGACAAGAACACCAAGGTCATCTGCCAGGGCTTCACCGGCAAGAACGGGACCTTCCACTCCGAG
>JAIXSR010000148.1 GCA_027484605.1 Hyphomicrobiales bacterium | reverse complement strand
GGCGATGATCAGCGTCCGCTCGAACTGGCCGGTCTTCGATTCATTAATCCGGAAATAGGTCGAGAGCTCCATCGGGCAGCGCGCGCCCGGCGGGATATAGACGAACGAACCATCGGAAAAGACAGCCGAATTGAGCGTCGCGTAGAAATTGTCCGTCGTCGGCACCACGGTGCCGAGATATTTCTGCACCAGCTCGGGATGTTCATGCACCGCTTCCGAAATCGGGCAGAAGATCACGCCGGCCTTGCGCAGCTCTTCCTTGAAGGTGGTGACAACCGAGACGGAATCGAACACCGCATCCACCGCCACGCGGTTCTGCGGTTCGACGCCGGCCAGCACTTCCTGCTCGCGCAGCGGGATGCCCAGCTTGGCATAGGTCTTGAGCAGCTCGGGATCGACCTCGTCGAGCGATTTCGGCCCCGGCGAGTTCTTCGGCGCCGAATAATAATGCAGGTCCTGGAAATCGATGGCCGGGTACTGCACGCGCGACCAGGTCGGCTCGATCATGGTCTGCCAGCGGCGGAACGCCTCGAGCCGCCATTCCAGCAGCCAGGCCGGCTCGTCCTTCTTGGCCGAGATGTAGCGAACGATATCCTCGTTCAGCCCCTTGGGCGCCAGTTCGGATTCGATATCGGTGACAAACCCGTACTTGTACTGGTCGACATCGATCGTCTTGACGGTATCGACCGTCTCCTTCACCGCTGCCATTCTTCTCTCCTCTTCGGCTTCAAGGACCGAGGGTTTCCGTCAAACATTATACGTTTCACCGCGCCAGCCGATCAGGCTGCCGTGGCGGATTGTGCCGTGGCCCGTCGCCGCGCCAGCTGCTTCTCCAGCGAGGCGAGGCAGCGATCGAGATCGGCCCGGGTCGTTTCCGGCCCGATCGAGACACGGATCGCGCCCTCGCGGATCGCCGCCGGCACGCCCATCGCCTCGAGCACATGGCTCGACCTGACCTTGCCCGAGGAACAGGCCGAACCGCTGGACACGGCCACGCCGTCCAGGTCAAACGCGATCAGCGCCTGCGCCGCCGACAGACCGGAAATGGCGAAGCAGGTCGTATTCGGCAAGCGCGAAACGCCCTTGCCCACAATCTCAACATCCGCCGCCAGGTGATTCAGGCGATTCTCGAATTCATCCCGAAGCTGAATCAGGTTCTGAGGCGCTTCAGGCATCGCGCGAACGGCCCGCGCCGCTGCGCCCATGCCGGCAATCCCGGCGACATTCTCGGTGCCGCCGCGCTGCCCGCTCTCCTGCCCGCCGCCGGCGATGAAGGCACGCGACTGCCGCACCTCGCTCCGCGCGAAGATGATCGCACCGACGCCCTTGGGCCCGCCGAATTTATGCGCCGAGAGAAACAGGGCATCCGCACCGAGCGCCGCGATCTCGATCGGCAGCCGCCCCGGCCCCTGCACGGCATCGACCACGAGGATGCCGCCGGCCTCCCGCACCACGGCCGCAAGGGCGGCCAGGGGCTGGATCACGCCCGTCTCGTTATTGGCCAGCTGGATCAGCACCATCGCCGGCTGGCCAGGCGCCACGGCCCGCGCCTCGGCCAGAGCGGCGGCAAGCGCCGCAGGCGCCACCAGCCCGTCCGCCGTCACCGGCAGCGCGATGCGGTAGCCCGCCGGCAGGCCGGCCGCCTCGATTGCCTGCAGCACGGCCGCATGCTCGATCCGCGCCGCGATGACCGGACCGGCCAGCGCTGCCGCCCCCGGAAGGAGGGCACAGGCCGTCTGCAGGCCGGCACGCAGGAGCGCATTGGCTGCCTCGGTCGCCCCGGAGGTGAAGACGACATTCGCCGCTTCGCCGCCCACCAGAGCCGCGACATCGCGGCGGGCGGCTTCGACGAGCCCGCGCGCGGCGCGGCCTTCGGCATGGATGGAGGAAGGATTGCCGGGGAGCGCCATGGCCGAAAGCACGGCTTCGCGCGCGGCAGGGTGCAGCGGCGCCGTGGCATTCCAGTCGAGATAGGCACGCACGGCGCCCATGGATCCCTCTTGGCTCTGCTCCCGCGCGAAAAACGTCGCAATTCGCGCCGGGCTATGCTAACGCCCAGCGCCATTGGCACTCGGCCTGATCGGTCGGCGGCCTTTCTTAGAATTATTCTAAGAAGCGTTCCACATTTCATTACTTAGCGGGTGCACTCGCCCCGTCAAGCACAACATGCACGCGCGAGGCGGGAATCGGGCTCCGGCGCCGGCCTGCGCGCCATCGGAGACGGAAGAATTCATGCCTGAGGTTATCTTCAACGGGCCCGAAGGACGTCTGGAAGGGCGCTACCAGCCGGCCAAGAAGAAGGGCGCGCCGATTGCCATCGTGCTGCATCCTCACCCGCAATTCGGCGGGACGATGAACAACCAGATCGTCTACCAGCTGTTCTATACGTTCCTCGATCGCGGCTTCTCCGTCCTCCGGTTCAATTTTCGCGGCGTGGGCCGTTCGGAAGGCACGTTCGACCATGGTACGGGCGAATTGTCCGATGCCGCCGCCGCGCTCGACTGGATGCAGGCGGTCAACCCGGATGCGCGCTCCTGCTGGATCGCCGGCGTCTCCTTCGGCGCCTGGATCGGCATGCAGCTGCTGATGCGCCGGCCGGAAATCGAGGGCTTCGTCTCGATCGCCGCCATGGCCAACCGCTATGACTTCTCCTTCCTCGCGCCCTGCCCCTCTTCCGGCCTGTTCGTCCATGGCGACAAGGACCGCGTCGCCCCGGTCAACGAGGTGATCTCGGTCATCGACAAGGTGAAGGTGCAGAAGGGCGTCAAGCTCGACCATGCCGTGATCGAAGGTGCCAACCATTTCTTCGAGAACCGCGTCGACCAGCTGGTCGATACGGTCGGCGGCTATCTCGACCGCCGGCTGGGGATCGTGAAGGACTGACCTTCCCCTCCCCGCCGGAAACGAAAACGGGCGGCCGCAAGCCGCCCGTTTCCGTTCGTGCCTGCCCTTTTCATTTGAAGGGCCTTGCTGTAGCGACCCAACCACGACAACGACAGGGTGCCGACATGAGCGAGTTCAAACCGCAATCCGATTTCCTGCAGACCCTGATGGCGCGCGGCTATGTCCATCAATGCTCGGACTTTGCCAGCCTCGACGCCCTCGCGGCCAAGGGCCAGGCTGTGGCCTATGTCGGCTATGATTGCACCGCCCCCTCGCTCCATGTCGGCCACCTGATCTCGATCATGATGCTCAGCTGGCTCCAGCGCACCGGCAACACGCCGATCGCGCTGATGGGCGGCGGCACCACCCGCGTCGGCGATCCCTCCGGCAAGGACGAGACGCGCAAGATCCTGACAATCGAGCAGATTGACGCCAACAAGGCCGAAATCCGCAAGACCTTCGCGAAATTCCTCGATTTCGCGCCCGGCAAGGCGGTGATGACGGACAATGCAGAATGGCTGGCGCCGCTGAACTACATCGAGTTCCTGCGCGATGTCGGCCGGCATTTCTCGGTCAACCGCATGCTCTCGATGGATTCGGTGAAGCTCCGCCTCGAACGCGAAAACGAACTGTCCTTCATCGAATTCAACTACATGCTGCTGCAATCCTACGATTTCGTGGAATTGTCGCGCCGCTACGGCTGCAACCTGCAGATGGGCGGCTCGGATCAATGGGGCAACATCGTCAACGGCATCGATCTCGGCCGCCGCATGGGCACGCCGCAGCTCCATGCCCTGACCTGCCCGCTCCTGACCACCGCCTCCGGTGCCAAGATGGGCAAGACCGCCGCCGGCGCGGTGTGGCTCGATGCCGGGCTGCTCTCGGCCTATGAGTACTGGCAGTTCTGGCGCAACACCGAGGATGCGGATGTCGGCCGATTCCTGCGCCTCTTCACCTTCATGCCGCTGGGCGAGATCGCCCGGCTCGAGGCCCTTTCCGGCGCCGAGATCAACGAGGCGAAGAAGGTCCTCGCCACCGAGGCCACGGCCCTCATGCATGGCCGCGAGGCAGCGGAAGCGGCGGCCGAAACCGCGCGCACCACTTTCGAGGCCGGCGGAACCGCGTTGGACCTGCCAAGCATCGAAATCCCGGCAAGCGAACTGCAGGCCGGGCTCGGCGTGCTCAGCGCCTTTGTCCGGGCCGGGCTCGTCGCCTCGAATGGCGAGGCGCGGCGCCAGGTGCAGAGCGGCGGCCTCCGCGTCAATGATGCGGTGGTGACCGATATCGGCCAGATGCTGACGCTGTCGGATGCCACGCAGGCCGGAGCGGTCAAGCTCTCCTTCGGCAAGAAGAAGCATGTGCTGATCCGGCCGGCCTGAGCGGCTCAGTTCGCCCGGTTGAGGGCCGGGGCATTGCCCCCGCCCTCGCGCTGGATCTCGAACAATTTCCGCAGGAAACCCGGCGCGATGGCCGAAACCGGGTTGATCCGCATGACCGGGGCGCTGGCCCGGCCGGAAATGACGAAAGGCACGGCGAAGAGCCCCTCATATTGCGCACCGCCGAGAATGGGGCCGAGGAGCGGTACGCTGGCGAAGAAATTGTTGAGCGCATAGGCCGGAACGAAGACCCCCTTCAGATCGACGCGGTCGCCGGCATAATCGAGGCTGCCCTCCAGCGTCCCGCCAAGCTGCCCGCCCCACATCACCGCTTCGCGAAGATCGAGACGGCCCGGCCGGCGGGCGAAATCGGCCCGCATCTTGGTGAAGGCCACTTCCTCGCCGAGGCTCTGGGTTGCGGAAATCGAGCGGCCGCTGGCGCCGACCTGCCGCAGCGCGCTCTCGCCGCGGATCACGAAATCCCTCAGCTGCACGACGCCCTGCTGCGACTGGGGCCCGACGAAGATCTCGGCCACCATCCGGCCGCCATAGGCCTTGCCATAAATGTCGAGGAAGCGGAGCAGCGCGCCGCCATCCTGGGTACTCGCATTGACGAGCGTCGTGTCCCGCTGGCTTTCGAGGCTCGACGCGCTGACGGGCGCGGCCCCGAACTGGCCCTTGAGCATGAGCTGGGTCAGCCGGCCCTGGCGGCGGGCCATGCGCGTCTCGACGCCGCTCATCAACTCGCCATTGAACCCGATCAGCACCGTCGATTGCAGGTCAAGGTCGAAATCCGCCGGCTTGGCATCCGCCGCGCGCCCGTCTTCGATCTTCCCGGCCTGGAAGCCGCGCAGGAAGGGCCGGAGATCGAAGGAATTGCCGCGCAGGGTAAGCCGGGTCACACCGCGCTGGCGCTCGGCAAGCAACCGGGCATTGTCGCCCCCCGAAAGCCGGAACGTCGCAAAATCAGCCTTGGCGAACTGCCCGTCGCGGAGCAGTTCCACGCGGCCGCGCAACGAGGCCGGCGCCATGTCGAGCTCGAGATTGTCGAACCAGGTGCCGTCCGGGCGGTTGACGACGGTGAATTTCGTGCGGCCGGGCTGCCCCGCCCGCTTGGAAAGTCCGGGTATGCCCGTCTCGACCTTCGCCTTGGCGAGATCGATCTCGACATCGAAACTTGTGGCCTGCTTTGCGAGCGGCAGGGTCACCACCGATTGCAGGGGCCCCTGGAGAATCCCGCGCAGATCGATGCCGCGGCGGGCCAGCACGGTTTCATCGAGCACAGCCTTGGCCACCGCCTGCCCCGTTCGGCCCGGTTCGGATTTGACCTCGATCTGCTGCGGAATGCCGAAAAGCTTCGCCTCGCCCCGGATGGTCAGAACGCCATTCCGGGTGACGAGGCTGAAATTTCCGCCTTCGAGCCGCTCGCCGCGGACAATATTGTCGATGCTCACCTGCCGGAGATCGGCGCGGAACTCCGTCCGGACATCCCTCGGCGCCGGGTTCTCGACCAGCGGCAGCGAGACCGTGGCCTGCCCGGTAAACTGTCCGTCGGTCACGCCGGCCTCCGGCGGAAAGCCGGAGACATCGCGGAGCGAGGGCGTGGCGAGAAACGCCATCAGCGCATCCAGCCGCCCCTCGGCCGGGATCACCATGTCGAGCACGGAGGGACGGACGGCCGTATTGGCCACCGACAGGCGGGCATCCTTCAGCGTGAAGCGCTGTGCGGCCTGCGGTTCGACAATGGCGGTCTCGATGACGGCGTCGGTCTTCCGCCCGGAGACGCGGCCATGCCCGTTGAGCCCGGTCAATGCCGGCGCATCCCGGAGCGGCCGAAGGGTGACACCTTCGAGCCGATAGGTGGCGGTCAGCGCATCATCCGGAATCGGCTTGTGGTTATGGGCATCTTCCAGCACCTGCCCGCTGAGGCGGGAATCGAGCCGCAGCTGGGCCAGGCGCCCGGCTTCCGCATGCTCGATGAGCCACCGGCGGACCGGCGGCGCCACCCAGATGGGCCAGATGCGCAACGCCTTGCGGATCTCGAGATTGTCCGCTTCGAGCCGGTTTTCGACAAGCCCGCCATTGTCCAGCGAGAACATCCCGCGCAGGGTTACCTGCCCCTGATCCTCGCGGATCTGGAGCCTCTCCAGCCGCACGCTGCGGAGATCCGGCGCGATCAGGGCCTCGAGTTCCGCCGAATCCAGGGCGATCGGTGGCTCGCCCGGCGAGAGCCGGTCGATCTCGGCCCGTTCCGCCCGAAGCGTCAAAGCGAGGCTGCGATCGCCATCAGCACGCGGCGACAGCCGCCCCCCCAGGATGATATCGGTCTCGTTGAAGCGGATCCGGATGCGGTCAAGCAGGATATCGGGTGAATCCGCCCGCACGCGCAGGTCGATCGACGCCTCGTCGAGCAGGAAGGACGGCATGTCGCGATCCGGCGGAGTGATCCGGCCGCCAAAGGCGTTGAAGCTGGCGCCCTTCTCGATCAGGGCTCCCTCGGCATTGACCCGGGAATGCATGGCCAGCCGCAGCTTCATTTTCGGGTCGAGGCCCGGCAGGTCACCGGCCAGAAGCGCCTTGACGGCCTGCAATTCGAGCTCACCCGATTCCAGCACCATCATCCGGCCGCCATCGGCCAGCGCGCGCGACGAGGCCTTCAGCGCCAGCGCGAAGGGCGTCCCTTCCTTGGAAAGGCGGGCAACCAGCTGCTCCTCGCCATCGCGCAGGATCTCGAGGCTCAGGCCGCGCTGGATCGGCACGATGCGGCCATCGGCCTGCCGCTGGAACAGGGCGATGTCGGTGCCCTCGATGCGCTGCAGGCTGCGGAAGACCGGATCCTGCCCCGAACCCGCGAAATGCGCGCCGGCCAGGATCGCCCGGAAAAGGGCCAGCGCCTCGTTCGCCGCCAGCGGGTTCGCGTCGGCCCCTGAGGCGGGCAGAACCAGCCTGACGCCCTGCAGCCGGACCGATTTCGGCAGCGGTCGTTGCCGCCAGAGCGAAAGCGTCGACACCTCGACCTCGACGGAATCAAGATCGGCCTCGGTGCCATTGGCGGGATTGGCGATGGCCAGCCGGCCGATCGAGAAGGTGGAGGTCAGCCCGGCAAAGCGCAGCCCCGCCTCGGCGACGGACAGCGCGTGATCGGCACCGAGACCCTTGCCCAGCGCGCCGAGAAGCTGCTCGCGCAGATAGGCGGAGTTCCGGTCCTTGTGGACCATCCAGACGAGGAATCCGCCGCCGCAAAGGGCAAGGACCACCAGCGCTGCAAGCGTAGCCGAGCACCATCCGAGCAGCCCCATCCGGCGACGCGGCAGGGGCGCCATTTCATCCGTCTTGGCAGATGAAGCGTCGGTCAGAGGCGGCTCGAGCGTCAATGCGGCTTTGTCTCCGGCAATCCCCGCAGGTCTGGGTATAGTCCATAGCAAGGTTGCGCCAGCGACAAAGCCGTCACCGTCGCTCCAGGTGCAATTGCCGCGGTCTATGCACATCAAACACGTCGAAATCATGGACCGGCAGGAACGCGCGCCCCACCGGGTGGAATTCGCGCTGCCCCCCTCGCCAAGGCGCCGGTCTTGCGCCATGTGGAGGCAGGATCGGCATCGATCCCCCCCGACCCGAAGATCACGTGAAGGAACATCCCATGACAGCTCAAGCAGCTTTGCAGGCGGGCGATCGCGCCCCGGAATTCTCGCTGCCGGGCGATGGCGGCAAGACGCTGTCGCTCGCCACGGCAGCCGGCAAGAAGCTGGTGCTCTATTTCTACCCGAAGGACGACACCTCCGGCTGCACCATGGAGGCGAAGGATTTCAACGCCTTGCGCGCGGATTTCGCAGCCGCCGGCACCGAGAGCATCGGCGTCTCGCCCGACAGCGCGGCCAGCCATGACAAGTTCAAGAAGAAATACGAACTCGGCTTCGCCCTCGCCTCGGACGAGAGCAAGGCCATGCTCGAGGCCTATGGCGTCTGGGTCGAGAAAAGCATGTATGGCCGCAAATACATGGGTGTCGAGCGGACGACCTTCCTGATCGGCGCCGATGGCCGAATCGCCAGGATCTGGTCGAAGGTGAAGGTGCCCGGTCACGCCGCCGAAGTGCTGGCTGCCGCCAAGGCGCTGTGATCGCGAGGGGCCTGCCCCCCGGGCAGGCCTCCGACCGAGGCAAAAGTTCGGAAAAACCGGACTTTAAACAACTTAAGGTTGTTTTTTTAGCGCATCATTAACCTTAAGGACCCATGATCAAGGCCTGTTTCCGCGTTGATCAGGGCCTTGATCCAGATGAGTGTGCGCATTCCGGCCTCCAACCCGCTGGCCAATTCCTCGACGCGCTTCGCCTTCGTGATCCGCAACGGCGCGACGCCACGGATCATCGAGATCGGCGACCGCACCGTAATGGCGGTCGCGGGGCTCACCTTCCTTCTGATGGCCTGGTACCTCTTCGCGACGCTCTACATCGTCCTGCGCGACGATGTGGTGGTCTCCCTCGTCTCGGGCCAGCGCCGCGTGCACTACGCCTACGAGGATCGGATCCTCGAATTGCGTGCCCGGATTGACCGGATCACGGCCAAGCAGGTGCAGAGCCAGGAAACCATCGAGGATCGCGTCGCCGGCCTCGTGGCCCGGCAGGCCGAACTCGAGGCCCGTGCGGTCATGATGGCGGATCTCGCGGCACGCGCCGAGAAATCCGGCCTCGCCCGGCCCGGGATGCCTGCGCCGGCCGCACCGCTTCCGGATTTCCTGACACCGTCCCAGCAGCCGGGCGGCCCGGCCATGTCCTTCGCGCCGGTCACCGAACGTCGCGCCAGGCCGATGCCGGTCGAGCCGGCGCCGGTTCCGCCGACCCGCCCGCTCGAGACCGTGCCGAAAGGCCCCATGCATGGTGTTGTGCAGGAAGTCGAACGGCGGGCCGAACGCGTCGAGGCCACGCAGATGGGAGTCCTCGTCGCCATCGAGGAAACCGCCGGGGCGCAGATCTCGCAATCACGCCAGATGGTCAGCGCGCTCGGCCTTGACCTCGCGCGCTTCGGCCGGAACAGCCTGTCCGTGCCGGCGATCCGCCGCCCGGCCCCGCTGGACAGCCTGCACTTGCGGGATGTCACCGCCGAACAGGGCCAGTCGGATATCGGCGGCCCCTGGCTGCCGGCCAGGACGGCAGAAAGCCCGGCCAGCTTCGACTTCCTGTTCGGCCGCGTGGAAACCGCGCTCGATCAGGCGCGCCATGCGCGGCAGGTCATCAAGGCGCTGCCGGTCGGCCGGCCGCTTGGCGAGAAATTCGACATCACTTCCAGCTTCGGCACGCGGCTGGACCCTTTCACGCGCAGCCTCGCCATGCATTCCGGCATCGATTTCCGCGCACCGACCGGCACGCCGGTCCGCGCCGTCGCCGGCGGCAAGATCATCGAGGCGGGCCCCAATGGCGGGTATGGCCGGATGGTCGAGATCGACCATGGCTTCGGCATCAGCACGCGCTATGCCCATCTCTCGATGATCACGGTCAATGAGGGCGAGACGATCGAGAAGGGCGCGGTGCTCGGCCATGTCGGCTCGACGGGTCGCTCCACCGGCCCGCACCTGCATTACGAGGTGCGTGTCGATGACGACGCGACCGACCCGATGCGCTATGTCCGGGCGCAGGCGCTGATGGCCCGTCAGGAGCCCTGAAGGGCAACGGCCTCAGTCAACGTCCCCGACATCGCCGACAACCTTGTTGGCCAGGGCGGCTTCGATGAAGGCGCCGAGATTGCCATCCAGCACATCCGACGGTGTTCCCGAGGTCACGCCCGTGCGGAGATCCTTCACGAGCTGGTAGGGCTGCAGCACATAGGACCGGATCTGGTGGCCCCAGCCGATATCGGTCTTGTTGGCCTGCTCTGCCGCGGCTGCTTCCTCGCGCTTTTTCAGCTCAAGCTCATAAAGGCGGGCGCGCAGCATCTTCCAGGCGAGTTCGCGGTTCTGGTGCTGCGAGCGGCTCGTCTGGCTCATCACCATGATGCCCGTCGGCATATGGACGAGGCGGACGGCTGATTCGACCTTGTTGACGTTCTGGCCGCCGGCGCCCTGCGCACGCATCAGGTCGACGCGGACATCGCTTTCCTTGAGATCGACCTGGATCGAATCGTCGACCACCGGATAGACCGTCACCGAGGCGAAGCTGGTATGCCGCCGGGCATTGGAATCGTAGGGCGAGATCCGAACAAGCCGATGGACGCCGGCCTCGGTCTTGGCCCAGCCATACGCGCTGCGGCCCTTCACCAGCAGGGTGGCGGACTTGATCCCCGCCTCTTCCCCGTCGGAGACTTCCATCACCTCCACCTTGAAGCCCGAACGCTCCGCCCAGCGCGTATACATGCGCAGCAACATCGAGGCCCAGTCCTGGCTTTCGGTTCCGCCCGCGCCGGAATGGACTTCGATATAGGTGTCGTTGCCATCGGCCTCGCCGGAAAGCAGCGCCTCGACCTGGCGCTTGGCCGCCTCGGTTTCCAGCGCGCGGATCTGGCTCTCGCCCTCGTCGATTGTCGCCTGGTCGTCCTCGGCCTCGCCCAGTTCGATCAGCGTGACCGCATCCTCGAGTTCCCGCTCGAGCTTGCCCAGCGTGTTGAGCTTGTATTCGAGATCGGTCCGCTCGCGCATGATCTTCTGCGCCGCCATCGAGTCATTCCAGAAATCCGGGTCTTCCACCCGGACATTCAGCTCCTGGAGGCGCTTGGTCGATTTGTCCCAGTCAAAGATGCCTCCTCAGCAGCCCGACAGACTGCTGGATGGCCTCGACCATCGCTTCGATTTCCGTCCGCATTGTCCATAATTCCGTCAGCTGCGCCATCAGGCGCGGGAAGGTCGGGCCCGGAATAGCCGAGCCCGGCCGGGGATGCAAACCATCCCGCCGATTTTGGTCAGTACAGGCCGCCTGTCGTGTTGCCGACCGTCACCCCGCCCACGGAAGCCCCGGCATTGGTGCCGAAGGTGTAGCTCTCCGGCGGCGCGGTATTCGGCTTGAACGGCTCGAGAATCGCCTGCGGATCGCCCGCCGTCGTGCGCTGGCCGGTAGCCGAATTCACGCGGATGAACTTGATGCCAGGCGGCACGCGGAACTGGAGATTGGGCTTGCCGGCAAGGGCTTCCTTCATGAAGTCACGGAAGACCGGGGCGGCATACTGGCCGGCCGTGGCAGAATTGCCGAGCGAACGCGGCCGGTCATAGCCGAGATAGACCCCGACGGCGAGATCCGGCGAGAAGCCGACGAACCAGACATCCTTGGCGTCGTTGGTCGTGCCGGTCTTGCCCGCCAGCGTGCGGCCGAGCGGCTTCAGCACCGTGGCCGTGCCGCGCTGGATCACGCCTTCCATGATCGAGGTGATCTGATAGGCCGACATGGGGTCGATCACACGCTCGCGCTTGTCGAGCAGGCGCGGCTCGTCCTGGTTGGTCCAGCCGTCCGAGAGGCATTCGCGGCAGACGCGTTCGTCATGCTTGAAGATCGTGGCGCCCCAGCGGTCCTGGATGCGGTCGATGAGCGTCGGACGGATCCGGCGCCCACCATTGGCGAGCATGGAATAGGCCGCCGTCATGCGCAGGACGGTGGTTTCCCCAGCGCCGAGCGACATGGCCAGAACCGGCAGCATGTCGTCATAGACACCGAAGCGCTTGGAATATTCCGCGACCAGCGGCATGCCGAGATCACGCGCGAGCCGGACCGTCATCAGGTTCTTCGAGCGTTCGATACCCTGGCGCAGGGTGCGCGGGCCCGTCGGCTTGCCATCGTAATTGTCCGGCCGCCAGATATCGCCATTGCCCTGGTCCACCTCGATCGGTTCGTCGAGGATGATCGAGGAGGGCGTGTAGCCATTATCCAGCGCGGTCGCATAGACGAAGGGCTTGAACGACGAACCCGGCTGCCGCAGCGCCTGCGTCGCGCGGTTGAACTCGCTCTTGTCGAACGAGAAGCCGCCGACCATCGCCTTCACGCGACCGGTATAGGGATCCATCGCGACGATGGCGCCGGAAATTTCCGGCACCTGCCGCAGGCGGAACTGGCCGGGCCTGTCCTGGACCGGTTCGACATAGATCACATCGCCGGCCGTCAGCGCCTCGCGCAGGCGCCGCCGCGGGAAGACCCGCGCGCTTTCCGCCGTGATCACGCCGGTCTCGCGCTTGCGATCGAGCACGCCCCCGCCGAGGCGCTGGGGCTGCAGGCCGATCTGGGCCTGGCTCTCGTCGACCGAGAGCACCACCGCCACCCGCCACGGATCGACATCCGTCAGCGTCTGGACTTCGGCCAGGGCCGTGCCCCAGTCGCCCGTCGGCGCGATCTTCTCCGTGGCGCCACGCCAGCCACGGGCCTCGTCGAAGCGAACAAGGCCGTCCGACAACGCCTTGCGGGCATAGAATTGCAGCTTCGGATCAAGCGTCGAGCGGACCGAGAGGCCCCCTTCATAGAGCTTCTTCGATCCGTAGCGATCCGCCAGTTCGCGCCGCACTTCCTCGGCGAAGAAGCCGGCAGCATAGCTGTTCGGCGACAATTGGCGGAAGGTGACGACCAGGGCATCGCCGCGGGCGGCGTTGCCATCTTCCCGCGAGATATAGCCATTATCGACCATGCGATCGATCACGTAGTTCCGACGGCCGATGGCGGCATCGCGGTTGTTGATCGGGTGATAGGTCGAGGGCGCCTTCGGCAGGGCGGCGAGATAGGCCGCCTCGGCGATCGTCAGTTCATGGACCGACTTGCCGTAATAGTTCAGGGCCGCCGCCGCGACGCCGTAATTCCCGAAACCGAGATAGATCTGGTTGAGATAGAGCTCAAGGATCTTGTCCTTCGAGAAGATCGATTCGAGCCGGAAGGCCAGCAGGGCCTCGCGGATCTTGCGCTCGATGCTCTGCTCCGGCGACAGGAAGAAGTTCTTGGCCACCTGCTGCGTGATGGTCGAACCACCCTGCTGGCGGCCACCGGCCCCGCGGCCGCGGACCAGCGCACGGGCAATGCCTTCCGGATCGACCCCGCCATGCTTGTAGAAATTCTTGTCTTCTGCCGAGAGATAGGCCGCGATCAGCAGCTTCGGCATCGCCTGGATCGGCAGGTAGAGCCGGCGCTCGCGCGCATATTCGGCCAGCAGGGTGCCATCCGCCGCATGGACGCGCGTTGTGACCGGCGGCTCGTATTTCGCCAGCTGGGCCGGATCGGGCAGGTCCTGCGAATAGTGCCAGAAGACATAGCCCGCCACCGCCGCGCCCACGAGGCCGACAATCGTGGCGGTTCCGAACAGGAACGCAAAAAAGCGTGCGATCATCCGCATGCGGTTCTAACCCCTGGCAGAACGGGCACAGCCTGCCTGCATTCTCTTGATCCGGCGACATCGTCCGGAAATGCGGACCCTGCCCGCCTCCGGTGATACGCGGACATTCTACGCATCGATCCCTAACCAAAACTGTCAGGGCGAATACCGGACCTGTTCCTTACCAGAAGCGGAAACCGGCAACAAACGCTCTGACTCACTTTGTTCCACAAAGGCGGAAACCGTGGCCGAAAAACGGCACGAGGCCCGGTGATGCACATTATTCCAACGGCTTGGTCGAAATCGCGATCCGGTTGTTGAGCACGAAGTCGAGCAAGGCCGCCGCAAGGCCCTGTGCGAGCTTCTGCCTGCCGGCCTCCTGCATCAGCGCCTGCAGATCCTCGGGATTCGAGAGATAGCCGAGTTCGACGAGAATCGAAGGCATGTCCGGTGCGCGGAGCACCCGGAACCCGGCGCTGCGGAGCGGGGTCTTGTGCAACCGGCCGGATCGCTGGATCGACTGCGCCACGCCGCGTGCCGCCAGCTGGCTGAACAGCCGGGTTTCCCGGCGGGCCAGGTCGAACAGGATGTCATCCACCCCCTCGCGCTGGGCCTCCGGCGCATCGAGCCCGGCCGCGACATCGGCCCGGTTCTCCTTTTCCGCGGCCCGGGCGGCGGCGGCATCCGAGGCCCGGTCCGACAGGGTATAGACCGAGGCGCCGCGCACATCGGCCTCGCCGAACAGCGAATCCGCATGGAGCGACACGAACAGGGCGGCGGAACGGTTCCGCGCGAAGACCACGCGTTCGCCGAGCGAGATGAAGCGGTCATCCTCGCGCGTCATCTGCACCTCGACGCGGCCATCCGCCTCCAGCTGTTTTCGGATCAGCCGAGCAACTGCCAGCACGATTTCCTTCTCGACCTCGCCCTTCGGTCCGGAGGCGCCGGGATCGATGCCGCCATGCCCGGGATCGAGCACGACAAGCGGCTTCGCACCGGCCGGCCGCGGGACGGAAGGCCCTTCCGGCACGCGGCTGGCGAAGCGGCGCTTCTGGTCCTCCTGGGCCCTGCCGGCGAATTCATCCTGGCTGGCGGATCGCAGCTGGATCACCAGCCGGGTATGCGGCCCCTGCCGCACGAAATCCGTACGCTGGACCAGCACCGGACGGTTGAGATCCAGCACGATGCGCGATCGGCCCAACAGGAACAGCCCGGCCCGCCAGCCCGCAACCGGCCCGACCGCGCGGTTGCTGCCCTGCGCCGGGGCGCCGGCGAAGACCGTGTTCTCGAGATCGATGACCAGCCGGTTCGGCTCGACCAGCACCTCGTGCCGCACCGTGACCTCGCGTGACAGGTCGACCACGACGCCAAGGGTATCGCTGCCTGGCTCCTCGACGAGATGGACGCCCCGCGCCTGAACCGATTCGGCCGCGGCAGGCCGGGGCGGCGCCATCTGCCCGATCACCGCGCCCGGGAAAGCAAAGACCAGCAGGATCAACGCAGTAAAGGCAAGGCAACGGCCGGGCCATGCAGGTCGATGCGAGGGATTCGCAGGGGGAAATTCGTGTCGCTCGGGCACCAACCGTGTTGTTCCGCTTGCAAATGGCGAGTCTGAACCTTAAACGGGGTCTACGGTGCATTCTGGACCGGAGCAAGTTTTCGTTGAGTCGTCGCCTCTCGAGAGAGGTTGCCGTCTCCTCAGCTCCGGGCCCGAATGCGGGAAACCCGGCCGGAAGCCTTTGCCGCAGGAGCTCAGCCTGCCCAATTTCGCTTCGGAGTTTCGGGCCCCGTGGCGCGCTCCCCGCGCGTCGTTTCGAGCAAGGATGGCCTTGATGCCACGACATGCGATGGCAATGACGCTGCAACTCCCCCGGCCCAGGCCGGGCGCGTGGCAGCGTCGTGCACGCCGCATCCGAGGCCTTGTCTCGATATCGCCGTTCCCCGGCAGGCCCGCTCGCGCCGCCTGCTGTCCCGACCCCTTCATTCCCTTCTCCAACCGCCCGGCAAGCCGCCGCAATCCTGCGCGCGGGCCAAGCGGAGTGACGTGCTCTGGCCGCCTCCCGCCTCGGGCTTACAGCCTTTCAAGAGTTTGCAATGACAACAAAAATGCTCATCGATGCCGCGCACCCGGAAGAAACCCGGGTCGTGGTGACACGCGGCAATCGTGTTGAGGAATTCGACTTCGAATCCGCCAATCGCCGCCCCCTCCGCGGCAATATCTACCTCGCCAAGGTCACGCGCGTAGAGCCGTCCCTCCAGGCGGCCTTCGTGGATTTCGGCGGCAACCGGCACGGTTTCCTCGCCTTCTCCGAAATCCATCCCGATTATTACCAGATCCCCACCGCGGATCGTCTGGCGCTTCTGGCCGAGGAGGCCGAGGCTGCCCGCGACGAGGATGGCGATGAGGAAGAAGGCCGGCGTCCGCGCCGGTCGCGGCCCAAGGCCAAGCAGCGCGGCCGCAGCCGGGACCAGGTCGCCGGCCCGGTCGAGGGCGAGGCCGAGGATGGCGCCGGAAACGGCGCGGCTGCCGAGGGCTCTGCCGAAGCTGATGCTGATGCCGAAGGCGAGAACCAGGGTGCCCCGTCCGACGACACGCCGAAGGACGATGAACATGTCGAGCAGCTCGGCGGTGGCGGCGACGCGATGGAAGAGGTGCCGATGCGCGCCGCCCACCGCACGCGCCGCCAGTACAAGATCCAGGAAGTGATCAAGCGCCGGCAGATCCTGCTGGTGCAGGTCGTCAAGGAAGAGCGCGGCACCAAGGGCGCGGCCCTGACCACCTATCTCAGCCTGGCCGGCCGCTATTCCGTGCTGATGCCGAACACCGCCCGGGGCGGCGGCATCTCGCGCAAGATCACCAACGCCACGGACCGCAAGCGCCTGAAATCCATGGCTTCCGAACTGGAAGTGCCGGACGGGATGGGCGTTATCCTCCGCACGGCGGGGGCCTCGCGCACCAAGGTCGAGATCAAGCGTGACTTCGAGTACCTCATGCGCCTCTGGGAGAGCGTCCGCTCGCTGACGCTGGAATCGACAGCGCCGGCGCTCGTCTACGAGGAAGGCTCGCTGATCAAGCGCGCCATCCGCGACCTCTACTCGAAGGATATCGAGGAAATCCTCGTCGCCGGCGAGGAAGGCTACCGCGAGGCCAAGGACTTCATGCGCATGCTCATGCCGAGCCATGCCAAGGCGGTCCAGCCCTACCGCGATGCAACCCCGCTTTTCTCGCGCACCGGCGTGGAAAGCCAGCTCGATGCGATGTTCTCGAATGTGGTGACGCTGAAATCCGGCGGCTACATCGTCATGAACCAGACCGAGGCGCTGGTCTCGATCGACGTGAACTCGGGTCGCTCGACCCGCGAGCACAATATCGAGGACACCGCCCTCAAGACCAATCTCGAGGCCTCCGAGGAAGTGGCGCGCCAGCTGCGCCTGCGCGATCTGGCCGGCCTTGTCGTGATCGACTTCATCGACATGGAGGAGAAGCGGAACAACAAGGCAGTCGAGCGCAAGCTCAACGATTGCCTGAAGAATGACCGCGCGCGCATCCAGGTCGGCCGCATCTCGCATTTCGGCCTGCTCGAAATGTCGCGCCAGCGCATCCGCACCGGCGTGCTCGAAAGCTCGACCATCCCCTGCCCGCATTGCGCCGGCACGGGCCTGCTGCGCTCGACGCCGAGCCTGGCCCTGCACGTGCTGCGTGCGATGGAAGACACCCTCCTCCGCGGTGCCACGCATGACATCACCCTGAAGACGCGCCTCGAAACCGCCTTCTACATCCTCAACCAGAAGCGCGAGAGCCTGCGGGCCCTCGAAGCCCGTTTCGGCGTGACCATCACGGTCGTGGCCGAGGCCCAGCTTCCGCCGGGCCAGCATTTCCAGATCGAGCGCGGCGAGCCCGTCCAGCCCCGCATGGTGGCTGAACGCGTCGATGGCGAGATCGTGGAGACACGTCCCGCCGCCCCGCGCCATCAGGATGGTCCGCGCGTCATCCATCCCGAAGATATCGAGATGGACGATATCGAGGTCAGCGAGGCCGAGGAAAGCGAAGACGATTCCGAGGCCGGCAAGGAGAACGAGAAGGCCGAAGGCGAGCGCAAGCGCCGCCGTCGCCGCCGCCGTCGCGGTGGCCGCGACCGGGAGCGTGGCGATGGCCCGCCGAACGGCGCCGAGGCCTCCGAGGCCTCCGAGGCTTCCGCCAATGGCGACGCCGAGAGTGACGAGGATGACGAGGAAGCCGGCGAGGAATCCCGCGCCAATGGCACCGAGGCCGGCGACAAGGCGGAGGGCGAACGCAAGCGCCGCCGCCGCCGCCGTGGCGGGCGCCGGAACCGGCGCGATCGTGACGATCGCCCCGGTGAAGGCAATGCCGAGGAAGGCACCGAAGGCGAAGCTGCGGAATCCGGCGAGCCGGTGATGGCTGCTGCCGAACCGGCCGTCGAGGCTCCGGCGGAACAGCCGCCGGTCGATGCGGAACCGGCGAAGAAGCCGCGCCGCAGCCGCGCGAAGAAGACCGACGAGGCAGAAGCCGTGATGGCCGAAGCCCCTGTGGTGGAAGCGCCGGCCCCCGAGGCCCCGGCCGGGAAGCCGGCCAAGGCGGCACCGCGCAGCCGGGCGAAGAAGGCCGCCGTCGAGGCTCCGGCCGCGGCAGCACCGGTTGCCGAGGCGCCGGTTGCGATCGCAACGCCCGAACCCGTCCCGACCCCGGCGCCCGTGGCCGCCGCGCCGGCCCCCGCGCCGCAGCCGGAACCCGAGCCCGAGCCGGAAGATCCGAACCGGCCCAAGCGGTCGGGCTGGTGGAGCCGGGCCAAGCAGGCGCTTGGCGGTTAAAAAACAAGGCCCGGGAAACCGGGCCTTTTCTTTTGAGATCAAGGTATTGCGCGCAAAACCGGATTCATTTCCGCAAGGGCGCGGCGGCAGCCTTCAATCGAAATCCGGCCCCATGAACCGCGCAGCGGCGGGGCGGCGCCGCAGCCCTTCGGCATAGCGGGTGACACGCGGCAGGCTGACCCGGGCAATCGGCGCCTGCTGCCAGCGATGCGCGGCCAGCCCCATCACGATATCGGCGAGGCTGAACGCTCCGCAGAGACAATCACCCGCCGTCTCGAGCTGGGCATCGAATACGGCCATCAACCCGTTCCATTCGCTGATCGAGCGCTGGATCTCGGCCGGATTGTCGAAACCCGGCCGCTTCCGGACCAGCGCCTGGACCGCATAGCGCCAGCTTCCGTTGAGATCGGCGATCATCCAGTCCATCCAGGCCTCGACCTCGGCCCGCTTCAACGGATCCTCGGGCAGGAGGGCGCCGTTGCCGTAGCGCGTCGCAAGGTAACGGCAGATCGCGTTCGATTCGGTCAGGATCGTGTCGCCATCGATCACCACCGGGATCAGGGCCCGGGGATTGAGCTTCAGGAATTCCGCTTCACGGGTCGGGCGGAAGCCGCTGCCCCAATCCTCGCGGCTATGGGCGATGCCCAGTTCCTCGCAGACCCAGAGGACCTTGCGCACATTGATCGAGCTGGTCCGTCCGAGAATGCGCAGCATGTCACCACCAGCGCGAAGCCGTGACGCGACCGGCCTGGTCCTCGATCACCGCGCCGAGGCTGAACAGCGTCTCCTCGTCGAAGGGCCGGCCGATCAGCTGCAGGCCCAGCGGCAGGCCGGCAGCATCGGTACCGCCCGGCAAAGCGAGGCCCGGAAGCCCGGCCATGTTCACTGTCACGGTGAAGATGTCGTTGAGATACATCTGGACCGGATCGGCATCCGCCATCTCGGCAATGCCGAAGGCGGCCGAAGGCGTGGCCGGCGTCAGGATCGCATCGACGCCCGCGGCATAGACATCCTCGAAATCCTTCTTGATCAGCGTCCGGATCTTCTGCGCCCGGAGGTAATAGGCGTCGTAATAGCCGGCCGAGAGCACATAGGTGCCGATCATGATACGCCGCTTCACTTCGCGGCCGAAGCCCTGCGCCCGCGTCTGCTCGTAAAGCTCGGTAATGTCCTTGCCCGGCACGCGCAGCCCATAGCGGACGCCGTCATACCGCGCGAGGTTGGACGAGGCCTCCGCCGGCGCGACGATGTAATAGGCCGGCAGCGCGTATTTCGTGTGCGGCAGGCTGACATCGACGATCCGCGCCCCGGCAGCGCGCAGCATGTCGGCGCCCTTCTTCCAGAGCGCCTCGATCTCGGCCGGCATGCCCTCGACGCGGTATTCCCTGGGAATGCCGATCGTCTTCCCGGCAACGGAGCGGCCGATCGCCGCCTCGAAATCCGGGACCGGCAGATCGACCGAGGTCGAATCCTTCGGATCATGGCCGGCCATCGAGGTCATCAGCGCCGCGCAATCGCGCACCGTCTTGGCAATGGGCCCGGCCTGGTCGAGCGAGGAGGCGAAGGCGACAATGCCCCAGCGCGAGCAGCGGCCATAGGTCGGCTTGATGCCGACCGTCCCCGTGAAGGCGGCGGGCTGGCGGATCGAACCACCGGTATCCGTGGCGGTCGCGCCGAGGCAGAGATTCGCGGCAACCGCCGCCGAGGAGCCACCCGAGGAGCCGCCGGGAACGAGCAGGCCCTTCTTGTCGCCGGACAGGGCGGCCTTGCCCTTCTCGGCACTCCAGTTGGCGGGGAGGAACGGGTTGACCACCGGCCCGAAGGCGCTGGTCTCGTTCGACGAACCCATCGCGAATTCGTCATTGTTGAGCTTGCCGAGCATGACCGCCCCGTCGCGCCAGAGCTGGCCGGTGACGGTGGATTCGTAGGTCGGCACGAAATTCCCGAGGATCCGCGACGAGGCCGTGGTCCGCACGCCTTCCGTGGCGAAGAGATCCTTCACGCCGATCGGAATGCCCTCGAGCCGGCCGGCCTCGCCGCGGGCAAGCCGGGCATCCGCCGCGCGTGCCATGGCAAGCGCCTGGTCCGGCGTTTCGAGCACATAGGCGTTCAGCGGCCGCGCAGCCTCGATGGCCGAGAGATGGGCCTCGGCCAGTTCGACCGCGGTAAAGCTTTTCCGGGCAAGGCCTTCCCGGGCTTCGGTCAGGGTGAGCTGGGTGAGATCGGTCATGGAACGGGACTTCCGGAACGGGGAACAGGCAGGGCGGAGCGGAAAGGGCGGTGCTTATTCCACCACTTTCGGCACAAGGAAGTAATGATCCTCGCTCTGCGGGGCATTGGCGGTGACCTTGCCGGCCTTCTCGCCATCCGTCACCACATCCTCGCGCATCTTGAGCGCCATCGGCGTGACCGAGGTCATCGGCTCGACGCCCTCGACATTCACTTCGCCGAGTTGCTCGACGAAACCGAGAATGGCATTGATTTCGGCCTGCATCACCGGAACATCCTGTTCCGGAAGCGCGATGCGGGAGAGCCGGGCGATGCGGCGAACGGTGGCGGCGTCAACGGACATCCGGTGCCTCTTCCATAGGATAGGGGGTCCCGCGTCCTTTACAGAAGGCGGGCCCGGCTGACAAATCCCGAACAGCCGTATTCCGCCGCTTTTTGCTCAGCGGATCGAGAAAACGAACGGCTGGTGCGGAACCGGCTCCTGCAGGCGCGTGGCCATGGGGCCCAGTTCGCGCTTGAACTCCTCGACCGTGCCGGTGAGCGCGCCGAACGTGCCGAAATGGCAGGGAATCACAGCCTTCGAACGCGGGAAGAAGCGCCGCACCGCCAGGGCGGCCGTGGAGGGCCCCATCGTATAGCGGTCGCCGATCGGCACGATCACGATATCCGGCTTGTGCAGCTCCTCGATCAGTCCCATGCCGGAGAAAATGTCGGTATCGCCCATGTGATAGACGACCGGAGCCCCGGGAATGCTGATGATCGCACCATTCGCCGAACCCAGCGTCTGGAAGATGCCGCGTTCCCAGACGCCGGAGGAATGGTCGGCGCGGACCAGCCGGATCGACACGCCGTCATGCTCGACGCAGCCGCCGGCATTCATCGTCTCCATCGCCAGCGCCTTGCCGGTATCCATGGCCTCCCATTTCGAGGAGAGCCACTGGCCGAGATCCCAGTTGCAGAACAGGGTCGCATCCGTCTCGCGCACGATGGCGAGGCTGTCGCCGATATGATCGCCATGGCCATGCGTGATGATGATGTCGGTCGTGCCGGCGATCGCCCGCTGGAACTTGGCGGGGAAATCCCCCTCGCCCTTCGCCTCGAAGACCGGATTGCCGGTAAAGAACGGATCGACCAGAACCTTGCGGCCGTTGCTGGCAAGGGCAAAGGCCGAATGGCCAAACCAGGTGATCTGCATGGCGTTCTGCTCCCTTCACATCTTTCGTGAGACGGATCGTTGATAACGGTTTATGGGGTTGCCGGAGGAAGGCCAAGCGTTTTTTGCAACGCACAAAGCCGTGGGAGTCGTGACGCATGAAGCCGGGCGGAGCCGAAGCGCTGACCATCGAGGCCCTTGCCGCCCTGCTGGGCACCGGCGAGCGGCTGCTCGGGCTCGATCTCGGCGAGAAGACGGTCGGCCTGGCGTTGTCGGATGTCGAGCGCCGGATCGCGACCGCCTTCCGCACCCTGCCTCGCCGGAAATTCCGCGAGGACTGGGTGGAGCTTTCCGGCATCATTGCCCAGCATCGCGTGGCGGCGCTCGTGCTGGGCCTGCCGCTCAACATGGATGGCAGTTCGGGGCCCCGCGTCCAGGCCACGCGGACCTATGCCAGCAACATCCGCCAGGTCAGCCCGATCCCGATCCTGTTCTGGGACGAGCGCCTCTCGACGGTCGCGGCGGAACGGGCCCTGCTGTCCGTCGATCTCTCCCGCGCCAAGCGCGCCGCGATCATCGATGCCACGGCAGCCGCCTTCATCCTGCAGGGCGTGCTTGACCGGCTGCGCCACGAAAGCCGGCGCGCGGAGCAAGAAAAAGGGGAGGCCTGAGCCTCCCCTGATCCATCGAGCAAGCCGGTTCCGGCTCAGCGCATCGAACCGCCACCGGCGGGATCGCGTACGGTGCGGCCGCGACGGCGGGGCGTATCGTAATAGGGCTCGTTCCCGTAATAACCCGGGCCGGGGCCGTAATAGCGCGGCGCCGGCTGGTAATAGCGCGTGCCAGGCGAATAGAAATCCGCCGGCGGGCGGCCAGCCTCGCCACCCTGGTTGAAATAGGCCGGCGGCAACGGCTGCTGCGGACCGCGATAATACTGCGCCGGGGCGTAGTAATTGTTGTTGTAGCGGCGATCCTGATAATAGCCGTCATCGACGTAATAGTCGCGGCGGCGCTGGGATTCCGCGATGATCGCGCCGCCGACAATCGCACCACCGATAATGGCTCCGGCGGCCAGCGCGCGGTTGCGCCGCGCCTGACGCGATGCCACGTCCTGGACCGGAAGGGCGCCTTCGGAACGCAGTTCGGCGGCATGGGAGAAGGGACCCGCCTGGGCTGGCCCCTGGCCAACCATGCCGAGACCAAGCGCAAGCCCGAAAGTCAGACCAGCCAGACGATTCATGAGACACCTCCTTTGCGGATCTTGTCGATCCTTGTGCCGATCCAGAAAGACCGGCTCTATGATGATGACATATAGAGGCCGGTGAATAAACCTGCGCTGAACACCGGGGGTTGCTTCCCTTCATCCGGGGGAGCGCCTACGGAGAGGAGAACGCGGCCTTTCCGGCTGCCTGTTGCCGGAATGGTCCTGTAATGGTTCTTGATTCGCTCATTTCCGTTTTTGTCGTGATCGCCATCGGCTGGGCGCTGCGACAAAAGGCCCTGCCCGCCGAAGCGGATTGGCAGGGCTTCGAGAAGATCTCCTATTACATCCTCGTTCCGGTCCTGATCGCCAAGACGCTGATGTCGGCCAAGCTGGGCGAAGTGCCCTTCGCGCGGCTCGGCGGGGCGCTGGTCGGCACGATCACCATTCTCGGCATTGCCCTGCTCCTGCTGCGCCGGCCGCTCGAGCGCTGGCTGGCCGTGGACCCGCCGGCCTTTACCAGCATCTTCCAGGGCGTGCTGCGCTGGAATGCCTTCATCGCGCTGGCGATGTGCGCCAATCTCTATGGGCGGGAGGGGGTCACGCTCGCTGCCGTGGCCATCGCCGCGCTGATCCCCATTCTCAATGTCGCGACTGTCATGATCCTGCGGCGCTATGGCACCGGCGGCGGCTCGCTCATCAAGGGGCTCGCCACCAACCCTTTCATCCTGGGCACGCTCGGCGGGCTCGCGCTGAACATGTTGGCCGTTCCCCTGCCCCGCTCGATCCTGCTGTCGCTGGATATCATCGGCCAATGCGCCCTGGGCACCGGCCTCATCCTGGTCGGCGCCGGATTGCGCCTGCAGGATCTCCAGCGGCCGAGCCCGGCCCTGTTGCTCGCTGTCGGCATCCGGCTCCTTGTGGCACCCGCCATCGCCTATGGCCTCGGCCGGCTGCTCGGCCTTGAGGGTGCGGAACTCGCCGTGGTCGTGCTCTGCCTCGGCGTGCCGACCGCGACCGCCTCCTACCTGCTGGCGCGGCGGATGGGCGGTGATGCCCCGCTCATGGCCGCCATCACCACCGCGCAGACCATCGTCTCGATGATCACGCTGCCGCTCATTCTGGCCGCGCTGATATAACCCCCTGGGCAACGCGATTGCCCGGCAGGCGCTCGATCAGGCCGGACAATTCGAGGTCGAACAAGGCCCCGGAAAGGGCGGCCGCATCGAGACCGGCCATCCGGCCGAGTTCGTCGATATCGATCGCCCCATGCGTCAGCAGGCCCAGAACGGCATCGGCGGGATCCCCGCCTGCCAGGTCGAATGACGCGCGCGGCAGGAATGCCGGCGGATCCGGCTCCCGGAACGGGCCGGGCATCCCCCGGACTTGGCCGGCAACCGGCGGCAGGGCCGCCAGTACATCGGCCACGGAGGTCACCAGCGTCGCCCCGTCGCGCAGGAGGTCGTTCGAGCCTTCGCAGCGCGGATCGAGCGGCGAACCGGGCACAGCCAGCACGTCACGCCCCTGTTCGGCGGCCATCCGCGCAGTGATCAGCGAACCGGAGCGCCGCGCCGCCTCGACCACGACAACGGCGAGCGACAGCGCGGAGATCAGCCGGTTCCGTCGCGGAAAATCCTGCCCGCGCGGGCTCTGCCAGAGGCGCATCTCGGACAGGACCAGCCCCTCTGCGGCAATCGCCTCGAACAGGGCCTCGTTCTCGGGCGGATAGGGCCGCTCGAGCCCGCCGGCCATGACGGCCACCGTTCCGCCGGAGAGGGTGGCCCGATGCGCCTCGGTATCGATGCCGCGCGCAAGGCCGGACACGATGACATGGCCGGCTTCCGCGAGGCCGCGCGCGAGGAGCACCGCCATCTTCCGCCCGAGCGCCGAGGCATTGCGCGCCCCGACCAGGGCCACGGCAGACCGGGAGAGCAACTCCACCCGCCCCTTGACCGAGAGGAGCGGCGGCGCCCCGTCCACCGCGCGCATCAGGGCGGGATAATCCGGATCCGGCAGCGCCAGAAACCGGATGCCAAGCCTTTCGGCACGGGCAAATTCAGCCTCGACATCCGCGCGTTTGGGCAGGACGAGCCGCCGGCCCGGCACGAAGGCGGGATCCGAAAGCAGGCGCAAGGCCTCGCCGGCACTGCCGGCCCGGCGCAGCAGCGTATCGAACCCGCGCGGTCCCAGGCCCTCGACCCGGGAGAGATGCAGCCAGTCGAGACGCGCGCGCTCGTCCAGCGGCCGGCCCGGTGCGGCCGTCATCCCTTCTGGCCGATCCGGCCTTCCGTCCCGGCCAGCAGGCGCTCGATATTGGGGCGGTGCTTCCACCAGAGCAAAGCCGCCATGGCCAGGAAGACAAGGCTGGGCGCCGTCACCTGCCCGGAACGCCAGTCCAGCGCGAGATGCCCCAGCGGCAGCAGGGCCGAGGCCACGAGGGCCGCGAGCGAGGAATAGCGCGTGAGATAGGCCACGGCGAGCCAGAGCACGGCAAAGGCGATCAGCCCCGGCCACCACAAGGCCAGCAGCACGCCGATGAACGTGGCGACACCCTTCCCGCCCGCGAATTTGAGCCAGACCGGATAGAGATGGCCGATAAAGGCGCCGAACCCGGCGAGAACCCCGGCGCCGGCGCCCCAGCGCAGCGCCACCCAGACCGCGACGCTGCCCTTCAGCGCGTCCAGCAGCAAGGTCGCTGCCGCGAGATCCTTCCTGCCGGTCCGGAGGACATTCGTCGCGCCGATATTGCCAGAGCCGATCTGGCGCAGATCCGCCGTCCCGGCGAGCCGCGTCAGGATCAGCCCGAACGGGATCGCGCCCATCAGATACCCGAAGGCGAGCGCCAGCAGCGCGCCTCCTGCACCCAGTCCCGCCAGTTCGGCCATGATCCCTCCGGATTTCTTCTCTGCCCCGGCAGCGGGGACTGCGTTACGCCAGGCGATGCACGATGCGCCCTGCCACGAGCGTGGCGAAGACCTTGCCCGAAAGCCGCGCCTCGTCAAAGGGCGTGTTCTTGCACCGGGACCGCAACGTGGCGGCATCCACCACCCACGGATAGTCCCGATCCAGAACGATGAGATCGGCCGGCGCACCCCGCGCCATCCGGCCCGTCTCCAGCCCCGCCAGCCGGGCCGGCGCCGCACTCATCGCCTCGAGCAGGCGCTTCAGGCTGATCAGCCCCGCCTCGACCAGCTGCAAGCCGGCCGAGAGCATGGTTTCCAGCCCGATGGCGCCCGGCGCGCATTCTGCAAAAGTCAGGCGCTTGGTTTCAACATCCTGGGGGTTGTGGTCCGACACGATCATGTCGACCAGCCCCTCCGCCACCGCCTCGACCATGGCCAGCCTGTCTTCCTCGCTGCGGAGCGGCGGGCTGAGCTTCAGGAAGGTGCGGTAGCTGCCGATATCCATCTCGTTGAGCGTGAGATGGTTGATCGAGACCCCCGCCGTCACGGGCAGGCCGGCCTGCTTGGCCCGGCGGATCACCTCGAGGCTCTCGCGGCAGGTGATCATTGCCGCGTGGTAGCGCCCGCCGGTGAGCTGGACGAGCCGCATGTCGCGCTCGAGCATGATCGTCTCGGCCGCGCTGGGAATACCGGGCAGGCCGAGCCGCGTCGCGAACTCGCCCTCGTTCATCACGCCCTCGCCCACCAGTTTCGGGTCCTCGACATGGTGGATAACCGGCATGTCGAAGACGCGCGAATAGGTCAGGGCCCGGCGCATGACCTGCGCATTGGTGACCGGCCGGTCGCCATCCGTGACCGCCACGGCACCCGCTTCCTGCAACAGGCCGATCTCGCTCATTTCCTGCCCGCGGCAGCCCTTGGTGAGCGCCGCCGCGACGCGGATATGGACGATCCCGGTATCGCGGGCCCGGCGCAGCACGAAATCCACCACGGCGGGATCGTCGATCACCGGCGAGGTATTCGGCTGGGCGACCACCGTGGTCACCCCGCCTGCCGCCGCGGCCTCCGAGGCGGAACGCAACGTCTCGCGATATTCCTCCCCCGGCTCGCCGATAAAGGCCCGGAGATCGACGAGGCCAGGCAGGACCAGCCGCCCCTGGCAATCGAGGATTTCCGCTTCGGCCACCATGCCGGGCCGCGCGAGATCGGGCGAGAAATCGGCGATCCGGCCGCCGGAAACCAGCACGCCGCCGGGCGATTCGAGCCCGGTCACCGGGTCGAGCAGCCGCGCATGCGCCAGATGCAGGGGACGGGGATCATTACCGGTCATCATCGTCTCCGTTGCGCGCCTGCCGCACCGCCGTGATCAGGCGGAGCGTCGCGCCGAGGCTGTACAGCCCGAGAATGGCGATGAGCACGGTCGGCATCACCACCAGCAGCCATTGCGCGACCGGCCAGGACAGCAGGACCTCGCTCGCCCCGTGGATCGCGTAGCGCAGATAGATCGCCGTGGCGAGGCAGAGGAGCACCGCCAGCGCGAAGCGATGGATGAAGCCGAACAGCACCGCAAGGATCAGGAGGAATGCGCCGTCGAGGCTGATCAGCCGGTGAAAGGCCGCCTGCGACTGCAGGTAGAAGGAGAGCCAGCCGCTCTGCGCGCCCTGTCCGGGCCCGATCACCAGCTGGTCGAGCACTTCGAGAATGCCCGCTGCGAGGAAGGGCGCCAGCAGCGCCGCGACGCGCCATGGGGTGCCCGCGCGCCCGATCAGCCAGATCCAGATCGACACGGCAACGGCCAGCCCCCAGCGAAAGGCCGTGGATTGCGTCAGGGCGATGAGGAGGTCGCTGTAGAGGGCCTCGAGCGCGACCATGTCAGCGCTTCCGCGAGGCCCGGGAGCGCGCGGCCACGACGTCGAGGATCTCGAGGAAAAGCAGCAGGCCGCCGATGACACCGATCGAGATCCAGCCCTTCTGGCTCGTCAGCCCGCCCATGACCACGATAATGGCCAGAAGGCCCCCGAGCAGGATCCGGCGCGGCCAGCGCGCCATCAGGATCAATTCGAAAAGATAGCCGATGAAATCACTCATTGGGCAATCTCCGCGCCAGCGCCTCCAGCACCGCCATGCGGACGGCCACGCCCATTTCCACCTGTTCGCGGATGAGGCTCTGCGCACCATCGGCGACATCGGAGGCGATCTCGACACCGCGATTCATCGGCCCGGGATGCATGACGAGCGCATCCGGCTTGGCATAGCCGAGCTTCTCGCGGTCGAGGCCGTAATAATGGAAATATTCCTGCACGCTCGGCACATAGGAGCCGTTCATGCGTTCCCGCTGCAGCCGCAGCATCATGACAATATCCGCACCTTCCAGCGCCCGGCGCATATCGGTGAAGACCTCGACGCCATAGCGCTCGACGCCCATGGGCAGCAAGGTCGGCGGCCCGCAGAGGCGGACCCGCGCACCGAGAGCCTGCAGGCAGATGATGTTCGACCTCGCCACGCGGCTATGGGCGATATCGCCGCAGATCGCCACGACGAGGCCCTCGATCCGGCCCTTGTTGCGGCGGATCGTCAGCGCGTCGAGCAGGGCCTGCGTCGGGTGTTCGTGGGCGCCGTCACCGGCATTGACGACCGAGCAATCGACCTTCCGGGCCAGCAGATGCACCGCGCCGGCGGCGTGATGGCGGACGATGATGATGTCGGGCCGCATCGCATTGAGCGTCATCGCGGTATCGATCAGCGTCTCGCCCTTCTTCACCGACGAATTCGCAACCGACATGTTCATGACATCCGCGCCGAGCCGCTTGCCGGCCAGCTCGAAGGAAGATTGCGTGCGTGTCGAGGCCTCGAAGAAAAGGTTGATCTGCGTCCGGCCGCGGAGCGAGGACTTTTTCTTCTCGATCTGACGCGAGATCTCGACCTCTTCCTCGGCGAGGTTCAGCAGCCCCTCGATATCGGGCCGCGACAGACCCTCGATCCCGAGGAGGTGACGATGCGGGAAGACGAATGCCGATGCGCTCATGGTAAGAATCCGGCATAGAAGCTTGCCCGCCTCCCCGCAAGCGGATCATCCGGTTATCCTCGTCAATCCTTGCGCGGATAGGTGTGTTCCGGCGCCGGGAAGCGCCGTTCCCGCACCTCCGCCGCATAGCCGGCCATCGCGGCGCCGACCGCACCGCCCAGCTCGGCATAGCGCTTGACGAAACGCGGCACGCGCTCGGTCAGCCCCAGCATGTCGTCGAGGACGAGCACCTGCCCGTCGCAGGTGGCCGAGGCCCCGATCCCGATCGTCGGAACCGGCACCTTCCGCGTGATCTCTGCCGCCAGCGGCTCCTCCACCGCCTCGATGACCATGCCGAAGGCGCCGGCTTCCGCAACGGCCAAGGCATCGCCGAGGATCTTGGCGCGTTCCGCCTCGGAACGGCCCACGGCACGGAAGCTGCCGAGCACATGGATCGCCTGTGGTGTCATGCCGACATGCGCCATGACGGGGATGCCGCGCTCGCCGAGGAAGCGGATCGTCTCCGCCATCCGCACCCCGCCTTCGAGCTTCACCGCTCCGGCTCCGGTTTCCTGCAGGATCCGCGCGGCATTCCGGAAGGCCTGCTGCGGGCTTTCCTCGTAGGTGCCGAAGGGCATGTCGACCACAACCAGCGCCTGCTGCGAGCCACGGACGACCGCCGCGCCATGCAGGATCATCATGTCGAGCGTGACCGGGACGGTGGAAGGCAGGCCGTGATGGACCATGCCGACGCTGTCGCCGACGAGCAGCATGTCGGCATGCGGATCGACCAGCCGGGCCATGCCGGCATCATAGGCCGTGACCATGACGAGCGGCGTTCCGCCCTTGCTGTCCCGCATCTGACGCGCCGTCCGGCGCCGGATCCCGTTCTGGATCGACATGGAAGCCTCCTGCCCGCGAAGTCCGGACGCTTAACGGAGCTGTGACTTCCGGGCAATCGCCGCGATCAGGCAGCGCGTGTCACGGCATCGGCGATGCGCTGGATTCCCTGATCGGCATCGCGGGTCAGGCGCGCGACATCGTCGACAATGGTGGCGATCATCTCGACACTCAGGGCGGCATCCTGCATCCGGGAAGACATGTCCGCCGTCACGGCGGCCTGCTCTTCCACGGCGGCCGAAATGCTGATCGTGATGCCGCTCATATCGGCAATCGTCCCCGAGACACCCTCGATGGCGTCCTGCGCAAGCTGGCTGGAGGCCTGGACCGCCACAATGTGGTTGTGGATCTCCCGGGTTGCCACGGCGGTCTGCCCGGCAAGCGCCTTGACCTCGGAAGCCACGACAGCAAAGCCCTTGCCCGCCTCGCCGGCGCGGGCTGCCTCGATCGTGGCATTCAGGGCAAGAAGGTTTGTCTGGCGCGCAATCTGCTCGATCAGGTTCACGACGCTGGCAATCCGGTCGGCATCCTCGAGCAGCGCCTTCATGATCGAGATCGCGTTCCGGGATTTCTCGACCGCCCCCGAACTCACCGTGACGGATTTCAGCACCTGTTGCCCGATCTCGTCGATCGACGATTTCAGTTCCGATGACGAAGCCGCGATCGCGCTCAGATTGGCCGAAGCCAATGCAATGTTCTCGGCGCCGGAGGTTGCCTGGGCGCTGGTATTGGCAAGGGAGCCACCCACATGCTGGACGCTGTCATGCACGGCATCCCAGAGACCCATGCGCCGGTTTTTGGCACGGATATTCCCGGTGACATCCGTCGCCATGCAAAGAATGCCAACACGCTGCCCGAGCGCATCATAGGCAGGCTGATAGCTGCCCTCGAGCCAGACATCGCTGCCATCGGATGATCTGTACCGGTTCTGGCCGCTGATGATCTTGCCACCGCGCAGATCCGCCCAGAACACCGCATAATCGGGACCTTCCAGCCTGTCCGGATGGCAAAGCTGCCGGTGGTTCAGGGCAGAAGCGGATTCGCGGGCAAATCCCATCGTGTCGAAGAAGCGATCATTGGCGTCGACAAGGTTGCCGTCGAAATCGAACCGGATCGTCATGCGCTGATTGTCGATTGCCTTTCGCAGGCTCACGAGTTCGGCTTTTTCCAGGCATTCGGCGCTGATATCGACTCCCGAAAAGACGAATTCCTGCCGACGCTTCCGGCCGGCCCCTATCGAAACGGCGCCTTTCACCCACAGGCAATGCCCGTCATGACGTCGAAAGGCGAGCGTGACGGGCTTGGGCTTCCCGGCTTCGGTGGCAAGGCATGCATCCTGCCAGGTCATCATCTGTTCGGGAGAGGCGAGCAGGGCCTCGAGCGGCTTGCCGGTCAGGGCATCGCCGGGAAAGCCAAGAGCAGCGCGAAAAGCTGCGTCTGCCGCGAGCAACGACCTGTCGGCCGCGACACCAAAGGTCATCATCGCTGACGAAGCCGAAGCCAGAGGCCTGAGCGGCAGGAATTTAAGCATATCCAACCAAACGAGGTTCAGTTAACTGGAAGCAACTTGAACGAAACAAATTTAGATATGGTTCATATGGCCCATCGCGGCCGGGCCATGCCGGCATCATGGGCCGTGACCATGACGAGCGGTGTCCCGCCCTTGCTGTCCCGCAGCTGACGTGCCATCCGGCGCCGGACTCCGTTCTGGATCGACATGGATTGCCCCTTCAGCGTTTCGGCCTTGCAGCCCAGCCCCTCGGCAAGGGCAGCGGAGACCTGGCGGATGCGACCCTCGGGATCGATCTCGACAAACAGGGAGAACGCGGTGCTGAAAGAGGCGGCAGGGCGACGGAACAGCATGGGGGGCAGGACCTCGCAACTGGGACAGGCAAGATTATCGTCGATTTAGCTTGACATTGGATTAACCCCCGGCCGGGATTTCAGGCACCGCCTGCCACCCCTGTCCGGACCGGCGCCGGAGCCCCATTTGACAAACGCGGCGCGCGCCGCCACTTATCCCGGCCGTTCGGAAGGGACATCCATGGAAAATCGGGTCGTCATTGTCGAGTCGCCGTCAAAGGCGAAGACGATCAACAAGTATCTCGGGCGTGGCTATGAGGTCATCGCCTCCTATGGGCATGTCCGCGACCTGCCGTCCAAGGACGGATCGGTCGATCCCGACAATGATTTCGCGATGATCTGGGAAACCGATGGTCGCGGCGCCAAGCAGATTTCCGCCATTGCCAACGCGGTCAAGGATGCGGACCGCGTGATCCTCGCCACCGACCCGGACCGCGAGGGCGAGGCGATTTCCTGGCACCTTTACGAGATGCTGCGCGCCCGCCGCGTGCTCAAGGACAAGAAGGTCGAGCGCGTCAGCTTCAACGCGATCACCAAGGATGCCGTTGCGGCCGCGATGGCGAATCCGCGCCAGATCGACCAGGCCTTGGTCGATGCCTATCTTGCCCGCCGGGCCCTCGACTATCTCGTGGGCTTCCAGCTCTCGCCGGTGCTCTGGCGGAAGCTGCCGGGCGCCCGCTCGGCCGGCCGCGTGCAATCGGTGGCCTTGCGGCTCGTCTGCGATCGCGAGGCCGAGATCGAGCGCTTCGTCACCCGCGAATACTGGTCGCTGATCGCCCGGCTGGCGACACCGCGCGGCGAGGAATTCGAGGCCCGGCTCGTCGGAGCCGATGGCAGGAAGATCAGCCGGCTGGATATCGGCTCCGGCGTCGAGGCCGAGGATTTCAAGGCTGCCCTTGCCGCAGCGCGCTTCAGCGTGACCGCCCTCGAGGCCAAGCCTGCCAAGCGCCACCCGTTCCCGCCCTTCACCACCTCGACCCTCCAGCAGGAGGCCTCGCGCAAGCTCGGCTTCGCGCCGGCCACCACGATGCGGGTCGCCCAGAAGCTTTACGAGGGTGCGGATATCGGCGGCGAGACCACCGGCCTCATCACCTATATGCGAACCGACGGCGTGGACATCGCCCCGGAAGCGCGGGCGCAGGTCCGGGCTTTCATCGGCAAGGCCTTCGACAAGGATTACCTCCCGGATGCGCCCCGCGCCTATTCCACCAAGGCGAAGAACGCGCAGGAAGCGCATGAATGCATCCGGCCGACCGATGCGTTCCGCGTGCCGAAATCCGTCCGGCCCTATCTCTCGGATGACGAATTCCGCCTCTACGAGCTGATCTGGAAACGGACCATCGCCAGCCAGATGGAGAGCGCGCGGCTCGAACGGACGACGGCCGACATCCTTGCCGAGGCCGGCCCGCGCCGGCTCGACATGCGTGCGACGGGCCAGGTCGTGCTGTTCGATGGCTTCCTGGCGCTCTACACCGAGACCTCGGATGACGAGGAAGACGAGGAAAACCGCCGCCTTCCGGTCATGAGCCGCGGCGAGGCCCTTGCCCGCAAGGCGCTCAATGCCACGCAGCATTTCACCGAACCGCCGCCGCGCTATTCCGAAGCCAGCCTCATCAAGCGGATGGAAGAGCTCGGCATTGGGCGGCCTTCGACCTACGCCGCCACGCTCGCCGTGCTGCGGGACCGTGAATATGTGAAAATCGAGAAGAAGCGCCTTGTCCCCGAGGACAAGGGTCGGATCGTCACCGCCTTCCTCGAGAGCTTCTTCGCGAAATATGTGGAGTATGATTTCACCGCCGATCTCGAGAACGATCTCGACCGGATCTCGAATGCCGAAGTCGACTGGCGCTCCGTGCTCCGCGATTTCTGGCGCGACTTCAAGGCCGCCATCGAGAGCGCCAAGGAGCAGCGCACCGCGAGCGTGCTCGAGGGCCTGAACGAGCATCTCGGGCCGATGCTGTTCCGTGATCGCGGCGATGGCTCCGATCCGCGCATCTGCCCGAAATGCGGCAGCGGCCAGCTTTCCCTCAAGCTCGGCAAGCTCGGGCCGTTCATTGGCTGCTCCAATTACCCCGAATGCCGCTTCACCCGCCCGCTTTCCGTGCCGAATGGCGAGGATGGCGACGCGGAAGCCGGTTCCTCGGGCCCGCAGGTTCTGGGCACCGATCCGGCCTCGGGTCTCGAAATCACCATTCGCGACGGGCGTTTCGGGCCCTATGTCCAGCTTGGCGAAGGCGAGAAGCCGAAACGGGCCTCGCTCGCCAAGGGCATGACGATCAAGGATACGGATCTCGAGAAGGCGCTGGCGCTCCTCTCGCTCCCGCGCGAGATCGGCCGCCATCCCGAATCCGGCGAGCCCATCCTGGCCGGGATCGGGCGCTACGGTCCCTATGTCCAGCACGGGAAGACCTATGCCAATCTCGAGGGCATCGATGATGTCTTCACCGTCGGCATCAACCGCGCGGTCGATCTCATCGCCACCAAGGAAGCCGGCGGCGCGCGGCGCTTCGGCCGCACCGGTGCCGTGGCGGGCCGGATCATCGGCCAGCATCCCGATGGCGGCGATATCTCGGTCCGCGATGGCCGCTACGGCGCCTATGTGAACTGGGGCAGCGTGAATGCCACCCTGCCCAAGAGCGCCAACAAGGACGAGATAACCATGGAGGCCGCGCTCGGACTGATCGCGGCCCGGATCGAGGCGACCGGCGGCGTGGTGAAGCCGGCGCGCGGCAAGCCCCGGGCTGCGCCGAAGGCGGCCGGCGAGAAGAAGGCGGCGCCCCGTAAGGCGGCGACCGGGAAGGCAGCGACCGGAAAGGCCAAGGCCCCGGCCAAAGGCAAGACCAAAGCCTGAACGGACGACCAAAGCCTGAGCGGGATCGCCGGGGCCGGAGCATTCCCTTCCCTGCCCTGTCCCTTCCCTGCCCTGTCCCTTCCCTGCCCTGTCCCTCCCCGCCAGGGCGTGAAACAATCCGCCCCGGGGGGACGATTCGATGCTCGAAGGCCTGACGATCCTGATTTTCCTGCAGTTTACCGGCGAGCTGATCGCCGGGTTGGCACGCCTGCCGATCCCCGGGCCGGTGATCGGGCTCGCGCTGCTGGCCGGCTTCGCGCTCTGGCGCGGACGGATGCCGGAACCGGTGGTGATTGCCGGCGACGCGATCCTGCGGCATCTCTCGCTCCTCTTCGTGCCAGCCGGCGTCGGCCTGATCGCCTTCGGCGACCGGCTGGCCCGCGAGGGCCTGCAGATCGTGATCGTGCTGGTCCTCTCCACCGCCATCACCATGACGGTGACGGCGCTCGTCTTCCGCGCCCTGACGCGCGACGACGAAAGGGATGCGGCATGACCCTGCGCAGCCTCGATCCCTCCGCCTTCTGGATCTATCTCGCGGAACAGCCGCTCTTCTTCCTCGCGATCACCCTCGCCGCCTATCTGGTTGGCGACCGCATCGCCGCCGCCACGGGGCGGCATCCGCTGGCCAACCCGGTGCTGATCGCGATCCTGCTTGTCGGCGCGGCCTTGCTGGTCTCGGGCACCTCGCATGCCCGCTATTTCGAGGGTGCGCGCTTCGTCCATGTGCTGCTCGGCCCGGCCACCGTGGCCCTGGCCCTGCCGATCTGGCGGAACCGCGCCCTGATCGCCCGGCACTGGCGCGCCATCGGCGCTGCGCTCGGGATCGGCGCGCTGGCGGGAATCGGCAGCACGCTCGTCCTGGCCCGGCTGCTCGGCCTGTCCGGGGCGACATTGGCCTCGTTAGCGCCGAAATCGGTCACGGCCGCCATCGCCATGGGCATTGCCGAACAGGTCGGCGGCACGCCGCCGCTCACCGCCGTCCTCGTCATCGCCACCGGCATTCTCGGGGCGGTGATGGTCACGCCGCTGATGAACCTCCTGCGGATCCGCGATTATGCCGCCCGCGGCTTCGCCGTGGGCATCGCCGCCCATGGCATCGGCACCGCGCGGGCGCTGCAGGTCAACGAGAAGGCCGGCGCCTATGCGGCGCTCGGAATGGCGCTGAACGGGCTGGTCACAGCCATTCTCGTGCCGCTGCTGCTCTTCCTCTTCCGGTAGCGCGCGGCCTGTGCGAGAAGGAGGAATGTCGCGCATGCCCCGCTCCCTGGCCCCCCGCCGGCAACCGAAATCACCGGAATCCCGGCCCTTCCCGAGCCGCGAGGAAATCCTCGCCTTCATTGCCTCGGCGAAGACGAAGGTCGGCAAGCGGGAAATCGCCCGCGAATTCGGGATGAACCCCGCCGCCAAGATCATGCTCAAGCGCCTGCTGAAGGAATGGGAAGCCGAAGGCACGCTCGAACGCAAGCGCGGCGCACTGCATTCGGCGGGCCAGCTGCCCCCTGTCGTGGTGGCGGACATTATCGGCCGGGATGTCGACGGCGATTTCATTGCGGTTCCCGCCGAATGGGATCCCGCCCGCGGCGAGCCACCCCGCATCGTCCTGCCACTGCCCCGCCGCTCGCGCGAGCATGGGCCGGCGCCGGGAATCAACGATCGCGTGCTGATGCGCATCGAACCCGCGGACGAGGAGGATGGCCCGGACTATACCGGCAAGGTGATCAAGGTCCTGTCCAACCAGGCCAAGCGGGCGGTCGGCATCTTCCGCGCCGAGAAAGATGGCGGCGGCCGCCTGATCCCGATCGACAAGAAGGCCAAGGGCGTCGAGATCCTGATCCCGGCGGGTCAGGCCACCGGCGAGGCCGAGGATGGCGATCTGATCGCCGTCGAGATCGGTCGCGACCACCGGTTCGGCCTCAAGACCGGCCGCGTGCGCGAGCGGCTCGGCTCCACGAAGAGCGAGCGTGCCATCTCGCTCATCGCCATCCACACGCACGAGATTCCCCATGTTTTCCCGGAGGCTGCCCTGAGCGAGGCCGAGGCGGCCGAGGATGCAACCCTGGCCGGCCGCGAGGATTGGCGCCCCATTCCGCTGATCACGATCGACCCGGCGGATGCGAAAGATCATGATGATGCCGTCCATGCCGAACCGGATCCCGATCCGGACAATCTCGGCGGCTTCATCCTCCACATCGCCATCGCCGATGTCGCCCATTACGTCCGGCCCGGCTCGGCGCTCGACCGGGAGGCCTTGATCCGCGGCAATTCGGTCTATTTCCCGGACCGCGTGGTGCCGATGCTGCCGGAGCGGATCTCGAACGATCTCTGCTCGCTCAAGCCGCTGGTCAACCGCGCCGCCCTCGGCCTCCGGGTGGTGATCAGTGCGCGCGGCGAGAAGCGCGGCCATTCCTTCCACCGCGTGCTGATGCGCTCTGCCGCGAAACTTGCCTACCAGCAGGCCCAGACCGCGATCGACGGCACGCTGGATGACATCACCGGGCCGTTGATCAAGCCGGTCCTGACGCCGCTCTGGCGCGCCTACGAGGCGCTGAAGATCGCCCGCGATGCCCGCGAGCCGCTCGATCTCGACCTGCCGGAGCGCAAGCTCGTCCTCGATGCACAGGGGCATGTGGCCGATGTGATCGTGCCCCAGCGGCTCGATGCGCATCGCCTGATCGAGGAATTCATGATCCTCGCCAATGTCTGCGCGGCGGAAACCCTCGAAAAGGCGCGGATCCCGCTGCTCTACCGGATCCATGACAATCCCAGCCTCGAGAAGATGCAGGGGCTGCGCACCTTCCTCGAAAGCATCGCCATCACCCTGCCGAAACAGGGTGCGCTCCGGCCGGACCTGTTCAACCGCATCCTGGCGCGGGTGAAGGACGGCCCCAATGCCACGCTCTGCAACGAGGTGATCCTGCGTTCGCAGGCCCAGGCCGAATACAGCCCCGACAATATCGGCCATTTCGGCCTGAACCTGCGCCGCTATGCGCATTTCACCTCGCCGATCCGCCGTTACTCCGACCTGATCGTCCATCGCGGGCTCATCCGCGCGCTCGGTTTCGGCAAGGATGGCCTGCCCGACACCACCATCGAGGCCATGCGCGAGATCGGCGCGCAGATCTCCGCCGCCGAGCGCCGCGCCATGGCGGCCGAACGCGAGACGGTGGACAGGCTCATCGCACTCTACCTGGTCGACCGCGTCGGCGAGAGCTTCCGCGGTCGCATTGCCGGCGTCACCCGGGTGGGCCTGTTCGTGAAGCTGGAGAAAACCGGCGCCGACGGCTTCATCCCCGCCGGCACGCTCGGCGATGATTTCTTCCGCCATGACGAGGCCGCCCATGCCCTGACCGGCTCCCGCACGGGCGAAAGCTACCGGCTCGGCGACAGCGTGAATGTGCGGCTGGTCGAGGCCCAGCCCATGGCCGGGGCGCTTCGTTTTGAAATGCTGAGCGAAGGCCGCTATGTGAAGGTGACGCGCGGCAAGGGCCGAAATGGCAAGATGACCGCCGGCAAACCGGCCTTGCGCGAGACTGCCGAACAGGGTTCACGGCGAAACGCATTCGCCAAACCTGACATGAGCAAGCCATCCGGCCGGCGCAATCGCCGCGGATGGGTGGAGGACTGAATGGAATACGGCACGAAGGGCGCTGCGGCGCTCGAGCCCCGGGACTGGAAACAGGCCATCGGGCGCGGCTTCCGCTGCACCTGCCCGCAATGCGGCCAGGGCCACCTGTTCACCAGCTTCCTCAAGGTCGCACCGGCCTGCGATTCCTGCGGCGAGCGGCTGGATGGCCACCGGGCGGATGACATGCCGGCCTATATCACCATCACGATTGTCGGCCATCTCGTTGTGGGCCTGAACCTGTTCTTCGAGCGCACGGCAGAATGGCCGATGTGGTGGCACATGGTGCTCTGGCCGGTCCTGACCATCATCCTGACCTTGCTGATCATGCAACCGGTCAAGGGCGCGCTGGTCGGCTATCAATGGGCATTGCGGATGCACGGCTTCGACCCCGAGGGCGACATCCACGAGATCCGCACGGCCGCCAAGCCCTGAGGCCCGACGCGATGTCCGCCACCACGCTCCTCTCCGACGACGAGAAACTGGCCCGGCTGACCGGCGAGGCCCGCGACAGGCGCTGGGCGAATGTCCGCCCGGTGGATGCCGCCACGCTGATCATCGTCGACCGGACGGGCAAGGAACCGCGCGTCCTCATGGGCAAGCGCCATCCGAACCACAAATTCATGCCGGACAAGTTCGTCTTCCCCGGCGGGCGGATGGAAAGCCAGGATGCCCGGATCCCGGTCGAAAGCGAATTGCGCGAGGAGGTTGTCGCCGCCCTGCTGGCCCGGACGCCGCGCGCCACGATGCAGCGGGCACGGCGCCTGGCGCTGGCGGCAATCCGCGAGACATTCGAGGAGACCGGCCTCGTGATCGGCCTGCCCTGCCCGTCGGCGCGCACCGTGCCGGAAGGGCCATGGCAGGAATTCACGGCAACCGGCCACCTGCCGGATCTCAGCGCCATCCATTATCTTGCCCGGGCGATCACGCCGCCCAAGCGGCCGAAACGGTTCGACACCCGCTTTTTCGTCGTGGATGCCGGCGCCATCCGGCACAATGTCGGCACGCGGGTGGGGCCGGATGCGGAGCTGACGGAACTCGCCTGGCTTACCCTGCGCGACACGGCGGACCTGCCGCTTCCCGCGATTACCCGCGTGATCCTGACCGATCTCGACGAGCAGATCCGCGCCGGCATGATCGGCCATCGGCATCCGATCCCCTTCTATTACGAGCGCCAGCGGATCTTCCGGCGGGACCTGATCGGATAGCCCGGAACAGGCCCCGACCCTGTGCCGGCGCTCAGAACAGGCCCTTGGGAATGCTGTTGGCGCCGCCGCCGGGCAAGGGCTTGGGTTTGAGGCCCTTGGGCAGATCGAACAGGGCGGCCGGCTGGGTTTCCCGCAGGAGACGCTGGGCCATGCCCTGCCCGTTGCCGAAATCCGCCATCACGGGAATGCCGTCATCCGTCACGCAGAGAGTCTGGCCGCCCGCGGAGAATTCCCGGCAGCTCTCGCCGGCGACCGTCCGCATCTCGCCGACCGCGTCGGGCTGGAACCGGCCGATCGGGCGCGCCGAGCCGGCAAAGGCGCCCTTGGTTCCATTGGCGATCAGCACCACGACATGCCCCTTGGCCAGATCGCGATGCATGGTCTGTTCGGACCCATCCATCGAATCGATCCGCAGCCTTTGCGTGGCACCGTGATAGCGGAAGCGCAGCATCTTCGCCCCGGGCTCCACGGTCCAGTCCATCTCGAAATCGCGTTTGCCGAACAGGACAGGGTTGCTCCCCTGTGCGAGGCCCGCCTGAGGCGGCAGCACCACAAGGAACAGCCCGGCAAGGAAAAGCGGGCCACGGGTGGAACACCGTCGCAGGACCGACGAAAAACCATGCGAAAGAAGCGGCCGGATTCGAATCATTCCCCTGACTCTATGGCCAAATGCGGCAAATACCGAGGCCTTTGGCCACGCATCGGCAAGGATTGCTTCCTGCCCCGGCGACAGCCACAGTGACGACCCGCCACCGGAGACTGCCATGACCGAGATCGCCATGAACCAGCAACCGCGCGTCATTGCGGCGGCGATCCTGCTGGTCACGCTGGTCGGCGTCTCGCTTGCGCTTTCCAACCCGCTGCTTTCGCTCGAGATGGAGCGCTGGGGCCTGTCGAGCACCATTGCCGGGCTGACGGCCTCGGCCGCCGGGCTGGGCACCGTCCTGGCCGTGCCCCTTGTCCCGCGGACGGCGCGCCGGCTCGGCGTGCCCATGCTCCTCGCGCTCTCGCTGGTCACGGCGGCGGGCGGGATGATCCTCTTCTATACTTGGCAGAATCTCTGGGCCTGGACTGCCCTGCGCTTCCTGCTGGGCTGCGCGATCGGCGTGGTCTTCACCCTGTCGGAATTCTGGATCAACGCCGCCGCCGATCCTGCCCGGCGGGGCACGATCATGGGCATCTATGCCACGGCGCTCTATGCCGGCTTTGCCAGCGGGCCGCTCCTGCTCAGCCTGTCCGGCACCACGGGTTTCCTGCCCTATGGCCTCACGGCGGCCCTGATCGCCCTCGGGCTGATCCCGCTCGCGCTGGCGGGCCGGAAGACGCCGCGCCTCGACCAGCCGGCCACGCATTCCGTTTTGCGCTTCGTGATCGCCGTTCCGACGGCCACGTTCGGCGCCCTGATCTTCGGCGCGGCCGAAACCGGGATCATCGTTCAACTGCCGGTGCACAATGTCCGGCTTGGCTATCCCGAGCAGGATGCCGCGCTGCTGCTCTCGGCCTTCACGCTCGGCAATGTGCTGATGCAGATGCCGCTGGGCTGGCTGTCCGACCGGATGGACCGCCGGGTGCTGCTGCTTGTGCTGGCCACGAGTTCCGCCCTGCTCGCCCTCGCCCTGCCCTTCGGGCCGCCGGGCTTCTGGTCCTTCTCGTGCCTGCTCTTCCTGCTCGGCGGGGCGTCCGGCGCGATCTACACGGTCGGGCTCGCGCATCTCGGCGCGCGCTTCTCGGGCGCCGATCTTGCGGCGGCCAATGCCGCCTTCGTCCTGCTCTATTCCGTCGGGCTGATGGTCGGCCCGCCGGTGATCGGCCTCGGCATGGACAATCTGGGCCGGCTCGGCCTGCCTTTCGCGATGGCCATCATCTTCGGTCTCTATGCCCTGCTGGTCCTCGTGCGGCTGCGCAGCGGACCCCGATAGGCGCATTGCATTTTCTCGGTCGCAGCCCGGCCGTTGGGACTTGACTTGGGCCCGGCTTTCCGCAATACGACCGATCTGTGCCGGGCTTTTCGCCCGGCTATTCGTTTCACGCGATGCGCGGGCCAGGGTGGCCCTGTTCTCGCCGGAGGTTCCCATGGCCAAGGCCACCACGATCAAGATCAAGCTGCTGTCGACGGCGGATACGGGCTATTTCTACGTCACGAAGAAGAATGCCCGCACGGCCACCGAAAAGCTGGCTTTCAAGAAATACGATCCGGTTGCCAAGAAGCACGTCGAGTTCAAGGAAACCAAGATCAAGTAAGGCGGGTCCTTCCCGTTTTTCGATCAAGGCGCCGCGAGGCGCCTTTTTTATTGCCCGGATCCGGGCAACGGCATCGGGGGATGGCTCGACAACCGGGCTCCGGCCCCGTGCATCGGAGAGCTGCGCATCGGAGAGCTATGCATCGGAGAGCTTCTGTTTCGGCATTCGGTACCGGGGATCTGTCGGGAAGGGTGGCCGGCCCAGAAAGGAAGACGAGGAGGCAACTCACTCCCCTTCTGAGCCGGCCGAACCTCGTGGGACTCAGGAGATGCGGCGGACCTGAACATCCCGCGAGGGATCCCGAAGCCGCGCGGGCGGCGCGCGGCAAGACCTTCAGGCTAAGCGAGTCGCGGGGAGAAGCAAGAGGGGTTGCGAAACGCCGTCACGCGGCGATGCGCACGCAGTTCCGGCCGGCCCGTTTGGCTTCGTACATGGCCTTGTCGGCATTCTTGAACAGCGAATCCCCGCTGCGCAGCGAGGCCGATGCCGTCGCGACGCCGATCGAGGCCGTGACGCGGAGGCTCTTCGTGCCATTCGCCACCGAGAAGGGGCGGTTGTCGATCGACTGCCGGATCCGCTCGGCCACGCGCTGCGCGGCGAAGGGCTCCGTATCCGGCATGGCGACAACGAATTCCTCGCCGCCGAACCGCGCGACGATATCGATGCCACGCACGGCCTGGCGGAGGCGTTCGGCGCATTCGCGCAGCACGTCGTCACCGACATCATGGCCATGCTCGTCGTTGATCGACTTGAAATGATCGAGATCGAGCACGAGCAGCGACACCGCGGCCCCACGGGCCATATCGTCCGCCAGCAGGCTCTGGAGCTGGGTATGCAGGAAGCGCCGGTTATGCAGCTTCGTCAGCGGGTCGACGATTGCCAGTTCCATCGAGGCGCGGAGATTCTCGCGCAGCCGCTCCTGGTAGCGCCATTTGCGGATCTGCGTCGTCACCCGGGCAATCAGTTCATTCCGGTCGATCGGCCGGATGAGGTAGTCATTGACGCCCATGTCGATCGCGCGCGTCACCAGCGGATCGTTGATCGCCTCCGCCAGCACGAGGACCGGCAGATTGCGCGAGGCATTCTCGGAGCGGATCTGCGAAATCAGCCGCAACGGGTCGCCCTCGTTGAGGCCGAGGCTGATGATGGCGACATCATAGCCACCCTCCTGGACCTGCCGCAGCACGTTCTGGGCATGGGCCTCGATCTCGACGACATGATGCTGCTTCAGGGCGGCGCTCATACGGTCCGCAGCATTGGCCCGGTCCTCGACCAGCAGGATGCGTCCGTTCTGGCCATCCTCCGCCGCCGCGAGGGAGAGCGGGTCCGGCAGGCCGAGGCCATGCGTGCCCGCGGCACGGGCGCGCAATTCATCGGTCAGGTGCTTGAGCCTCACCAGCGAGCGGACGCGCGTCAGCATCGCGAGTTCGTTGATCGGCTTGGTCAGGAAATCATCCGCACCGGCCTGCAGCCCGGTCAACCGGTCGGAGGGGCTGTCGAGTGCGGTGACCATGATCACCGGGAGATGCGCCGTCTGCGGCGCCGATTTCAGCCGGCGGCAGACCTCGTAGCCATCCATGCCGGGCATCATCACATCGAGCAGCACCACATCGCATTCGCCCCGCTCGCAGATATCCAGCGCCTGCGGGCCCGACATCGCCGTGAGCACGGTGAAATACTCGGCCGTCAGCCGGGCTTCGAGCAAGCGGATATTGGCGAACACATCGTCGACGATCAGGACGCGCGCGGTCATGCCTGTTCCAACCCTTACCCGATAAAGCTTCGCACGGTCTCGATGAACTTCGCGACCGAGATGGGCTTCGAAAGATATCCCTCGCAGCCCGATTCGCGGATCCGTTCCTCGTCGCCCTTCATGGCAAAGGCCGTGATGGCGATGACGGGGATCGGCCGCATGTCATCATCCTCCTTGAGGAGCTTGATGACATCGATGCCGGACACTTCCGGCAGCTGGATATCCATCAGGATGAGGTCGGGGCGATGCGTGCGCGCCAGTTCGAGCCCCTCGAGGCCCGACCTGGACTTGAGCGTCGCATAGCCATGCGCTTCAAGCAGATCGTTGAAGAGCTTCATGTTGAGGTCGTTATCCTCAACGATCAAAACTTTCTTGCCCATCCCCGACCGCCTGAACCCGAACTTTCCGGCCGCCCGAAAAAGGGACTGCCCAATCCGTGTTCACCCTAGCCAGCAACCCTGAATCAATCTGTAATCCGGCCCGGAAGCTACCCCGTGGCTCCGGGGTTCGGCAAAGATGGTTTAAAGTCACTTTCCGCGACAGGGCCGCGCCATCGCTTTCGACAAGGAGACCCTCGACATGCGCCTCAGGAACAAGGGACCCGACCCGGAGGCGCTCGCCATCGATGCCCTCGGCTTCCTGGCCGAGGACATGGAGCGGCTCGGGCGATTCCTGGCCATCACGGGAATCGACCCTGCCAGCCTGCGCCAGGCAGCCGCGAATTCCGGCTTCCTCGCCTCGGTCCTGGATTATCTCGGGCAGGACGAAAGCCTTCTGCTGGCCTTCGCCGCCAACCGGCAGATCCGCCCGGAATGGATATCCGCCGCGCATCGCCAGTTGGTCGGCGCCGCGCCGGGTCCGGGCGATTTCCGCTGAAGGATCAGGAGTTACGAACCATGGAGAGCAGATCGGCTAACAGCTAAATGCCGTTCTCGTCGACCATGAAGACGACAGGCTTACCCCGAGATTCAGGCAACCAACCTGCCGCCAAAGCAGCGCGGACGCCGTTTGCAACAACGTTGTCGTCTAATTTGGGCCGCTGGCGATAAGGCCCGCTTCTCGAACGACCCTTTGGCATTGGAAACTCCAGTATAGCCTCACGTTGCGCACCTATTCTCCGCAATAGAACAGTCATGCCCCGCCAACCGTCAGCTGTACACCACTGCGGTTCACGTTGAAGTTGCCATTCATATTTCATGCCGTCGACTTCGACGACACCAACAAGCAAGCGCGTATGAAGCATGGCGAGAGGCTATCAGTGACAGTTACAATTCTGCACATGGCTATCGTCGTTGCAAAAACCAAAGCCTACCGCCCGCACGCCTCTTCCGGCAGGGCCTCATAGCGGACGGCCTTGGCGGCGAGCGAGAATTCGGGAAATTCGAACACGAGGTCGCTGACCACGCCATTCGCGAAGGTCACGCTCTTCATGGTGTAGACGGGCACCCGGTCGCCGGGCCCGCCGTCGAAATAGGCCATGGAAACCGGCCAGCGCGGCACGTTCTCGAGGCTCTCGATCCGCAGGGCCGGTTCCAGCCGCCGGTTGCGGTCGCCCTCGAGCCGGGGACCGATCGAGGCGATCGTCTCGAACACCTTCTCTCCGCCTTCCGAGCCGTCGAAGAGCCGGGCCTCGTAACGCCGCTCGCCCTTGAGCGCCGTCTCGATGAGCTGGATCATCATGGCGGTGGGGAACAGGATATTACCGTCGAAATCGCCTTTCTTGCCGCGGGGCTTTGCCATCGCCACCGAGACCGACCCGTCGCGCACGCGCTGCGCCTCGCCATCGGCATCCCGCGTGGTCTGCCCGTTGACATCGTTCTTCACCGTGAAGCGGAAGCGCTTGCCGCCCCCCTCTTCCCAGAGATTGACCCGGAAATCGAGATTGCGGTTCTGCCCGTCCGAATCCGCAAGCATCGTCGCCTGCCGGAAATTCGTGACATAGCCGTCGCAGCGGTTTCCGGTGAATTCAAGCGCCATCAGCCCGGAAGCAGAGGTCAGCGCCGAGCCGTTCCTCTGCCCGAGGCTGATTTCATAGGCGATGCGATGGGGCTGCATCAGCACGCCACCGGGCGGAACGCCCTGGGCCAGAACGGGCGCGGCGGTGATCAGGATGGCCGAGAACAGGATGGCTCCTGCACGATGACGCGGCATGATTCGTTCCAAATCCTGTCTCCCTTGATGCCGGTCAGGGTGAAGCCTTGCCCGCCCCCGATCAAGGGGATTCCGGGCAGCCCGACCTGCAATCACCTGAACGTGCGGAGATGGCGAAAATCCGGCGGAAATTCACAGAAAGGCCGGCATGCCCCCCCTGCCCTTCGCCGCGCCGTTGCGATAATCCGGAACTGTGCCGGAAACGCGGCCCCTACCCCTGTCGAGGATGTCATGTCGGAAATCGAGAATCGCCTGCGCGAGCGCGGCATCACCCTTCCCGTCCCGGTCCCGCCGGTCGCGAATTACGTGCCCTGGCGCATCAGCGGCAACCTCCTGATCATTGCGGGCCAGGTCTGCGTCGGCCCGGATGGCAAGCTCGCGGAACGGCACAAGGGCAAGCTCGGCGGTGCGGTGAGCATGGAAGCGGGCGTCGAGGCAGCCGGGTTCTGCGCTGTCAACGTGCTGGCCCAGGCGAAGGCGGCCCTCGGATCGCTCGATCGCCTGCGTGCCTGCCTGCGCCTCGGCGGCTTCATCGCCGCCACGCCGGATTTCATCGCGCTGCCGCAGGTGATGAACGGCGCCTCGGATCTGATGGTCCATGCCCTCGGCGATGCCGGCAAGCATGCCCGTTCCACAGTCGGCGTCCCCGTCCTGCCGCTCGATTGCGCGGTCGAGGTCGAGGGCATGTTCGAGTTCGCCTGATGTACACGCCCCGCCCGCTGCCGCCCGGCTTCCTCGATCGCCCGATTGCCCATCGCGGGCTCCATGAGGCCGCATCCGGCAGGATGGAAAACACCCGCGCCGCTTTCGCGGCGGCCATCGCCGGCGGCTACGGCATCGAATGCGATATCCAGCTCAGCGGCGACGGGGAGGCTGTGGTCTTCCACGATTTCACGCTCGACCGGTTGACCCGCGCCACCGGGCGGGTGGATGCCCTGCCGGCGGCAGCGCTTGCGGCCATCCCTTTCCGCCAGGGCAACCATGGCATCGAGACCCTTTCCGCCCTGCTGGCGCTGGTGGCCGGGCAGGTGCCGCTGGTGGTCGAGATCAAGAGCCGCTTCAACGGCGAAGACAGGCTCGCCCGCGCTGCCCTCGCGGCTCTGGCCGGATATGCCGGGCCCGTTGTCCTGAAATCCTTCGATCCGGGCGTGCTCGTGGCCTTGCGCAAGGCCGGCGCCTCATGGCCCCTCGGCATCGTCGCGACACCGTCCTTCGAGGATCCGGAAGCCGGGCTGGACGAGGCCGGCCGTTTCGGGCTGGCCAACCTGCTGCACCTGCCGGAATCGCAGCCCGATTTCGTCTCGTGGAACCAGGGCGCCATCCCCAGCGCGGCGCCGTTCCTGTGCCGCTACGGACTTGGCCTGCCGCTGATGAGCTGGACCGTGCGCGATCAGGCGAATGCGGATCGCCTGCGCCCGCATGTCGACCAGATCGTCTTCGAGGGCTTTCTCCCGGCCTGAGACATCGACGCCCGCATGGAGCCCTTGGATCGTGCGGCGAAGGCGTTAGATGTAATTGCATGACAATGCCGCCGCCCCGCCTCTCCCTCGAGGTGCTGACCAGCCTGTCCGAGCTGCCGGCCGCCGAATGGGACCGCCTGGCCCTCGGGCCGCGCGCATCCGAAAAGGCGAGCATCTCCAATCAGTTGACGCAAGGCACGGAATCAGCCGCGCAGGCCGCGGCGGAATCGGCATGTCAGCCCCCTGAATCATCGCCGCAGGATCCGGAATCATTGCAGGAAGGCGCGGAATCACTGCCTGAATTTCCGGATTCAGTTTCCGAGACAGACCCGGACAACCCATTCATTTCACACGCTTTTCTCAGCGCGCTGGAGGAATCCGGCTCGGTTGGCGGCCGCACGGGCTGGACCCCGCTTCACCTGCTGGTCCGCGATGCCGGAAACCGGCCGCTGGGCGCGATGCCGCTCTATGCCAAGGCCCATTCGCGTGGCGAATACGTGTTCGACCACGCCTTCGCCGAGGCCTATCACCGGGCCGGCGGGCACTATTACCCCAAGCTTCAGGCCTCCGTGCCCTTCACCCCGGCCACGGCGCGCAAGATGCTGATCGCACCGGAAGCGCCGGAGGACGCGATCACCGGCGCATTGGCCCAAGGCCTGGAAACCCTCCGCGCCCGGATCGAGGGCTCCTCGATCCACGCCACCTTCCTCACGCCCGCTGACCGTGCCCGCTTCGAGGCTGCCGGTTACCTGCTCCGCTCCGACCAGCAATTCCATTTCTTCAATACCGGCTATGCCGGTTTCGACGAATTCCTGGCCGAATTTGCCTCGCGCAAGCGGAAGGTCCTGAAGCGCGAGCGCCGCGAGGCCCTTGCCGAGGGGATCACGGTGGAATGGCTGACCGGCAAGGCCCTGACCGAGGCCCATTGGGATGCGTTCTTTGCCTTCTACATCGATACCGGCAACCGGAAATGGGGCACGCCCTATCTCACCCGGGGCTTCTTCAGCCGGATCCACGAAACCATGCCCGACCGCATCCTGCTGGTCATGGCGAAACGGGCCGGCCGCTATATTGCGGGCGCGCTGAACTTCATCGGCGGCAACACGCTCTATGGCCGGAACTGGGGCGCCATCGAGCACCATCCCTTCCTGCATTTCGAGCTCTGCTATTACCAGGCGATCGATTTCGCGCTGTCCCGGGGGCTGCAGCGCGTGGAAGCCGGCGCCCAGGGCGAACACAAGCTCGCGCGCGGCTATCGCCCTGTAAAGACATGGTCCGCCCATCGTTTCGCCGATGCCGGCCTGTCCCGGGCCGTGGCGGATTACCTCCGGCGGGAACGGCACCATGTCGAGCAGATGCAGGAGGAACTCGAAACCCTCACGCCGTTCCGCCGGGGCGCCGAACCCGCCTGACCGCGGCAGGCGGCCGAGACCGGCAATCCTTGTGGAAATCAAGCTTTGTGCGGTCGCGCACATTCGGCCGGTTTGATCACGCGCATTGTCAGCCTGCATTCATCAGCGCAGACTGATCATGTCGATGCTGATGCTGAAAACCTTTCGCCATCGGGTGGCGGCGAATGAGGAGGAGAAGGAAAGACCATGGAACAGAGTGAACAGTCCCGTCTTGACCGCCGTGGCGCTCTCAAGGCGTTGTTCGGCCTCGCTGTTGTCGCCGCCGGCGCCACCGCCCTGATGGCCCCGACGGCCGCCGAGGCTGCTCCGGCCCTGAACCCGGAAGGTGCCCTGCCGGAAGCCGAACCCGCCGGCCTGCAGGATATGGCTCCGGACAGCGAATTGCCGGAATCCGAGCAGACCCAGTATTACTATTACCGCCGCCCGGTCCGCCGCCGGGTCGTCTATTATCGCCCCGTCCGTCGCCGGCGCGTCGTCTATGTCCGTCCGCGCCGCCGCGTTTACTACGTCCGCCGCCGCCGCTATTGGTAAGCTAGGCGGAACGACCGGTTCAAGGGCGGCTTCGGCCGCCCTTTTTCGTTGCCAACCCCGCCAGAACCATCAGGACGTGACCATGCTTTATGATCCCGACAACATCTTCGCGAAGATCCTGCGCGGCGAGATCCCCTGCCACAAGGTCTACGAGGATGACGCCGTGCTCTCCTTCATGGACATCATGCCCCGCTCGCCCGGGCATCTGCTGGTCATCCCGAAGGCGCCGGCGCGGAACCTGCTCGACATCGCCCCCGATGATCTCGCGGCCCTGATCCGCCGGGTCCAGCGTATCGCGCTGGCGGCAAAGGAAGCGCTCGGCGCCGAGGGCATCACCCTGCAGCAATTCTCGGAAGCCGCTGGCGGGCAGGAAGTGTTTCACATCCATTTCCATGTACTTCCACGCTGGGAAGGCCAGCGCATGACGCCCCATCCCGCCCCGCGCGGCGACATGGCCGTGCTGGCCGAGCAGGCGGCGCGCATCCGGGCTGCCCTCGGCCAGTGAGCCTTCGCGCGGCCCTCCTGCTGGCCGGCCTGACGGCACTTTCCGCGCCCGCAACGGCCCAGGAACCACGGGACGAGCCGCGCGAGATCGCCCGGCTCATCGCCTGGCGCTACAGCCTCGGCCAGCCGCCCGATCCGGCACGCCTGCCGCTGGTCGACCGGCTCCGCACCGCCCTCGCCCGCGCCGATATCGACGGTGACGTCGTGATGCGGAACCCGGAAAACCGCATGGAACAGGCCGAGATCGGCGGGTCGCAGCGCATCGACCACCAGCGTTCCCGCATCCTCATCCGCTTCCGGGAACAGGGCCAGCCGGGCGAAATCGAGATCCTGTTCGACCGCGCGTCCGGCCCCTGGCTGATCACCGATATCCGCAACCGGGATGGCCGCTCGCTGCGCAGGCTGCTGCAGATCCCGGCCCCGCCCTGATCAGCCCGTCGCCAGCAGGGCCGCGCTGATCAGCACGATCTCGCCGAAAATGACACCGGCGATCATCGACTTGCGGAAGACGAAAAAGGCGAGGATGCCCGCCCCGAGCGCGCCCCAGCGCCAGAAGACCGGCACCACCGCCAGCGCGCCCGAGGGCACCAGCAGCAGCTTGGCCACCACGCCGGCCAGCAAGGCCGTGGCGACGGCCCGCACCCAGACGAGGATCTCCGCATCCTCGGAAAGGCCGCGGACAAGGAAGACCGAGGCCCAGCGCCAGATCTCGCTCGGCAGGAAGCCGAACAGGATCACCACCAGATAGGGCCAGAGCCCGCCGCTCCAGTGTTCGAGGGCCGCGAGGGTGGCTGTCATGTGCCGGCCCCGCTGCTGCGCCGCGCCCGCTGGAGCCGATGGATCGCATAGGCCAGCGTGCCCATGCCGATCCCGCCGACCATCAGGTCGAACCCCGCCGGCACGACCAGCGCCACCAGCGGCGCCGCGCCGAAGCCGAGCACGAGGGCCAGCCAGTCGACGCTCTGCCGTGCGCCGGCCGCAAGCGCGACAGTGAAATAGATCGGCGAGGTGAAGAGCAACCCGGCTGCCAGCGCGGGGGGCAGCTTGGCGATCAGGTAATAGCCCGCGCCGGTGGAGAAGGCGGCCGCGAGCATCACGGTCGAGGCAAAGGCCAGGAAATACGGGATGCGCTCCGGCTTGGGCATGGCCGGCAGGCGCCGCATGCCCTCGACCCAGGCCGTCACGGCCACGAAATGCGCAAGGATCAGCAACAGCCAGGTCGGCGTGCCCTTCTGCGCCGGCTGGCCATCCCGCGCGGGAATGGCGGGTTCGCGCATCATCGGCAGGATCGACATGCACATGGGGACGAAGCGGATCGACGAGACGCAGATCGCCACGGCGATCAGCGGCAGGGCGACACCGGCGGCGATCGAGCCGAACAGCACCATCTGCGCCGGGCCGGCCCAGACAAGAATGGTCGAGGCCACGGCCGCGCCCATCGGATAGCCGACATCGCGGCACAGCCCGCCCACGCCGATCAGCGAGGCCATGAGCATGAAGCTCGGCAGCCCGGCAGCCGCCTTCATGCCGGCAAGGGCGGCCTGTCTGGGCGACTTCAGGGAGGGGGAGGAATCGTCAGGCATGGTGGAATGGCGGCGAAGCTAAGCCCCGCCGCCTGTCCCGTCGAGCCGGAAAACGGCCGCGCCCTTTACTTGGCGAGGAAATCCCGGATCTGCGTCTCGACCTGCTTCATCGAGAGCACGCCGTCGAGATGGCCGCGATCGCCCTGAAGCTGGAGCTGCGTCACCGCAACGCCGGCCTGCTTGAGGCGATTGGCCGTGTCATCCACGCCGCCGGCCGGGAAGACGAGATCCTTCGGCGAATGCACAAGCAGGACCGGCGCCTTGATCTTCTTCAGCCCCTCGTCGAGCGTGCCACCCCCCGTCACGAAGAGCTGGTTGGCCTTGACGAGATAGAGGAAATGGTTCGCATCGGAGACCTTGGCCCGCGCCGCGCCGGCATTGTCCAGCACCTGCTCGATCTGGAAACGCTTGTCGAAGCCGGCGGCGGGGTTCTCGCCTTCCTTGGCCGGCTTGCGGCCGAAGGTCTTGTTCGCCCAGTCCCAGTGATTGGCGTGCAGCGTGACGATCTTGAGCGACTGGGCCAGCCCGTCATTCGGCGGTGTCTTGCCGTAATAATCACCCTTGTTCCAGTTCGGATCGAGCCGGATCGGCGCCGCCCAGATATCGAGCCAGGCGATCAGGTTGGCATCCGCCTCGCCGAAGGAGATGACCGGCATGGCGCGCGCCACGCGATCGGGATAGGTGGCGGCCCATTCGAAGGTCTGGATGCCGCCCATCGAGGCGCCCGCCACCAGCTGGAGGCGGTTGATGCCGAGGCTGTCGACGAGCTGCTTCTGCACCTCGATGAAATCGCGGATCGTGACGATCGGGAAATCCAGGCCATAGGGCTTGCCGGTATCCGGGTTGATCGAGGCCGGCCCGGTCGTCACGGTATTCGGATCGCCGGTATTGAGGTTGACCAGCGTATCGGAGGAAATCACGAAATACCTGTTCGTATCGATCGCCTTGCCGGGCCCGATGATCGCGTCCCAATAGCCCGGGGCGGCATCGCTTTCCTTGTATTTGCCGGCAGCATGGCTGTTGCCGGAGAAGAAGTGACAGATCAGGATGGCGTTGGATTTGTCGGCATTCAGCGTGCCGTAGCTTTCCCAGCCCACCTTCACATTCTTCAGCACGCGGCCCGATTGCGTGGTGAAGCTCGGAATCTCGAAGGTCTTCTTTTCGGTCAGCAGGGTCTGCGCCCCGGCCGGGGCCGCCACGAGCGAGGCCGCGAGGGCAAGTGCCGCGATCAGTCTTTTCATGAAATCCTCCCTTGCCGGGCTTGGGCCAACGGCAGGGAGATTTGACAATCTGTCGCAGGCGCCTGTCAACGCGCCGGCGGCACCGGAAGAAGAAAAGCCGGGCTTTCGCCCGGCTTGTCCTATTTCTTCAGCGGCAGCTTCGGCACCGGCGAACGGCGCGGCTTCGGCGGCTCGTCCTTCGGCGCATCCGGCGGGCCCGGATCCCGCGAAGGCGGTGCCAGCGGCGGTGCCGGCGGCGGCTTGGGCAAGGACGCGCGGGTGGCTTTCGGCGCGGCGGCCTTGCGGGCCTTGGCCTTCGCCCGCGCCTTGGGCTTGGGCTGGGCTGGAATCGCCTCCGGACGCGGCTTGATCGGGCCTTCCGGGAAATCGAGTCCGAGCTTCTTCTCGCCCTCGTTCTCGATGACGACAACGCGCACCGCGCCCCCGCCCTTCAGGCGCCCGAACAGCACCTCCTCGGCCAGCGGCGTCTTGATCGTGGCCTGGATCAGCCGCGCCATCGGCCGGGCGCCCATGGACCCGTCATAGCCATGCTCGACCAGCCATTCCCGCGCCTCGTCGGAAAGCGAGATCGTGACATGCCGGTCGGCCAGCTGGGCCTCGAGCCCGGCGATGAACTTGTCCACCACCTGCGCGATGACCTCGCGCGGCAGGTTCCCGAACGAGACGATCGCATCGAGGCGGTTGCGGAATTCCGGCGTGAAAAGCCGGTTGATCGCCTCGGTATCCTCGCCCTCGCGCCGCTGCCGGGTGAAGCCATAGGCGGATTTCGCCATGTCGGAGGCCCCGGCATTGGTCGTCATGATCAGGATCGTGTTGCGGAACTGGACTTCCTTGCCGTTATGATCGGTCAGCTTGCCGTGATCCATGACCTGCAACAGGATGTTGAACAGATCCGGATGGGCCTTCTCGATCTCGTCGAGCAGCAGCACGCTGTAGGGGTTCTGGTCGACGCCGTCGGTCAGCAGGCCGCCCTGGTCGAAACCGACATAGCCCGGCGGGGCGCCGATCAGCCGTGAGACAGTGTGCCGCTCCATGTACTCGGACATGTCGAAGCGCAGCAGCTTCACGCCGAGCACGGCAGCCAGTTGCTTGGCGACCTCGGTCTTGCCGACACCTGTCGGGCCCGAGAAGAGGTAGCAACCAATCGGCTTCTCCGCCTCGCGCAACCCGGCCCGGGCCAGCTTGATCGCGCTCGAGAGCTGCTCGATCGCCTTTTCCTGCCCGTAGACGACGCGCTTCAGCGTCGTCTCGAGATTCTGCAGCACCACTGCATCATCCTTCGACACCGTCTTCGGCGGAATCCGTGCCATCGTGGCGATGGTCGCCTCGATCTCCTTGAGGCCGATCGTCTTCTTGCGGCGGCTTTCCGGCAGCAGCATCTGCGAGGCGCCGGTCTCGTCGATCACGTCGATCGCCTTGTCCGGCAGCTTGCGGTCATGGATGTAGCGAGCGGAAAGCTCGACCGCGCCCTTCACCGCCTCGTTGGTATATCTCAGCCGGTGGAACTCCTCGAAATAGGGCTTGAGCCCCTTGAGGATCTCGATCGCATCGGGGATCGACGGCTCGTTGACATCGATCTTCTGGAAGCGGCGGACCAGCGCCCGGTCCTTCTCGAAATACTGGCGGTATTCCTTGTAGGTGGTCGAGCCGATGCAGCGCAGCGTGCCGGCGGCGAGCGCCGGCTTGAGCAGGTTCGAGGCATCCATCGAACCGCCGGATGTGGCACCCGCGCCGATCACCGTATGGATCTCGTCAATGAAGAGGATGGCCTTCGGATGGGCCTCGATCTCCTTCATCACCTGCTTGAGGCGTTCCTCGAAATCACCGCGATAGCGCGTGCCGGCCAGAAGCGTGCCCATGTCGAGCGCATAGACCGTGGCATCGGCCAGGACGTCGGGCACCTCGCCATCGACGATCTTGCGCGCCAGCCCTTCCGCGATCGCGGTCTTGCCGACGCCGGGATCGCCCACGAAGAGCGGGTTGTTCTTCTGCCGGCGGCACAGGACCTGGATCGTCCGGTTGACCTCGGATTCGCGGCCGATCAGCGGATCGATCTTGCCGGTCCGCGCCTTCTTGTTCAGGTCGACCGCATAGGCCGCCAGCGCGCTTTCCTTCTTCTTGCCGCCCTCGCGGTCATTGCCGGGGCTCGGGGTTTCCGGGCTCTCCTCCGGCTCTTCCTCCACGCCGCGCGGCGGGCGGCCCTCGGACGCACCGGGGCGCTTGGCAATGCCATGCGAGATGTAGTTCACCGCATCGTAGCGGGTCATCTCCTGCTCCTGCAGGAAATAGGCGGCATGGCTCTCGCGCTCGGCGAAGATCGCGACCAGCACATTGGCGCCGGTCACTTCCTCGCGTCCGGAGGATTGCACATGGATCACCGCGCGCTGGATCACGCGCTGGAACCCCGCCGTCGGCTTGGTATCGGCCCGGTCCCGCACGACCAGCGCCTCGAGTTCGGTGTCGATATAGGTCGTCACCGTCTGGCGCAGGACGTCCAGATCGACATTGCAGGCGCGCATCACCGCCGCGGCATCCTCGTCGTCGATCAGGGCCAGCAGCAGATGCTCGAGCGTCGCGAATTCATGCCGGCGCGCTGAAGCGTGAGCGAGCGCCTGGTGGAGGGCGTTTTCGAGGCTCTTCGAAAAACTGGGCAAGGTCTGCTCGCTTTCCTGTTGCGGCGCGGGAAGGCGCCTGCCTGTCGTCAGCGCGGGCGGCGGGAAAACCGCCCGGCTTCATCTCATTTCTTTTCCATCACGCATTGGAGCGGATGCTGGTTCTCGCGGGCGAAATCCATCACCTGCGTCACCTTGGTCTCGGCAATCTCGAACGTGTAGGTCCCGCATTCGCCCACCCCGTTATGGTGGACATGGAGCATGATCTGCGTGGCCTGTTCCTCGTTCTTGTTGAAGAACCGCATCAGCACATGCACGACAAACTCCATGGGCGTGTAGTCGTCATTGAGCAGCAGGACGCGATAAAGGTCGGGTCGCTTGCGGACCGTCTTGGTCCGCGTCGCCAGCGCCGTGCCATGGGCCGGGGTCTTGCCCGGGCCATTGTTTGTCGGGCCGGCGATCGGTGTCCAGGTCGGGGTCAAATCACCATCCATGGCGTGAAAGGTTATGCCGGTTCGCGCGACAATCAAGCGGGTATTGGCCTGTTCGACACAACATGCCGCAGGGCAGCAATGCCGCGCAAGGCAACATGTAGGAAAGCACCGGGGGAATTGTAAGGGTCGGCAGGAAAACGGCACCGGAACAGCAAAAAGCCCGGTCTCGTCGACCGGGCTTCCGCTTTCGGGGGAGAGGGCCGGCGGCAACAGCCGCCAGGCAGGCCTGACCCGTATGGGGCTTACTTGCCCTGGACCTTGGCCATGGCGCCTTCGAGCGGCTTGAAGGCTTCCTTGGTAAGCTCGGTCACGAGCTCGCCGACCTTCGTCGCATGGGCCACATAGCCTTCATAGGCGGTCTTGGCGTAATCGGACTGGATTTCGACGGCCTTGTCGAGCGTCTTCACGCCGAGCAGCTTCTCGAACGTGGTCGAGCTGGTCTCGATGGCCTTCTTCGAATAATCGGCAACTTCGGTCGCGATGGCCTGGATGCCCTTCTGCTGGGCACCGAACGCCTTCACGGCGAGATCGAGGTTTTCCTTGCCGAACTTCTGGATGTCTTCGAACGCGTTGATCATGGTACGTCCCCTTGAGCTTGTTCCGGCGTGGTTTCGAACCGGATGACGCTGATCTATGTTGCGGTGCACAATATGTCAAGAAACTATTTTGCGCTGCACCATGAGCTTTTGACATAGGTCAAGCTCTCGCGCGCATGCCTCGCCCTCGACCCGGCAAAAACTCGCCGAGGCTTAACACTCGCGTAACCGGGATGGTCGCATTTTAGAAAGAACGTGGAGCAGAAGCTGCGCGGTATCGAGGCGTCCCGGTCGTCCGGAGTTGGTGAGTATGCGTTCCCCTTGCGTAGCTGCGGCCCGCTGGCCGCTTTCGCCGCGTTTTCTGGCGACTGTCCTGCTGGCGCTCGTGATGACCGCCGCCCTGGTCGTCCCGGATGCGGAAGCCCGCCGCAAGCGCCATCGTGCCGCCGGTGGTGGCTACAATCCGCCCTACGCATCCATGGTCTATGATGTGAATTCAGGCCGCGTCCTCGAGGCGACGCATGGCGATGCCCTGCGCCATCCGGCCTCGGTCACCAAGGTGATGACGCTCTACATGCTGTTCGAACAGCTGGAGACCGGCCGGTTCAAGCTGACCACCGAACTCCCCGTCTCGCGTGAGGCAGCCAGCCAGTCACCGTCGAAGCTCGGGCTTCGCCCGGGCGACACCATCGCCGTCGAGGACGCGATCAAGGCGCTGGTCACGAAATCGGCGAATGACGTCGCTGTCGTGGTCGCCGAGGCGATCGGCGGCGAGGAGGAGCGCTTCGCCGCCATGATGACGCGGAAGGCCCGCACCATCGGGATGAAGCGGACGACATTCCGCAACGCATCCGGCCTGCCCAATCCGAGCCAATGGACCACCGCGCGCGATCTCGTCACCCTCGGCCGTGCCATCCAGGACCGCTTCCCGCGCTACTACCATTATTTCGGCACGCGCAATTTCGCCTTCGAGGGCCGCGCCTACCGCAACCATAACCGCCTGCTGGGCCAGATCGAGGGCGTGGATGGCATCAAGACCGGCTACACCCGCGCCTCCGGCTTCAACCTTCTCACCTCGGCCAAGGCCGATGGCCGCCATCTCATCACCGTCGTGCTCGGCGGGCGTTCCGGCCGGGCCCGCGACGCGCAGGTGGCCAACCTGATCGAGAACCACATGGACCGCGCCTATGCCGGTCGGCGGATGACAGCGAAGGCTGTCGAGGTGGCGCGCGCCCAGGACGAGGACGACGAACTGGAAGAAGGCGGCAATGCCCGCCCGGTCGCCGCACCGGCCCTGCCGCCGGCCCGGACAGCCCAGCGCGATGTCCAGCCCCCGGCCCCGGTCGGCCTGATGGCGGCACCCGCCCCGGCCAATCCGGCCGGCGCCATGCCGCTGCCCCCGGCCCGGCCGCGTCCGGCCGTGATTGCCGAGACCGGGCCTCGCCAGCAGGTACAGGATGATCCGGGCCTGACCCGCACCCGGCCGCTCGCGCTCTCGTCCAGCGGTTCGACCAATATCGTCGCCTCGGCCACGACCCCGCTCGCGCTCGTGGGCACCACGCCGCGCTCGCCGGCCATGCGCTGGCAGGCCGGCCCGGGCGCAACTGACCTGCCGCCGCCGCGCCAGGCCGCCCCGGCGCGCGACGAGCAGCGCCTCGTGCCGCCGGGCTCGATCCGCTACACCAATTCGATCCCGGGCGAAGCGCCGAAGGGCGAGGACAGCCAGGCCCTGCCGACCCCCGCTGCCGCCGCGCCGCGTCCCGCTGCGGAGAACAGGCCGGCCGAGATCAAGGCCGACGAGCGCCTGCCGACCCTGCAGCGCCGGGCGGAGATCGCCGCGGTCACCCCGCCGCCCCAGCCTGAAGCCGCAGCCCGCCGCGCCCCGGCGCCGGAACCGGCGCGCGCCGCAGCCGAGCCCCCGCGCCCGGCTGCTCCGGTTGCCGCCGCAGCGGCGGTGAAGGAAACGCCGAAGGCGGCAGGCCCGGCCCGCTCAGGCTGGGTGATCCAGCTCGCCGCCGCAGAAAGCGATGCCAAGGCGCGTTCGATCCTCGATCAGGCCATCGAGAAGACGGGTCGCGCGCTCAAGGCCGCCGAACCCTTCACCGAAGCCGTGACCAAGGGCGGCACGACGTTCTACCGCGCGCGCTTCGCCGGGTTCGATGCCGATGAGGCGCAGGCCGCCTGCAAGACCCTGAAGCGCAGCGGCTTCAACTGTTTCGCCCAGAAGCTCTGAGAAGGTGAGGATCCGTCGCGATGTTTGACCCCGCCGATCTTTCGCCGGAAATGAGCCGCCCGCTCGGGCTAGGCGCCCCGGCGGCGCGCTTCGAGCGCGATATCCTTCGCCCGGTTGACCATCGCCGCGAGATAGGTCGAACCGCCCCTGTCGGGGTGAAACCGCGAGATCAGCGCCCGATGCGCCGCGCGGATGGCCTCCTCGGTGGCCCCCGGTTCAAGGCCAAGGACCTCATAGGCCTCCTGTTCACGCATTTCGGACACGCTCGCCGCCGGTCCCTGCCCCGCTGCCGAATCGAACTGCACGTGCTGACGCCAGCCGGGCGCCCGGCGGTCGAGATCCTGCGCGATCAGGTTTAGGCCCTGCGGATCGGTCTGGACGAGTTCGCGCACAAGGAGCGGAATCTGTTCGGGCTTGAGCTTGTGCAGCCATTTGCCCGCGAATTGGCCGGTCCGGATCTTCGCCTCGATCTCGCCGGTAGTCAGGTCGAACCAGACCAGCAGCGTCAGCGTGTGGATCTCGCTCCGCCGCGCCCGGCCGATCGGATCGAACATGGCCGGCAGCCGGAAGCCGAGCAGCCAGGCCGAGAGCGAGACGAGGACGATCGCGAAATCCCACCGGCCGCGAAGAGCCAGGATGACCCCGGCACCGCCGGCCACAGCCCCGACCAGCTTGCGCGTCAGCGGCGACAGGGCCTCGCCGGTCTTCCGGCCGGGCCCGACGGCAAACCACCAGACAATGGCGCCGAAAACGATCATGGAGAGGATGTAGTTCATCGCTCCGTCGGCGCTCCCGCTCACCCTTCGCCGGGCCGCAGACGGCCCCGACCTTCCTGCCGGTCAGGCGAGGCTAAAGCAAGCCCAATGCACGCAAATCATCGCGCATGGCCTGTGGCATGCTCTCCGGCGCGGTATCGGCCCGGATATCCGCCGGGGCATCCACGGGCGGCAGGTAGCGCCAGCCCTGGAACGGCCGGCAGGGCCGCGTCTGGACCGGCACGACAACCGGCTCGAGCACGAGATGGCAGCGCTGGATGCCATCCTCCGCCGTGAAAGGCTCGATCGCCTCGATGCGCTGCCGGGCGGCAATGCGGCCCTTGATCACCCAGTAGAGCGAGCCGCCATCGAGGATCTCGTCCATCTTCTTCGGCACCATCCGCGTCGTATGCGTCTGCCGGTAGGGCCGCCCCAGCCGCTGGAACAGCAGGCGGGTTTCCTCGATCCAGCTTTCGAGATCGGCGATGGACTCGCAGCCGACGCAGAGTTTCAGCAGATGCAGCGTCATGTTGCGGGTTCGGCCTCGACAATGCTCATGATCCGGGCCCCCTCGCCCAGCTGTGAACCCGCCGCATGGGCCAGCCCCTCGACACGCCCGGCACGCGGCGCGAGCACCGGATGCTCCATCTTCATCGCCTCGACGATGGCCACGCGCTGCCCCTTCTCCACCACCTCGCCCTCGGCCACGAACACGGCGACAAGCTTGCCATGCATGGGCGCCTTGACGAGCCCGCCGCCATCGCCCCCGCCCGCCTCGAAGGAGACATCCAGCGGATCGACCAGGGCCAGCCGGGTCTGCCGGCCACGGTCCAGCACATAGAGCGCGTCTCCGCCCTCGACGAGGGCGAAATTCCGCTCCGGCCCCTCGAGATCCATCAGGATGGCCTCGCCCGCGGCATCCACCGGCAGGAGGATCGGCTCGCCTTCCACCTGGAGACGGATCTCGCCCTTCCGTCCCGGCGCCATGGCGAAGCCGTCCGCGGCATTCCACGGATCGCCGGCCCAGCCCGAGCGGGCCAGGGCTGCCTCGGCCAGCCGTGCCTTCTCCTCGGCCAGCAGCGCCAGCGCGCCGGCCGCCACGGCGGCATCGTCGCGCTCCGGCGGCACCGCCCCGAGCGCGGCGAGGTTTCGGTCGATCAGGCCGGTATCCAGCTTTCCGGCGCGGAAATCAGGATGGTCGAGCAGGTTGCACAGGAAGCGCGTATTGGTCTTCGGCCCGGCCACGACCGAGTCCGCCAGCGCGTCGCGAAGGCGGTCAAGCGCGATGTCGCGCGTCGGCCCATGGGCGATCACCTTGGCGATCATCGGATCATAGAAGGGCGTCACCTCGCCGCCCTCGATGACGCCGGAATCAATCCGGATCCCTTCGCCGCCCGCCAGACGCAGGGCGTGCAGCCGGCCCGTGGAGGGCAGGAACCCGCGTTCCGGCTCCTCGGCATAGAGGCGTGCCTCGACGGCATGGCCCTCGATGCGCAGATCCTCCTGCCGCATCGGCAGCGTCTCGCCGGCCGCCACGCGGAATTGCAATTCCACCAGGTCGAGCCCGGTAATCGCCTCGGTCACCGGATGCTCGACCTGCAGCCGGGTATTCATTTCCATGAAATAGAAGCCGTCCGGCCGCAGCCCCTGCGAGCCATCCGCGATGAATTCCACCGTGCCGGCACCGAAATAGCCCACGGCCCGGCCCGCCTCGACCGCCGCCTTGCCGAAGGCAGCGCGAACCTCGGGCGTCATGCCGGGCGCCGGCGCCTCCTCGATCACCTTCTGGTGCCGACGCTGCATCGAGCAATCCCGCTCGAAGAAATGGACGATGTTGCCGTGCCGGTCGCCGAAGATCTGCACCTCGACATGGCGCGGCGCGGTCACGTATTTCTCGATCAGCACGCGCGGTTCGCCGAAGGCATTCGAGGCCTCGCGCTGGCAGGAGGCCAGGGACTCCTCGAAATCGGCATGCCTGTCCACCCGGCGCATGCCCTTGCCGCCGCCCCCGGCCACCGCCTTGATGAGCACGGGATAGCCGATCTGGTCGGCCTTCTCCCTGAGGAAGGCCGGGTCCTGGATCTCGCCGTGATAGCCCGGCACCACCGGCACGCCGGCCTTCTCGACCAGGCTCTTGGCGGCATCCTTCAGCCCCATCGCGCGGACAGCGGAAGGCGGCGGGCCGACAAAGGTCACGCCGGCCGCCGCGCAGGCTTCGGCGAATTCGGCATTCTCCGAGAGGAAGCCATAGCCGGGATGCAGGCACTCCGCCCCGCTTCGCCGGGCAACGTCGAGAATCCGCTCGGTGACAAGGTAGCTCTCCCGCGCCGGAGCCGGGCCGATGCAATGGGCCTCGTCGGCATAGGCCACGAAAGGCGCCGCCGCATCCGCCTCGGAATGGACCGCGATGACGCGCAGGCCAAGCCGGCGGGCGGTCCGGGCGACGCGCAGGGCAATTTCACCACGATTGGCAATCAGGACGCTCGAAAACATGCTCTAATCCATCGATTTGGCATCATTGGCGCCGGACGTTGCATGGCTTTCCGGGGTTTGTCTATCAGGCAGGCGACAGCGTCCCCAATCTTGATAGACGCTGAGCGCGATCGCCCCCGCCGCCTGCAGGTTGAGCGCGATCACCACGAGGTCCAGCACGATTTCGGGCCCCTGCGACGGGTTCAGCCGCGCCCAGAGCCCGACAATCGCGAAGGCCGTCGTGGAGACCATATCGTTGCGGCTCGACAGCCAGGTCGCGGTGACGAGCGGGTTGTCGCTGCCGCGGAACCGGAACATCAGCGCCACGACAAAGAGCGCAAGCCCGATCGCCGTGAAGGCCGACCAGCCGGCGACCCAGGGTTGCGGCCGGCGCCCGGTGGCGATCTTGTCCCAAAGGTCAAAACCCGTATGCGCCGCCGCAACGAGCAGAACCCCGGCCACCCACAGCGCCGCCAGTTCCTCGAAGCGCTGCCCCCGCCCGAACACGGCCAGGGCGACGGCCCAGAGCGCGACATCATAGATCCAGTCGATCCCGTCCTTGAGGAGGAAGCGGTCGCCGAGATGCAGGGCATAGAGGCTCTGCGTGATGGCAAGCGCGGCAATGATCGCCACGATCAGCATCACCCGGCGCCGGTAGAGGCGGGATTCGTCCGGCAGGGTTGGCGGGGCGGAACTGTCCATCGCGCGATGTTGCCCCGGCCGGCCTGTGAAATCTACAGGGCGTGTTGTCCACCGGCCGCGCAAAAGAAAAGGGCCGGCGCCCGGCGCCAGCCCTCGTGAGCCCGGATCGGATCCCGCCGTTTACTTGGCGGCGACGACCATGATCTCGACCTTGTAATCCGGCGTCGCGAGGCTGGCTTCCACCGTGGCGCGGGCCGGGGTGTTGCCGGCGCTGACCCAGCCATCCCACACCGCGTTCATCTGCCCGAAGGTCGACATGTCGCTGAGCCAGATATTGGCGCGCAGCAGCTTCGACTTGTCCGTGCCGGCAAGGGCGAGGAGGCGGTCGATCTCGGCAAGGATCTGCTTGGTCTGGCCGGTCACGTCCTGCTTGTTGTCGTCGGCAACGATGCCGGCGAGATAGACGGTATCGCCATGGATGACGGCCTTCGACATGCGCGGGCCGGTTTCGATGCGGGTGATGCTGGCCATGGGGGCTCTCCTGTTGGGATGGGTATTCGGGAATAGGCTGTCGGCAGCCGGAGTAGGCAATCGCCCCTCAAAAGGCAATCACCCTTCCCGACTGCCCACGGTCGAATGCCGGGTTCAGCCGCGGCCCACGAAGGGCATCTTGGTGGCCATGACATTCATGGTCAGCACATTCGCCTCGGGCGGCAGGCTGGCCATATGCGCCACCGCATTGGCCACATGCTCGACATCCATCACCGCCTCGACGGCCATGGTGCCGTTGGCCTGCAGCACGCCGGTCGTCATGCGGCGGGCCATGTCGGTCAGCGCATTGCCGATATCGATCTGCCCGACCGCGATATCATGCTCGCGGCCATCGAGCGCGCCGGTCTTGGTCAGGCCCAGCACGGCATGCTTGGTGGCGGTATAGGCCGCCGAGAAGGGCCGCGGCGTGTAGGACGAGACCGAGCCATTGTTGATGATCCGGCCACCCTTCGGGCTCTGGCGCTTCATCACGCGGAACGCCGCCTGCATGCAGTAGAACACGCCCGACAGGTTGGTATCGACCACGGCCTTCCATTGCTCGACCGGCAGCTCGTCCCACTGGACCGGCGGCGCGCCGATCCCGGCATTGTTGAACACCACGTCGATCCGGCCGAATTTGGCGACCAGCGCATCGAAGGCCGTATTGACCTGCACCGGATCGGTCACATCGGCCGGCAGCGCAATCGCCTCGCCCGAACCGGCCAGCGCGATCGTCTCGTTCAGGGCATCGGCCCGGCGGCCCATCAGGCCAACCTTGTAACCCTCCTTGAGGAACTTGATCGCCACCGCGCGACCCACGCCCGACCCGGCGCCCGTGATCAGCGCCACCTTGTTGCTCGCCATCGAAACCTCCCATTGGTTGCGGCTACGATTAGCCGGGCGAGTGGCGCTTGTCAGCAGCGAAGTGCGGGACTGTATGCAGCGTGCAGGCAGTTCGGCGCGGGATCAGCATGGAACCGATCAGTCCGCGCTCCTGAGCAAACGGTCCTAGATGAGCATGAAATCGCCCTTGTCGAAGAAGTAGATGCTGGCGTCATGGATGGTCACGGTGCTGCCCAGGCCAGTCTTGATCACGACGTCGTCGCCAACCTGCTTCATTGCTGCAAAGATTTCATTGACCGATTTGAAGGTCGAGCCAGAGATCTGCAGGACGTCTTCGCCGTACCTGCCGGCCTCGAACTCGTAGATGTGATCGTGGGTGATGACGCCATAGCTTTGCTTGGCCTGATGCCGGACAAGATCCGCCGCACCATCATGGGTGCCCGGCCAGAGCTGGCCGAGATTGGTGCCGCAATGAATATCATTGGTGCCTTCGCCCCCGATCAGCGTGTCGAACCCGGTCCCGCCCTTGAGCGTGTCATTCCCTGTCTCTCCGGACAGGAAATCATTACCGGCATCACCAAAGATGACATCGTCGGAGTTGCCGCCAAAGGCAACATCACTCCCGTCGCCGCCCCAGATATAGTCTGCCCCGGCATCGCCCATCAGCGTGTCATTGCCGGCATCGCCGACCAGGTAATCCGTCAGCGCACCGCCGGAGATGAAATCGTCGCCTTCGCCGCCGAACAGGTAATCCTCGCCGGCATTGCCATAGAGCTTGTCATTGCCCTTGCCGCCGAAGAACCAGTCGGTTCCTTCGTTGCCCTTCATGATATCGGCATGGTTGGAACCGACGAATTGTTCGACGAAGAAAACGGAGTCGGTCGTGCCCGATGCCGAGCTCACATAGGTCAGATTCGGTGAAGCGCCGTATTTGGAGCCGACATTGACCGTCACGCCGTAAGCAGACAGGGAGTAATCAACGGTATCGAAACCGAGCCCACCCGTGATCGAATGCCCCCCTGCGTCCGAGAAGATCAGATCATCTCCGGCACCGCCGTCAGCGCTATGCTTGCCATGGAAGAGATACAGCGTATCGCGCCCGTTTCCACCATCAACATAGTCGCTCCCCGAGAGGCCATACAGCGTGTCATTGCCATCCTCTCCAAGGATGATGTCGTTCGCTGTTGTACCGTAGAGGATGTTGGCAAGCGCATTGCCGAGAATCTTGTTGGCCATGGATCTTCCCCTGATTGCCTGGCGACTGTCCTTGTCGCCGATGATCAGAAGATGTCAGGCCAGAATCCGGGGCGCTGTGCTTTGCAGCACCCCGTCACATCCGGAACACGCCGAACCGCGTCTCGGGGATCGGCGCGTTGAGGCAGGCCGAGAAGGCGAGGCCCAGGACCTGCCGCGTCTCGCCCGGCAGGATGATGCCATCATCCCAGAGCCGCGCGGTGGCATGGTAGGGCGAGCCTTCCTGCTCGTATTTCGAGCGGATCGGCGCCTTGAACCCCTCCTCCTCGTCGACGCTCCAGCTCTTGCCCTCGGCCTCGAGATTGTCGCGCCGGACCGTGGCCAGCACGGAAGCAGCCTGCTCGCCGCCCATCACCGAGATGCGGCTGTTCGGCCAGGTGAAGAGGAAGCGGGGCGAATAGGCCCGGCCGCACATGCCGTAATTGCCGGCGCCGAACGAACCGCCGACCAAGACGGTCACCTTCGGCACCTCGGCCGAGGCCACGGCGGTGACAAGCTTCGCCCCGTCCTTGGCGATGCCGCCGGATTCATACTGGCTGCCGACCATGAAGCCGGAAATATTCTGCAGGAACAGCAGCGGAATCCGCCTCTGGCAGCACAATTCGATGAAATGCGCACCTTTGAGCGCGCTTTCCGAGAACAGGATGCCGTTATTGGCGATGATGCCCACCGGCATGCCATAGAGCGAGGCAAAGCCCGTGATCAGCGTGGTGCCGTAGAGCGCCTTGAACTCGTCGAAGCGGGAACCGTCGACGATGCGGCCGATCACCTCGCGGATATCATATTGCCGCTTGAGATCGGTCGGGACCAGCATTTCCAGTTCGGCCGGGTCGAGCACCGGGTCCTCGGACGGCCCGAGCGCGATATCGATCGCCTTGCGGCTGTTGAGATTGGCCACGATCCGTCGGGCCAGGGCAAGGGCATGGCGATCATCGGCGGCATAATGGTCGGCCACGCCGGAACGGCGGGCATGGACATCCGCCCCGCCGAGATCCTCGGCCGAGACCACCTCGCCGGTCGCCGCCTTCACCAGCGGCGGTCCCCCGAGGAAGATCGTGCCCTGCTGGCGGACAATGATCGTCTCGTCGCTCATCGCCGGCACATAGGCGCCGCCGGCCGTGCAGGAGCCCATGACCACCGCGATCTGGGGAATGCCCATGCCCGAGAGCCGGGCCTGATTGTAGAAGATGCGGCCGAAATGCTCGCGATCCGGGAAGACATCGGTCTGGTGCGGCAGATTGGCCCCGCCGGAATCGACCAGATAGATGCAGGGCAGCCGGTTCTCGCGGGCAATTTCCTGCGCCCGGAGATGCTTCTTCACCGTCATGGGATAATAGGTGCCGCCCTTGATCGTGGCATCGTTGCACACGATCATCACTTCGCGGCCCTCGACCCGGCCGATCCCGGCGATCATGCCGGCGCCATGGATGGCATCCTCGTACATCGCATCGGCGGCAAGCGCCCCGATCTCGAGGAAGGGCGAACCGGGATCGAGCAGGCCGAGCACGCGGTCGCGCGGCAGCAGCTTCCCGCGCGCGACATGGCGCTCGCGGGCCTTGTCCGGGCCGCCCAGAGCGGCGATGCGCCGCTTCTCGGTCAGCTCGCTGCGGAGGGTGGCCCAGGCCGCCTGATTGGCCAGGGCATCGGGGAGGGTTCGATCAAATCCGGAACGCAAAATCGCCATACGACCTCGCAAAGAGACGGGAATACATAAAAAACGGGCGCGGCACCTGAAAAGGCCGCGCCCATATTCCCGTTTCCGGCGCCGGTTTCAACGGCAATAAAGTTTCTCCGAACGGTGAAATTTTTCACCCTCTGTCAGGCACCGCGCTTGACAGGGCTCACCGCATCGTGGGCCGGAGCTTGTCGATATTGTCGGTCGAGGCGATCTTCCACGGCTCGGCGACCGCCGCCTGGTACCATTTCTGGAAAGCCGGCAGTTCGTAGATCGCATCGATATACTCGTTGGTCACGCGGTCGACCGGGATCTCGTAGGAGCGGATCCGCGTGGCAAGCGGGGCCATCATCGCATCGACGGCGCCGAATTCCCCGAACAGGAACGGCCCGTCGCCGGCCGATTCGAGCCGGAACTTGCGCCAGTAATTGCACAGGCGCATCACATCCTCGTCGGCGGGACCGGTCATGCGGCGGGCGGCGCGGCGGCGCAGGTTCATC
>JAIXSR010000060.1 GCA_027484605.1 Hyphomicrobiales bacterium | reverse complement strand
GTTCGCTTGGGCGCTTGGAATCCCGGCGGCAAGGAGATCTTCCTTGACGCCCTGAAACAGGGGATCCTTGACCTTCTCGAGCGTGTCCACATAGCCCTTGACCGTCTCGGACCATTCGAACCTGTATTCATCGACAGTCTTCGGCACCGGCTCCGCCGTCGCCTGCTTCTCGCGAAAGCCCTTGAGCGCGCCAAACATCTTGTCGATCGTCTCGCGATCGCTTTGGCCGTGGAATTGGTCGGGCAGGCCCTCCGGCCGATACAAGCCCCCCGCCGGACGATCAGCCGGAGGGGCCTGCCCTGCCGCCGGCGGGAGAGTGCCGGCGGGTTGATTGCCCGGCTGGCCTTGGCCAGCACCGGGATTCGGATCTTGCGTTGTCATGGTTATTCGCTCCTTTCAGCGGCAGGGGGTGCCTCGTGCCCTTGGGCAATGAGGCTCAGAAGGAGATAGAACGTGTCGCATTGGCCTTCCCGGCGCTGGCCGTGCGCATAGGCCTGCATGGCATCGACGCCCAGCGGCATGGGCATCCGGAGCGCCCGCACGGTCTTGTCAGCCAGGAACTCGAGAACGGCCCGGCCTTCCTTGCTCGAGAACAGGCGCGCGGCGGCCTTGGCCACCAATTCATCCTCGAGCGAAGGCGGCGGCGGCTTGACGGTGAGATTATCGAGATCGAACCGCGCGAGCCGGTCATCGACTTGCTGCATGAGACGATCGAGCGGGATCGACTCGCGATCGGGCATGGCCGCTGCGCTCATGCCGGCACCGCCTGCGGACCAGGCGGCCCCTGTTCCATGGCTGATTGCGCCGCCGCCATGGCTGCAGCGGCCGCGGCAAGCTTGGCCTCGAGCGCCTTGGTTTCGTCGGCGCTCATCCGGTATTCCGCCGGCACGTTCATTTTCTTGGCCGCGTCGCGCAAGAGCTCATCGATCTTGATCAACAGTTGAACTGCTTCCGGCCCCTTGATGGCCTGGACCAATTCGATGAACTGGAACACTTGCGAGAGCGCTTGAGCCTTGATGGCCGTCGCCATGGGCGAAAGCACGTCCACTTTCACGAGAAGCTGGTCGATCTTGAACGAAACCCGGATCAGCCGTTTCTTGTGGGCGATTTCCGCGACGCGGCGCACGATCACCGGGATTGTCTCATTCACCAGCCGGCCATAGGCGCCCACGTAATTCTGACTGACGCGCTTCATCCGGGCCATGATCTCGGTGGCGGAAACCGGCGTTGCGCCCTTGTCCGGCAACCGGTCATCGTTCATCTGCGCCTGCAGCTGCATCCGCATTTCCTGCGTAACCAGCTGCGCCACTTCCATCTTGGCGCCGGCTGGATCCATGCGCTGCACATCGGCGCCCATCACACCGCCGGTTGACGACATGGGCCAGAACGCGCCAGGCGCAATCTTGGCCGTGGCCGGGTTGAAAGCGCCATTGGGGCGATAGGCCCAGATCCCCAGCATCTGGATAGCGGCCGATTTGAGCATGAGCTCAACCGCCTTGTTGAGGGTCTTCGTTGTCGGAAGCGCCAGGAGGCCTGGACCGCGCCCATAGGCCTCGCCCGGCACGCGATGATAGCGCGGCGTTGCCATCGGCTTGGCCTTGCTGGAATCCTCGAAGATGAACAGGCCATCCTTTTCGCTGCATGGCGTCCAGACCATGAAAAGCCAGCGTCTGGCCTTTGGATCATAGACCCATTCTTGCCGGAGCTCGGTTTCGTCTCCCGGTGTTTCTTCCAGCTTTTTCTTGAAATCATCGCTGAATTTGCCGCGCGGAAACGCGCCGGCAATCTGGCGATAGCTCATATGGGTTTTCCAGAACATGCCCCACACATCGCCATAGGGGCCGGCCTCGAGCGCCACTTCCGTCATGGGCACGCAAACGAAGCGCACCGGCTCGTCATCGTCGCCCTCTACAGGCAGAAGATGGCCGGTGCCAGCGTGAAGATCGATGCACATTTCGAGCGCCGCTTGCTCGAATTCCGCGCCAAAGAGCGCGTGGAGCTCATCGGCAACCGCCTCGAGCTCGCGCTCGAGCTCAATTGGATCTTCGCCTCGCTTCGTCAGCGCGCGCTTGGCGACCGGCCCCACCGCGAAGGTGAAGAACTTTTCGCCTGGCGGGAACAGGTCATGTTGCAGCCGGCCCGCTCCGGCGAAGGTCGAAACCATGGCCGTGTTGTCGTAGATTTCCTCAATCCGCGGCTCGGTCTTGCCGTTGCGCATGGTCCGGGCCTGGCGGTAAGGGATCGTGAACCGGAACAGATCCTGGTAGATCGGATCCCATTTCGAGCCCTTATGCGCCCATGCGGCCTCGGAGCGGGCTTTGTGCGCTGCAAACATCGATCAACCCAGCGTGGAAGCTTCGGAAAGCAGGAGCCGGCGGCCGCGCGGCGTGCGTCGCACGCGGCCGACCTGTTCTTCGCTGCCGGCCGTGGCCGCCGCCGATTCCTGTTGCTGGCGCGCCATCTGCACCTGCTGTTGCTGCTGCGCTTGCGCCGCCGCCTTCTTCGCGGATCCGCCGCCGCCTGTGACCAGAGACAAGACTTTCTCAGCCATTGGACCACTCCCAAATCTCGAAATGCGCCATGCTGCCGGCTGCTTTCATGCCGACGAGGCGCGCCAATCTCTGCCCAGGACGATGACCCTCGCGAACATGCGCGCGGATCCGGACAGTTTCAGTTTCGGCCAAGCGCTGCAGCGTCAACCGCACCAGCCGGACCATGGCCACAGCCCAGCGCCAGGCCTCCGGGTCCACCACCAACCAGAGCTCGAACAGTTTTTCGCCTTCGCGTTCTTCCTCGAGCTTCCAGAAACCGAGAACCGCAAGGAGCCGATCCCCATCGCGGATTGCGACCGTATCGGAAACAACCAGCTGCAGGACCATGGCGCGAAAATGCGAAGGCATGCCGATGCCGGCCGGATAGGCCAGAGCGCTTAATTCGTGCAGCGTGGCGGGCGAGCTCACCGAAATCATGAGAACACGCTGAAATCCGTGTTGCCCTGAAAATAGCCGGCCATGGGCACCACGTTGCCAGGCCGGCCAGCGCGGCCGGCTTGATGAATCACGGCATCGGCGCCGCGCAACGTGAGGATGATATATTGCAGCGCGTCATGAATGTTCGAATGCAGATTCTTGTCGGCCTCGTCGCCATAACTGCCATTGGCCCGCTTGGGATGCTTGTATTCGGCCTCGAAACCTTCGATCAGCATTTCGCATCGCGAATCGATGATGATGGCCGGGCGGCCCGGTTCAATCATGGTCCGGAGCGGGATCCGCACAGCTTCCCAGCGAAGGCCGGTTTCCTGTGAAGGTGCCGGCTCGATCCGCCGGCCAAGCCCGATCGAGACGGCTTCCATCCAGGAGCGTTCTCCGCCCTTGGTATCGGCGCCATAGAAGCCGGCCGGATCGCCCGCCCACACGCCCGGCGCACAGCCCCGGAAATCCGAATGCAGCAAGGGCAAGCAGGCTTCGATGAACCGGGCAAAGCCCCAGCCTTCCGCCGGCGGAGGCACCTCGCGCAGCACCCGCAGCTGGCCATGGCTATCCTCCTGCAGGAAGATCGCGCAGCCCTTGAGCCCCTGGTCAAAGCCGGCATGAAGCGGCAAGCGCGGATCCGGCACAAGATGCCCGGCCGCGACATGATCGGCCCGCCGGAATTCCTTGCGATAGATCGGCCGGCCGTCCGATGGATAGCCCGGCAGGCCATGGACGAACCGCCGCACGTCTTCATCGGAACCGGTCCTGGCTTCTTCGGCATAGGCCTCGAACGACTTGCCGGCCCGGTTTTCCGCCTCTTTCGACAGCCCGGAGGGTTGGGTGAAGAAATTCACCGCGCGCTCCACCGGCGCCGCCGCCTCCGGACTGACAAGCTCGAGATTCTGGAATGTTCCGGCCTTGGCCGCGACAAGGAGCGGATGCTTGGGCTTCGGCGGGTTCATATCCGCCGCGACCACACGCGGGAGGCGCGTTCCCGGCGGCAATTTCTGCTTCGGCGGATAGCGGCCCGTCCGGGAATAGGCGAACGGGATCACGCGCTCATGGAGCAAATCGCCCTCGTTGCACCAGACCCAGGACGTTTCATAACCCTTGAGAAGATCTTCGATTGACACATCGGCCACAGCGAAGAAATCAACCGTGAGCTCAACCGGAACCTCGCGAACGACGCCGCCGACCGTCCGGACGGTGGAGAGCTTGAGGATATGTTGAGCCGGCCGATCCTGCCCGCCGGTGAAAATCGCGCCGTGATAGTCCGGCGGGAAGAATTCGAACCACGAGCGGATCGTTGTTCGATACATCGCCCGGAAATTGTCACGAAGAACCGTTCCGCGAACGCGAATTACATTGTCGGTACAGACCGGCATGGCGCCGATCGAGAACCGAATTACCTTGAAAATGCTGGCAATCGTCTTGCCGGAGCCAGCCGGCCCCATGATCACGTCAATAGGACCGAGGCTCCGGATATAGCTGGCACCAACCGGGCCGGGCGGCGTGTACGAGCCTATCTGGAACAGCGGCGCCGCCGGCAATTCCTCCTGGCGACACTCGCACAATTCCGCCAGCTGCGAGCGAGAGAGCGCCTTCATGCCCCGCCCCCCGATCCCCCGGCGGTTTCCACACCTTCCCGCCCAGTCGCATTTAAGTTTCCGCGCCCTGTGAGTGTGAGACGGGACACCCCTGGAGGGGTAGGGCGCGCGCGATTTCCAAGGTCGCGCGGCCGCCGGCGCGCGCGCAGGGACCAGGGGGGGAGGGTCCGGCCGATCGCCTCCGGCAGGCGCGAGGCACCGCGCAAATGATTCTCAATCATCTGCCCTTGCCCTGTTTTCACTATGCTATTCAATGGCTTAGCCTTCATCGCTCTGCCTGCCATCGTGAGACGATGCCGGCGGCACCTCGCTAACCTCTTGAAAATCAACGATTTCATGCGCGCTCATGCGCTCGACCGCATCGGCCAGGCGAGCACCGAGGCCGGCCGGCCCGTCATTGATGATGAACAGCGGCCGGTGATTGTCGCCGATCCGCTCAACGGCCAGCGGCATGCGCTGGTGGAAATAGGGCATGAGCTCTTTCGCGGCCGCGATTTGCAGTTTCAGCGCTTCGAACCGGCCGCCTTC
>JAIXSR010000061.1 GCA_027484605.1 Hyphomicrobiales bacterium | reverse complement strand
ATGCCGAAGCCGTCATCGCCGGCTGGGCGACCCGGAAGCTGCTCGGCAACCTTGAGGATCACGCGCGCCAGATCGGTCGCATAGGTCGGGCAGCCAAGCTGGTCGCTCACCACCCGCAATTCCGGTCGATCGGCGGCGAGGCGCAGCATGGTGCGGACAAAATTCTTTCCCCCATGCGCATAGACCCAGGCCGTGCGCAGGATGACATGGCGCGGATTGGCTGCCGCCACGGCAATCTCGCCGGCGAGCTTCGTGCGCCCGTAAACGCCTTGCGGGCCGGTCGGATCGGTCTCGACATATGGGGTTGGCTTCAGCCCGTCGAAGACATAATCGGTCGACAGATGGATGACAGGCCGGTCGAGCCGGGCGGCTGCCGCCGCGATCAGGCCGGGGGCTGTGCCATTGATGGCCATCGCAAGTTCGGGTTCGGATTCGGCCTGATCGACGGCCGTATAGGCCGCCGCGCTGATGATGATATCCGGGCGGGCATCCGCCAGAAGCGCATCGATGCCCACCGGGTTTGCAAGATCAAGTTCCGGCCGGCCGAGGCGGATCACGTCATGACCCGACAACGCGCCCTCTTCGCCAAGCGCGCTGGCGACCTGACCGTCCCGACCGGTGACGAGGATGCGCATCCCGGTTCACTCCTTCGCGGCAAGGCCAAGCCGTTCACCGGCATAGACCTTGTCGCGCAATGGCCGCCACCACCATTCGTTGTCGAGATACCAGCGGATGGTCTTCTCGATGCCGGTCTCGAAATTGTCTTGAGCGCGCCAGCCCAGTTCGGACTCGATCTTCGTCGCATCGATCGCATAGCGATGATCATGGCCAGGCCGATCGGTGACAAAGGTGATCAGTTCGCGATGTGGCCTCGCCTTCGGCGCAAGCCTGTCCAGCGTATCACAGATCCGGTGGACGACCTCGATATTCTGCCGCTCGTTGCGGCCGCCGATATTGTATTTCTCGCCGATCCGGCCGCGCGCCACCACAAGGCGCAGGGCCCTGGCATGGTCATCGACATAGAGCCAGTCGCGGATATTGGTGCCGTTGCCATAGACCGGCAGCGGCTTGCCATGAAGGGCATTGAGAATGACCAGCGGGATCAGCTTCTCCGGGAAATGATGGGGCCCGTAATTGTTCGAGCAATTGGAGATCACCACCGGAAGGCCATAGGTCCGCGCCCAGGCGCTGGCGAGGTGATCCGCCGCCGCCTTGGAGGCCGAATAGGGCGAGGACGGATCATAGGGCGTGGTCTCGCGGAAGAGGTCCTCCTCGCCCAGCGAGCCATAGACCTCGTCGGTCGAAACATGCAGGAAGCGGAAGGCGTCCATCTGCTCGCCGGGCAGCGCGGCCCAATATTCCCGGGCAGCTTCCAGCATGGAGAAGGTTCCCATGACATTCGTCTCGACGAAGGCGCGCGAGCCGGTAATCGAGCGGTCGACATGGCTCTCGGCCGCGAGATGCATCACGGCGTCCGGCCGGAATGCCGCGAAAAGCGCCCGCATGCGCTCGGTATCGCAGATATCCGCCTGTTCGAAGGTGTAGAGTGGCGAGTTGGCGACGGGCGCCAACGAGGCGAGATTGCCGGCATAAGTCAGCTTGTCGACATTGAGTACCGTGTCGCCACATTCGGAAACGAGGTAGCGGCAAAGGGCCGACCCGATGAAGCCTGCACCACCCGTCACCAGAACACGCATAACGCCACCCCACTGTTCCCTGACGACCGAGGGCTACGCGAAAACCGAACCAAGATCACGGAACGCCGGTGCAGCCAGATCCTTGGCCGAGAGCGTCAAATTCTCCCCCGGGAACGGCCAGACGATACCGAGATCGGGGTCATTCCAGCGCACCGAACCATCGTGTGGCTGGCTATAGTAGGCTGTGACCTTGTAGAGAAAGTCGACATGATCGGTCAGCGTACAAAATCCGTGCAGGAACCCTTCGGGCACCCAGAAGACTTGGCCGTTCTCCTCGCTGAGTTCGATGGCAAGATGCCGACCATAGGTTGGCGATGAGGCCCGCGCATCGACGATCACATCCAAGGCGGCCCCTCGCGTTACACGGACGAGTTTGCCTTGCGCGAAAGGAGGGCGTTGGTAATGGAGCCCGCGCAAGGTCCCTTTCGCGAGCGACGTTGAATGGTTATCTTGCAAAAATGTGCGTGGCCCGACCTCCCGCTCGAAGATGTCTTGCCGAAATACCTCTGCAAAAAAACCCCTGTCATCACCCCAGCGTTTGGGCGTAAACAGCACGGGTCCGTCAATGGCAAAACGCAGAACCTGCATGGTGTTAATCAAAGCATCCCAACGCTCATACGACACCCTCAGCTAGAAGAAAGTCCGGGTTCTGGCAATGCGGGATTTGGCGACAAGCCAGCGTGAGCCAACCATTGATCCTTCCCGACGGTCGGATCACCCGAGATGGATCCGGGTCAGCGACAAGGAAAGCGCGGGGTGAAAGAAAGAGTCGTTCTGGCGGGCTGAACGCCAGCGCCGCGCAAAATAAGCTTTCTCATTGCGATATCTCGAAATCGGACCTGCTTTTCCACGACTGGCCGATTCGTGATGTATGATTTCGACATCGGCAACGAAGACTGAGCGCCAGCCCTTCTCCGAAAGACGCAAACAGAGATCGATGTCGTTCAAATCAACCGGAAGGTTTACTTCATCGAAGCCACCAACGGCCTCGAACTTTTCTCTCTGGACGGCCAGGCATGCTCCAGTCACAGCCATAACTGCATGGTTGGTGCGGCTCCAGCCAAGAGGGCCATCATCATTTCCAGAAATATTCAAGTCAACGTGCCCAGCGTATCCGCCAATACCGAGAACAATGCCAGCATGTTGCACCCTTCCGGAAGGATAGAGGAGTCGCGCTCCAACGGCTCCGTTAACAGGTTGGACGGCAAACCTGGCCAGTCTCGACAGCCAGTCCGGCGTTACAACTGTCGTATCGTTATTCAAAAAGACAAGGAGATTCCCACTGGATTCCCTGGCGCCAATATTGCTAAGCCGCGAAAAATTGAACTTT
>JAIXSR010000041.1 GCA_027484605.1 Hyphomicrobiales bacterium | reverse complement strand
GTGTCGAAGGTCGTGCTCGACGAGGAATCCGAACGGATCGAGGTTGTCGTCCCCGATGACCAGCTCAGCCTCGCCATTGGCCGCCGCGGGCAGAATGTCCGCCTCGCCTCGCAGCTGACCGGCTGGAACATCGACATCCTGACCGAGGCCGAGGAATCCGAGCGCCGCCAGAAGGAATTCGCCGAGCGTTCGAAGCTCTTCTGCGACGCGCTCGATGTCGACGAGATGGTCGGCCAGCTCCTCGCCTCGGAGGGTTTCGCGACGATCGAGGAAATCGCCTATGTCGACCGCTCGGACGTCCTCGCCATCGAGGGCTTCGACAGCGAGACCGCCGACGAGTTGCAGAACCGCGCCCGCACCTATCTCGAGCGCATTGAATCCGAGCGCCAGACGCGCCGGCGCGAGCTGGGCGTCGAGGATGCGCTCGGCGAGATCCCGGGCGTGACCTCCGCCATGCTGGTGGCCTTCGGCGAGAACGACGTGAAGAGCGTCGAGGATCTCGCGGGCTGCGCCACCGACGATCTCGTCGGCTGGACCGAGAAGAAGGGTGGCGAGACCACCCGCTATACCGGCTTCCTCTCGGGCCTCGATGTCTCGCGCGACGAGGCCGAAACCATGATCATGGCCGCCCGCGTCGCCGCGGGCTGGGTCACCGAGGATGAACCGGCCGAGGAGATGGCCGAAGAGGCCTGATGCATGGAGGAAGCGCTGGATGACGGTCCCGACCGGAATACCCGCACCCGCCTTTGTGCGGCGACGCGGGAGGTCCGGCCCGTGGACCAGCTCCTGCGTTTCGTCCGGGCACCGGACGGGGCCGTCGTGCCGGATATCCGCACCCGCCTGCCGGGACGGGGCGTCTGGATCACGTCCCGCCGGGATGCCTTGCGACGGGCGATCGAGCGGCAGGTCTTCGCACGGCATTTCCGCCAGCCGGTCCGCGCGCCGCTCGAGCTGATCGACCAGACGGCCGACCTTCTCCGGCAGGATGCGTTGCAGATGCTCGCGCTCTGCAACAAGGCCGGCGCCGTTACCTCCGGCTTCGCCAAGATCGAGGGCATGCGCCCGCCGATCCTGGCTTTGGTGCAGGCCACCGATGGCTCCGAGGCCGAAAAGGCCCGCCTTCAGGGCGTCTGCCGTGGCCGTGGCCCCCGCCGGAGCGACCCAAAAGTGATTCTTGCCTTCGCTTCGGACGAATTAGGTCTGTCCATAGGGCGGGAACATGTGATACATGCGGCGCTCTCGGTTCATGATGCAGCGTCCGTTTTTGTCGAAAGGGCGCTGAGGTTCGTTGAATTTCAGGCGCATGGCCCGGCGGATCCGCGAGCGGTTCCGGATGCCGGGCCTCACGGCGTTTCGGCATCTCCCTTTCAGGATGAAGGTGACGCCACGCCGGATCACCCCAGTTCGCTGGGTGCATCACGCGGGACTGGGAATCCGTCGGCACGGGATTGACCCGGGCAGACAAAACGGCAGATCGATCGTCGAGGATTGCGACACGAATGAGTGAGAATAACGGCACGGGCGACAAGACGCTCTCGGTATCGAAGACGCTCTCGCTGAAGCGTCCCGTGGAGCAGGGCGTCGTCAAGCAAAGCTTCTCCCATGGTCGGACGAAATCCGTCGTGGTCGAAACGGTCAAGCGCCGCCCCGGCGGCGGCTTCGAACCGCGCGAAACCAAGCCGCCCGTCATCGAGACAAAGAGCGCGCCTCCGGCCCCGCAGCGTCCGGCTGCGGAAGCCAAGGCAAGTGCCGTCCGGCTTGGTCTGGGCTCGTCGCAGCAGCGCACGCTCACCGAAGATGAGCGGGATGCCCGGGCGCAGGTCCTCCAGGAGTCCCGCCGCCGCGAGGAGGAAGATCGTCGCCGCCAGGATGCCGAGCGCCGCGAGCAAGAGGAGCGCGAACGCCTCGCCGCCGAAGCCCGTCGCCGCGAAGAGGAAGAGCGTCGCAAGGCCGAAGAGGCTGCCCGCCAGACGGCGGCTCCTCAGAACGATGCAGTTGCCGCCCCGGCGCCCGCGCCAGCCCCGGTTGTCGCTCCCGTCGCCGCCCCCCAGGCTGCGACCCCAGCACCCCAGCCCGCGCCGGCCGCTCCGGTCATGGCTCAGGAAACCCGCCGCTACGAACCCCGCCCCAATCCCGGCATGCGCTCGGACCAGCCGCGTTCGGCTGGGCCCGCCCGTGATTTCGGGGCGCGCCCGCCGCGGATCGACGGCCCGCGCTTCGGCCGTCCCGGCGAAGGCGGTGATCGTCGCCCGCAGGATGGTGCTCCCCCGCGCGAAGGTGGATTCCGCCGCGAGGGCGGTCCGCCCCGGGATGGCATCCGCCGTGACGGCCCCCGCCCGGAAGGCCAGCGTTTCGACAGCGGCCGCCCCCAGGGTGATCGTCCTGCCGGCACCGTCCGCCTCGGCTTCGCGCCCCGCCCCGGCCAGGCGCCGGCGCCGGGTTCGCGCCCGCCGGGAAGCCGTCCGCCGATCGGTGGCGCTGCCCCGATCGAGGAACTGGAGAACATGCGGCCCAAGCGCGAGATCGGCAATGTGCCGCCCCGCGCGCCGCGTCCGGATGATGATGAAGAGGGCCGCGTGCGCCGCGGCAGCGGCGTCAAGGTGCCGGCCCCGGCCAAGCCGGAACGCACCAAGGGCGCGGCCGAGAAGTCACGCGGCCGGCTGACCGTCACCTCCGTCACCTCGGACGAGGATGAACGCCAGCGTTCGGTGGCCGCCTTCAAGCGCCGTGTGCAGCGCATGAAGGGCATGGCCAATAACGAGCCCAAGGAAAAGATCATCCGCGAGGTGATCATTCCGGAAACGATCACGATCCAGGAACTCGCGAACCGCATGTCGGAACGCGCGGTCGATGTGATCCGCTTCCTGATGAAGCAGGGCCAGATGCACAAGATCACCGACGTGATCGATGCGGATACCGCCCAGCTCGTCGCCGAGGATCTCGGCCATACCGTGAAGCGCGTCGCCGAGGCGGATGTCGAGGAAGGCCTGTTCGACACGCCGGACAGCGATTCCGCCATGGTCTATCGTGCCCCGGTCGTGACGATCATGGGCCATGTCGACCACGGCAAGACCTCGCTTCTCGACTCGATCCGCCAGACCAATGTCGTCTCGGGCGAGGCCGGGGGCATCACCCAGCATATCGGCGCCTACCAGGTGACCACGCCGCTCGGCGGCAAGGTGACCTTCATCGATACGCCGGGCCATGCGGCCTTTACCGCCATGCGCGCCCGCGGCGCCAAGGTGACGGATATCGTCATCCTGGTCGTGGCGGCGGATGATGGCGTGATGCCGCAGACGATCGAGGCCATCAACCACGCCAAGGCGGCCAAGGTGCCGATGATCGTGGCGATCAACAAGATCGACAAGCCGGAAGCCAAGCCCGAGCGCGTGCGCACCGAATTGCTCCAGCACGATGTGCAGGTCGAGAGCATGGGCGGCGATACGCTCGAAATCGAGGTTTCGGCCAAGCAGAAGCTCAATCTCGACAAGCTGCTCGAGATCATCCAGCTGCAGGCGGAAGTGCTGGAACTCAAGGCGAACCCGGAACGGGCCGCCGAAGGCTCCGTCATCGAGGCCAAGCTCGACCGCGGCCGTGGTCCCGTGGCCACCGTGCTGGTCCAGCGCGGCACGCTGCGCACCGGCGATATCGTCGTGGCCGGCGCCCAATGGGGCCGCGTCCGTGCCCTCATCAACGACAAGGGCGAGAACGTGGCCGAAGCCGGCCCGTCGCTGCCGGTCGAGATCCTCGGCTTCCAGGGCGCCCCGGAAGCGGGCGATCGCGTCGCCGTGGTCGAAAGCGAGGCCCGTGCCCGCGAGATCACGAATTACCGCGAACGCCAGAAGCGCGATCAGGCCGCCGCCCGCGGGTCGGGCCAGTCGCGCAGCCTGGTCGATCTCATGAAGCAGGCCAAGGATGCTGCGGGCCGCAAGGAATTCCCGCTGGTCATCAAGGGCGATGTTCAGGGCTCGGTCGAAGCCATCGCGGCCTCGGTCGAGAAGCTCGGCAATGACGAGGTCCGCGCCCGCGTCCTCCATACCGGCGTCGGCGGGATCACCGAATCCGATATCACCCTCGCCAACGCGACCGGCGCCGTGGTGCTCGCCTTCAATGTGCGTGCGCACAAGGAAGCCCGCGAATCCGCGGAACGCGCCGGCGTCGAGATCCGCTATTACAACATCATCTACGACCTCGTGGATGACGTGAAGGCGGCGATGTCGGGCCTGCTGGCCCCGACCCTGCGCGAGACCATGCTCGGCAATGCCGAGATCAAGCAGGTCTTCAACATCACCAAGGTCGGCAACATCGCAGGCTGCGTCGTCACCGACGGCAAGGTCGAGCGCGGTGCCAAGGTGCGCCTGATCCGCGACAGCGTCGTGGTCCATGAAGGCACGCTGAAGACGTTGAAGCGCTTCAAGGACGAGGTGAAGGAAGTCCAGTCCGGCCAGGAATGCGGCATGGCCTTCGCCAATTACGAGGACATGCGCGCGGGCGACATCATCGAATGCTTCCGCGTCGAGGAAATCCAGCGCACGCTGTGACCCTCCGGGCCTCTTGAGCATGCGGGAGGCCGGGCTGACCCGGCCTTTCCTTTTTGGAGCGGAACATGGTTCGTCCCAATCCCAATCCCGGCCAGCCTTCGCAGCGCCAGCTTCGTGTCGGCGAGCAGGTCCGGCATGTCCTCTCGGAAGTGCTGGCGCGCGGCGATATCCATGATCCGGACCTCTCGGGCATGCTGATTTCCGTGCTGGAAGTGCGCATGTCGCCGGATCTGCGCCACGGCACGGTGCTCGTCATGCCGCTCGGCGGCAAGACCGTCCTTGGTGAAGCCGGCGAGGCCGAGGCGGTGGCAGCGCTCAACCGCAACGCGAAGGAGCTTCGCCTCGAAGTGTCCCGTCGCCTGCGCGAGCTGAAATTTTCACCCGAACTGCGATTCCGCGTTGATGACCGCTATGACGAGGCGGCCCGGATCGAGAAGATCTTCCACGATGACCGCGTCCGCCGCGACCTTGCCGCCGGTGACGACCAGAAAACCGAGACGGAATGACCGAAACCCCTCCCCCCCCGGGCCAGCGCCCGAAGAAGCGCGATGTCCATGGCTGGCTGATCCTCGACAAGCCGGTCGGCATGACCTCGACCCATGCCGTCGCCGTCGTGAAGCGCGTCTTCCGCGCCAAGAAGGCCGGCCATGCCGGTACGCTGGATCCGCTCGCCTCCGGCTGCCTGCCGATCGCGCTCGGCGAGGCGACGAAGACCGTCCCCTATGTGATGGATGGCAAGAAGGCCTATCGCTTCACCGTGACCTGGGGCATCGAGACCACGACCGACGATACCGAAGGCACGCCGGCCCGCACCTCTGACCAGCGCCCCTCGCGCGCCGAGGTCGAGGCGATGCTGCCGCGCTTCACCGGCGCGATCCTGCAGGTCCCGCCGAAATTCTCGGCAATCAAGGTCGATGGCGAGCGGGCCTATGATCTCGCCCGCGATGGCGAGGAGGTCGAACTCGAGGCCCGCGAGGTCCTGATCGACAGCCTGTCCATCGTCGCCCATGACGACAACTCGACAACCCTTCAGGCCGAATGCGGCAAGGGCACCTATGTCCGCGCCATCGCGCGCGATCTCGGCCGCGCCCTTGGCTGTTTCGGCCATGTCACGGCTTTGCGCCGCACCCGTGTCGGCCCCTTCCTCGAGGAGCAATTCATCGCGGTGGATGATCTGACCCGGACGCTGCCCGACCCGGCCGAACAGGAAGCCCATGTCGCCGCCCTGCTGGCGCCGGTCGATCGCGGCCTCGCCGAACTCGCGGAACTGCAGGTCTCGCGCCACGATGCCGCGCGCCTCAAGCGCGGCCAGGGCGTCATCCTCCGGGGCCGCGATGCGCCGACAGCACTCGGCCACGTCGCCGTCCATGCCGGCCATGAGCTGATCGCCATCGGTGAAATCGACAAGGGCGAGTTGCGCCCGCACCGCGTGTTCAATCTCGGATAGGCCGATTGCCGGTCTTTTCGCTGGCTTTTCACGAATTTCCTGCTATGCACGCGGCCATGGCAGGGGCAAGGCTCCCGCCACGACGCGCTGACGCGTCTGTTCTGACCCTGCTGGACGACATCCCGGCCGGGCCGTTTCTCGAACCTCATGGAGGCATCCGATGTCGATCACAGCCGAGCGCAAGTCTGCGCTGATTTCCGACTATGCGACCAAGGCGGGCGATACCGGCTCGCCGGAAGTGCAGGTGGCCATCCTGTCGAGCCGTATCTCGACGCTCACCGAGCATTTCAAGACGCACAAGAAGGACAACCATTCGCGCCGCGGGCTGCTCAAGCTCGTGTCGCAGCGTCGTTCGCTTCTTGACTATCTCAAGAAGAAGGACGAGCCCCGCTACAGGACGCTGATCGAGCGTCTCGGCATCCGCCGCTAAGCGGGCGAAAGAACGGGCAGGGGCGCATGCCGCCTCTGCTCGCGTCGGACCGGCAGGGGGCCGGCCCGGCGCGGGAAACAGGCGAAGGCCATGGCAGGATCGCCGGACGCTTCAGGGCCATGGGCCCGGGGAAGCGTCCCGCCGTCTTGCTCATGGATTCGGGTGGTTTCCCAACCTCTTTGAAACCACGCGCGTCGCGGCCGGAAGGCCGGACGGCGCGCGCTACCCGGCGCAGCGGCACCCGTCGCGCGCCTGAACAGGACAGATCATGTTTGATATCCAACGCAAGACCATCCAGTGGGGCGGCCGCGCGCTGACGCTTGAATCGGGCCGCATTGCCCGTCAGGCCGATGGCGCCGTTCTCGCCACCTATGGCGAGACCACCGTCCTCGCCACCGTCGTTTCGGCCAAGGATCCGAAGCCGGGCATCGACTTCTTCCCGCTCACCGTGAATTACCAGGAAAAGGCCTTTGCTGCCGGCCGCATCCCGGGCGGCTATTTCAAGCGCGAAGGCCGTCCGACCGAGAAGGAAACGCTGGTTTCCCGCCTCATCGACCGCCCGATCCGCCCGCTCTTCGTCGAAGGCTACCGCAACGAGACCCAGGTCATTGTGACCGTGCTGAGCCACGATCTCGAGAATGATCCGGATGTCGTCGCGATGGTCGCCGCCTCGGCCGCGCTGACCATTTCCGGCGTGCCCTTCATGGGCCCGGTGGGCGGCGCCCGCGTCGGCTACATCAACGGCGAATACGTGCTGAACCCGTCCCTCGACCTGATGAAGGACTCGGTCCTCGATCTCGTCGTTGCCGGTACGGCCGATGCTGTCCTGATGGTCGAATCGGAAGCCCAGCAGCTCTCCGAGGAAATCATGCTCGGCGCCGTGATGTTCGGCCATGCCGGCTTCCAGCCGGTGATCGACGCGATTATCGGCCTCGCCGAGAAGGCCGCGAAGGAACCGCGTGACTTCACCCCGACCGATCTCTCGCATATCGAGAAGGCCGTGCTCGAGGTCGCCGAGGGCGATCTCCGCGAAGCCTACAAGATCGTCGACAAGCAGGGCCGCTACAAGGCGGTCGATGCCGCCAAGGCGAAGGTCTTCGCCGCGCTCGCGCCGGAAGGTGGCGAGGCGAAGGTTGACAAGGAACAGCTCAAGACCGTGTTCAAGGAAGTCCAGGCCAAGATCGTGCGCTGGAACATCCTCGACACCAAGAGCCGCATCGATGGCCGTGGCCTGACCGATGTCCGCCAGATCGTCTCGGAAGTCGGCATGCTGCCGCGCACGCATGGTTCGGCGCTCTTCACCCGCGGCGAGACCCAGGCCCTCGTGGTCGCGACGCTCGGCACCGGCGATGACGAGCAGTTCATCGACGAGCTGGAAGGCACCCGCAAGGAACGCTTCCTGCTGCATTACAACTTCCCGCCCTATTCGGTCGGCGAAACCGGCCGCATGGGTTCGCCCGGCCGCCGCGAGATCGGCCATGGCAAGCTGGCCTGGCGCGCGCTGCACCCGATGCTGCCCGCGCAGCATGAATTCCCCTACACGATGCGCATCGTCTCGGAGATCACCGAGTCGAACGGCTCCTCGTCGATGGCGACCGTCTGCGGTTCGAGCCTCGCGATGATGGATGCCGGCGTGCCGCTGAAGGCGCCGGTGGCCGGCATCGCCATGGGCCTTATCCTCGAGGGCGAGCGTTTCGCCGTCCTCTCGGACATCCTGGGCGACGAGGATCATCTCGGCGACATGGACTTCAAGGTGGCCGGTACGGAAAACGGCATCACCGCGCTGCAGATGGACATCAAGATCGCCGGGATCACCGAGGAGATCATGAGGGTCGCGCTGTCGCAGGCCAAGGGCGGGCGCATGCATATCCTGGGCAGGATGGCGGAAGCCCTCACCCAGCCGCGTGGCCAGCTCGGCCAGTATGCGCCGCGCATCGAGACCATCAAGATCAACCCGGACAAGATCCGCGAAGTCATCGGTTCCGGCGGCAAGGTGATCCGCGAGATCACCGAGAAGACCGGCACCAAGATCGACATCCAGGATGACGGCACGATCAAGGTCGCCTCGTCGGAAGGCGAGAAGATCAAGGCCGCGATCAACTGGATCAAGTCGATCGCCTCGGATCCGGAAGTCGGCCAGATCTATGACGGCACCGTCGTCAAGACGACCGATTTCGGCGCCTTCGTGAACTTCTTCGGCGCGCGCGACGGGCTGGTCCATATCTCCCAGCTCGCCCCGCGCAAGGTCGCCAAGACCACTGATGTCGTCAAGGAAGGCGACAAGGTGAAGGTCAAGTTCCTTGGCTTCGACGAGCGTGGCAAGACCAAGCTCTCGATGAAGATCGTCGACCAGGAAACCGGCGAGGATCTTGAAGCCAAGCAGAAGGCCGAGCGCGACGCCGCCCGCGCTGCCGAGGGCGACGCCGAGTAAGCGCGCCCGACCGGGACAGGAAACGAGGGCCGCGCCGCAAGCGCGGCCCTTTTCGTTTGGCGATATCGTGCAGGCTCAGCCCTGGATCGCCCGCAGGATCTCCGCCGTGCTGGCCACGGTGGCGAATTCATTGCGCAGGGTTGCCAGATGGAACCGATGGATCTCTGCCGCCGGCAGGACCGTGCCGTCGAGATCCTTCTGCTCGAAGGCCGCGCAGGCATCTGCGGCCACGATCATCCGCCAGCCGAGATTGTTCCCTGTCCGCACCGTGGTCGAGACGCACATATCGGTGGAGATGCCGAAGGCGACGACGCCATCCGCCCCGATGCGCTTCAGGCGCAGGTCGAGATCGGTATTGAGGAAGGCGGAATTGACCGATTTGGTCAGGAGCGGCTCGCCCTCGGTCGGGGAGAATCCGGGCCGGAGCGCATTGCCGGGATCCCCGGGCCGGAAACACGAGCCCGGTTCGGCGGAATCATGCCGGACATGGATGATCGGCCAGCCTTTCGCGCGCCATGCAGCGATCAGCGCCAGGCCCTGCTGTTCGAACGCGCGGCCCCCGAGGGGCGGCATGCGCGGGCTGAAGAAGCCTTCCTGGAAATCGATGGGGAGAAGAACGGTCCGGGGAGAGAGCGCCAGCATCGGGCCTCCTGATTCTAGTGATCCCCTCTGATCCTCGCTATAAGCCCCGCCGTCGAGGCGTCAAGCGCCTCGAGGTTACGGCCGCTCGCCAGCGGCTCCGCCAGCCGTGTGGCCAGCTCCTTGCCCAGTTCGACGCCCCATTGGTCGAAGGCATTGATGCCGTAGATCGCCGCCTCGACGAAGACCCGGTGTTCGTAGAGCGCGATCAGCCGCCCCAGCGTATAGGGATCGAGCTTGCGATAGAGCAGCATGATCGAGGGCCGGTTGCCCGGGAAGACCCTGTGGGGATTGCCCTTCGCCTCGTCCAGGCTTCGCCCGACCATCAGCGCCTGCGACTGGGCGAGGCAATTGGCCATCAGCAACTGGTGGTGATGGGCATAAGCCGGTTCATGCCCCTCGATGGCCAGAAGGAACTCGACCGGGATGACATCCGTGCCCTGATGCAGCAGCTGGAAGAAGGCATGCTGGCCATTCGTGCCCGGCTCGCCCCAGACGACCGGGCCTGTGGTGCCATCGACCGCGCTGCCATCCTTGCGGACGGATTTTCCGTTCGATTCCATGTCGAGCTGCTGCAGATAGGCCGGAAACCGGTGCAGCCGCTGGTCATAGGGAATGACGGCCCGGCTGGCATGGCCCCAGACACGGCGATGCCAGACGCCGATCAGGCCCAGCAGGGCCGGCAGGTTGTGGCGCAGGGGCGCCGTTTCGAAATGCCGGTCCATCGCCTCGGCTCCGGCCAGGAAGGCACTGAACCGTGCCGTTCCGATCGCGATCATCACCGGCAGGCCGATCGAGGACCAGATCGAATAGCGCCCGCCGACCCAGTCCCAGAAGCCGAAGGCCCGCTCTGCCGGGATGCCGAAGGCGGAAACCTTGTCGAGCGCGGTCGAGACGGCCGCGAAATGCTGCCCGATGGCCGACTCGCCGAGGGCGGCGGCCATCCATTCGCGTGCCGAGCGGGCATTGGTCATGGTCTCGATCGTGGTGAAGGTCTTCGAGGCCACGATGACCAGCGTCCGCGCCGGCTCGAGCCCGCGCAGGGTATCGGCGAGATGGGCGCCGTCGACATTCGACACGAAATGCACCCGCGGTCCGTCATGACAGGGGCGGAGCGCCTCGACCGCCATGGCCGGGCCGAGATCGGAGCCGCCGATCCCGATATTGACGATATCGGTGAAGGGCGCCCCGGTGATCGACGCGATCGTGCCGTTCCGGATGCCCTCCGCGAAGCGGAAACAGGCCTGCCGCGTGGCCAGCACCTCCGGCATGACATCCGCGCCGCCGGTCATCCGGGTGCCGTCATGCTGGCGCAGGGCCACATGCAGCACGGCCCGCCCTTCCGTCGTGTTGACCGGCTCGCCGGAAAACATGGCATGCCGGGCCTGGGCAAGGCCGGCATGATGGGCAAGGGCGACGAGGCTCGTCATCGCCGTCTCGTCGACCCGGCATTTGGACAGGTCGAGCAACATGTCCTCGAAGGGCGCAGCCAGCCGGGCGAAGCGCTCCGCATCCCGGGCGAAGAGGTCGATCGTCCTGTCCTGTGCGAGGCGGGCCTTGTGGGCGTCCAGTTCGGCCCAGCAGTCGGCGGGAATGGCGGTCATGATCAGCGGCTTTCCAGGATGTCGGCGAGGCGGAAACGGGCGATCTTCTCGATCTCCTCCAGCGCTGTAGCGAATTCCGTGGTGGAATCATGGCCGAGCCGCCGCTCGAAGGCGGCGCGGATCGCCGCCTTGTTCTGGCCCTTGACGGCCATGATGAAGGGAAAACCGAACCGCGCGAGATAGGCCGAATTCAGCGCGGTGAAGGCAGAGAGTTCTTCCGGGGCAAGCCTGTCGAGCCCGGCCGAGGCCTGCTCCTGCGTCGATTCCACGGTGAGTTCTCCTGCCAGCGCGAGCCGCCCGGCCAGATCGGGATGGGCCCGGACGAGACTTTCCTGCTGCGCGCGGCTGCCGGCCCGCATGGCCCGGACCATGGCGGCATGCAGCCCGTCCAGCATGTCGCAACGGGAATCGAGCCCCGCGGCATGGGCCTGCCCGGCGACCCAGGGCGAATGCTCGAACACGCCGCCGAAACGGGCCAGGAACAGGGGCAGGGAGAGCTGCGAGGGCCGCCAGCCACCGGCCGGGGGATGCGTCATCACCCAATGCCGCGCGATATCGAGGCGCGTGGCCACCCAGACCTGCTCATGGGCGAGAACATGGTCGAGAAACCGCGCGAGCGCCGCAGCCCGGCCGGGCCGGCCCACAAGCCGGCAATGCAGGCCAATCGACATCATCTTCGGCACGGTCTCGCCCTCGGCATGGAGCAGGTCGAAACTGTCCTTGAGATAGCTGAAGAACTGGTCGCCGCTGTTGAAGCCCTGCGGCGTGGCGAAGCGCATGTCATTCGCATCGAGCGTATAGGGCACCATCAGGAACGGCCCTTCGCCGCCTGTTCCGTTCGGCCCGCTGACCCAATAGGGCAGCTCGTCGGCATAGCTGTCGGCCGAATAGAGGAAGCCTCCTTCCGCCATGGTCAGCCGGAGCGTCTGCGCCGAAGTGCGCCCCTGATACATGCCGAGCGGCCGCTCGCCCGTCATCTCCTGCTGGATCCGCACCGCCTCGGCAATGTGGCGGGCTTCCTCCTCGGGCGTGAAATCGCGGTAATCGATCCATTTGAGACCGTGGGTGGCAATCTCCCACCCCGCTTCCGCCATGGCGCGCACCGCCTCGGGATGCCGGGCCATGGCGCTCGCCACCCCGAAGACCGTGACCGGCATGCCGCGTTCGGTGAACATCCGGTGCAGCCGCCAGAACCCTGAACGGGATCCGTATTCGTAGATCGATTCCATGTTCATGTGGCGCTGCCCGGGCCAGGCCTGCGCGCCGACGATCTCGGACAGGAAGGCCTCGGAAGCAGCATCGCCATGCAGGATGCAATTCTCTCCGCCTTCCTCGTAATTGATCACGAACTGGACGGCGACCCGCGCCCCGCCCGGCCAGCGCGCATGCGGTGGCCGCCTTCCATAGCCGATCAGGTCGCGCGGATAGGTTCCTTCCCCGGCCATGATGCTCAGCTCCCGCGATAGGTGGAATAGGCATAGGGCGAGCAGAGCAGCGGCACGTGATAATGCCCGTCCGGCTCGGCCATGCCGAAATGCAGCGGCACGATATCGAGGAAAGGTGGATCCGGCAGGGTAACCCCGCGGCCCCGGAAGTAATCGGCGACATGGAAGCGCAGTTGGAAGCTGCCGGTCCGGAAGGACTCGCCCGACAGGACGGGCGCATCGGTGCGGCCATCGGCATTCGTCATGAGATCGGCGATCTTGTCCCAGCCGCCGCCGGGACGGGCTTCCAGAACCTCGATCCGCATCCCCGCTGCGGGGCAACCATGCGCTGTATCAAGGACATGCGTCGAGAGGCGTCCCATCGTGAATCACTCCTGCCCAGAACGGGAGAAGGGTAGAGAGCCCCGTCGGGCATCGCAAGCGAGGGCATGGGCGATGCGCTATGCGAACTTCGTGCGGCTGGCAGAGCCGGCGCCGACTTTCGGATTTGCAAACCCAGGAGGCGCCGATCATGATCCCGCCGATCGGAGAAACGTCATGAGCCGAAAAGAAACCGGGACGAAAACCCGCCGGGGCGTGCTGGGCGATGCCCATGTCGACCGCGCCAATGCCAATACCACGCCTTTCGACGCGCCTTTCCAGGACTTCATCACCGAAGGCGCCTGGGGCACCGTCTGGGCGGGCGATCACCTGACCCGGCGCGAACGCTCCATGATCACCATCGCCCTCCTGGCTGCCCTCGGCCACCATGACGAGGTGGCGATGCATGTGCGGGCCACGGCGAATACCGGGGCGACGATGGAGGATATCCGCGAGGCGTTGATGCATGTCGCGGTCTATGCCGGCGTTCCCGCCGCCAATACCGCCTTCAAGATCGCCAAGCAGACCTATGCCGCCATGGCGGCGGAAACCAGGCCGGCCTGAGAACCGGCCGGAAGGAAACGACAGGAAACGCGACATGACGGATTACATGCGCCGTGACAGGAGCTGGCACCCGCCGGCCTACACGCCCGGCTACAAGACCTCGGTGCTGCGGTCGCCGAAATGTGCGCTGCTCTCGCTGGATCAGGGCCCGGCCGAGACATCGGGTCCGGTCTTCAAGGCCGACATGCTGCACCCGCTCGACAATGACCTGATCCGCAACTACGCCGCCGCAACCGGATCGCAGGGCGAGGCCATCGGCGAGCGCATCATCGTGCATGGCCGGGTGACGGACGAGACCGGCCGGCCCGTGCCCCGCACCCTGCTCGAGGTCTGGCAGGCCAATGCCGGTGGCCGCTACCGCCACCGCAATGACCGCTATCTCGCGCCGCTCGACCCGAATTTCGGCGGCTGCGGCCGCTTCATGAGCGATGACGAAGGCCATTATTTCTTCCGCACCATCAAGCCCGGCCCCTATCCCTGGCCGAACCACGGCTCGGACTGGCGCCCGGCCCATATCCATGTCTCGATCTTCGGCGAGGCTTTCGCGCAAAGGCTGATCACCCAGCTCTATTTCGAGGGCGACCCGCTGATTCCGCTTTGTCCCATTGTCCGGACAATCCGTGACGACCGTGCGATCGACCAGCTCGTCGCAAGGCTCGACATGGGCGAGATGCGGTCCTTCGACTGCCTCGTCTACCGTTTCGACATCGTCCTGCGCGGGCGCCAGCAGACCTTCTTCGAGAACCGTCCGGAGGGCATGTGATGCCGGTCAACTATCTCAAGGAAACGCCGTCCCAGACCGCCGGCCCCTATGTCCATATCGGGCTGCTGCCAGCTCAGGCCGGGCTGGCCATGCGGCATAACGAGGCGCTGAACGTCATCGCGGCCGAGGGCGAGCGGATTGTCATCGAGGGGATTGTCCATGACGGGCTCGGCAATCCGGTGAAGGATGCCTTGATTGAATTATGGCAGCCCGATGCCCGCGGCGAGCTCGGGGCGAAGGGCCTCTGGGGCCGCGCCGGCGCCGATCACGAGACCGGCCTCTACCGGTTCGAGACAATCCGCCCGCCGGTGCTGCCCTGGCGCAACGGCCAGAGCCAGGCGCCGCATTGCAGCCTGCTCATCTTCGCCCGCGGCATCAACATCCACCTGCATACCCGGATGTATTTCCCGGAAGACGGAGCGCTCCATGCGACCGATCCGGCCCTCCTGCGGGTCGATTCGGCGGCGCGCCGGGCCACGCTTGTTGCAGCAAGGCAGGGCCCGGGGCAATATCGCTTTGACATCCGGCTCCAGGGAGAGAATGAAACCGTCTTCTTCGACATGTAGCCGAGGTTTCAGAAAGAACCCCTGGCGGAGGACGGATCCGGATGGCCATCCATACCCTTGAATCGGCGTTGTATGGCGATCTCTTCGATGATCCCGAGTTGCAGCCGCTGCTGAGCGATGCCGCCGAGATCGGCGCGATGATCGCGGCTGAAAAGGCTTTGGCCCGCGTGCAGGGCAAGGCGGGCATGATCCCCGCCGAGGCGGCTTCGGCGCTCGAGGCCGCGCTGGACCGGGTGATGATCGATCCGGGCGACCTCCGTGCCGCGACCGCCCGCGACGGTGTCGTGGCGCCGGGCCTTGTCGCGGCCCTGCGCAAGCAGATCGAGCCCGAACTCGCACCCTGGCTCCATTGGGGCGCCACATCGCAGGACATTGCCGATCTTGCGCTCGTCCTGCGGCTCGGCGCGGTGATCGACCTCTTCGATTCCCGGCTTGAAACCCTTGTCGCCGCTCTCGCGGAACTCGCCCGCGCGCATCGCGGGACGCCTTGCCTCGCCCGGACGCGGACCCAGATCGCGGCGCCGACGCTGTTCGGCCTGCGCGTGGCCAACTGGCTTCAGCCCCTCCAGCGCCATCGCCAGCGCCTCAGCGAGATCCGGCCCCGGCTGCTGGTCGTCCAGCTCGGCGGTGCGGCCGGCAATCTCTCCGCCTTCGGTCCCCGCGGGCTGGAGATCATGGATGCGCTCGCCGATGATCTCGGCCTCGCCCGGGCAGAGCCCTGGCATGGCGGGCGCGACCGGATCGTCGAATTCGGGCTCCTGCTGGTGCTCGTTGCCACTTCCATCGGCCGCATCGGGGCCGATCTCGTCAGCCTGGCCCAGTCAGAAGTGGGCGAACTCGGATTCGAGGGCGCCGGCGGCTCATCGACGCTGCCTCAGAAGCAGAACCCGGTCATTGCCGAAATGCTGGTCTCGCTCGGCCGGGCTGCGGCCGGGCAGGGGGCTGGCCTGCCGCAGGCGGCGATCCATGGCACGGAGCGTGATGGCGCGGCATGGACGCTGGAATGGCTGACCCTGCCGCCCCTCATCGCGACAACCGGTGCCGCCCTTCGCCTTGCGCTTGAGGCCGTGGCGCGGCTCCGCGTCGATACCGGCCGCATGGCGGCCAATCTCGCCGCGACGCGCGAGCTTGTCATGGCCGAGGCCGCGACCTTCGCGCTGGCCGCCGCTTCCGACCGCAACCAGGCTGCCGCCATTGTCAGGGAGGGGATCCAGGCGATGGCGCAGGATCCCCGGCCCCTTCTCGACGTGCTGGAGGCGCGCTCCCCCGTCGCCATCGACTGGGGCCGCCTGCGCGACCCGCTGGACCATCTCGAACCGGCCAGGATGCTCATCGACCGGATCCTGGCCGGCCTCGAACCCTGACCGTCAGGCGATCGGCTTCAGGTTCCGCTCGATTTCCGCGCGCCGCTTCTCGAGGAAGGGCGGCAGGGACAGTGCTTCACCCATGCTTTCCTTCGGCTCGTCGGTGGCGAAGCCCGGCCCGTCCGTCGCGATCTCGATCAGGATCCCGTTCGGCTCCCGCACATAGAGCGAGCGGAAATAGAACCGGTCCACCGGGCCCGAGGAGGGCAGGCCGAGCTGCTTGTAGCGGTCGACCCAATAGCCGTATTCCTGCTCGTCGCGCGCCCGGAAGGCCACGTGATGCACCCCGCCGGCGCCCTGGCGCGCCGTCGGCGCGTCCGGCTCGATCGCCACATGGAATTCCGCACCCGGCCCGCCCTCGCCCATGGCGAAGACCACGACCTCGGCGCCATCGGGCCGTCTGTAGCTCCGCTCCCGCCGCATCTCGTAGAGCAGCGTCAGGAAACGTTCGGTGGGCGTCACGTCCGGAACGCTGATCTCGATCGGACCGAGGCCCCGGATCTGGTGCTCGGCCGGAACCGGGCTCCTCGACCACGGGAAGGCCTCGCCGGCGCCGCCATCCGCCACCAGGCGGAAGCGCTGGCCCTCGTGATCCTCGAAATCGAGCGAGGCGCGCCCGTCCAGTACATGGATCGCGCCATGCCGGACCTGCTGGGCATCGAGCCGGGCCAGCCAATAGGCGAGGCTCGCCTCATCCGCGACGCGGAACCCTGTCCGTGTGATCGAATGCGTGCCGCGCCGCTCCGGCGGAACGGGCCATTCGAAGAAGGTCAGGTCGGTGCCGGGCGTGGCTTCGCCATCGGCATAGAACAGGTGATAGGCCGAGACATCGTCCTGGTTCACGGTCTTCTTCACCAGCCGCAGCCCGAGAATCTCGGTGTAGAAGCGATGATTGGCCTTGGCATCGGCGGTGATGGCCGTGAGATGATGGATACCGTGCAGCTGCATCGGAAACCTCCTGGGGCATGGCCCCGCATTCATTGCGTTGACGCATATATAATCCGATCGCGCCGATAATCCATTGCATGTGTGCAATTTGAGTTTGAGGTTTGCCGGCTTGCCGCTGCAATTTGGCAAGGAAGGGAATTTCAACTAAGGACAGCTATCTCTTCTCCGCATCCCATTGGAAAACCACAGATGACCATTCGCGTGCATCGCGGCGACCTCGCCAAGCCCATTCCCTCCGGCGCCGTCGTGGCGATCGACACCGAGACGCTCGGTCTCGTGCCCCATCGGGACCGCCTCTGCGTGGTCCAGCTCTCCACTGGCGATGGCACCGCCGACGTGATCCAGATCGCGCCCGGCCAGAAATCGGCGCCCAACCTGGTGGCGATGCTGTCGGATCCGCGCACGCTGAAGCTGTTTCATTTCGCGCGGTTCGATCTGGCGGTCCTGCGCCTGACCTTCGGCGTGATGCCCTCGCCGGTCTATTGCACCAAGGTCGCCTCGCGGCTGACGCGGACCTACACGGACCGGCATGGCCTGAAGGACATTACCCGCGAATTGCTGGGCGTCGAATTGTCGAAGCAGCAGCAATCCTCCGACTGGGCCGCGGAAACGCTCACGGAAGCCCAATTGGCCTATGCTGCCTCGGATGTGCTCTATCTCCACGGCCTCAAGGCGAAGTTCGATGCCATGCTGGCGCGCGAGAACCGCACGGCCTTGGCCCAGTCCTGCTTCGAGTTTCTGCCGGCCCGCGCCCAGCTGGATCTGGATGGCTGGCCGGAAACGGATATCTTCGCGCATAGCTGAGGCGGACCGACAAGAAATTGGCGTGTTTGTTCCCCATATCCTCCGGCACCGGAAGCGCATGAAGGACGGAACCAGGCGATGGCCATCACGGGCGACATAGCGACAGGACGGGAGCCAGGCTGGTTCGGCCGGCTTTTCGCGGCGCGCCCCGATGCCGATCTGCCGCCGCATCTGCATGATCACCCCGCTTTCCGGGCCGCGGCGCGCCATTCCCGGCGCGTGAGGTTCTGGCGGCGCACGATCCCGGTCCTTGCCGTGGCGACCATCGCTTTCCTCGTGGTCCGCACGGTGGCCGGGTTCCTGGCCGTGCCGGACGTGGCCACCGATACGGTGGGCATCCAGGGCCGCAAGATCGTCATGGAAAAGCCACGCCTTTCCGGCTTCAAGCGGGATGGCCGCTCCTACGAGCTCAACGCTGCGACTGCCACGCAGGACATCAAGACGCCGAACATGGTCGAGCTCGATGGCCTCAAGGCCCGGATGCAGACCGGCAACGAGGGCTGGGCCGATCTGGCCGGCGCGCGCGGTGTCTATGACAGCAAGGGCGAGAAGCTCGATGTCGATGGCGGGGTTTCCGTCCGCACGGAGACGGGCATGGATGCCCGCCTGAAGGACGCGCAGATCGATTTCCGCTCGGGGATGATCGTGACCGACAAGCCCGTCGAGGTGAAGACCAATCAGGGCGATGTCGCCGCCGACCGCCTGCAGGTGCATGAGAACGGGCGCAAGCTCGTCTTCGAGGGCCGGGTACGCAGCGTTTTTGTCAATCCCGGCAGCCAGTCCGGGCCGGAGAAGCAGGAGACCGGCGCCCCGGCGCCCGGCAAGGACCCATGATGACCCATGTCTTCCGAAGCGCCACCCTCGGGCTGGCCGTGATGCTGATCGCCGCGACCGTCCCCGGTCTGGCCCAGAAGGCCAAGAGCGGCACCGGTGCGCCTTTTGCCGGGTTCGGCTCCAGCTCGAAGGAACCGATCAGGATCGACTCGAACCGGCTCGAGGTCTTCGACAAGGAGAACCGCGCCGTCTATTCCGGCGATGTCGTGGTCGTGCAGGGGCAGACCACGGTCCGCTCGTCGCAGATGATTGTCCATTACATCACCAACAAGACCGGCGGCGGGAACAGCACGCCCGGCGCCGGGCAGAACTCGATCCGCAAGATCGATTTCGAGGGTCCGGTCAGCGTCAGTTCCGGCACGCAGGCCGCCACGGGCAAGTCCATGACCTACGATGCCCAGGCGGAAACCGTGACGCTGACCGGCAATGTGATCATTTCCGATTGCGACAATGTCCAGCGCGGCGAGCGCGCGGTCTATGACGTCAAGACCGGCCGCGCCACGGTCGATGCCGGCGCGAAGGGCCGCGTGCAGGGGGTCTTCACGCCCGGCAGCGACGACAAGAAGAAGGCCGCGGGCGAATGCGGCCTCAGGACGAACTGAGACAGGGGCATTGCCTCTTTCCCTCGAAGACCTGCATAAGCGGGGGATCGGGTGGCGGGGGCGACAGGGGCTGGGCGTGCTGGGCAGGTGGCTGAGACGAGGGCGAGGCAAGGCCGAGGACGCGACGCGTCCGGCGGCCTCCGTCACGCCGGCCATACGCGGTGCCCGGCTGCCGCAGCGCGCGGACGAGGCCGGGCGTGATTCCGGCGACGCCATGCTGGCCGCCTATTCCCTCGGCAAGAGCTATGGCAAGCGGCAGGTCGTCCGGGATGTCAGCCTCAATGTCCGCCGGGGCGAGGCCGTTGGCCTGCTCGGCCCCAATGGCGCGGGCAAGACGACTGTCTTCTATATGATCACCGGCCTGGTGCCGGCCGATCAGGGCCAGATCCAGCTCGACGGGTACGACATAACCCGCCTGCCCATGTACCGCCGGGCGCGGCTGGGCATCGGCTATCTGCCGCAGGAAGCCTCCATCTTCCGCGGCCTGACCGTCGAGGAGAATATCCGCGCGGTGCTCGAGGTGGTCGAGCCCGATCGCCGCAAGCGCGAGGACCAGCTCGATGCGTTGCTCGACGAGTTTTCGATCACCCGCCTGCGGAAATCCCCCTCCATCGCCCTGTCGGGTGGCGAGAGGCGGCGCTGCGAGATTGCCCGTGCCCTTGCCGGCCGGCCCAATTTCATGCTGCTGGACGAGCCTTTTGCCGGGATCGATCCCATCGCTGTCGGCGATATCCAGGATCTCGTGCTCCACCTCAAGGCGCGGGGTATCGGCGTGCTGATCACCGACCACAATGTCCGGGAAACGCTCAGCCTCATCGACCGGGCCTATATCATCCATTCCGGCCAGGTGCTGATGGAAGGCACGCCGGACGAGATTATCGCTTCGCCGGATGTGCGGCGCCTCTATCTCGGCGAGGATTTCCGCCTCTAGGATGGGCCCCGGCTGCGGAGTCTTGACGCAGCGCAGCATTAACCCAACTTCACGCTTGCACTTCACGTTTGCGCAAGCAAAGTGTGCAATATCTGTGCCGAACACGAAGGCGGGCCGATTCGATGCGCCGCACGGCAGGGACAGGCAGGCGGTAAAGCGGGATGTCGATCAGTCAAAAACTGATGATGCGCCAGAGCCAGTCTCTGGTCATGACGCCGCAGCTCCTGCAGGCGATCAAGCTCCTGCAATTCTCGACCAACGAACTGCAGGATTATGTCGAGGCCGAACTCGAGAAGAACCCGCTTCTCGAGCGCGATGCCCGGGCCGATGACACGCCCCTGATGCAGGAGGAGCGGCCGGATACGACCGCCACGACGGCCGAACCGGGAGACTGGGCGCGCGAGGACCTTCCCGCCGACCGGGCCACGCTTGAACGCGAGACCGGCACCGATTTCGAGAATGCCTTCCCCGACGAGGCCGTGCCCGACCAGGCGCTGCCCCAGCCTGATTCGCCATTCTGGAACCTTTCCGGCGGCAGCGGCAAGGGCGCCTCGCTCGATGATGACGACCACAATCTCGAGGCCTTCTGTGCCAGCGCCACGACGCTGCACCAGCATCTCGAGAACCAGCTCGGCTGTACCGATACCGACGATCTCACCCGCATGATCGCGGCCCAGATGATCGACCAGGTCGACCAGACCGGCTACCTGCTCGAATCGCTCGCCGACATGAGCCAGCGCCTCGGCATTCCGGAATCCCGCTGCCAGCTGGCCCTGGAGATCGTCCAGGGCTTCGATCCCGTCGGGATCGGCGCGCGCAATCTCGCCGAATGCCTCCGGATCCAGCTTCGTGAGAAGAACCGGCTGGACCCGGCCATGGCGGCTTTGGTCGACCATCTCGACCTGCTGGCCAAGCGCGAATTCGGCCAGCTCCGGCGCATCTGCGGCGTCGACGAGGAAGACCTTGCCGACATGATCGCCGAGATCCGCCGCCTCGATCCGAAGCCGGGCCTGATCTTCGGCGCCAATCCGGTCGATCCCGTCACGCCGGATGTCTTCGTCCGCGCGACGCCCGATGGCGGCTGGCAGGTCGATCTCAATTCCGATGCCCTGCCCCGGGTTGTCGCCAACAAGACCTTCTATGCCCGCGTCTCGGGCAAGGGCGCCGAGAAGGAAGTGCGGGCCTTCATCGACGAGGCCTGGACCAATGCCAACTGGATCGTCCGCAGCCTCGAGCAGCGCGCCCGGACCATCCTCAAGGTGGCCAGCGAGATCGTCCGCCAGCAGGATGCCTTCTTCACCTATGGCGTCGCCCATTTGCGACCGCTCAACCTGAAGATGATCGCGGATGCGGTATCCCTGCATGAATCCACCATCAGCCGCGTCACCGCCAACAAGTTCATGTCGACGCCGCGCGGCCTGTTCGAGATGAAGTATTTCTTCACCACGGCGATCGCCTCGTCCGATGGCGGGGCTTCGGTCTCTTCCGAGGCGGTCCGGTTCCGGATCAAGCAGCTGATCGACCAGGAGGAGGCCCAGGCGGTGCTCTCCGACGATGCCATCGTCGACAAGCTGCGCGGCATGGGGATCGACATTGCCCGCCGGACAGTCGCCAAGTATCGGGAAGGCCTCGGCATTGCCTCGTCCTCGGTGCGCCGCCGCGAAAAGATGGCCGCCCTGCCGCGCACCCGCGCCAGCTGAGGCGTGCGGCTCCCTTTCAGCCGGCCTTTTTGCCGGTTTTTCCGTCACGACGCCCGGTTTGCGGGCAGCGCCCTGTTGCAGGGCAGCACGGCCTGTCGTTGACTTTGCGGGAAGCCCGGTCGTAGCCTCTCCTTCCAGAACCAGAGGAGGAATCAGGCGCAGCATCCCTCACGGAACCCTGTGGCCGGAATGGCCACATCGCACCCGAATCGGCCCCCCGCGCGGGAGGCCAGTCCCTTTCAGAGGTTCAATCCATGGCGATACGTGTTTCCGGCAAGAATATCGATCTCGGCGATGTGCTCAGGGCACAGGCCGAATATCGGCTCAACGATGCGGTGCGCAAATATGTCGATGCCGGCTATTCGGGTCATGTCACCGTCGCGAAGGACGGGATCGGCTTCAAGACCGAATGCGCTGTCCATTTCGATCACGGTCCGGTTATGCATGTCACGGGCGAGGCGACCGATGCCTACCAGAGCGTCGGCATCGCCATCGAGCGGATCGCCAAGCAGCTCCGCCGCTTCAAGCGCAAGCGTGACCGGCATGGCGCGGATCGCCTCATTGCCACGGATTTCGCCGGGATGTCGGCCCCGATGGTCAATGGCCATGACGATGCCGATGATGACGTGATCGAGGTGACGGGTGCCGGCGCGGCCATCATTGCCGAGCCTCTGGCCGGCGCCTCCCGCCTCTCCATCACCGGCGCGGTGGCCGCCTTCGAGAAGGGCACGGCGCCCGTACTCGTCTTCCGCAATGCCGGTACCGAGCGCATCAACGTGCTCTACCGGCGCGAGGACGGGCACTATGGCTGGGTTGATATCGGATGAGTTCCCCCCGCCGGGGTCAGGGCCGACTTGGCTCTGGCCTTCCGGCACGCATTCTGCTTAGAGGGTGCCCATGACGATCACCTCTCTGATCACGCCCGAATCGGTGCTGGCCGGCCTCAAGGGGAATGGCAAGAAGCAGATCCTCCAGGATCTCGCTGGCCATATCGCGCGGGTAGCCGGGCTGAACGAGCGTCTGGTCTTCGAAACCCTGCTCCAGCGTGAGCGGTTGGGCACGACGGCGATCGGGCAGGGCATTGCCATCCCGCATGGCCGCATGGCCGGCCTCGACCGGCTGGTCGGCTTCTTCGCCCAGTTGGCCCGGCCGGTCGATTTCGAGGCGCTGGATGGCGAGCCGGTCGATCTGGTCTTCGTGCTGCTCGCACCCGAGGAAGCCGGGGCCGATCATCTCCAGGCGCTGGCGCGCATCGCGCGGCTTTTCCGGGCGCCTGGCGTGCCGCAGAAACTACGCCAGACAGACGATGCCGGGGCGATCTATGCGATCCTGACCTCGGAGACCACCTCGCGCGCAGCCTGAAGGCGACAGCGCCCCGCGCAGCCCCGGTTCAGGGGCTGTCGCCGTTCCTGGTATCAAGGGTTCCTGATTTCAATGATTCTTGGCTTCAATGATTCTTGGCTTCAATGATTCTTGGCGTCGCCGGTAATCCGGTCCGTCAGGGCCATAAGAAGGCCCGAACCGACGAAGACCATATGGATCACCACGAGCCAGATCAGGTCCCGGTCGCTGGTATTCTTCACATTCATGAAGGCCTTGAGAACCTGGATGCCGGAAATCGCGACGATCGAGGACAGGAGCTTGAGCTTGAGCCCCGAGAAATCGATCTTGCCCATCCATTCCGGCCAGTCCTTCGCATCCTCGACCTCGATCTTCGAGACGAAATTCTCGTAGCCCGAGAAGATCACGATGATGATGAGCGAGCCTGTCAGCGTCAGGTCGACCAGGGCGAGGACGCCGAGGATCACATCTGATTCCGTGGCCTTCAGCGCATGGACGACGAAATGGACCGTTTCCTGCCCGGCCTTGAGCAGCAGCACGCAGAGCGCGACCACCAGCATCACGTAGAACGGGGCCAGCAGCCACCGGCTCCGGAAGAGGAATTGTTCGAGCACGCGTTCGATCATGATGACCCCCGGTCCAGGACGGACCGGGAGCCCATAGCATCGGGCGCGGCCGTTGAGAAGCGGGACGCGCCTTTGGCGCTTCAGCCCGAGACCCTGGCCAGCCCGATCGGGCAGGACACGCCGGTGCCGCCGAGCCCGCAATAGCCGCCCGGATTCTTGGCGAGATATTGCTGGTGATAGGCCTCGGCGAAGTAGAACGGTCCCGCATCGCGGATCTCGGTGGTGATCCGCCCGTAGCCGCGCGTTTCCAGCGCAGCCTGGAAGGCGGCCAGCGAGGCTTCCGCCGCCTGGCGCTGCGCCGGCGAGGTGACATAGATGCCGGAGCGGTATTGCGTGCCGGTATCATTGCCTTGCCGCATGCCCTGGGTGGGATCATGGCTCTCCCAGAAGGTCTTCAGCAGCATGTCGTAGCTGATCTGGGCCGGGTCATGCACAACCAGCACGACTTCGTTATGGCCGGTCAGCCCGGAGCAGACCTCCTCATAGGTCGGGTTGGGCGTGTAGCCGGCCGCATAGCCGACCGCCGTGGTCCAGATCCCCTGCCCGAGCTGCCAGAACTTGCGTTCCGCACCCCAGAAGCAGCCCAGCCCGAAAACCGCCACCTCGAGCCCCTCGGGATAGGGCCCCTGCAGGGGCTGGCCGAGCACATGGTGCCGGCTGGCCGCGGGAATCGGCACCTCACGGCCCGGCAGGGCGGTGGCGGCCGTCGGCATTTCGGACTTCTTGCGGAAAAACATCGGATTCCCCTCTCGATTGGTCGTCCCAAGCTGGGGCTCCCGTGCGTTAGGCGCAACCCCTGTCAACCAAACGTGAAACCATCGCGAGCAGGCGCCTCGCGAGCCTTGCATTTTCCGCCGCGCCCCGTCATAAGGCCGGGCTTGCGCTGTCATGCGGCGCAAGACCCGCGCCTTCCCGGCGCGCGCACGGACAGGTGGCCGAGTGGTTGAAGGCGCACGCCTGGAACGCGTGTATAGGGGCAACTCTATCGAGGGTTCGAATCCCTCCCTGTCCGCCAGACCTATCAGCGCCGCCGTGAGACCCCAAAACCCCCGGTCTTGCCAATCGCGTCATCTGGCGGCAAAATTGACCGGAAATGTTGGTGAAACCGTGCGTACCGGAGTTTCCTCTGGTCGAGTAGCGAGACAAGGGAAAACCCACGATGATCGTCACGGGCAAGGAAATCAGGGATGCCGAAGCGCTGGACGGGGCTGTCCGTGCCGCGCGGGAGCCGGGCATTCTCCATCGCCGTTCGTTCCTCCTCGGCGCCACGGCCGGGATCGGCGCGCTGGCTCTGGGCGGCTGCGTCACCAATGACGGCATGAGCCTCGCCGAAGCGGAGAAGCTCTATGGTGCCGTGCCGGACAAGCGGTTTCCCATTCCCGCCGTTGATATCAGCCAGGTCGATCCGAAATATTTCCGCCGGACCGTGCGCTACGAGACCAACGAGGCGCCTGGCACGATCATCGTCGATCCCTCGAATTTCTACGTCTACCGGATCGAGGGGGAGGGCAATGCCACCCGCTACGGCGCCAATGTCGGCCGCGAGGGCTTCCTCTGGAGCGGCGAGGCCTATATCGGCCGCAAGGCCGAATGGCCGACCTGGACGCCGCCGAAGGAAATGATCAAGCGCCAGCCGGAAGTCGCCAAATATGCCCGCGGCATGCCCGGCGGGCCGGAAAATCCGCTCGGGGCCCGCACGCTCTACCTGTACCAGAACGGCGTCTACACGCTCTACACGCTCTACAGCACCAGCGATCCGGAATCGATCGGCAGCGGCGTGACGAGCGGGTGCACGGGCCTGCTGACGCAGGACATGATCGACCTCTATGACCGGACGCCGGTCAAGACGAAGGTGATCGTTCTCCCGGCCTGAGGCCCGGACGGCCTATTTCAGGCTGTTGGCGAGGAAGCTCTGCAGCCTTTCGCTGCTCGGATTCGAGAGGACCTGCCCGGGCGGGCCCTCTTCCTCGATCACGCCGCGATGGAGGAAGATCACCCGGCTGGCCACTTCGCGGGCAAAACCCATCTCGTGGGTCACGACCAGCATGGTCCGGCCTTCCTCGGCCAGCGAGCGCATCACGCGGAGCACCTCGCCCACCAGTTCGGGATCGAGCGCCGAGGTCGGCTCGTCGAACAGCATCACTTCCGGCTCCATGGCCAGCGCGCGGGCAATGGCCACGCGCTGCTGCTCGCCGCCGGACATATGCGAGGGATAGGCATCCTTGCGATGGCTGACGCCGACCCGGGCAAGATAGCGTTCCGCCCGGGCCACGGCCTCCGCGCGCGAAAGGCCGAGCACGCGGATCGGGGCCTCGATGACATTCTCGAGCGCCGTCATATGGCCCCAGAGGTTGAATTGCTGGAACACCATGGCGAGGCGCGCCCGCATGCGCTGGAGCTGCTGCGGATCCTCGGCGTCGAGCTCCCCCCGGCGATCGGGGGCGAGGCGCAATTCCTCGCCGCTGACGATGATCCGCCCGGCATTCGGCTTCTCGAGCAGGTTCAGGCAGCGCAGCACCGTGCTCTTGCCCGATCCGGACGAGCCGATCATCGCGATGACGTCGCCGGAATTGGCGGCCAGGGTCACGCCCTTCAAGACCTCGACGGTGCCGAAGCTCTTCCGGAGCCCTTCGGCACGCAGTTTTTCGACCGGGGATGCGGCCATCGCCATCGACATGGGAAACTCCTTCATGGGCTCAGGAGGCGGCCGCTGCGCCGCAGGGCATCGCCGGCGACCTTGCCGAGGCGCTTGCCCGGCGTGACGAAGGTCTCGGCCGAGCGCGCGTAGAACATGCCCGCCGAAAGGGCCTTGACCGGGATCCGGTCGCCCGTCAGCGGGTCGGTGATATCGGCGAGGATCTCGCCGGCCGTGACCACTTCACCGGCCATCTTGCGGTAGGTCAGGATGCCGCCGGTCGGGGCGATGATCGGCTCGGAGGCTTCGAGCAGGGTGGGCCGGCAGAGCAGGTCCGGCAGGTCCGGCCTGTCCCCGGGGATTACGCCGGCATGGCGAAGGAAGCCGAGGATCGCCCGGGCATCGGCCTCGGCGAGATCCTGGCGGACATCGGCCTGCCCGCGCAGTTCCACGGTCACGGCATGGCAGCCGGCCGGCAGCGGCCGGTCAGGCCGCGCCTTGGCCAGGTCCGCCCATGGGCGGCTGAGGGCCTCGTCGAACGGGTCGCCGCCGGATACCTCGGCCAGCAGGATCGCCTTGGCACCGAGCAGGGCGGCCAGCGGCGTGAAGGCCGCCAGCGAGCGCGGCTGCGTGTAGAGATGCAGCGCGGCATCGGCATCGCAATGCAGGTCGAGAACGAGATCCGCCTCGAGCGCCAGCCGGAGCAGGTTGGCCTTGAGATGCTGCGAAGCGGTGCCCGGCACCTGTTGCCAGAGCGCCTCGGCGAAGGCTTCCCGGACCAGCGCGGCATTCCGGCCTTCATCCATCGTGAGCTGGTCGCCCAATCGGGCCACGAGCACCGCGCCGAGATCCGGGAAGTCCCGGTTGAAATTGCCGCCATCCGCCAGCGAAAACCGCCCAACCGGCTGGCCGAGCACCTGCTGGGCGAGGCCGATCGGATTGGCCACCGGGACAAGCGTCACCTGTCCGGCCAGTGCGCCGGCCTTGTCGAGCGCCGCCAGTTCCCGGCGGAGGACCTGCGCGCAGATCATGCCTGGGATCTCGTCGGCATGCAGCGCCGCCTGGATATAGACATACGGCCGGGCATCGCGCTGGCCGAACCGGTGCGCGGTGAGGCTGTATTCGGTGCCCGGCGTTCCCGAGGGGATCGCGATGGTTTCGCTCGGCATGGTCAGGCTGCTTTCGACGGAGTGGACATCGGGCGGAGATGCCGGAGGAAGCGCCCCTCGAGCAGCTTCACCAGCCCGACAAGCGCGAAGGTGATGACGAAATAGAACAGGGCGACGAGGCCGAACGCCTCGAACGGCGCCAGATGGTTGTAGTAGACATCGCGCGCCGTTCGGGTGAGTTCGACGATGGTCACCGCGCTGGCGATCGAGGTGGCATGCATCACCATGACCAGCTCGTTGCCATATTGCGGCAGGGCCCGGCGGATCGCGCTCGGCAGCAGGATCCGGCCATAGATCGTGGCCGTGGACATGCCGAGGCTGCGGGCAGCCTCGAGTTCGCCGCTCGGCGTCTGGCGAAGCGCTCCGGCCAGGATCTCGGTCGTGTAGGCCGTGCTGTTGAGCGCGAAGGCCAGCCATGCGCAGAACCAGGCATTGCGGAAGAGCGGCCAGGCGATGCTCTCGCGCAGCCATTCGAACTGCGCCAGCCCGAAATAGATCATGTAGAGCTGGACCAGCAGCGGCGTTCCCCGGATCACATAGGTGTAGAGGAAGACCGGCTTCGACAGCCAGGGATTGGGCGAGACGCGGGCAATGGCCAGCGGCACCGACAGCAGGAACGAGGCCGAGACCGAGATCGCCATCAGGATCAGGCTGATTTTCAGCCCGTTGAGATAGAGCGGCCAGGATTCCGCAATGAGGGCCCAGTCGATCATCAGAACTCGACCTTTCTCACGCCGAGCGAGAAGCGCCGCTCCACCCAGCCGAGCAGCAGGATGGAAATTGTGGTGACGGCGAGATAGAGCCCAGCAATCGTGGCATAGAAGGTGAAGGGCGCCCGCGTGGCGGCGGAGGCGAGATTGGCACGGTGGACCATGTCATCGAGCCCGATGATCGAGAGCAGGGCCGTCGCCTTGATCATCACCAGCCAGTTATTCGTGAAGCCGGGAATGGCGTGGCGCACCATCTGCGGCAGGATGATCCGGCGCAGGATCTGTCCCTGCGTCATGCCATAGGCCTTGCCGGCTTCCATCTGCCCCCGCGGAATGGCGAGAATGGCGCCGCGGAAGGTCTCGGTCAGATAGGCCCCGAAGATGAAGCCGAGGGTCAGCGTGCCGGCCAGGAAGGGATTGATGTCGAAATAGCCGAGCCCCGCCCGGTCGGCGAGCGCGTTGACCATGATCTGCCCGCCATAGAAGATCAGCAGCAGCAGGACGAGTTCCGGCAGGCCGCGGATCAGCGTCGTGTAGATATCCGCCGCCAGCCCGGCAAGGCGCGAGCCGGACAGCTTGGCCCCCGCGCCGATCAGCCCGAACAGGCAGGCAATCGACAGCGAGGTGGCCGAGATCAGCAGGGTCGAGCGGAGACCCTCGAGGATGGCGGGAAAATAGCCATGGAGGAACATGAGATCGTCCCGCCTTCTCGCGAGGGTCGCCCGGATCCGGGATCAGGAGCCCGAAATGTCGAAATCGAAATACTTGTCGGCCATCGCCTTGTAGCGCCCGCTCGATTTCAGCGCCGCGAGGGCCGCGTTGATGCGGGTGCGCAGGGCCTCGTCATCCTTGCGGACGGCAATCCCGACGCCCGAGCCGGCCCCGATCCGGATCGCCGGGCCCAGCTGGGCGAAGCCCTTGCCTTCCGGCTTCTTCAGGAAGGCCTCGGCCGACACCACCGACGATCCGAAGGCCACATCGGCCCGGCCGACGGCGAGCTCCATGTAGACCTCGGTTTCCTTGCCGGCGAGAACGACCTCGCTGTCCTTGTAGTTCTCGGCGAGATAGGCGGCGCGCGGCGAGTTGCGCAGCACCACGATCTTCTTGCCCTTCAGCGCGGCCGGGGAATGATCGGCGAAGGCGCCGGCCTTGGCCACGAAACGCGAGGGGACGTCATAATAGGGGTCGGAGAAATCGACGGATTTCTTGCGTGCTTCGGTGATCGTCATCGACGCGACGATCATGTCGAACTTCCTCGCATTGAGTGCCGGGATCATCCCGTCGAACTCCTGCTGGACAAACACGCATTCCGCCTTCAATTCGTTGCAGATCGCGTTGGCGATGTCGATGTCGAAGCCGCCGAGCTTGCCGTCCGGCGCGATCATCGAAAAGGGCGGGTAATTGCCCTCGACGCCGATGCGCAGCTTCGGCGCCTGGGCGATGGCCGACGGGGCCAGGATGAGGGCGAGAGCGGCCGCGCCGGCGGCCGACAGGAAGGTACGCTTCAGCATGCAGGATCTCCCGTTGGATTGCAGTGGATTGCTTGTCCGATCCGGCTTCACTGTGGCGAGTAATTTTCATACAGTCAACATATGAAAAAATCTCTTCATACATCGATCGACGCCCAGGGTGTCAGCGACATGGCCTTCGCCGCCTCGCCGCTCGGACAGCAACTGGTCAGGCTCCAGGCCTCGGGTTCGGCCTCGAACCGCGCGATTGCCGAGCATCTCCTCCGGAACCCCGTACGCGGTGCCGCGCTCTCGATCGAGGACCTTGCCGCCGCCAGCGGCGTTTCCACGGCGACCCTGTCGCGTTTTGCGCGGCATCTCGGCTATGGCGGTTTTCCCGAACTCCGGGCGGCCCTTGCCGATACGCTGCAATCCGTCCTCCGCCCGGTGGAGAAGCTGCGCGGTGCGCTGGTCCGCGCCGAGGGCGCTGCTCCGATGCGGGAAGGGCTCGAGGATACGCTGGCCAATCTGCGCGGTACGGCCGAAGGGCTTGCGCCGGACATGATCGCGCGGATCGTCGGCCGCCTCACAGAGGCGCGCTGCGTCTATGTGATGGGCTTTGGCCTCTCCGCCCATCTCGCCGGCTTCCTCGCGCTGGGGCTCCAGCCGTTCTGCCACCACATCGTCAACGTGGTCGAATATGGCGGCACCGAGAATGCGGCCGGCCGCCTGATGAATCTCGGCCCGGAAGACGTGCTGATCGCGATCTCGTTCCCCCGCTACGCGACGGATGCCGTGCATCTCACGCGCTATGCCGCAGATCAGGGGGCGACCATCTTCGCCATCACGGATTCGGCCGCTTCGCCGCTCGTGCCCCTGGCCAGCGAGACGCTCGTGGCCCAGGCCACGCATCCCGTCCTGTCCTCGAGCAATGTCGCCGCGCTCCTGGTGATCGAGGCGCTGGTCGCGGCGCTGATGGTCTCGAATGCCGATAACCTTGCCAAGGCAACGCGGCTGACCGATGCCATCTCGGCTTATCTGGTGTCGCAGCCGCCCAGAAGCCGCTAGCCGGAAGCCCGCTCAGGCGGCTTCGGCCCGCAGCAGCATGCCGAAGAGATCGCGCGGCTCGTCCGGATCGGCGAGGAGATCGAGTTCCTCGTACTGCCCGCTCTCGCCGGCCGCCCGGGCCAGCCAGCGCAGGGCCGAGAAATCCTCGATCGCGAAGCCGACCGAATCGAAAAGCGTGATCTGCCGCGCATGGTGCCGGCCCGGTTCCAGCCCGGCCACAACGCGCCAGAGTTCGGTGACGGGATGATCCCCGGGCAATTGCTGGATCTCGCCCTCGATCCGGGTCTGCGGCGGGTATTCCACGAAGATAGACGAGCGGCGCAGGATATCGGCGTGAAGCTCGGTCTTGCCGGGGCAATCACCGCCCACAGCGTTGATATGCACGCCCGCCCCAATCATGTTGTCGGTTAGGATCGTCGCATTGGCCTTGTCTGCCGTGGCTGTGGTGATGATATCGGCCCCGAGCACCGCGCTCTCGGCCGTCTCGCAGATCTCGATCGTGAAACCGTAGCGTGAGAGATTGGCGGCGCAGCGCCGGCTGGCGGCAGGGTCGATATCGTGCAGGCTCAGCCGGTCGATGCCGATCAGGGCCTTGAAGGCCAGCGCCTGGAATTCGGATTGCGCGCCATTGCCGATCAGCGCCATGACCCGGGCGCCTTCAGGGGCGAGATGGCGGGCCGCCATGGCCGAGGTCGCCGCGGTGCGCAAAGCCGTCAGGATGGTCATTTCACTGAGCAGGACCGGGTATCCGGTGGCGACATCGGCCAGCATGCCGAAGGCGGTCACGGTCTGCAGCCCGTCCCGCATGTTGCGCGGATGGCCATTGACGTATTTGAACGCATATTGGCCGCCATCGCTGGTCGGCATCAGCTCGATCACGCCCTCGCGGCTATGCGAGGCCACGCGGGCGGTCTTGTCGAAATGCTCCCAGCGCCGGAAATCATCCTCGATGCAGGTGGCGAGTTCACGCAGCACCGCCTCGATGCCACGCGAGAGGATGATGCGCATCATCCGGTCGACACTGACAAAACGAACGAGATTGAGCTTGCGATCCATGGCCGGGCCTCCCGAGATGCAGTGGAGCCTAGCGGCATCGGAAGGCGGAATGAACAGGCCAGATTGGCAATCATGCCAAAGTAATTTATCAGAATGAGCAATCTGATTGATCGTATTGATCAAGCGAGGCTCACATGGACGTGCTGGACCGCCGCCTCATCACCCTGCTGCGCCAGAATGGCCGGCGCGGCATTTCCGATCTCGCCCTTGAACTCGATGTCTCGCGGGCGACGGTGCGCGCGCGGATCGAACGGCTGGAGCAACTCGGCGACATCGTGGGCTATACGGTCATCCTGCGGGCCGATGTCCATTCCGCCCCGGTCCGGGGCATCACGCTGATCGAGGTCGAGGGACGGGCCAAGGATCGGGTCGTGGCGGCGCTGACCGGCCTCGCGGAAGTGACGGCCATCCACACGACCAGCGGCAAATGGGATCTCGTGGCCGAGATCAGCACCGAAAGCCTGACCGCGCTGGACGAGGTGCTCAACCGAATGCGGATGACGCCCGGAATCGCGGCATCGGAGACGCATCTCCTGCTGGCGACGCCGCGGAGCAGCCAGGCGGGCCTGGCCACGCCCCGGGAGGCGTGATCAGACGAGGTTCAGCCGCGTGGCGCCGATTCCCTCGATCTCGGCAATGGCCGCGCCCCGGCCCGGCACCGGCACGATGCCGCAGACCGACCCGGTCGTGACGAACTGGCCGGCTTTCAGGCCTCCCAGCGCGTCATTCCCGCGCGAGAGCCAGGCAGCCGCCGCCCCGAGCGGATCCAGCGCCGGCGGGGCGGCGGGGGCGTCATGGACCAGCTGCCCGTCGATCCGGAAGCGGCAGGCGCGGCCGGGCACCGCCAGGTCCTGCCAGGGTTTGCGTTCGGCGCCCATCACATAGCCACGATTGGCCATCAGGTCGCCGAGGAAGGCGAAAAGGTTGCGGTCGGGCTGCGCCAACCGGGAGCCGACCAGTTCGACGCCGAGGGAATAGCCTTCGACCGCCTCTGCGATCGCCGTCCGCGAATAGGTGCCGGGCGGCAGATCCCGCTTCAGCCACAGCGCGATCTCGATCTCGACCCCGAGCCCCGGTTCGACCGGCCATGGCGCGCCTTCGGCCTTCGACAGGCCGGCAAAGATCGGTGCCGCGATCGGGCCGAGCCGCGGATGATCCGCCACCTTCCAGCCCGCCAGGCTTTCCCGCAGGCCTTCCGCCGTCAGTTTCTGGACGGCATAGGCCTCCTCGAGCGAGGTCGGTTCGATGCCGGTTTCGAGCAGGGTGCCCGACTGCCGCGCGGCAAGAATGCGTTGGGTGAATTCGCTGACGCTCACTTCAGGCTTCCTTCCGGTCTTCGGCCGGTTCTGGCGCACCCGGTACGGGGCGGGGAGATCAGGTTAGGGCCGCCCGGGCCCCGGCGTCTAGGGGCCTCCCTCAGCAGGGGGCTGGCACGAAGGCGCGGAGAATCGGCGCGAGTTCGGCATCACCGACCAGCGCCGCCGCCGCCTCGGGCAGGAGCCATTGGCGTTCCCGGCGCTTGCGTTCGGGCCAGGTCGATTTCTGCTTCTGGACCTCGAGTGCGAAAACATCGACCCGACAGGGGACCAGGACACCGTTCGAGAGCAGCTTCTCGTAATGGTAACGGCCGATCGCCTTCTTGCCGATCCGGCCCTCGACGCCAGCCTCCTCGGCCGCTTCCTGCGCGGCAACCTTGTGGGGCGGCCGCTTGCCCATGGGCCAGCCCTTCGGGATGATCCATCGCCGAGTGCTGATCGAGGTGATGAGCAGAAGCTCGACCTGGCCATCCTTGCGGATCCGGTAGGGCAGGGCGGCGAACTGGTGGCGCAGCCTGGGCGGACCTGTTTCGATCTCCGGCATGGCGAGTTCGGGCAGCGAACCGGGCGAAGGCGGTTCCTGGGAATGCGGATCGCGTTTCGGCCCCATCAGCCCCGTTCCGGTCAGCGGCAGGGAGCCGGTCTTTCGGCCAGCCGCCTCCGAATCCGCTGTCATGTCAGCGTCACAATTGTCACAGCGCGCTGGGTATCCCTTTGCCGGCGACGTTTCAAGCCTTGCAACGCCGCAATCCCCCGCCTGATAACATGGATGCCGGCTTGCCGTTCCGGCTTTTTCGGGAAGCGAGGTTCCGATGTCCGATTCTCCCGTCTCAAGGACGGTGCCCGGTCCCGATGGCCGGCCACGCTGCCGCTGGTGCGCCGCCGCGCCGGAATTCTTCGCCTATCACGATGCCGAATGGGGCTTCCCGGTCGGAGATGACATCCGGTTGTTCGAGAAACTCAGCCTCGAGGCCTTCCAGTCCGGTCTGAGCTGGCGGACCATTCTGGCCAAGCGCGAGAATTTCCGTGCGGCTTTCGACGGTTTCGATTTCCGCCGTGTCGCGGGCTATGGCGAGGCGGATGTCGCGCGCCTTCTCGCCGATCCGGGAATTGTCCGCCACCGCGGCAAGATCGAGGCGGTCATCAACAATGCTCGCCGCGCTGTCGATCTCGTCGCCGATTGCGGCTCGCTGGCGGCCTATTTCTGGCGCTTCGAGCCGAAGCCGGAGGAGACGGCCCCGCCCCAGACCGCGTCGGTCTCGCCGGCCTCGATCGCCTTGTCGAAGGACCTGAAACGCCGCGGCTGGGCCTTTGTCGGCCCGACGACGGTCTTTGCCTTCATGCAGGCTGCCGGCCTGATCAACGATCACGCCGAGGGTTGTGTGATCCGCGGGTTGGCGGAAAAGGCCCGGCGCCCCTTCATCCGCCCGTCCTGAGGCCGGAAATGTCGGCTCGTGCCGGTGCAGTCCCCGCTTTTTCGCAGGGCAGGGTCGCGCGGAAGCGGGTTGCCGTGACGGAATGTTCACAATAGAACAAAAGAAACGCCCGGAGAGGCGGTCCTTCCCAAAGTCGCATTGGAACCTTTACCGGCAAATGCGACATTCTCTCCAGGTCATGCCCGGCATGGCCAACTCCTGAGGGGTGCAGGCTTATGAAAAAAAGCGGATATTTCTTCTACGAGGCTGCACATGCGGTTCTCGGCCCCGCGCGCGCCGCCAGCGACGCGATCCGCCTCTTCTATCGCAATCCGATCAATCCGCTCTCCCACACGCCCTATGGTCGCTCCGTGGCGGCGGCGTGCGAGCTGTTCGAGCGGACGACACGCCGCTATGGCAAGCCGGCCTTTGACCTGCCGACGACCCAGTTCGAGGGCCAGACGGTCGAGGTGATCGAGCGCGCGGTCTGGCGCAACACCTTCTGCAACCTGATCCATTTCGACCGCGCCCTGCCCGCGAATGCCGGCCGGCAACCGAAATTGCTGATCGTTGCCCCGATGTCGGGCCATTTCGCCACGCTCCTGCGGGGCACGGTGGAGGCCTTCCTGCCGAATTTCGAGGTCTACATCACCGACTGGATCGATGCCCGCCTCGTGCCGCTTGCCGCCGGGAACTTCGATCTCGATGATTACATCGATTATGTGAAGGCGATGATCCGCTTCCTCGGCCCGGATGTGCATGTCCTCGCCGTGTGCCAGCCTTCCGTCCCGGTCGTGGCGGCGATTGCCCGCCTTGAAGCCGAGCAGGATCCGCATTCGCCCCGTTCCATGATCCTGATGGGCGGCCCGATCGATACCCGGCAGAGCCCGACCGAGGTCAACAAGCTGGCCCAGCGGCGGGGCATGCAATGGTTCCGCGACAATTGCATCTCCCGCGTGCCTTTCCCGCATCCCGGCGTGATGCGCGAGGTCTATCCCGGCTACCTGCAGCTCTCCGGCTTCATGGCGATGAATTTCGACCGCCATCTCAGCGCGCATTGGGACATGTTCAACCACCTCGTCGAGGGCGACGGTGATTCCGCCGAGAAGCACCGTGATTTCTACGACGAGTACATGGCCGTCATGGATCTCACCGCGGAATTCTACCTCCAGACTGTCGATACCGTTTTCGTCCGGCATGCCTTGCCGAAGGGCGAGATGTACCATCGCGAGGAGCGGATCGATCTCGGCGCCATCCGCAACTGCGCGGTGATGACCGTCGAGGGCGAGAAGGACGACATTTCCGGTGTCGGCCAGACCCGCGCCACGCATGATCTCTGCGTGAACCTCCCGAAGGAAAAGCACCTCTACCACCTCCAGAAGGATGTGGGGCATTACGGGGTGTTCAACGGCTCGCGTTTCCGCAAGTTCATCGCGCCGCGCATCGTGGAATTCACCCGCGAGCACGGCTCGGCCCAGGTCAAGCCGCTGAGGCGTGTGGTCAACGCCCGCTGAGGAAGCGGGCATTGAAGGGATCGTCCGAATCGGCCAGCTTCGGCCGGTTCGGAGTGCTCATGCCCCCCTCTCTCAAGGATTTCTTCGGTCTGCGCCCCGCCCGGCGCGCCAAGACCCTGCCGGATCTGCAGGTCCGGATCGGTGACGCCCTCGTGGCCGTCCCGGTTCGCTATCGGCCGGATGCCCGTCGGATGATCCTGAAGATCGACCGTCGGACCGGGGCGCCCGCGCTCACTCTCCCCTATTCGGTGGGCAAGGGCCGTGCCGAGCAGTTCCTGCAGGATCATCGCGGCTGGCTCGAGGCCCGGCTGCGCAGCCAGCCGGCCCGGATTCCCTTCATGGCCGGGGCCAGCCTGCCCGTCCGTGGCGTGCCGCACCGCCTCGAGCACAGCCTGCCCTTTCGCGGCGAGACGCGGCTGGATATGTCCGGCCCGGAGCCCCGCCTTCTGGTCCATGGCGATCCGGCGCATCTTGCCACCCGGACCGAGCGGTTCCTGCGCGGTCTGGCCGAGGCGGATCTCCGCGCCGCCGTCCAGCGCCACGCCGCGCGCCTCGAGGTCTCGATCGGGCGCATCACGATCAAGGATACGCGGTCGCGCTGGGGATCGTGCTCGTCGCGGGGGGACCTCTCGTTTTCCTGGCGGCTGATCTTCGCGCCTCCGGACATTCTCGACTATCTCGCGGCGCATGAGGTTGCGCATCGGCTGGAAATGAACCATTCCATCCGCTACTGGCGACATGTCGCTTTCCTCTATCCCGAATTCCGACGCGCCGAAGCCTGGCTCAACCGGCATGGCGCCCAGCTTCATCTCTACGGCGCCTGAGCGCGCCTATCCGGATCCGCCGTGGCCACCCTTTCCACCGACCGTTTCGCGCTGACGATCCTGCTTGGCTTCCTCACGGCGCTGGGCCCGCTCTCGACCGACCTCTACCTGCCCTCGCTGCCCTCGATCGCCCGGCATTTCGGTGTCGCCAGCGGCCAGGCCCAGCTGACGCTTTCCGCCTATCTCATCGGCTTCGCGATGGGCCTGCCGGTCTATGGCCCGGTTTCCGACCGGATCGGCCGCAAGAAGGTCGTGCTTTTCGGCCTTGGGCTCTACGGCATCGCCAACCTGATCTCCGCGATGGCCCCCTCGCTCGATGTGCTCATCGCCTCGCGCGGGCTGCAGGGCCTCGGTGCGGCGGCGCCGCTGGTCGTGGCGCGCGCCATGGTCCGCGACCTGCATGAAGGCCGGCGCGCTGCCCAGGAACTCGCCCGGATGGGGACAATCATGGGTGTGGTTCCCGCCATTGCCCCGATTCTCGGCGTCGGCCTCGAACTCGGCTTCGGATGGCGATCGAATTTCCTCGCCACCGCGCTTCTGGCTGCGGGCCTCGCGGCGATGGTCGTCTCATCCCTGCCGGAAACCCTGCGCCAGCGCGCCGCCACCCCGCTGACGCTCGTCACCATGGTCGGCGGGTTTGGCCAGTTGCTGCGTGACCGGCGCTTCCTGCCCTTCGCCCTGCTCGCCGCGACCTGCTATTCCGGCCTTTTTGCCTTCATTTCCGGCTCCAGCTTCGTCTACCAGCAGCATTTCCGGCTGACGCCCTTCCTCTTCGCCGTCTCCTTCGTGATCATGGTGCTGGGCTATATGGGCGGGGCCTTCCTCGCACAGAAGCTGGCCCTCCGCCATGACCAGCGCCGCATGCTGTTGACCGGCGCCCTGCTCCAGGCCGGTGGCGGCCTTGCCATGGTCGCGGGCATGCTGCTGGATCTCGGCCCCAACGCGATCACCTTCCCCATGGTCGCCTATGCTGCCGGTGTCGGTTTCTCGCTGCCGCAGAGCCATGCCGGCGCCATGATGCATTTCCCGGAAAAGGCCGGTGCTGCTTCCTCGTTGCTCGGCGTCATCCAGATGGGGGTAGCGGCTTTTGTCGGGGCCAAGGTCGGGGCCTGGATCGATCAGGGGCCGATGGTCCTGGCCGCTTCCGTGGCCATTCTCGGCCTGGCTTCCGTCGCGCTGCTGCCCCTCGTCCGGCGCGGCTGATTACGGCCCGAAAAGCCGGCTGAGCAAGCTGCGTTCCTTCGCCGTCGGGCCCTGGTGCTGCCAGGCTCCGGGATTTTCCTGGACCGGTGCCGGCGGCGCGGCCGGACCGGCATTCGACTGGAGCAGGCTGCCCAGCGGGTCGAAATCGCGCGCGCCCGGCAGCGGCTGCGACGGCAGCCCGCGATGAGCCTGCCGCATGAACTCGGCCCAGATCTCGGCCGGAAGCCCGGAACCGGTCACCTTCTTCATCGGCTGGCCATCGTCATTGCCCACCCAGACAGCGGCAACCAGCTGCCCGGTATACCCCACGAACCAGGCATCGCGGTGATCCTGCGTGGTGCCGGTCTTGCCGGCGGCGGGATGGCCGGGAATGTCGGATTTGCGCGCCGTGCCGCTGACAAGCGTTTCCCGCATCATGCGGTTCATCATGCTGATATGGGCGGGATCGACCACCTGCCCGAGCGAAGGCGGCGGCCGGCGATAGATCACCTGCCCGGCGGTGGTCTTCACCTCGAGGATCACATGGGGAATGACGCCCGTGCCGCCATTGGCCAGAACGGCATAGGCGCCCGTAATCTCCAGCGGCGTGACTTCCGAAGTGCCGAGCGCAAGCGATTCATTGGCCTTGAGCGCCGAATTGATGCCGAGCCTCTGCGCCGTGCGGACCACCTGCCGCGGCCCGACCTCGACATTGAGCTTCACCGCAATCGTGTTGAGCGACATGGCGAGGGCCTGCGTCAGGCTGACCTGCCCGAAATATTCCTGCGTGTAGTTCTCGGGCTTCCAGCCGCGGATATTGACCGGCGCATCCTCGCGCACGGTGTCCGGCGTCATCCCCTTCTCGAGAGCCGCGAGATAGACGAAGGGCTTGAAGGACGAACCCGGCTGCCTCTTGGCCGCAACGGCCCGGTTGAACTGGCTCTCGGCATAGTCCCGCCCGCCCAGCATGGCCCGGACAGCGCCATCCGGCGCCATGGCAACAAGGGCGGCCTGCTCGACATTCAGCTTGCCGCGCCGGGGCTCGAACGTGCCGGCAAAGGCGCGCTCGCCCATGGCCTGCAGCTTCGGATCGATCGTGGTGCGGACGATGATATCGGTCTCGATCGCCCCGATATGGTCATCCAGGATGTCCATGATCCAGTCGGCGGCGTAATTGCCCTGGCCCGGCTTGGCGCGTTTGCGCGCATCGGCCGTGTTGAACTTCGAGCCCTTCGCCTGTTCCGGCGTTGCGTAGCCGGCCTCGACCATCTTCGCCATCACGATGGCAGCGCGATCCGCCGCCCCTTCCGGGTTCTTGTTCGGGGCTAGGCGCGAGGGTGATTGCACCAGCCCGGCCAGCACTGCGGCCTCGCCGAGGGTGACCGCGCGGGCGCTCTTGCCGAAGAATTTCTGGCTCGCGGCCTCGATCCCGTAGGCGCCGGCCCCGAAATAGACGCGGTTCATGTAGAGCTCGAGGATCTGGTCCTTCGTGTAGTTCCGCTCGAGCCAGAGCGCGAGCAGCGCCTCCTGTACCTTGCGGGAGAGAGTCCGTTCCTGCGTCAGGAAGATGTTCTTGGCGAGCTGCTGCGTCAGGGTCGATCCGCCCTGCTCGGCGCGACGGGCGGCGATGTTCCTGACAACGGCCCGGCCGAGCCCGGCAAGGTCGATGCCGAAATGCTGATAGAATCGGCGATCCTCGATGGCCACGAAAGCCCGCCCCACATGGGGCGGCAGTTCCGAGATCGGCACCGTCGAGCCGCCGGTCTCGCCCCGGTTGGCGATCAGGGTGCCGTCGCTGGCGAGGATGGCGATGTTCGGCGGCCGCTTCGGCACGCTCAGCTGGTCGATGGGTGGCAGCTTCATCGCGAAATAGGCCACGACCCCGCCCACGGTGAGCAGGGCCCAGAGGCCCATCACGAAGCTCCAGTAGAACAGGGTGCCGAAAAAGCCGCGTCCGCGGCGCCGGCTCCGCTTCGGCGCCGGGCCCTTGCCGCGCCCCCGCTTCACGGGCCGATCCCCGGCGGAAAGGCGCAATCCGCCTTCGCTGCCGAAATCGCCGTCATCGAAGCGTGGCTCGCGCCGCTCCCTGGGGCCGCCTGCCCGTCCCATCCCGTCCCGGATCTCCCTTGCCGGCCCGAAAGCCGGCCTTCCCGCGCGTCATCCTGCCTGCACGCCCTTAAGGCGAGGTTATTGGCCCCGCCATGCGGGGGGATGCGCGCAGATTCCGGCAGAAGCAGGGCGGAAACGGCCGGTCAGCGTTTGGCTGACTGCGCACGCAAGGCGGCAATCGTCGTGGTTGGCGTGATGGCTTCCGGATCGATCAGGCAATGCAGGATGGCCGGCTTGCCCGAAGCCCGCGCTCGTTCGAAGGCCGGCGCGAATTCCGCCGTGGTCTCGACGCGTTCGCCATGCCCGCCGAAAGCCCGCGCATAGGCTGCGAAATCCGGGTTCCGGAGCGCGGTGGCCGAGACGCGACCCGGATATTCCCGCTCCTGATGCATGCGGATTGTCCCGTACATGCCATTGTCGATGACCAGCACGATGACAGGCAGGTCATATTGGACGGCCGTGGCGAAATCCTGTCCGTTCATCAGGAAGCAGCCATCGCCGGCAAAGGCCACGACGGTCCGTTCCGGGAAGATGCGCTTCGCGCCGACCGCGGCCGGCACGCCATAGCCCATCGAGCCGGAAGTCGGAGCCGATTGCGTCTGGTACTGGTTGAACCGGTAGTAGCGATGCAGCCAGGTGGCGTAATTGCCGGCGCCGTTGCACAGGATCGCATCTTTCGGCAGGGCCTCCCGCAGATGGAGCATGATCTCGCCCATCTGGAGCCTGCCGGGAATCGGCTTGGGCGTGGTCCAGGCGAGGAAGCTGCCATGGGCTTCGGCCGCTTGCCCCTTCCATGCGATATCCCTGGGCGGATGGACGCCTTCCAGAGCGGCGGCGAAGCTTGCGGGATCGGCATGGATCGCCTGTGCCGGCGCGTAGACGCGGCCGAGTTCCTCTGCGCCGGGATGGACATGGACCAGCCGGCCACCATCGCCCGGAATATCGAACAGGGTATAGCCCTGGCTGGGCATCTCGCCGATCCGCGCCCCCACCGCCAGCACCAGGTCGGACTCGCGGATCCGCTTCAGCAGCGCCGGATTGGGCCCGATGCCGAGATCGCCGCCGAAATTCGGGTGATCCGCCGGGAACAGCATCTGCCGCCGGAAGCTCACGGCCACCGGCATGTCGAAACGCTCGGCGAATCGCACGACCGAACGGATCGCGGCCTCGTTCCAGCGCGTGCCGCCGAGCAGCATGACCGGCGATTGCGCCGCCCAGAGCCGCTTCTGCAGCTCGGCCATGGCGGAGAGCGACGGTGCGGTCTCGGCCGGTGTCACATAAGGCGCATCGGCCACCTCGGCCATGTCGACCAGCATGTCCTCCGGCAGCGCGATCACGACCGGGCCCGGCCGGCCGGACATCGCCACGTGGAAGGCACGTGAGAGGATCTCGGGAATGCGCGCGGCATCGTCGATCTCGGTCGTCCATTTGGTCATGCTGCCGAAGACAGCGCGGTAATCGAGTTCCTGGAACGCGCCGCGCTCCCGGGCCGAGCGTTCGATCTGGCCGACGAAAAGGATCATCGGCACGGAATCCTGATGGGCGATATGCACGCCCGGGCTGGCATTGGTCGCACCTGGCCCGCGCGTGACGAAGCAGATGCCGGGCCGCCCGGTCAGCCGCCCGACCGTATCCGCCATCATCGCGGCCGAACCTTCCTGCCGGCAGACAGTCACGCGGATCGCCGCATCATGCAGCGAATCGAGCACGGCGAGGTAGCTCTCGCCGGGGACACAGAAAATGTCGGTGACCTGCTGCCTGGCCAGTTGATCGACAAGGATTTGGGCTCCGGTACGCGGCATGGTCATCATTTCCAGTTCGGGTCTTCGAGAACTTCCCGGGTATGTTCGCCCAGGATCGGGGAGGGACGGCGCGAGACCTGCGGCACGCCATCGATCAGGATCGGCGTGCGCACGGTGGGAACATGGCCGGCCTCGGCCTCCGCGCGGGCCAGGTCGATTCGCATGCCGCGGGCCAGCACCTGCGGATCGTCGAATACCTCGTCCAGCCGGTTGATCGGCCCGGCCGGCACGCCGGCGCGCTCCAGCGCTGCCAGCAATTCGGCCTTGCCGAACCGCGCGGTATGGGCGGAAAGGGCGGGGACCAGCGTGGCGCGATGCGCGACACGACCACGATTGGTGGCGAAATCGGGGTTGCCGGCGAGATCATGGGCGCCGAGCGCCTCGCAGAGCTTGCGATACTGCCCGTCATTGCCGCTGGCGATGATGATATAGCCATCGGCCACCGGGAAAACCTCGTAGGGCACGATGTTCGGATGGGCATTCCCCAGCCGCGTGGGCGCCTTGCCGCCGACGAGATAATTCATCGCCTGGTTGCCGAGAACCGCGATCTGGCTGTCGAGCAGCGCGCAATCGATATGCGCGCCGTCGCCGCCGGCATCGCGCCGCCGCAGGGCCGAGAGGATCGCCACAGTGGCATACATCCCCGTGAAGATATCGGCCGTGGCATAGCCGGCCTTGGTTGGCTGTCCGTCCGGCTGGCCGGTAATGTCCATCGCCCCGGCCATGCCCTGGATCAGGAAATCATAGCCGGCGCGGGGCGCATAGGGCCCGTCCTGCCCGAAACCCGTGATCGAGCAATAGATCAGCGCGGGCTTCATCGCCCGCAGCGCATCCGCGTCGAGCCCGTATTTCTTCAGCCCGCCGACCTTGAAATTCTCCACCACCACATCGGCGGCCCCCGCCAGCCGGCGGATCATCGCGATATCCTCGGGATTTTCGAAATCCGCCTCGATCGAGCGCTTGCCGCGATTGCAGGAATGGAAATAGGCCGCGCCGAGATCGAAGCCTTCTTTCGCCGCGACGAAAGGCGGGCCCCAGCTGCGCGTATCGTCGCCGGCGCCCTTGCGTTCGACCTTCACGACATCGGCGCCGAGATCAGCCAGCAACTGGCCGATCCACGGCCCGGCCAGGATCCGGGCCAGTTCGAGGACGCGCAGCCCCTCGAGGGGACGGGAAGAAGAAACATGTGTCATGGCTGAAGGAGGATCATACTCCGCGCGCCCCCGCAAGCCTTGAACACGCTCGGGGCTGGCTGCGAAAGCGGGATGTCACGCAGGCCTCGCCAAGGCGTGAACAAGCGTGTTTTCCCTTTCCGCCCCGGGACGGGCATAAGACCACAACGGATTGCACGGGCCATCGGGGCTCGGAACGGGGGGAACTCATGAACGCTTCGACCATGCCAGCCACCACGCGGGCCATCACCATCCCGGGAACCCGCACCATCGTGAATCTGGCCCTTGGCGGCCTTGTCGGCCTCCTGATCTGGGAAATCTGGGCCCGCGTGCTGACCAAGGCTGTTCTGGGCTATCCACTCGAGCCGGCCGGTCTGATCGACGCGATCTTCCAGCACAATTTCGGGCTGTCCGTGAATTACTACCTCCGCGAGGTCCTGCATTACGCCGTCGGCATCATCGGCTATCCGATCGCCTATTTCGTGATCTCGCGTCATCTGAAGAACTGGAGCCTCGCGCTCGATGGCATCGTATTCCTGACTTTCAGCCTCGGCGTGGCCTATTACTTCGCCAAGGGTGCCGGAACGCTCTGGCACTTCGCGTTCTGGGTCATTGTCAGCCTCTTTATCGCAACGCGCTTCTTCAACCGCAACGAGCGGCTTCGCGACTCGATCGCCTGGGGCACCTTCACCTGGCTCAATGCCCTCGGCCTGATGGCGCCCCTCGGCGGCCTTTCCTTCTACCTGCTCGGTGAAGGCGGCGAATTGTCCTTCATGAGCTTCGCGGGCCATGTGATCTATGGCGCGGTGGCGGCCTGGATCTTCGAGGCCCGCGAGAACCGGAGCTGAGCGCGCAGGGCGGATCAGCCCTCCACGTCGAACTTGACGCCCTGTGCCAAAGGCAGGGCGTTGCCGTAATTGATCGTGTTCGTGGCCCTGCGCATATAGGCCTTCCACGAATCGGAGCCTGCCTCGCGCCCGCCGCCGGTTTCCTTCTCGCCGCCAAAAGCGCCACCGATCTCGGCGCCGGAAGGCCCGATATTCACATTGGCGATCCCGCAATCCGAGCCAGCCGCTGACATGAAAAGCTCTGCTTCGCGCATGTCGCGGGTGAAGATCGACGAGGAGAGCCCCGCGCCCACGGCATTGTTCAGCCCGATCGCTTCCTCGATCGTGTCGTAGCGCGTGACATAAAGGATCGGCGCGAAGGTCTCGTGCAACATCGGTCCGGCCTGGCCGGCCATTTCCACCAACGCGGGCTTCACATAGACACCGCCGGCCACGCCTTCGGCCCGGCCGCCGCCATGGACGGTGGCGCCCAGGGCCCTTGCCTCGGCCAGCGCCCGCTCCATGCCCTGGAAGGCGGCCTCGTCGATCAGCGGGCCGATCAGCGTGCCGGCAACCCGGGGATCGCCGATCTTCGCCGAAGCCCAGACCTTGATCAGCCGGGGAAGCAGCGCATCGGCGATCGAGCGATGCAGGAACAGGCGCCGCAAAGTGGTGCAGCGCTGCCCGGCCGTGCCCATGGCCGCGAAGGCAATGCCGCGCAACGCGAGGTCGAGATCGGCGCTCGGCGTGACAATGGCGGCATTGTTGCCGCCCAGTTCCAGCAGGGCCCGCGCGAAGCGCTCGGCCAGTTTCGGACCGACTTTCCGCCCCATCGCCGTCGAGCCGGTTGCCGAGACCAGCGGCACCCGCGCATCGCCCACGAGGGCCTCGCCCACAGGGGCGGCACCGATCACGATTTCCGAAAGCCCGGCCGGGATGGTGCCGTTGCCCTCTTCCTCGAAGCGGCGCGCGGCCCGGGCGACGATCTCGCCGACGGCCAACGCTGTCAGAGGGGTCTTTTCCGAGGGCTTCCAGATCACCGGGTCACCGCAGACAAAGGCCAGGGCGGCATTCCAGGCCCAGACCGCGACCGGGAAGTTGAAGGCCGTGATCACCCCGACCGGTCCCAGCGGGTGCCAGGTTTCCATCATCCGGTGGTTGGGCCGCTCGGTGGCGATGGTCAGCCCGTAGAGCTGGCGCGAGAGGCCGACCGCGAAATCGCAGATATCGATCATCTCCTGGACTTCGCCGAGGCCTTCCGAGGTGATCTTGCCGGCCTCGAGCGTGACGAGGAGGCCAAGCTGGGTTTTCGCCTTGCGCAGTTCCTCGCCGATCAGCCGCACGAACTCACCACGCCTGGGCGCCGGAACCTGCCGCCAGGCGAGGAAGGCCTGGCTGGCCCGGCCGATCGCGGCCCGGACATCCTCGGCGCTGTTTTCGGCGATCTCGGCCAGCATATCGCCATTGATCGGCGAGCGGACCTTCAGCGTGCCGCCATGGAGCTTCGCGGCCGGAAGCCCGAAACCCTCGAGCAGGATCTCCGCTTCCTGCTTCGGGGCGGAGACCATGGACGCGAATTCCTGGGCCAGAAAATTGGACATACGGATTTCCTTGAATGGCCGGCGCGATGCCGCAATGCCGGCAGACCTCGATTTGGCCCGACGCTAGACCAAGCCCCGAGACAGGGGAATGCCCTCTTTCGCGGTTTTTCGCAGCACTCAGGGAGAATTCGCTTTGAAACCGCCGCGAAACACGCGAAGAAGCGGGAAATCTCCTGCCATCCTGATCGGCCCGGGCCAACCGGGTGGAAATTCCATGACGGACACAGCCGATATCGTGATTGCCGGAGGCGCCGTGATCGGCTCCTCCATCGCCTGGCACCTTGCCACCCATCCCGGCTTCCGTGGCCGGATCGTGGTGATCGAGCCTGATCCCAGCTACCAGTTCTCGGCTTCCGCACTCTCGGCCGGGTCGATCCGCCAGCAATTCTCGCAGCCCGTGAACATCGCCATCTCGCTCTATGGCATCGGCTTCCTGCGCGAGATCGGCGACAGGCTGGCCGTTGCGGGCGAAAAGCCGGAAATCGGCCTGCATGAAGGTGGCTATCTCTATCTCGGCGCTGAATCGGCCCGCGACGTCTTCGGGGCCAACAATGCCGACCAGACCCGGCTCGGCGCCCGGATTGCCCTGCTCGATCCGGCGGAATTGCAGGCCGGATTCCCCTATCTCTCGACCGAGGATGTCGCCCTTGGCTCGCTCGGCCTTGCCGGCGAGGGCTGGTTCGATGGCTACGGCCTGATGCAGGCTTTCCGCAAGGCCGCCCGCGCCGCCGGTGTGGAATACCGGCAGGCCCGGGTTGTTGACCTGCAGGGGAAGGCGGGCCGGATCGATGCGGTGACGCTCGATTCCGGCGAGACCCTCGCCTGCGGTGCCTTCGTCAATGCAGCCGGCGCCTCCGGCGCGCGCGGGCTCTGCGAGAAGGCCGGCTTCCCGGTGCCCGTCTATGCCAAGAAGCGCTCGGTCTTCTCTTTCGCGGCCAAGGGCGAATTCCCGGCTCATCCGCTGATCATCGATACGACCGGCGTCTGGTGGCGGCCGGAAGGTACCGGGTTCATCACCGGCTATTCCCCGGATGAGCCCGAGCCGGTCGATTTCGCCCATGATTTCGACGTGGACTGGCCGATTTTCGAGGAGGTGATCTGGCCCGCCCTGGCGACGCGCATCCCCGCCTTCGAGGCCATCCGCCCGGGGCGGGCCTGGGCCGGCCATTACGACATGAACCTGCTCGACCACAATGCCGTGGTCGGACGTCTGGGCGATCTTGCGAATGGCTATCTCGCCTGCGGCTTTTCCGGCCATGGCCTGCAGCAATCCCCGGCGGTCGGGCGCGGGCTGGCGGAACTGATTGTCGAGGGGGCCTATCGCAGCCTGGATCTCGCCGATCTCGGCTTCGCGCGGCTGGTCGAGAACCGCCCGCTGCTGGAGCGGAACGTGATCTGACCCCGGATTTTCCGGGCCCGTTATCGGATTTCAGCATGCATCACATGCGGAATCCGCAAGGCTGACCGGGTCGACTCCGCCCCTTTCCTTGGTGAAGAGGCATGACGCGCTGCAAAAAACGCGCAATCATGCTGCGCGTCCCCGGGGAGTTGCTCATGCCGATCCGTCGTCTTCTCGTCGCCAACCGCAGCGAAATTGCGATCCGGGTTTTCCGGGCCGCCACCGAACTCGGCATCCGGACCATCGCCATCTATGCCGAGGAGGACAAACTCGCCCTCCACCGCTTCAAGGCGGACGAGGCCTATCTCGTCGGCCGTGGTCCGCATCTGGCGAAGCCGCTCGGGCCGCTTGAAGCCTATCTCTCCATTGCCGAGGTGATCCGCGTGGCGCGGGAAGCCGGCGCCGACGCGATCCATCCCGGCTACGGCTTCCTGTCGGAAAGCCCCGAATTCGCCGAGGCCTGTGCCGAGGCCGGCATCATCTTCATCGGGCCGTCGCCCGAAACCTTGCGCCAGCTCGGCAACAAGGTCGATGCGCGCAATCTGGCGCAATCCGTCGAAGTGCCGGTCATGCCGGCAACACCGCCGCTGCCGGACGATCCGGCCGAGATCAGGCGGCTTGCAGCCGAGATCGGGTATCCGGTCATGCTCAAGGCCAGCTGGGGTGGCGGTGGCCGCGGCATGCGCCCGATCGAGAGCGATGACGGCCTGCTCGATGCCGTCTTTACCGCCACGCGCGAGGCGCGCGCGGCTTTCGGCAAGGATGAGGTCTATCTCGAGAAGCTCGTGCGCCGTGCCCGCCATGTCGAGGTCCAGATCCTCGGCGATCGCCATGGCAATCTCGTCCATCTCTTCGAGCGCGACTGTTCGATCCAGCGCCGCAACCAGAAGGTCATCGAGCGCGCGCCGGCGCCCTATCTCGACGAGGCCACGCGGCAGGCCCTCTGCGCTGCCGCGCTTCGGATCGGCCGGGCCACCGAATATGTCGCGGCGGGCACCGTGGAATTCCTGCTCGATGCCGAAACGGGCAAGTTCTACTTCATCGAGGTCAATCCGCGCATCCAGGTCGAGCATACCGTCACCGAGGTCGTGACCGGGCTCGATATCGTGAAGGCGCAGATCCGCATCCTCGAAGGGCATGCCATCGGCGCCCGCGATGCCGAGGGCACGCTGAAGACCGGCATTCCCGAACAGCCCGGCATCCGCCTCGAGGGCCATGCCCTGCAATGCCGGATCACCACCGAGAACCCGGAGAACAATTTCATCCCGGATTACGGCCGGATCACCGCCTATCGCGGGGCGATGGGCTTCGGCATCCGCATCGATGGCGGCACCGCCTATTCGGGGGCGATCGTGACACGCTATTACGATCCGATGCTCGAGAAGGTCACGGCCTGGGCCGCGACGCCGCGCGAGGCGGTGATGCGGATGAACCGTGCCCTGCGCGAATACCGGATCCGCGGCGTCGCCACCAACCTCACCTTCCTCGAGGCGGTGCTGGCGCATCCCAAATTCCTCGCCAACGAGTACACGACCCGCTTCATCGACGAGACGCCGGAGCTATTCCGGCAGGAGCGGCGCAAGGACCGCGCCACCAAGCTGCTGACCTATATCGCCGATGTCTCGGTCAACGGGCATCCCGAAACGCGTGACCGCCCCCGCCCGCCGGCCGATGCCCGCGTGCCCGTGCCGCCCGTCTTCCCCGGCGAGGTGGTGTTCGGCACCCGCCAGAAGCTCGACCAGCTTGGCCCGCGCGGCTTTGCCGAATGGATCCGCGGCGAACGGCGTGTCCTGATCACCGACACGACGATGCGTGACGGCCACCAGTCGCTGCTGGCGACGCGGATGCGCACATTCGACATCGCGGCCGTCGCGCCCGCCTACGCCCAGGCGTTGCCGCAGCTCTTCAGCCTGGAATGCTGGGGTGGCGCCACCTTCGATGTGGCAATGCGCTTCCTCCAGGAAGACCCGTGGGAGCGGCTGCGGCTGGTGCGCGAACGCGTGCCGAACATCCTGACGCAGATGCTGCTGCGCGGCGCCAACGGCGTCGGCTACACGAACTACCCGGACAACGTGGTCCGTGATTTCGTCGACCGTGCGGCGGAAGCCGGAATGGATGTGTTCCGCATCTTCGATTGCCTCAACTGGGTCGAGAACATGCGCGTCTCGATCGATGCGGTCTTGCGCTCGGGCAAGCTGGCCGAGGGGGCGATCTGCTATACCGGCGATATCCTCGATCCAGCCCGCGCCAAATATCCGATCAAGTATTATGTCGATCTGGCCAGGCAGCTCGAGAAGGCGGGTTGCCATATTCTCGGCCTGAAGGACATGGCGGGGCTGCTCAAGCCGGCTGCAGCACGCATTCTCATCAAGGCGCTGAAGGAAGAAATCGGCCTCCCGATCCATTTTCACACGCATGACACATCGGGCATCGCGGCGGCTTCTATCCTCGCGGCGGTCGATGCCGGTGTCGACATCGTCGATTGTGCGATGGACGCCATGAGCGGAACCACCTCGCAGCCCTGCCTCGGCTCCATCGTCGAGGCGCTCGCCATGACGACACGGGGCACCGGGCTGGACCCGGAGGCAATCCGCCAGATCAGCTTCTACTGGGAGGCGGTCCGTACCCAGTATGCGGCCTTCGAGAGCGATCTGAAATGCGGCGCCTCGGAGGTCTATCTCCACGAGATGCCGGGTGGCCAGTTCACCAACCTGAAGGAACAGGCGCGTTCGCTCGGCCTCGAGACGCGCTGGCACGAGGTGGCCAAGGCCTATCGCGCCGCGAACGATCTCTTCGGCGATATCGTGAAGGTCACGCCCTCGTCGAAAGTGGTCGGCGATCTCGCGCTGATGATGGTCAGCCAGGGCCTCACACCGGCCGATATCCTCGATCCCGCCCGTGAAGTCGCCTTCCCCGCCTCCGTGATCGAGATGCTGCGTGGCGATCTCGGCCAGCCGCCCGGAGGCTGGCCACCGGCGCTGCAGAAAAAGGCGCTGAAGGCGGAAAAGCCGATTACCGTCCGGCCCGGCTCCCTGCTCGAGCCCAAGGATCTTGATGCCGCCAAGGCCGAGGTCGAGGCGAAGATCGGCCGTCCGGTCAATGACGACGAACTGGCCTCCTACCTCATGTATCCCAAGGTTTTCGTCGATTTCGCCACCCTGCAGGAGCGTTACGGCCCCGTCTCCGTGCTGCCGACAAGGACCTATTTCTACGGCATGAAGCCGGATGACGATGCCACGATCGAGATCGAGCGGGGCAAGACCCTCGTGGTCCGCCTTCAGACGATCGGCGCCACGGACGAGGAGGGTCAGGTCAAGGTCTTCTTCGAGCTCAATGGCCAGCCACGCATCATCAAGGTGCCGAACCGCTCGGCCGCCGCGAAGGTCATGGCCCGCCGCAAGGCGGAAGACGGGAATGCAAGGCATGTCTCGGCACCGATGCCGGGCTCGGTCTCTTCCGTGGCGGTCGAGGCCGGCCAGACGGTCAAGGCAGGCGATATCCTGCTGACACTGGAGGCCATGAAGATGGAGACGGCCATCCATGCGGCGAGCGACGGCAAGATCGCCGAACTGCTCGTCAAGCCGCATGGCCAGGTGGATGCGAAGGACCTCCTGATTGTGATGGCCTGAACCTTTTTGCGATTGACAGCGCTGCCAAAAAACCGTCCCTCGGCAGGAAAGGGCGAAACCATTGCCCGAAGAAGCTTGGGGAAATCATGACGATGCGACAGGCGCCGGGCATCGCGGCGCGCGGTCTGGCGGCGGATCTCGCGGCACGGGAGCAATCTGGCCAGCCGATCCGCGTCGGGGTGATCGGCTGCGGCGAGATGGGAACCGATCTGGTGACCCAGATCGCCCGGATGCAGGGCATGCGGATCGGCGCGATCGTCGACCGTTCCGGCCGCAACGCACAGGAGGCGATCCGCATCGCGCGGCTGCCCGAGTCGCTGGGCGCCCCCGTGGATGGCCTGCCCGCGCTTGACCGCGCCATCGAGGCCGGCCGGATCGCGATCATCGACGATGCCCATACGATGCTGCGCAGCGGCCTGATCGATGTCGTCATCGATGCGACCGGCAGGCCCGCGGCCGGGGCTGAACTGGGCCGGGCCACGATCCGCCAGGGCAAGCATCTCGTCATGATGAACGTCGAGGCCGATGTCACGATCGGCCCCCTGCTCAAGCGCGAGGCCGATCAGGCCGGCATCGTCTATACGATCGGCGCCGGCGACGAGCCGACCGCGACGATGGAGCTGATCAATTTCGCCACCGCCCTCGGCTATCCCGTCATCGCGGCGGGCAAGGGCAAGAACAATCCGTTCAACCCGGATGCCGTGCCCGATGATTACCGGGCGGAGGCCGAGCGGCGGAACATGAATCCGCGCATGCTGGTCGAGTTTGTCGACGGCTCGAAGACCATGGTGGAAATGGCGGCCATCGCCAATGCCACCGGCCTCACCGTCGACGTGCCGGGCATGCACGGGCCGGAAGCCACCCTCTCCATGCTGGAGAAGGTGCTCGTACCCAAGGCCGATGGTGGCATCCTCACCCGCAAGGGCGTGGTCGACTACACGGTGGGCAAGGGCGTCGCGCCCGGGGTCTTCATCGTGGTCGAGATGGACCATCCCCGCCTCTGCGAGCGGATGCATGATCTCAGGATGGGCGGCGAGGGTCCCTATTACACCTTCTATCGCCCGCATCACCTGACCAGCCTGGAAGTACCGCTCTCGGCTGCCCGGGCCGTTCTCTATGGCCAGGCCGAGATGTTCCCCCTTCCCACGCCGAGCGCCGAGGTCTGTGCCCGGGCCAAGCGGGCTTTGGCCCCGGGCGAGCGGCTCGATGCCATCGGCGAGACCTGCTATCGCTCCTTCACGCTCACCGTTGCCGATGCCCGCGCGGCCCGTGCCTGGCCCGTCGGCATGCTGCATGGCGGCACGGTGCTCGCGCCGATCGCCAAGGGCGAGCTCATCACGCGCGACAAGGTCAGCCTGCCCGCTGATTCCGTCCTCCTCCGGATGCGGATGGAGATGGAGGCGATGATCTGGGGCGCGGCATGATTTTCCTGCCGCCGGGAATCGACATCGCCACGGCGCTTCTGCTGATCGGTGTCTCGTTTTTCACCTCCGCCCTCACCGCCGCCTTCGGCATCGGCGGCGGCGTCGCGATGCTCGGCGCCCTCGCCGGCACGGTTGCGCCGAATGTGGTGATCGCTGTCCATGGCGTGGTGCAGGTCGGCTCGAATCTCGGCCGGGCCATCCTGCAGCGCAAGCACGCGCATTGGCCGGCGGTCGTGCGGTTCCTCGTCGGCGCGCTGGTCGGCATCGGCCTCGGCGCCTGGCTGTTCGTGAGCCTGCCCGAGCGCTTTCTTCTCGGCATGCTCGGGCTCTTCATCCTCGTGATGGTCTGGGTCCCGAAGCCTCGGATTCCGGGCCTTTCCTCCGCCGGCCTGGTGCTCGGCGGGGCCTTCGCCTCGGTCCTGACCATGTTCGTCGGGGCGACCGGCTCCTTCGTGCAGGCCCTGCTCTTCCCGCTGAAGCTGGATCGCAAGGGCCTGATCGCCACCCATGCCGTGATGATGACGGCGCAGCACCTGCTGAAGGTGCTGGCCTTCAGCCTGATCGGTGTGGCGCTGGTGCCCTGGCTGCCCCTGATCGCCGCGATGATCGTCAGCGGGTTCATCGGCACGGTGATGGGCACAAGGCTGCTCGAGAAAATGCCGGAGCGGCTGTTCCAGACCATCCTGAAAATCGTGCTGACCCTGATCGCGCTCGACCTGCTCCGGCGCGCTGCCGGCATCCGCTTCCCGGGTTTCTGATCAGGCGCAGCGCGTCTTCTCGCAGCGGCGCCAGGCCTCGACGGCCTTCTGCTTGGCGGCGCGATCGAGAAAGCCGGTGAAGCCTTCCTTGCCGACGAGATAGGACGGCGTGGCCTGGAAGCCCAGTGTCGAGCCGAGCTGCGAGGCCGCCCGCATCGCGGCGGTCACCGCGTCGGAATCAGCCTCCTCGAGCAGGCGCTTCCGGTCAATCCCGAAGGTCCCGGCGACATCCATGGCAATCCGGCCATCGATCGTGCCGCGGCGCTTGAACAGGGCTTCGTGGAAATCGAGATAGCGGTCGGCCTTCTGGCGGGAAAAGGCCAGGGCCACCCGCGTGGCGCTGATCGAGGGGATGCCCAGCACGGCATAATTGACCAGCACCACCGCAAGGTCCTTGTTTGCCTTGATCAGCGCACGGGAATCGACCGACGTCCGCCGGCACCAGCCGCAATTGTAATCGAAGAATTCATAGAGCCGGACATCCGCGTTGCGCGGGCCGAGCGTCACCGCCCCCTGCAACCGCTCGAGATTGGCGATCAGCTCGACCGGGACGGGATAGAATTCCGGTTCATTCGCCTGCGCCATCGCCAGCGCGGGCAGGCCGGCAAGGCCGGCCACGACGAGTCGTCGGGAGATCATGCTCTGCCTCCTTCCGGCCGGGCTCAGCCCTCGGCCTCGGCCTTCATGTCCTCGGCCCGCGGCATCTTCATGATCGAATAGCCCGAATCGACATAGTGGATCTCGCCCGTCACCCCGCCCGAAAGCGACGAGAGCAGGTAAAGTGCCGAACCGCCCAGCTCTTCCAGCGTGATCGGCCGGCGCAGCGGCGAATGCTTCGTCTGGTAGGAAAAGGTGAAGCGCGCATCGGTGATGCCCGCTCCGGCGAGCGTCCGGACAGGGCCGGCCGAAATGGCGTTTACCCGGATATTGTCGCGGCCGAGATCGGCGGCGAGATAGCGGACCGAGCTTTCGAGCGCGGCCTTGGCCACGCCCATCACGTTGTAATTGGGCGAGACGCGGTTCGCGCCGCCATAGGTCAGCGTCAGCAGCGTTCCGCCTTCCGGCGGCATCAGCGCGGCGGCGCGCCGGGCAATCTCGGTGAAGGAGAAGCACGAGATCACCATGGTCCGCACGAAATTCTCGCGCGTGGTGTCGGCATAGCGGCCCCTGAGCTCGTTCTTGTCCGAGAAGCCGATCGCATGCACAACGAAATCGAGGCCACCCCATTCGGCCTTCAGCGTGTCGAACACGGCATCGACCGAGGCGATGTCCTCGACATCGCAGGGCAGGACAAGATCCGAGCCCACGCTCTCGGCCAGCGGCTTCACGCGCTTGCCGAGCGCCTCACCCTGATAGGTGAAGGCGAGCTTCGCACCCTGTTCGGCCAGCGTGCGGGCAATGCCCCAGGCAATCGAGTTCTGGTTGGCGACCCCCATGATAAGGCCGCGCTTTCCTGCCATCAGCGACGTCATGCGCGCCAGGCTCCTTGTTCCTGTCTGAATTCAGAGATGCTTCTGCACCGCGGCATAGGTCTCTTTCGACCCGGCCAGCGGCACGATTTCGAACCGCGCGAGATCGCCCCAGGCGAGCACCCATTCCTGCAGCGTGGTGACGTCGTCCGTTTCCATCACCTGGAAGCAGCGCGAGAAATCCGCCGAGATCCAGCTGCTGACATAGGAAAGCCCGTCCGGGATCATCCGGCCCTTCTCGTGGAAGCGGGCATAGATTTCCTTCACCCGGGCCTGGTCGAAATGTTCGATGACCATGAACAGCATCGGCGTCTCCCCTGCTGGCCGAGGCCGACGGGCCTCACGCCTCCGGATGTTTCAGGATGATGGTCGCGTTCGTGCCGCCGAAACCGAAGGAATTCGACATCACATGCCCGAGCCGGGCATTGTCGATCCGCTTGCGGACGATGTTCATGTCGGCCATGTCCGGGTCAAGTTCGGTGATATGCGCGCTCTCGCAGACAAAGCCGTTCTGCATCATCAGCACGGAATAGATCGCCTCCTGCACGCCGGTCGCGCCCAGGCTGTGCCCGGTCAGCGACTTGGTCGAGGAAATGGGCACCGACTGTGCCTTCGCGCCGAAAACCGTGCGGACTGCCTCGATTTCCTTGATGTCGCCGACCGGAGTCGAGGTCCCGTGCGGATTGATGTAGTCGATCGGCGCCGTCAGGTCGCCGAGGGCCAGCTTCATGCAGCGCACCGCGCCCTCGCCCGAAGGGGCCACCATGTCATAGCCGTCGGAGGTTGCGCCATAGCCAACGATCTCGGCCAGGATCCGCGCGCCGCGTGCCTTGGCAACCTCGTAGGCCTCGAGCACCATCACGCCGGCACCGCCGGCAATGACGAAACCGTCGCGGTTCTTGTCATAGGCGCGGGAGGCGGTGGAATCGTTGTAGCTCGACGACATCGCGCCCATCGCGTCGAACAGGACCGACAGCGACCAGTCGAGTTCCTCGCAGCCGCCGGCAAAGACGCGGTCCTGCTTGCCCCACTGGATCATCTCGTAGGCATTGCCGATGCAATGGTTCGAAGTCGCGCAGGCCGAGGAGATCGAATAATTCACGCCCTTGATCTTGAACCAGGTCGCCAGCGTGGCCGAGGCGGTGGAAGACATCGCCTTCGGTACGGCGAAGGGTCCGACGCGTTTCGAATTGCCGCTTTCGCGCGCCTTGTCGATCGCCTCGATCAGGGTCCGCGTCGAGGGGCCGCCGGAACCCATGATGATTCCGGTGCGCTCGTTCGAAATCTCGCTCTCCTCGAGCCCGGCATCGCGGATCGCCTGTTCCATCGCCACCTGGTTCCAGGCAGTGCCACCACCATGGAAGCGCATCGCGCGGCGGTCGAGAATCGTCGAGGGGTCGAGTGTCGGCTTGCCATAGACCTGGCTGCGGAAGCCGTGTTCGGTGAATTCGGCGGCCGGCGTGATGCCCGATTTCGCCTCGTGCAGCGAGGCCAGGACTTCCTGCGTATTGTTGCCGATGGACGAAACGATGCCCATGCCCGTGACGACAACGCGTCTCATTCTGCTCACTCCGTCTTTCGCCATGAGGGCCGCGATCCGCGCGCTGACCCGGTTCAAGTGGCCTGTCTGCCGCCGTTCCGCAAGGGGTGGCGTCAGGTCGGCTGGAACAGCCCGACCCGCATGTCGGTTGTCGTGTAGATGCGCTTGCCATCCGCTTCAAGCCAGCCATCGGCGATGCCGAGCACCAGCTTGCCCTTGAAGACACGCTTCACATCAACCCCGTATACCACCTTCCGGACACTGGGCAGGACCTGATCGGCGAATTTCACCTCGCCCACGCCCAGAGCCCGCCCGCGGCCCGGCAGGCCGAGCCATCCGAGGAAGAAGCCCGTCAACTGCCAGAGCGCGTCGAGACCCAGGCAGCCCGGCATCACGGGATCGCCCTTGAAATGGCACGGAAAGAACCAGAGATCGGGCCGGACATCGAGTTCGGCGCGGATCTCGCCCTTGCCATAGGCGCCGCCGGTCTCGGAGATCAGGGCGATCCGGTCGAACATCAGCATCGGCGGCGCGGGAAGCTGGGCGTTGCCCATGCCGAACAACTCGCCTCGCCCGCATGCCAGAAGCTCCTCGTAGGAGAAGCTGGATTGCCGCTCGCCCGTCCCGTTGCTCATTGTCGTCCTTCGCTGCGTCCCGGCCATCCTTGGCCCACGACGCCATAAATCTGTCAAACCTGTTCCCGTCTAGTCCAAATCCGTGCCGCGCTGAATTGATTTTTGGTTTCCTCTGCATTTTTGCTCCGGAATCCGCACGGGAATACGGCTTCGTAAGCCTTGTGCCGGAGGATGGCCCGGTTCGACCTTGTTTCGGCGGGGTGAAAGGGATAGGTAGGAAAGGGTAAGCAGATGGAGCGATCCGTGGCGCGGATGGTCAATGTGATCCGGGGGCTGGAAGGCGCAAGGGCGGCGTCCGAAGCGGCGCGCCTGCCGGCAAGCCTTGCCGGATGCCCCGTCCATGACCTCAAGGAACGCCTCCGCGATGCCGGCCTGCGGCCGACGCGCCAGCGCGTGGCGCTGGGCTGGCTGCTCTTCGGCCGCGGCGATCGGCACCTCGCGGCGGAAACGTTGTTCGAGGAGGCCCAGCGCGCCCGCGTGCCGGTCTCGCTTGCCACGGTCTACAACACGCTGAACCAGTTCACCCAGGCCGGTCTCCTGCGCGAGATCGCGGTTGATGGCGGCCGCACCTATTTCGACACGAACACCTCGGATCACCACCATTTCTTCGTCGAGGGCGGGGATACGCTGGTCGATATTCCCGGGCACGACCTCGCCGTCACCAACCTGCCGGAACCGCCGGAAGGCATGGAGATCGCGCGGGTTGAAGTGGTCGTCCGGCTGAGGCGCAAGGCGTCCTGAGCACTACTTGATCGTCTCGTCGGGATAGACCCCCCAGACGGCATCCTTCCGCACATAGCCCGCATAGCTCTCGATGCTGACCTTGCACCAGTCGCGCGAGCAGTTCTGCACATTCGCGATCACGCCCGGCTGCAGGCGCGCCACCACCGCGCTGGTCTCGCGATCGTCCCGATAGAGATTCTGCTCGGCCGAGGTCTTGCCGGCGCGGATGACCACTGTGCGGCGGTTGGAGAGCCGCCCGAAATAGACCCAACCATCCGTGCTCTCGGAATCGCGCACGCGCCGCCAGTGATCGTGCTCGCCGATCACCTCGACCGGCAGCCCCTCGCGCTTGAACACCCACTTGATCCGGTGGTCCTTGCTCGGCCCCTCGCGCATCGGCGTATCGGAGGGCTTCAGGCTCACGAAGCGCGGAATGGGCAGCTTCGTGACCGAGCCCGTCGTGGACGGATCCTCGGCTGCCGCCGGCATCCCGCAGAAGGCGAGCCCGAGAACCCCGAGGCCAAAGGCAAGCCTGTTCGACATTGACCCCATCAGACGCATCATCCCGTCCCTCTTCCTGCGCCTGCTTCGCCCGCCATTGCGGCAAGTCCGGGGCATGCGCATGTGCCTCCCTTCGTTTTTTGTCGACGCGCGTTAACGTCCCGTTTATTGCACGCTAATGAGATCGAAACGGCACCGGCTTTGCCGGGCCGCCACCGGACGGGAGCGCTCATGAATCGGGAGAAACCGCTTGTCATCCTGACCCGCCGATTGCCCGAGGGCATCGAAACGCGGATGGCCGAGCTGTTTGATCTCGTCCGGAACGAAACCGACGAGCCGATGTCGCGCGAGGCGCTGGTTGCCGCGATGAAGCGCGCAAAGGTGCTGGTTCCCACGATCACCGACCGGATCGATGCCGAGCTGCTCGCCGAGGCCGGCCCCCAGCTGAAGCTGATCGCGAATTTCGGCAACGGCACCGACAATATCGACGTCGCTGCCGCGATGAAGCGGCACATCACCGTCACCAACACGCCGGGTGTCCTCACCGAGGACATGGCTGATTTCACCATGGCCCTGATCGTGGCCGTCGCGCGCCGTTTCGTCGAAGGCGTGCGCGTCATTCCCGGCGGGCAATGGCATGGCTGGTCGCCGGGCTGGATGCTCGGGCACCGCATCCATGGCAAGCGCCTCGGGATCATCGGCATGGGCCGGATCGGCCTCGCCGTGGCCCGGCGCGCCCGGGCCTTCGGGCTGCAGGTCCATTATCATAACCGCCGCCCCGCCGCGAAACGCGTCGAGGAAGAGCTCCAGGCCACCTACTGGGATTCACTCGACCGGATGCTGGCGCGGATGGACATCGTCACCGTGCATTGCCCGCACACGCCGGCGAGTTTCCATCTGCTCTCCGGACGCCGCCTGCGGCTGCTCAAGCCGGATGCGATCCTCGTGAACACGGCGCGTGGCGAGATCGTGGATACCGCGGCCCTGACGGACATGCTCGAGCAGGATCTGATCGCCGGCGCCGCTCTCGATGTCTACGAGCACGAGCCCGCCGTCTCGACCCGGCTGATCCGGCTGGCCGAGCTCGGCAAGGTCGCGCTGATGCCGCATATGGGCTCGTCCACGGTCGAGAGCCGGAACGAGATGGGCGAGAAGGTCATCATCAACATCAAGACCTTCATTGACGGCCACATGCCGCCGGACCGTGTGCTGGTCCTGCCCGGCTGATCAGCCGGCCGATTCGGGCCGGTCGAACTGGCCATGCGGCCGGAATGAATAGAGATAGGTCGGGACGATCGCCTCGAAGGAGGACGGCGTGATGCCGAGCCCCGCCAGCGTCCGTCCCTCGGCTTCGGCTGCGGCGCTGACGACATTGTCCGTCTCCAGCATCGTCACCTGGTCGACGGTGAGCATCTTCCCCGGCAGGACCTCGAGAACGCTGGCCTGCAGCCGCGCCAGCGGGAAGGGCAGCGGCACCAGCAGCCGGCGGCGATGCGTGACCGCGAGGATGTATTCGAGCAGGGCGCGGAAGCTCCGGATATCCGGCCCGCCCAGCTCGTAGGTGGTGCCGGCCCGGGCGCCGCCGTCGAGAGCCTTCGCCGCCGCCGCCGCCACATCGGCCACATAGACCGGCTGGAACCGCGTTTCCCCGCCGCCGATCAGCGGCAGGAAGGGCAGGAACTGCGCCATCCGCGCGAACCGGTTGAAGAACTGGTCTTCCGGGCCGAACACGATCGACGGCCGCAGGATCACCGCCTCGGGAATGGCGGCCATGACGAAGGCCTCGCCCTGCGCTTTCGAGCGCGCATAGGCCGCCGCCGAAGCGGCATCCGCTCCGATCGCCGAGAGCTGGACAAATCGCGTGATGCCGGCTTTCGCGGCTTCCTCGGCGACGGCCCTGGCGCCCTGCGCCTGCACCGCGCCGAAGCTCTGCCGGCCGGATTCGGCGAGGATGCCGACAAGGTTCACCACCGCATCCGCACCCTGCACGGCGCGCGTCACCGAATCACGGTAGCGCAGATTGGCCTGCACGGCATGGATCTGCCCCACCGCACCCAGCGGCTGGAGATGGCCGGCAAGGTCCGGCCGCCGCACCGCCACGCGGATTCTCCAGCCCTCGCGGGCCAGAGCCCGGACCAGGTGGCGGCCGACAAAGCCGGAACCACCGAAAATCGTGACGAGCCGCGAACCGTGCGTCATGGATGCCAACCTCATTCTCTCGGGTGCTCCGTTGCTCTAGTCCTTTCATCGCCGCCGATCAATCACAACGACCTTATCAAGAAGAACAGAGCCGGTTGACAATCGCCGCGCGGGCCGGCATTGAGGCGCCGTTGCCCAGGTGGCGGAATTGGTAGACGCGCTGGTTTCAGGTACCAGTGGTGAAAGCCGTGGAGGTTCGAGTCCTCTCCTGGGCACCAAATTGACTTTCGGCACCAACCGTAAGTACCCAAAAACCGGCCCGAAAGGCCGGTTTTTTGCTGTTTGGGGTTCGCTGGCGTCCGCCTGCTTCCGTTGACAGTCGCGCGATTTGTTGGCTTTTTTGTTGGCCTTGGCCCGAAGCCAAAAACGCGAGGCCAACAGATGCCTTTGACCGATACTGCCGCGAAGAATGCCAAGGCCGGCCAAACCATCAAAAAACTATCGGATGGCGGCGGTTTGCAGCTTTGGATCATGCCGTCCGGCTCAAAGCTGTGGTGCCTCGCCTATCGTGACCAAGCTGGCAAGCAACAGAAGCTTTCCTTTGGACCCTATCCCGACATGTCGTTGGTAGATGCCCGCGCCAAGCGAAGCGAGGCCAGGCGGCTGCTGGCCTTGGGAATTGATCCGCGCCAACATGCGAACCAAGAGAAGGCCAACAAAGCCATTGCTGAGGCCATCGCCAAGGCCAACACTTTCGATGCGCTGGCGAGCGAATTGCTGGCCAAGAAAAAGCGCGAAGGCAATGCCTCCAACACCATCGGCAAGCGTGAATGGCTTTATGGGCTGGCTGGCGAGGCTTTCGGGAAAAGACCGATTGCCGAGATCTCGGCGCCGGAAATTCTCCGCGTCTTGCAGAAGGTGGAAGCCAGGGGCCATCTCGAGACGGCGCGGCGCATGCGCTCGAGCATCGGTGAGGTTTTCCGGTTTGCCATCGCCACCGGGCGGGCAGAGCAGGACCCGACATTTGCGCTTCGTGGAGCCCTCGCAAAGCCGCAGGTCAAGCATCGGGCTGCTATCCTGAAGTCCAATGATCTCGGCCTTCTTCTGAAGGCTATCGATGAGTTCAAGGGGCAACCGACGACCGTCGCAGCATTGAAGCTCTTGGCGCTCCTTTTTCCACGCCCTGGCGAGTTGCGACTTGCAGAATGGACGGAATTCGATCTGGACCGCGCGATCTGGGTCATCCCCGCGTCGCGCATGAAGTTGCGCCGCGAGCACCGTGTCCCATTGCCGAGGCAGGCGGTGCAGATCCTGGAAGCGCTTCGTCCAATCGCCGGGCACCAAGCCTTACTCTTTCCCGGCATCGTCAGCTCCAAGAGACCGATTTCCGAGAACACTCTCAACCTTGCACTGCGCCGAATGGGCTTTGGCGCTGATGAAATGACCGCGCATGGCTTTAGGGGAACGGCGTCGACGCTCTTGAATCAGTCTGGCCTTTTCTCAGCGGATGCCATCGAGCGGGCGCTGGCCCATCAGGAGGTGGATGCCGTTCGTCGGGCCTATGCGCGTGGTGACCATTGGGATGAGCGGGTGCGGATGACGCAATGGTGGGCGGATTATCTCGATGGGTTGCGTACCCAGTAAACGCGTGAATGCAAAAGAGAGCGCTGACGATGATTCAAAAAATTAGCGGTCGACGATTTCTGAACAATGACGATGACGATCCCGACTACGGGAAGATCAGGGAATACCTCTCAGACTATTTTCAAAGCGGGCGCGAAATCAAGAACGATCTAGGTCTAACTGAGTCCGAAATTAGGATATATAGGTCGATCATTGGAATTATGGATGCAATTCAATTTGCAAGAGAAAGCATAGATAATAAAAATGACGTATTCCAAAACGCGCTCAAGGAAGGTGAATCCCTGATTTTTTCCCTTATGTCCGGGAAGGTTCATCCTGCCATCAAATTCTTTGAATCAATGAGGTCTGGTGGCCGACCAAGGTATGATCCGCTTTCTATGCAAACATTGATACATGGTGCTGCTTGCCTGCAGATATTGATGGAACATTTCAAGAAGCGCAAAGCGGCTATTCGACTGGTTGTTCAGACTGTCAAACATTATCCGAACGCGTTCGATGCTCAGTCTCTAGAGAACTTCATTAGTCGAAGTGAGGAAAGACGCAACGACTCTCCCGAGGATGCGCGTGCCATCAAGCATGCCGAGAATTTGCTGCGCAAGCTGATCAAGGATGCAAGCGAGCTCGGCGTTGAGATGTCCGCACTAGAGGCACTCGAAGTAGCCCTCGGAAACCTTCACGGACCCTCGAAGCTAAAAAAGTCAAAACCCCCCATTTATTGAACCAAGTTCCGGATGCTCCCTTCCGCCCTAGGCCGCACGGATTCGTGCGAAGCCACAGGAGTAAGGAACGATGACCAGCATCGACAGATTGATCCCGTTCAAGGAGGCGATCGGCCTTGCGGGGATGAAGACAACCCGCGCCTATGAGGAGGTCAAGGCTGGCCGCCTTGCCGTGGTCAGGAACGGACGCCGCAGCTTCATCAAAGCCAGCGAAATCGAGCGATATATTAGCCAACTGGAGAAGGCGGCTCCGCCTCGCACGCGCCCCGTGGCGGTCTAAGCGAAGTGGCCCGGCAGGCGTTCCAGCGCCTGGCCGGGTCTTCATTTGAATTCCCGTCGACAGGATTTTCCGGCACTGCGCGCACATATTGCCCGAGCAAGCCGGATTCTGCGCTGGTGCGGATCATGGCCGAACACAATCTCACTCGCCTGCAAAGGAGGGCCCCGCAATGACGGTGCGCCATACCGGACGCAGGCATGATGGCAAGGGAAGATCGACTTCGATACCGGCGGACCAGAAGCTGAGAAAAATGCTGGGACCGCCGGAAGGCCAAGCCTGGTTCTGGCTTACTGCCGAGATGATCAATAGTTGGGGGTTTCGCTCACTGTCGCGCGCAGCACTCCTTTGTCTTTTTCGACTGATTGTCGAGCACATGGCTCACGCCGGTCGTCAGAATGGATTCCTTGCAGTCACATACTCGGACTTCAAGACATTTGGCGTCAGGGAGAGTTCGATCCCTGACGCTCTGCGCGAATTGGAAAATGCAGGTTTCCTGCTAACGACTGTGCAGGGAGGGCGGAGCTATGGGTGTGCAAAACGCCCCTCTCGATTTCGCCTGACATGGCTTCCAACGGCGGAAGGCGCGGCACCGACAAACGAATGGAAGCGTTCGGAACAGAAAATCCCCGCACTCGAAAACGGGTGCGCCCTGCCCCCGAAAACGGGTGCAGGGACGGAGGCCGGTCCCTGAAAACGCTGCAGTTTGCAACCTGCCGGTTGCCGAGTTTCGCCGAGAATGAAATTCCCCGCCCCCGAAAACGGGGTACCTTTATATATCTTGGGGGAGTTGGTGCTTCAGGTGAGGAGAATGATCAACCTCCATGCAGTGCGACGTTCTTGGATTCGATCCGGCACGCTGATGCCAGTGGCCAGGTTCGCGCGCTCTCAGGATCAGCGCTCAGCCCGGCGGGCTGGTCAGGGTTGCAAGCCGGGCTGAGCGCGGGTGGCTCTCGCTCTCACGGGTCTACTCAGCTGACAGTCCGATCAAGCCCATACCTAGGTTAGTCTGGCGTCGCAGCGCGATTTGGGGCTGACATGCAACGCCAAGCGCACTGTGCACCGCTGCAGACCGCGGCCTTGAACTCGCGGTGGACGTTTGTAGCCCTACACCCGTTTTCGGGTGTGGGGGCGCCGCAGTGCCTTGAGGACAGGCGGGCTCTAATCTCGAGCAAATCCACTCTTTTTTCGACGGCAAGTAGCCAGCCGGACGGGACACGTGCTGGCTCCATGTCCAAATGTTATGGGCAGCCGATGACCGGTTTGGTTTGGGATGGCAGGTTTGCGCCCCCTTTCCGGTCATTTCACCACTCCGAGCATGCTCCCGAAAGCAGACTGCGAATTGATCACCGCAGAGCGGCAGCAATGTCGGACGTTCCGGAACGTCCCTTTTGGAAACGCAGAATGCGAAAGCAGCAGATCCACGCCAGCAACGCGTCTCCCCTCCAACCCTCCGCAGAAAGCAGACAGCTCGGAAGGCAAGATACCAGTCGTGGTAATCGAACGGTTTTCGCATGTCATTCTGCATCAGCTATCTGCCGTCACGCATCTAGGCTCGCCGGCCTCATCAAGGCTGCTCGCCAAGTGCCCGCGCCCTCGCTATACTGAGAGCGGGGGGGAAACAGGGCTTGAGCTGCAAGGTTCATTATCTCAATAGCGCCGGCATTCATCTGCGCGAAATCAAGGGCATAAATGCGCTTGCTGACGGTTTGCCCGCGCACTGGCTGCTCTATGCTTCGCTGACTTGTTATCCGAAAAGTTCCTCGCCGATCGAGATCGACGCCCTACTAGTCACCGACGATCGTGTCATCCTGCTCGAACTCAAAGACTGGAATGGCGATCTTGAAGCGCGGGGCGACCGCTGGGTCGTCAACGAACGCCCGCGCGGCCGCTCGCCGGTCGCGCTCCTCAGCGAGAAGGCGCGCAAGGTCAAAGGGATCATTTCCCAGCGCATTCCTGCGCTCGCCAAAGTCTATGTCGACCTGCGCGTTATCCTGACTGGCACTTGCACCTCTTTCAAACTGCATCCCGACGACCAGCGCTATACTTGGTCGCTGGCCGACGCGCGCCGTCTCGGCGACCCAACTGAGCACGCCAGTCTGCTGGAAGAGACGACCATGCTCAGCGTGAAGCCCTGCTCGTTCGTGAGCGAGTTCGACACGGTCCTGCGCAATCCCACCCTGTTTCGCGCCAGCCAGATGAACTGGGATGGCTATGGCATCAGCGAGAGCGAGCTGTTCGTCCATCCCCGAGGCCTCTTTGCTGAGCATGGCGCCCAGCAGTGTCGCGACCCGCGCATCAAAGCGCTCCTTCGTCAATGGCGACTCGACAAGCTACCCCACGATCTCAACAGCCCGGAAACCCGGCGCATCGTGGCCGAACGCGAGGCTCGCGTCGTCGGCCTGCTGCGCGAGGCGGATAGTTCGGTCATTGCCGATGCTGCCATCCTTCAATCCTCCGTCGCTCCGCCTGACGAGATTCTCACCGACCATTATGAGGTGCTCGGGCTGCCGCCCAACTGGACGACCCTGCGCCGCTATATCGAGAAAAACCGTTCGTCCTTCGCTCTGGACCAGCGCCTCGACACGGTAAGCACGCTTCTGGGCATCGCCGCCGAGTTGCACCGCCAGGGCGTCGCCCATCGCGACCTCGCTCCGGCCTGCGTCTGGATGACCTCGCCGACCCGGCTCGCGCTCACCGGCTTCATGTCGGCCAAAATCACGGCCGACGAATCCGTTGGCGACTGGCTGGACCTCCTTCGCGGCTATTCGGCGCACTTGCCGGAAGATCTGGACAAAACGCTCGCCGGCACGGCGAGCGAACGCGACGTCTATCAGCTTGCGCAAATCGTCCGGGAGATCGTCGCACCAGACGACCCGTCAATGTCCTTCGCGCTCCCAGATGGCCTCGACGCGGTCCTGGCCAAGGCCGGCGCACAGATGCCGGCGGAGCGCTATGGAAATGCCCAGCTCTTTGCCGATGCGGTTGGAGACATACTGTCCCCCACCGAACCAGCACTCGATCATTCCCGGCTCGACGCCCATGAAGTCACGGACATTCCGTTCGTGCAGTGGCCCAAAGCTGGCAAGGTCCAACAGAATGAGCGCTGCGCTACCTATCCGACGCGCATTGGTGACCGTGACTGCATGGTCAAGGTTTGGACCGGTATGCGGCGCGGCCAATCGCAGGCCCTCGACCTCGCGATGCTCGCCATGTTCGAGGGCATCGCGCGGCTGCGGCTCAAGCCGCAAGACGGCTTGCCCCATTTCGAGGCCGCCGGCCTCTCGTCCGTCGGCCCCTTCGTTGTCTATCGCCGGGCTGCCGGTGTGCCGCTCGGCGAAAGTACGATCCACAATCCAGCCCGGGCTGCCGGGATCATCTCGACGCTCGGCCAGACGATCGATGTGCTGCACGGCCTTGGGTGCACCCATGACGATCTCAGCCCCACG
>JAIXSR010000134.1 GCA_027484605.1 Hyphomicrobiales bacterium | reverse complement strand
GTTCCGGGTCGTCGACCATGTCGACCTTGTTCAGGAACACGACCAGGCTTGGCACGCCAACCTGACGGGCCAGCAGGATGTGCTCGCGCGTCTGCGGCATCGGGCCATCGGCCGCCGAAACCACCAGGATCGCGCCGTCCATCTGCGCCGCACCCGTGATCATGTTCTTCACATAATCCGCGTGGCCCGGGCAATCGACATGGGCATAGTGGCGGTTCTTCGTCTCGTACTCCACATGGGCCGTCGAGATCGTGATCCCGCGCGCCTTCTCTTCCGGCGCCTTGTCGATCTGGTCATACGCCGTGAACGTCGCACCGCCCGACTCGGCAAGAACCTTCGTGATCGCCGCCGTCAGCGACGTCTTCCCGTGGTCGACGTGACCGATCGTGCCGATGTTGCAGTGCGGCTTGTTCCGAGAAAACTTTTCCTTGCCCATGAGGCTCTCCTGAATAATGCGCGCCCGGGGCGCTCAACGTCCTGAACTGTCGCCCTTAGGCGTATTTCGAGATCACTTCTTCAGCCACATTGCGCGGCACTTCAGCATAGTGGTCGAACACCATCGAGAACGAGGCGCGACCCTGGCTGAACGAGCGCAAGGCATTGACGTAGCCGAACATGTTGGCCAGCGGCACCATGGCATTCACCACATTGGCGTTGCCGCGCATGTCCTGGCCCTGGATCTGGCCACGGCGGGAATTGAGATCCCCGATGACCGAACCGGTGAAGTCTTCCGGCGTCACCACTTCCACCTTCATGATCGGCTCGAGCAGGATCGCGCCGGCCTTCTGGAAGGCTTCGCGAAGACCCTGACGGGCGGCGATTTCGAAGGCGATGGCCGACGAGTCGACCTCGTGATAGGCACCGTCGGTCAGGCTGACCTTGATATCGACCACCGGGAAGCCCGCGAGCGGACCCGAACCGATGACGCTCTCGAGGCCCTTCTCGACGCCCGGAATGTATTCCTTCGGCACCGAACCGCCGATGACCTTCGACTCGAAGGTGAAACCGGCATTCGGCTCGTTCGGCTCCAGCACGAACTTGATGCGGGCGAACTGGCCCGAACCACCCGACTGCTTCTTGTGGGTGTAGTCATGCTCGACCTGCCGGGTGATCGTCTCGCGATACGCAACCTGCGGCGCGCCGACATTCACTTCGACCTTGTGGGTGCGCTTCAGGATATCGACCTTGATGTCGAGATGAAGCTCGCCCATGCCCTTGATGATCGTCTGGCCGGATTCCTGATCGGTGGACACGCGGAAGGACGGGTCCTCGGCAGCGAGCTTGCCCAGGGCAATCGCCATCTTCTCCTGGTCGCCCTTCGACTTCGGCTCGACCGCCATCTCGATGACGGGCTCCGGGAATTCCATGCGCTCGAGGATGACCTGCTTGTTGAGGTCGCACAACGTATCCCCGGTGCGGCTATCCTTCAGGCCGATCACGGCGATGATGTCGCCCGCATAGGCTTCCTTGATTTCCTCGCGGTTATTCGCGTGCATCAGCAGCATGCGGCCGATACGCTCACGCTTTTCACGCGTCGCATTCGCCAGGGTCGAGCCCGATTCCAGCTTGCCGGAATAAATGCGGCAGAAGGTCAGGACGCCATAAGGATCGTCCATGATCTTGAAGGCGAGCATCGCGAGGGGCTGATCATCGGAAGCCGGCCGTGTGGTTTCATCGCCGGAATCGACATCGATGCCCTTGATGGCCGGGCGGTCGAGCGGGTTCGGCAGGAAGTCCACCACCGCGTCGAGCAGCGTCTGTACGCCCTTGTTCTTGAAGGCCGAGCCGCAGAGGACGGGGTAGAACGCGCCGGTCAGCACGGCCTTGCGGATGCACAGGCGGAGCGTTTCGTCGCTCGGCTCGTTGCCATCGAGATAGGCTTCCATCGCCGCATCGTCCATCTCGACGGCGGCTTCGACCATGGCTTCGCGGTATTCCTTGGCCTGATCGAGCAGATCCGCCGGAATATCGATATCGCGATAGGAGGCACCCAGGCCATCATCATCCCAGACCACGCCCTTCATGCGGATCAGGTCGATGATGCCCTTGAAATCCGATTCCGCGCCGATCGGCAGCTGGATCGCCACCGGCTTGGCGCCGAGGCGGGTCTTGATGTCCGACAGGCAGCGGAAGAAATCGGCGCCGATCTTGTCCATCTTGTTGGCCAACACGATCCGCGGAACGTTGTACTTGTCGCCCTGACGCCAGACCGTCTCGGTCTGCGGTTCGACACCCTGGTTCGAATCCAGCACGCAGACGGCGCCGTCGAGCACGCGCAGCGAACGCTCGACCTCGATGGTGAAGTCCACGTGGCCGGGCGTATCGATGATGTTCAGGCGCTTCTTCTTGCCGTCACGGCCTTCCCAGAACGCAGTGGTCGCGGCCGAGGTGATCGTGATGCCGCGCTCCTGCTCCTGCTCCATGAAATCCATGGTCGCAGCGCCTTCATGCACTTCGCCGATCTTGTGGCTCTTGCCGGTGTAGTAGAGGATACGCTCGGTCGTCGTCGTCTTGCCGGCATCAATGTGAGCCATGATGCCGAAGTTGCGATAATCCTCGAGGGGATATTGGCGGGCCATAACGTGTCCTCGTCCTGTCCGGTGCGGGGCCTGAATTACCAGCGATAATGCGAGAAGGCGCGGTTGGCTTCCGCCATCCGGTGCGTCTCTTCGCGCTTCTTCACGGCGTTGCCGCGATTGTTGGCAGCATCGAGCAGCTCCGACGAGAGACGCTCGACCATGGTCTTGTCGTTGCGGCTGCGGGCCGCATTGATGATCCAGCGGATCGCGAGCGCCTGGCGGCGTTCGGTGCGCACTTCGACGGGCACCTGGTAGGTGGCACCGCCGACACGGCGCGACCGGACTTCGACAGCCGGCGCGACATTGTCGAGCGCCTGCTTGAAGAGCGGCAGCGGATCGGCCTTGGCGCGGCTTTCGATGATGTCGAAAGCGCCGTAGACGATCTTTTCGGCGACCGACTTCTTGCCCTCATACATGACGGCATTCATGAACTTCGTGAGCACGATATCGCCATACTTGGCGTCCGGGATGATTTCGCGCTTTTCGGCAGCGTGACGGCGAGACATGTTTAAACCCTCTTGAACCGAAGCCGAACTTACTTCGGACGCTTCGCGCCGTACTTCGAACGGCGCTGCTTGCGGTTCTTGACACCTTGCGTGTCGAGAACGCCGCGGAGAATGTGATAGCGAACGCCCGGCAGGTCCTTCACGCGGCCCCCGCGGATCATCACCACCGAATGTTCCTGAAGGTTGTGGCCTTCACCGGGAATGTAGCCGATCACTTCGAAGCCATTGGTAAGGCGCACCTTGGCGACCTTGCGGAGCGCCGAGTTCGGCTTCTTCGGGGTCGTGGTGTAGACGCGCGTGCAGACGCCGCGCTTCTGCGGGCAGCTCTCCAGGGCCGGAACCTTGTTCCGGTTGCGGACAGCTTCCCGGGGCTTCCGGATCAACTGGCTAATCGTCGGCATTCGATGCCCTTCTCTTACCTGTTCCCTCCCGAAGGAGGCCCGTTGGGCCCGAAAGCCCGCATGTTTCAGCCCCTTGCAGGGCCCTCCTGCGCCGGACCGGCCGAAAGCACGGTACGAAGCGCAAAAACGCGCCATTCGGGCCATGCCTGAGCGGGCCCAAAAGGCGCCTGAACCAGAGGATCGGACGGCAGAGCCGCCAGATCATGACCGGCTCGATCAATGATCCAGGATCACGGATCGATCTGTTGCTGGTCGCTTGGAAAGCAGCGTTTGATCCGGGTCGTTCCGCGATGGATCGCGAAGCATGCACAGATCACAGCCTGCTAAGTGGCGTGCTTCTGACTCGGCAGGCCGGGATTGTCAACACCCTTTTCCCGTTTTGACACCAATGCATGCAGGATCTGCAGTTTTGGCGGCCGTGCCGGGCAAAGCCTCTTTACCGGCCCCGGCCATGCACCCTTCACAGGATGCCCTGGCAAGGCCTGCAGGCGCCATCCCCGGGCAAGCGGGGGCGGCACGGGGGAGGTCTCCGGGCGGTCAGGAGGCCCCTGCGGAAGGATTGGCTGCCCCTCCTGAAAAAGACCGGGGGCAGACCCGAAGATCCGCCCCCGCCATTCCCGATAAAGGCCCGGTGGTTATTCGGCAGCCGGCAGGCTGCGCACATCATTCGCGGCTTCCCGTGCATCCGTGGCCTGCTGCGCAACGATCAGATCGTCACGCCGCATCGCCACCTCGCGGATGCGATTCATCATCGCGCCCGTGCCGGCCGGGATCAGGCGGCCGACAATGACGTTTTCCTTCAGGCCGTCGAGCGTATCGATCTTGCCGTTGACCGAGGCTTCCGTCAGGACGCGCGTCGTTTCCTGGAACGATGCGGCCGAGATGAAGGACCGGGTCTGCAGCGAGGCCTTGGTGATGCCGAGCAGCACCGGAACGCCCTGCGCCGGCTTCTTGCCCTGCTCCAGCAGCTGGAGGTTGATCTCGTCAAACTCGACCTTGTCGATCTGTTCCTGCGCCAGCAGATCGCTCTCGCCGGCATCGGTGATCTCGATCTTCTGCAGCATCTGGCGAACGATCACCTCGATATGCTTGTCGTTGATGTTCACGCCCTGCAACCGGTAGACTTCCTGGATCTCGTTCACAAGGAACGCGGCCAGTTCTTCCACGCCCTTGACGGCGAGAATGTCATGCGGCGCCGGCGGCCCTTCGAGAATGAAGTCGCCCTTCTCCACCCGGTCGCCATCCTGCAGATGGATGTGCTTGCCCTTCGGGATCAGGTACTCGATCGGCTCCATCCCCTCCTCGTCGGGGAGAATGGTGATGCGGCGCTTGTTCTTGTAGTCGCGGCCGAACTGGATCGTCCCGGCCACTTCCGCGATGATCGCCGCTTCCTTCGGACGCCGCGCCTCGAACAGTTCCGCGACACGCGGCAGACCGCCGGTAATGTCGCGCGTCTTGGCACTCTCGGTCGGGATACGGGCCATGACGTCGCCCGCCTTGACCTTGGAGCCCGGATCAACCGCGATGATCGCATCGACCGGCAGCAGGTACTTGGCATCGCCGCCGCGCGGCAGCTTCGCCACCTTGGCGTTTGCATCCACCACGACCAGCGACGGCTTCAGATCCGACGTCCGGCTCGAACCGCGCCAGTCCGTGACGACGCGCTTGGCGATCCCGGTCGATTCATCGACCGATTCCGACATCGACGCCCCCTCGACCAGATCGTCGAAGCGGATCGCGCCATCCACATCGGCCAGGATCGGGCGGGTATAGGGATCCCATTCCACGATGCGCTGGCCGCGCTTGATCATGTCGCCATCGTCGATCTTCAGCTTGGCGCCATACTGGATGCGGTGGGTGACACGCTCCTTGCCATCCGGCCCGACAATCGCGACGACCACGTTGCGGCCCATCGCGATCAGCTCGCCTTCCGAGTTGCGGGCCACTGCACGGTTGCGCAGCTCGACCTTGCCCTCGAAATTCGAGTCGAGCGAGGATTGCTCGTTGAACTGTGCCGCGCCGCCGATATGGAACGTGCGCATCGTCAGCTGGGTGCCCGGTTCGCCGATCGACTGCGCCGCAATGACGCCGACCGCTTCCCCCTGGTTGACCGGCGTGCCGCGCGCAAGGTCGCGCCCGTAGCAGGTCGCGCAGACGCCGCGCTTGGTCTCGCAGGTCAGCACCGAACGGATCTTCACTTCCTGGACGCCGGCGGCCTGGATGGTGCCCACGTCCTTTTCGTCGAGCAGGCGGCCACGCGGCGCCAGCATCTCGCCGGTCACCGGATCGACCACATCTTCGGCCGTCGTGCGGCCGAGGATGCGCACGCCGAGGCTGGCCACCACGTTCCCGGCATCGATGATCGCCCGCATCTTGATCCCGTTCTGCGAGCCGCAATCGACTTCGGAGATGATGGAATCCTGGGCCACGTCGACGAGGCGCCGGGTCAGGTAACCCGAATTCGCCGTCTTCAGCGCGGTATCGGCCAGACCCTTGCGGGCGCCGTGGGTCGAGTTGAAATACTCGAGCACGGTCAGGCCTTCCTTGAAGTTCGAGATGATCGGCGTCTCGATGATCTCGCCCGACGGCTTGGCCATCAGACCGCGCATCCCGCCCAACTGCTTCATCTGGGCAGGCGAACCCCGCGCTCCAGAGTG
>JAIXSR010000109.1 GCA_027484605.1 Hyphomicrobiales bacterium | reverse complement strand
GCTCGGCCGGGCAAGGCTCGAGACCGGCGACCAGCGCCGCTCGGCGCCGATCCCCGTCCGGGTCATTTCCATCTGGAAACTGTGCAGGTCAGGCCGGTAGAGCGCCGACAGGAATTCCACCCCGCGCCCGTGATCATCATATACGACGCGTGTCATGCTCAGCAGCGGCGAGCCGATCTCGACCTGCAGCAATTCGGCGATTTCCGGCCCGGCAAGCGTGGCCGTCACGGTCTGGCTGGCCCGGTCGGCCACGACGCCGGAGCGTTCGAGCAATGTCAGCAGCGGCGTGCTGGCGAGATCGGCTTCCGAATAGGTGACGCCGATCCGCTCCGGCACATAGGTGGTGAGATGCGAGAAGGGCGTATCGTCGATGTAGCGCACGCGGATCGAATGCTGCACGCGCTCGGATTCACCGAGCTTGAGCGCCGTCGAGACGGCGAGCGGCGCCGGCATGTAGCTGAAGGACAGCAGCTTCGCGCGCGTGGCCCGGCCCATCGCGACGAGATGGGCCAGCATGTTCGAGAGATCACCGACCACGCCCTTCCGGGGCCGGGCATCCAGCACGAAGGTTCCGGCGCCGGGCTGGCGGCGGATCAGCCCGTCCTGCTCCAGCCCCTCGAGGGCGCGGCGGATGGTCACGCGGGAAAGGCGGTGCTGGGCGGCGAGCTGGGGTTCCGAAGGCAGGCGATGCCCGGGAGACAGCGTGCCCTTCAGGATCTGCTCCTTCAGAAGCAGATACAGACGTTGCGTCTTGGACGGCTCGATAGCAACCACGACCCGACGGCTCCCTGCTGGATTGTCTGAATTTCCAGCTTGTATTTGTATTAAGTATAGAACATTTTGCTGTCGTCAAGAGCAGACATAGCAATCGCAGGACGGGAAAAGAGGAGCCGCACATCATGGCCGAGATCCGGATGATGGAGCCGACCCCGCTCGATGTCGAGACCGGTGTGCTGATCATCGGCGCCGGCGCCGGCGGCCTCGTCACGGCGCTCCGGGCCCGCGAGGCCGGCGCGGAGGTGCTGGTCCTCGAGCGGGACCCGCTTCCGCGCGGCTCGACGGCCCTTTCGGCCGGTCTGATCCCCGCAGCGGGAACACGCTTCCAGGCCGCTGCCGGCATCGAGGACAGCAAAACGCTCTTTGCCGGAGATATCCGCCGCAAGGCCAAGGACAAGGGCGATCCGCAGCGTGTCGTGACCGCCGTCGGCGCGATCGGCCCGGCGCTCGAATGGCTGGCGGATGCCCATGGCTTGCCCTTCTCGGTGATCGACAATTTCACCTATCCCGGCCATTCCGCCTATCGCATGCATGGTCTGCCCTCGCGCTCGGGAGCCGAGCTGATGGATCATCTGCGCGAGGCCGCCGAGCGGGCAGGGGTGGATATCGTCACCGAGGCCCGGGCGCGGACGCTGCTGATGGACAAGGGCAGCCGGCGCCTGCTGGGCGTCGAGATCGAGCGGCCGGATGGCACGCGGGACCGGATCGGGTGTCATGCGCTGGTTCTCGCCTGCAATGGCTATGGCGGCAACCGCGCACTGGTTGCGGAACACATTCCCGGGTTGAAGGACGCGCTTTATTTCGGCCATCCCGGCAATCAGGGCGAGGCCGTGCTCTGGGGAAGGGCGCTCGGCGCGCAGCTGGTCGACCTGTCCGGCCATCAGGGCCATGGATCGGTGGCCGAGCCCCATGGCATCCTGCTGACCTGGGCGACGATGACCGAGGGCGGGTTTCAGGTGAACATCCGCGGCGAGCGCTTCTCGGATGAATCCCGCGGCTATTCCGAACAGGCGGCCGCCGTTCTGGCCCAGCCGGAAAGGCTGGCCTATTCCGTCTTCGATACCCGCATCGCCGCCATTGCGCGGCAATTCGAGGATTTCCGGAACATCGAGGCCGCCGGCGCGCTGATCGAGGCGCTGGACCTTCCGGCCCTGGCCCGTCGCCTCGGCCTGCCGGAGGCGGCCCTGGCCGCGACAGCCGCCGCCATCGACGAGGCCCGTCGCACGGGCAAACCGGACGCCCAGGGGCGGATCTGGAAGGATGCAGCGCCGCTGGCCGCGCCCTTCTGCGCCGTGAAGATCACGGGGGCATTGTTCCATACGCAGGGCGGGCTGGGCATTGATGCCGAGGCCCGCGTGCTGGCCGGGGACGGGACGCCCTTCCCGAACCTCTTCGCGGTCGGCGGGGCGGCAGCCGGCGTCTCGGGCCCGGATGCCTCGGGCTATCTTTCCGGCAACGGCCTGCTGACGGCCGTCGCCTTCGGTTATCTCGCCGGCGAGGCGGCGTCGAGGCTCGCCTTGTAGCGCCGCAGCCAGGCGAAGAACGGCCAGAACAGCGCGATGAAGGTGCAGAGCGCGAGGATGGCCGAGATCGGGCGGCTCAGGAAGGGCAGGACCGACCCGTCGGACTTGATCAGCGATGTCACGAAGCTCTGCTCGACCATCGTGCCCATGACGATGCCGAGCACCATCGCGGCAACGGGATAGCCGTTCTTCTCCATCGTGAAGCCGACAAGGCCGAAGGCTGCGACAACCAGAACGGCGAACAGGTTGTTGCCGCCTGTGGCGAAGGACCCGACCGCGCAGAACACCAGGATCACGGGCATGACCAGCGCGCGCGGAACCCGGAGAATATGGCTCGAAGCCCGGATCATCATGATTCCGAGCGGGATCATGATGATATTGGCGAGAATGAAGATGATGTAGAGCGCATACATGCTGGACGCCTTCTCGGTGAAGAGCGTCGGGCCGGGATTGAGCCCTTTCATGTACAGGACGCCGATGGCAATGGCGGTGATCGTGTCGCCGGGAATGGCGAAAAGCAGCGAGGGCACCCACCCCGAGGCGAGGCTGGCATTGTTGCTGGCGCCGGCCTCGATCAGCCCTTCGGGATGGCCGGTGCCGAACTTTTCGGGCTCCTTGGAAAACCGCTTCGCCATCGCATAGGAAACCCAGGCCGCCATATCGGCACCAGCCCCCGGCAGGACACCGATGATGATGCCGACAATGTTCCCGCGGACCTGCTGCTTGGGATAGGCCTTGGTGAGCTCCCATTGCCCTTTGAGGATGGAGCCAAGGCGGCGATGCGGGATCGGGGGCATGTCCTTCTGCGTGAGGGCCCGCATCACTTCGGCCAGCGCAAAGACGCCGACAAGGGCAGGGATGACCTCGATCCCCCCGAGGAGATCGGTCGAACCGAAGGTGAAACGCGGCGTTCCGGCGGGGTTCTCGATGCCGATGCAGGAAATGAGGAGCCCGAGCAGCATCGCGGCGATCGCCTTGATCGGCGAGGTCCGGGCAACAAGCGTCGCGCACATCAGGCCCAGGATGGCGAGCCAGAAATATTCGAAGGTCGAGAAGGAGAGGGCGACTTCCGCGAGCGCGGGCGCCATGAGGATCAGCGACAGGGTGCCGGCAATGCCGCCAAGGGCGGAGAACCAGAGGCAGATTCCGAGCGCGGTTTCCGCCTGTCCCTTCCTTGTCATCGCATAGGCCTCGTCCGTATAGGCGGCCGAAGCGGGCGTGCCGGGAATACGCATGAGGCAGCCGGGGATATCCCCCGAGAAAATCGCCATGGCAGAGGCGGTGATGATCGTCGCCACCGCCGCGATCGGCGAGAGATAGAATGTCACGGGCACGAGCAGGGCGGTGGCCATCGTCGCCGACAGGCCGGGCAGCGAGCCGACGACGAGGCCATAGACGGCGGATGCGAGGATCGCGATCAGCACATCCGGGGCCATGACCATGTGGAAACCTTCGAGCAGCGCGGTCATGGCGTCACCAGGGCATCGGGAGGAGGCCCGGCGCCAGGGGTACGCGCAGGACCTTGAAGAAGACGAGATGGATGAAGACGGCGCCGCCGAGCGCGACCGGCAGGATCAGCCGGCGGCGGGCATTGAAGGCCCATGCAAGGACGCCGATCATGAAGGCGGCAGTGAGGATGAAGCCGATCCGCTCGGAAACGAGGTAATAGAAAACCAGCAGGCCCGGCGGCAGCAGGACCAGCCATTGGCGTCGACGCTCGTAGAGTTCCGTCTCGGGATCGGGCTGGCTGTGTTCGGCGAGTTCCGCCTCGGCCTGCTCCTCGAAACTGCGGCCGATATGCAGCGCGATCAGGATGCCGACGATGATCAGGCCTGCCCCCACCACCATGGGGAAGGCGCTCGGTCCGACCTGCTGACCGGGCACCGGCGGCAGGCGCGAGCCGCCCCAGAAGGCGGCAGCCCCGAGCAACGCGAGAAACAGGCCGGAAACCCGGTCGGAGATCCGCATCATCAATCCTTTCGTGAGACGAAAAACTCCGGCAGAGAGGGCCGCCGGAGTTCCTTTTGCCCAGCTGCAGCAGGGAAGGGTGGCGCGGGAAGCGTCAGGCCTTCTTGGCGAGGCCGGCCGCCTTCATCGCTTCGGCCATCATCTTGTCGCCATTGGCCATGAAGCTCGTGAAGCCCGCGGGATCGGCGAATTTCGTGCCGAAGCCGCGCGCGGCCATGAAGTCCTGGAATTCCTTGGACTCATAAGCCGATTTCAGCGCCGCAACGAAGCGGGCCTGGATATCGGCCGGCAGGCCCTTCGGCGCCGCGATGCCGCGCCAGGCCCCGACGGAATACTTGATCCCGAGGGCTTCGTTCAGCGTCGGCACATCCTTGAATTGCGGATTGCGCTGGTCCGCCATGATGGCGAGCGAGCGGGCCTTGCCGGCATCGATCATCGCCCGGGCTTCCGGCACCGAGCAGGTGACGATATCGATCCCGCCGGCAGCGAGATCCTGCATGGCCGGGGCAGCGCCGTTCGAGGGCACCCAGGCCACATGGTCCGGCTTCAGGCCCATGGCGCCGAGCCAGCCGATCAGCGCGAGATGCCAGATGCCGCCCTGGCCGGTACCGGAGGCCTTGAACTTGCCGGCCGGCGCGGCCTTGATCGCATCCGCCAGTTCCTTGACGGTCTTGTAGGGGGAATTGGCCGGAACCTGCACGCCCGGCGGATCCTCGTTCATGAGGGCGAGCGGGGTGTAGCTGGTCGGGTTGAGTTCGGTCAGGCCCTGATGGTGCATCATGGTGATTTCCACCGTGATCATCCCGATCGTGTAGCCATCCGGCGCGGCGGTGGCGATGGCCGAGTGGCCCACCACGCCCGAGCCGCCGGTACGGTTGACGACGCTGACGGGCTGCTTGAGGTCGCGCTCGAGGATCGAGGCGACGATGCGCGCGGTCTGGTCAGTGCCGCCGCCGGCACCCCAGGGGCAGACCATTGTGATCGGCCGGTTGGGCCAGGCCTGCGCCCGCGCCGGGGCAACGCCGAGGCCGGCAGCAGCGCCGATGGCAGCGCCACCAGCCAGAATCGAACGGCGTGAAATCGGATCCATCGTTTCCTCCTTGAAAGGCTCCCGGGCCCCGGTTCCTGCCGGAATCCCGTCGAGTTCCTGGTGTTTCGTTCCCTCGGGGCCGGATCTGTCGTCCGGCTCCCGCTGTGATCTCAGCATACTGCATTCAGAAAAAAGGGTGTCAACCGGCTCACAGCCGATAGGCCTCCTTCGCCAGCCGGTAGGCCAGGTCATGCGCCAGCGCGAAGGCCTCGTCCTCGTCGACGCGGTGGGTCACGACGCGTTCGGCGAGGAAGGCGCAATCAACGCGCCGGGCCACATCGTGCCGGGCCGGGATCGACGGGAAGGCGCGCGTATCGTCGTTGAATCCGACCGTGTTGTAGAAGCCGGCGGTCTCGGTTGTCAGGTCGCGGAAGCGGCGCATGCCATCGGGCGCATCGAAGAACCACCAGGCCGGGCCAAGCTTCAGGCAGGGATAATGCCCGGCCAGCGGCGCAAGCTCGCGCGCATAGCTCGTCTCGTCGAGGGTGAAGAGGATAACCGACAGGCGGGAATCATTGCCATGGGCGTCCAGCAAGGGCTTGAGCGCGCGCACATAATCGGTCCGCTGCGGGATGTCCGCACCGGTATCCCGGCCGAACCGCTCGAAAAGCAGCGCATTGTGGTTGCGGAAAGAACCTGGATGGATCTGCAGGACGAGCCCGTCCTCGAGGCTCATCCGGGCCATTTCCGTCAGCATCTGCGCGCGGAACAATTCCGCATCGGCGGCACTGACGCCCGGCTTGAGCACGCGCTGGAACAGGGCGGAAGCTTCGCCCGGATCGAGATTGGCTGTCGCTGCGCTGGCATGGCCATGATCCGAGCTGGTCGCGCCGAATTCCTTGAAATAGGCCCGACGCGCCTGATGCGCGCGAAGATAGCCTTCCCAGCTGCCGGTCTGCTCGCCGGTCAGGGCGCCAAGGCGCTCGACATTCTCGCGGAAGCCGCGGAATTCCGGATCGACCACCGCATCGGGCCGGTAGGCAGGCACCACACGGCCCTTCCAGCCGGATTCGCGGATCATCCGGTGCCAGCCGAGATCATCCAGCGCGCCGTCGGTGGTGGAGATCACCTCGATCCCCATCCGATCGAACAGAGCGCGCGGGCGGAAGGCCTCGCTGTGCAGGGCCGCCTCGATCACATCGTAATGATGGTCGGCATTGGCAGGCGAAAGGCGCTCGGTGAGGCCGAACAATGTCTCGAAGGCATGGTCGATCCAGATCCGCGTCGGCGTCCCGCGGAACAGGAAGTAATGCTTCGCGAAAAGCCGCCAGATCTTGCGCGGATCCTGCTCGACCGCCGTGCCGTCGAGGCGGGGAATGCCGAGATCCTCGAGCCGCACGCCCTGCGAATAGAGCATGCGGTAGATGTAATGGTCCGGCACCACGAACAGCCGCGCCGGATCGGGGAAGAGCGCGTTCTCCGCATACCAGCGCGGATCGGTATGGCCATGCGGGGAGATGATCGGCAGATCCTTCACCGTGGCATAGAGGGCACGCGCCATGTCACGCGTGGCGGGATCGGCGGGAAAGAGGCGGTCGGGATGGAGCATGGTCTTGGCTTACCGGGCTAGCCATCCGCCATCGACCGGCAGGGTGATGCCGTGGATGTAGCGGGCGGCGTCTGAGGCGAGGAACACGGCGGCTCCGCCAAGATCGGCAGGGTCGCCCCAATGCCCGGCGGGGATCCGGGCGAGAATGGCCGAATGACGCTCTGCATCGTTACGCAAAGCCTCGGTATTGTTGGTCACGAAATAGCCTGGCGCAATGGCGTTGACGTTGATGCCATGCGGCGCCCATTCGCAGGCCAGCAGCTTGGTCAGACCGGCAAGGCCGCTCTTCGATGCCGTGTAGGAGGCGATGCGCACGCCGCCCTGGAACGCGAGGAGCGAGGCAATGTTGATGATCTTGCCCGCCTTGCGCGGCACCATATGGCGGCCGGCGGCCTGCGCCAGGAAGAACGCCACCTTGAGATTGGTGTCGATCACGGCATCCCAGTCGGCTTCCGAGAAATCCAGCGCATCGGCACGGCGGATGATCCCGGCATTGTTGACGAGGATATCGAGCTGGCCTGCCCAGCCGAGAACCTCCCCGACGATATGGGCGGCGGGCTCCGGCGTCGAGAGGTCGGCCCGGATGGCGAGATGGGCGGCGCCGAGTGCGTCGAGCCGCGCCTCCGTCTCCTCCATCGAGGACCGGCCGACCAGTGCGACCCGCGCGCCGGCAGCGCCAAGGGCCACGGCCAGCGCCTGGCCGATACCGGTATTCGCACCGGTGACGATGGCCACGCGGCCATCGAGGCGAAAGCTGGGAAGGGCAGCCATGGCGACGCCTCAGAACAGCGTCGGCACGGGAACGGCATCCATGTCGGTGAAGGTCTGGTTGTCGCCCGCCATTGACCAGATGAAGGCATAGGCCGACGTCCCGGAGCCGCAATGGATCGACCAGGGCGGCGAGAGGATCGCCTCGTGGTTCCGCACCACGATATGGCGGGTATGGTCCGGCCGGCCCATGAAGTGGAAGACAGCCTGGCCATCCGGCAGGTCATGATAGAGATAGGCTTCCATCCGCCGGTCATGGACATGCGGAGGCATGGTGTTCCAGACCGATCCGTTATGCATCGCGGTCCGCCCCATCACGAGCTGGCAGGTCGGGAAGGCGCCGGGATGCATGTACTTCGTCAGCGTACGGCGGTTGGCGCTGGCTTCGGCGCCGAGTTCGTCGCCCTGCAGCGCCGAGATCTTCATCAGATGCGCGGGATGGGCATGATGGGCCGGGGCGGAATTCGCGTAGAACAGGGCCGGCTCCTCGGCCCGTGCGCTCTCGAACAGCACGTTATGCGTGCCCATCGGCAGATAGAGCGCGTCGTTGCGGCCGAGTTCGTAGGTCTTGCCACCGGCACGGACGCGCCCGGCACCACCGATATTGAACAGGCCGATCTCGCGCCGGGCGAGGAAATCCTCGGCTTTCACCAACTGGGCGAGTTCCGGTCCGAAGGCGAGGGGGCCCTTGCCCGGGGTGATCCCCATCAGGATCATCCGGTCGTAATGGGAATAGACCGCCTTGATCCGGCCGGGCTGGAAAAGCCCGGTCACGAGGAAATGCTTCCGCAGCTCGGCCGTCGACATGCCCTCCGCATGTTCCGGATGGATGGCGTGGCGGATTTCGATATCGATGGCGCTCATGGGTGGTTCCCTGGTGTTTCCGGTCCCGGATCGGCGGGGTTTGCCCCCGCCGGCTTATTCGAAATAGTCGGCGCGTTCGGCCAGCACGCGGGGCAGGTCCCGCAGGATCTCCATCAGGTGATGCCGCATGGCATGCTCGGCCTTTTCCGGATCACGCTGGTCGATCGCATCGACGATCGCCCGATGCTGCTCGACAAGGATGCGCATGGAATCGCGATCCTGCAGGGTGAGATGCCGGACCCGGTCCATATGGGCCTTCACATCCAGCACCATCTGCCAGATCATCTCGCAATCCGCGCCGGTGGCGAGAGCGGCATGGAACTGCGAATCCGCCGCCGTGATCGTCATGTAGTCGCCCTCGCAGGCCGCGCGGGCCTGCGTTTCGAGAATGGCGTCGATGCTGCCGCGGATCACGCCGTCGAACCGCTCGCAGGCCCGCTGGACAATCGCCGATTCAAGCGCCTCGCGCGCGATCCGCACCTGCATCATGTGGCGGGTGGAGATCCGCGTGACGATGGTCCCCCGTTGAGGAAGCACCTGGACCAGGCCGATCCGGCTCAGCGAGATCAGCGCCTCGCGCACGGGCTGCCGCGACACATCGTAGCGCGTGGCGATCTCGCCCTCGGACAGGCGGGTTCCCGGCGGGAATTCCATCGAGATAATGGCCTGACGGAGCCGCTCGGCAACGCCGCGTGTCGCGCTGGGCGCTTTCGAATGACCGAGGGGGAGCGGTGCCGGGGCGTTCATGATTGGATGTTTATATTCCCTCTTGATCTACCATACAAGTCCATACTATCGTGATGCCTGTCAACAAATGAGCGGCCCTTGCGGGTGGCGAGAACAAGCGGAAACGGGGATGCAACGCAGCCTGGCCGAGCAGGGACCGAGCGCGGAAGAGGCAATCGCCTCGGCTTTCCGTGCTGCGCGCCTTGATGCCCGCGCCTTGCCGGGCTTCCCTGGTACCGTTCCCGCCACATTGGCCGAGGCCTATCGCGTCCAGGATGCCGCCATTGCCGGCTTCCCCGATCAGGTCGCCGGCTGGAAGATCGCGGGCATCGCGCCGGAATGGCGCGAAGGGCTCGGTGCGTCCCGATTGGCTGGCCCGGTCATGCGCCGGCAGGTCCGTTTCGTTGATGCAGGGGCCGAAACGCCGTTTCCGGTCTTTGCCGGCGGCTTCGCGGCCGTCGAGGCCGAATTCATTTTCTGTCTTGGCCGCGACATCCCGCAGGACCTGCCCGTTGAACCGGCGTCGCTGCTGCCCTTCATCGCCACACTTCATGCCGGCGTCGAGACAGCTGGCTCGCCTTTCGCCGGCATCAATGATCTCGGGCCCTGCTCGGTGATTTCCGATCTCGGCAACAATTCGGGCATCATCGTCGGCCCGACCATCGCCGGCTGGACCGATCAGGACTGGTCAGCGCTGACCGCGCGGTGCACGGTCAACGGCCAGCTGGCGGGCGAAGGCAGCGCGGCGCGGGTCATGGATGGCCCGCTTGCCGCCCTGGCCTTCCTCGCCGCCCATCTCCGGACGCGCGGCCACCCGCTGAAAGCGGGGGACTACATCTCCACGGGCATGACCACGGGCATCCATCTCGTGGCAGCCGGAGATGTCGCGGAATTCGAATTCGCCGGCGGAATCCGTTTTTCCGCGCGGGCGGTATCGGCACGGCCTGTCTAGGCCGGAACGGCAAGGGAGAGGCGGGAACAAACCCGCATTCAAGGAGGAAAGACCATGATTTCTCGTCGTATGTTCAAGGGCGTCGCATTCGCTGCCCTCATGGCGCTCGGCGCCGGCGCTGCCGCTCAGGCGCAGACCCTGCGCTCGACGGATATCCATCCGGATGGCTACCCGACGGTCGAGGCCGTCAAGTTCATGGGCAAGCTGCTGGAGCAGCGCTCCAACGGCCGCATCAAGATCAACGTGTTCCACTCGGCCCAGCTCGGCCAGGAAAAGGACACGATCGAACAGACCCGCTTCGGCGTGATCGACATGAACCGCATCAACATGGCGCCGTTCAACAACCTGATCCCGGCGACCAACGTGCCGTCGCTGCCCTTCATCTTCCGGTCGGTTGACCATATGCGCAAGGTGATGGATGGCCCGATCGGCGAAACCATCCTGAAGGAATTCGAGAAGCACGACCTGATCGGTCTGGCCTTCTATGATTCCGGCGCGCGCTCCTTCTACAATTCCAAGCGCCCGATCACGAAGCCGGACGACATGAAGGGCCTCAAGATCCGCGTCCAGCAATCGGACATGTTCATCAGCCTCGTCTCGGCGCTCGGCGCCAACGCCACCCCGATGAATTTCGGCGAGGTCTATTCGGGCCTGCAGACCGGACTGATCGACGGTGCCGAGAACAACTGGCCGTCCTTCGAGTCGACAAAGCATTTCGAGGTGTCGAAATTCTATTCGATGACCGAGCATTCGCTGTCGCCGGAAGTGCTGGTCATGTCGAAGAAGTCCTTCGACAAGCTCTCGAAGGAAGACCAGGCACTGGTCAAGGCCGCTGCGAAGGAATCCGTCGCCGAGATGCGCAAGCTCTGGGATGCCCGTGAAAAGGCCTCGGAAGCCAAGGTCAAGGCCGGCGGCGCGGTGGTCAATACCGTCGAGAAGCAGCCCTTCATCGATGCGATGAAGCCGGTCTACGAGAAGTTCGTGAAGGATCAGGCCCTGAAGGATCTCGTCGCCGCGATCCAGGCCGTGAAATAAACGCCGGCCACGGCGGACTTGGCGCAATCGCCCTCCGGCGGTTGCGCCTTTCTATTAGCGAAGAGGCGTCATGGACAAGCTCGTCACCCTCTATAGCCGGCTCTGTGCCCGGATCAGCCTGCTTTCCCTGCTGCTTGCCGGGAGTGGCCTCGTGGCCATGACGGTGATCGTTGCCTGGACGGTGTTCGGTCGATATGTCCTCAATGACACGCCGGCCTGGGGCGAGCCGATCTCGCTGTTCCTGATGCTCTGGTTCATCCTGCTCGGCGGAGCCGTCGGCGTCCGCGAGCAGGACCATATGGGCTTCGACCTGACGCTTCACTACACGACGGGCGCGACAAAGAGCGCCCTGATCTATGCCATCGAATTGCTGGTGACGGTGTTCGGGATCGCCATGGTCATCTATGGCAGCCGCCTCGCCGCCGGCGTGTGGTCGGACAGGCTCCCGGTTGTCGGCATTTCCAAGGGCTGGGATTATGTCCCGATCGCCGGCGGTGGCTTCCTGATCGTCCTGTTCTCGATCGAGCGCATCCTGTTGCGCATAACCAAGGTCGAGGCGGCTCCGATGCCGATCCGCTTCTCGCATGAGCTCGGGGAGGCCTGATCATGGATATCGCCATTCTGTTCGGTTCCTTCGCGACCCTCCTGCTGATGGGCGTGCCCGTGGCCTTCTGCCTGGGCCTCTCCTCCCTGGCCACCGTGCTCTACATGGGCATTCCGCCCATCGTCGTGTTCCAGCAGATGTCGACCGGCATGAATGCCTTCGCCATGCTGGCCATCCCGTTCTTCATCTTCTCCGGCGACCTGATGATCCGCGGCGGTATCGCTGACCGCCTGATCCAGTTCGCCTCGGGTCTCGTCGGCCATCTCCGGGGCGGGCTCGGGCAGGTCAATGTCGTCACCTGCACCCTGTTCGGCGGCATTTCGGGCTCGGCCGTTGCCGATGCCTCGGCGGTCGGCGGCATCATGATCCCGCAGATGGTCAAGCGGGGCTACGCGGCGGATTACGCGGTCAATGTCACGGCCAATGCCGCGATCATCGCGCTGCTGATCCCGCCCTCGCACAACATGATCATCTATTCGCTGGCGGCTGGCGGCACGATCTCGATCGCCGACCTGTTCACCGCCGGCATCGTGCCGGGCTTGATGCTCTGCGGCGCGCTGATGGTCGCGGCCTGGGCCGTGGCGGTCCGTCGTGGCTACCCGGCCGATCCGTTCCCGGGCTGGTGGAAAGTCCTGCGCTACCTCGTGGCGGCCTTCCCGGGCATCCTGCTGATCTTCATCATCTTCGGCGGCGTGCGTTCCGGTGTGTTCACGGCCACCGAAAGCTCGTGCGTGGCCGTCATCTACGCCCTGCTGGTCACCTTGCTGGTCTATCGCTCGCTGGATTTCCGGGGCTTCCTGGCAGCAACCCTCGGCGCCGTGCGCACGACGGCCATGGTCCTGCTCGTCATCGGGACATCGGCATCCTTCGGCTGGCTGATGGCCTTCCTGCAGGTGCCCAAGGCCACGATCGAACTGATGCAGTCGATTTCGGACAATCCGATCGTCATCCTGCTGATCATCAACGTGATCCTGCTCGTCCTCGGGACCTTCATGGACATGGCGCCGATGATCATCATCTGCACGCCGATCTTCCTGCCGGTGGTCAAGGCGATCGGGATGGATCCCGTCCATTTCGGCGTGGTGCTGATCCTCAATGCCGGGATCGGGCTCAACACGCCGCCCGTCGGCACGGTCCAGTTCGTCGCCTGCGCCATTGGCAAGGTGTCGATCTCGGAATCCATGCGCACGATCTGGCCCTTCTACGGCGCCAGCTTCGCGGTGCTCCTGCTCGTGACCTACATTCCGCAGATCTCGCTCTGGCTGCCGAGCGTGTTCCGCTAACCGCGTGTCGGGCGCTTCTGCATCCGCGCCTCGAACAGGGCGCGGGCATTGCCATGCGCGATCTGGGCGGCAATGGCAGGTGGCAATTGCCGGAGCCAGCCACGATACTGGGCCATGATCTCGCCATAGCTGGCCCAGCGCTCGTTGATCCAGGTATCGGAACCGATCAGGAACCGCTCCGGATAGCGCGTGAAGAGATCGCGCCATTCCGGCGTCAATTGGCCGTCCATGCCGGTAATGCCGGAGCGATAGGACAATTCGCCCCAGAGATCGGGATGCTTTTTCAGCAAAGCCTCCACGCGGTCGGGGGCAAGGCCGAAGCCGGTATGCGCCCAGATCACCCTGGCCTTCGGGTTGTGCCGGTAGAGATGCTCGACCGCCTCCTCATCCGCATGGGCATGGAGGAAGAGATCGTGCTCGACCGCAAAATTCACGGTCTTGCGGACAACCTCCGTCGCGGCGGCGCGGCCGCTGAGATGGAACTCGCCGATCCCGATATAGTAGCCGCGCCGGAACTCGGCTTCGATCAGCTCGAAGATCACGGGGTTCGAGAACCAGCTCTGCACATCCGGCCGGACGCGATAGGGGCGGATGAAGGGCACGACCCAGAGGTCATCGCGCGGGCTTCCGACCAGCGCATGGGTGCCGTCATTCGGCCGGCTGGTGGCGAGAATGCCGGTCACGCCATGCTGCCGGAACAGGGCATGCACCTGCTCCAGCGTGAAATAGGGCGTCGGCTCCCAGTTATAGTGCAGATGCGCGTCGAAAATCGGGATGGGCCGCTCGCCCTGCGCATGGCTGGCCACGCCCGCCAGCCCGGCAAGAACCATCGCGCCAATCAGGCGCGACAGGCGGCGGGGCAGGGCGGCGGACATGGGGAACGGGGCTTCGGCCATCTCGCGGGCTAGCGCTTCGGCTGGACCATGCCGGCGCCCTTGATGATCGCCTCGGCATCCGGCCCGATGAAATGGACATGAAGCGCCTTGGCAATATCGGAGGCATTCGGAGCCAACCCGCCGGAATAGGTCGTGACCAGCTGGATTTCCGGCGGCAGGCCGCCGAGCAGCGTGACGCCCTTGACCGGGATGATCTCGCTGATCTGGTGGAAAACCACCTCGGACTCGCCCTTCGCGACGCGTTCGGCCACGTAGCCGCCGGCCTGCAGGCGCAGTTTCGGCTTGAGCTGCTCGGTCAGGCCCCATTGGTCGATCAGCTTGGCAAAATAGATACCGCTCGTGCCGCCCGAAGCGGGATCGACATAGGAAATGGTCTTCGCCTCGATCAACAGCTTCTTGATGGCATCGACGGTCGAGATATCCGGCTTCGGCGCGCCTTCCTTGACCCCGATTCCGATCGAGGTGGAGGCAATGTCGATCCGGCTGCCCGGGGCAAGCTTGCCCTTCTCGATCAGCGCGTTGACCACGCTGCCGGTGGCCACCGCAACCTCGAAGGGGTCGCCGGCCTCGACGCGGCGCGCCACGCCGCCGGCCGTATCGGACGTGATGATGACCTTGTGGCCCGTCTTCTTCTCGAACGAAGCCGAGAGCTGCTCGATGATCGCCTTGCTCGCACCGGTCGAGAAGATCAGGATCTCGGCGGCAAGGGCGGGGGCGGCGGCCAGCAGGCCGGCCATCACGAAGGAAAGGCGCTGGATCGACATGGTCATCTCCCGGTTGTCCTGTGCAGCAGGTTGGGCGCTGGCGGCATTCGTCAATCGCGCCGCAGCCATCAGCGCGTGTAAATGTCCTTGTATGTCTCCCGAAGGATATTCTTCTGCACCTTGCCCATCGTGTTGCGCGGCAATTCGTCGACAACGATGACGCGCTTGGGCAGCTTGAACTTCGCGAGGCGCGCTTCCAGCGCCTTCATGATCGCCTGCGCATCCAGGGTTGCGCCCTTGCTCGGCACCACGACCGCCGTCACGCCCTCGCCGAAATCCTTGTGCGGAACGCCGATCACCGCGCTCTCGTTGACGCCGGGCATGCCATCGATCTCGCCCTCGATTTCCTTCGGATAGACATTGTATCCACCGGTGATGATGAGGTCCTTGCCGCGCCCGACAATATGGACATAGCCGCGCCCGTCGACCTTGCCGAGATCGCCGGTGATGAAGAAGCCGTCATCGCGGAATTCGGCCTTGGTCTTCTCCGGATTCTGCCAGTAGCCCTTGAAGACATTGGGCCCGCGAACCTCGATCATGCCGATCTCGTCCGCCCCGAGCAACGCGCCCGTTTCCGGCTGCGTGATCCTGATTTCCGTCCCCGCCAGGGGGAAGCCGACCGTCCCGGCGCGGCGGTCAGCGTCATAGGGGTTGGAGGTGTTCATGTTGGTCTCGGTCATCCCGTAGCGCTCGAGGATGGCCTGCCCGGTCCGCGCCTCGAAATCGCGATGCGTCTCGGCCAAAAGCGGCGCCGAACCAGAGATGAAGAGCCGCATATGCGCCGTGGTATCCCGCGTCAGCCGCGCATCGTCCAGCAGGCGCACATAGAAGGTCGGCACGCCCATCATGGTCGTCGCCTTCGGAAGCTGGCGAAACACCTCGTCGGCATCGAATTTCGACAGGAAGATCATCGAGGCGCCGGAGAAGAGCACCACGTTCGTTGCCACGAACAGGCCATGCGTATGGAAGATCGGCAAGGCATGGAGCAGCACGTCCTTCGCCGTGAACCGCCAGGTTTCCACCAGCACCCGGGCATTCGAGGCAAGGTTCTCGTGGCTGAGCATCGCGCCCTTCGACCGGCCCGTCGTGCCGGAGGTGTAGAGGATCGCGCCCAGATCATCCGGCCCACGCGCCACATCCTCGAAGGTGGCGCCGGCAATCCGGGCCTTGTCGGCAAGGCTGCCATCGCCCTTCGTGCCCAGCGTCTCGAGCGCCGCTCCAGCCGCCTTGGCCACCGCTGCAAGGGCCTCGGCCTGCTGCGGAGCGCAGACAAAGACGCGCGGCTTGGCATCGCCGAGGAAATACTCGATCTCCGCCGGGGTATAGGCATTGTTGAGCGGCAGGAAGATCGCGCCGGCGCGGATCGCGGCGAGATAGACCATCAGCGCCTCGATGCTCTTGTCGACCTGCACGGCGACGCGATCACCCGGCCGGACGCCAAGCGTCACGAGGGCATTCGCAAGCCTCGCCGAGTCCGCGAGCACGTCGCCAAAGGTCCGGATCCGCCCGTCCGCGAGGGTGGCGAAGGCCTTGCCGGCTTCCGGCATGCGCGTCCGGATCTGCGAGAAGAGATGATTGGTCATGGGCAAACTCGTTGTCTTCTGTGGCGTTCGGGCATTCAGGGAGGCCGTTGGCCGATTATCGTTTGGCGCTGCGTGCGACTGCCACATCGCGGCTGGATTGTATACTCCTGGCCGCCTTCACGACTGAAGGCGCCGCGACCACCTCGTGATGCGTGGCAAAGCGCTCGTGGTTTTCCTCGATGGCGGAGAGGTCGTAGAGATAGTTCACCATGGCACCGTAACTCTCGCGCCAGCCCTTGGCGGATCGATCGGCCAGCAGGTTGAGACGGTCGAGCCGCGCGCCGTTGCCGAGATGGAACCGGGCAACCGGGTCGACGATCCGGCCGCGGCTCGTTCGGGCCTCGACGAAATAACGCGCCAGGACGGATTCGAAACAGGGGGGGAGCGGTTCGGCCGCGCCGGCCTCGGGCGGCACTTCCGGAAGGCCGGCCAGCGCCAGCCTTTCCTCCTCGGAGATCAGGGATGTCTCGCCGGCTTGCTGGTCCTCCAGCCAGCGCCGGAACCCCGGCACCGGCGAGAGCGTGACGAAGGTATCGAGCTGTGGCAATTCCCGGCGCAGCTCGTCAACCACTTGCTTGATCAGGAAATTCCCGAAGGAAATCCCGGCAAGTCCCTTCTGGCAGTTGGAGATCGAGTAGAACACGGCGGCCTGCGCCTCGCCCGGCGGCAGCGGCGCGCGGCCTTCGGCGAGGATGGGGTCGATCGCCGCCGGCTTGTCCCGCGTCAGCGCCACCTCGACGAAAATGAGCGGCTCGTCCACCAGGGCGGGATGGAAGAAGGCGAAGCAGCGCCGGTCGGCCGGCTCGATGCGCCGGCGCAGGTCGTCCCAGCTCTCGATCGCATGGACGGCCTCGTACCGGATGATCTTCTCGAGGATATGGGCAGGGCTCGACCAGTCGATGCGGCGCAGCACGAGGAACCCCCGGTTGAACCATGACGAGAAGAGATGCACGAAATCCCTGTCCAGGGCGGCGAGTTCCGGCATTGAACCGACGGCATCGAGCAGGTCCTCGCGCATCAGCACCAGCGCATGGGTATTGCCCGGGGCGAGGTTGAGCCGGCGCAGCACCTCCTGCCGGGGCGGTTCGACCACCTGCAGGAGGGCATGATGCGTCTGCGGGTTGGGATCGGCATCATAGGCGGCGAAAGCCTTGCGGATCATCTCCGGGTCGTCGGCAAAGTCTTTGGCCAGAAGCTGCAGAAGCGCGAGCCGGTCCACAGTGGGAAGTTCGCGGTACCGGCCCATGATCTCGCGGGCGAGGCCGACGCCCGAGGCTTCGCCGCGCGTGGAGAGCAGGGCCTGGATCAGCGCGGGCAGGGCGCCGGGATCCGGGCGTATGGCGGCGGAGCCAAGGCCGAGCCGGTCGGCCAGATGGCGCCCCTGTTCCGCGACCGACGAGAGGAGATCCTGCAGGAAGCCGATATTCATTCCGGAAACATCCTCCGTGTGATCATGCAGCTTGCATGCGTTCGACACTTTCTTGTATACAAGAATGATGAGTGATGATGCAAGCGCCCTCAGCACCGCCCAGCGCCTCCGTCAGGAGATCGAGAACGACATCGCGGCCGGCCATCTCATGCCCGGCGAGCGCCTCGACGAGGTTTCGCTGGCCAACCGGTTCCATGTCTCGCGAACCCCGATCCGCGAGGCTCTCCAGCAACTGGCCATGGCCGGCATGGTCGAGATCCGCCCGCGCCGCGGTGCTGTCGTCGCCAGCCTGACACCCGAACGCCTCTACGAGATGTTCGAGGTCATGGCGGAACTCGAAGCCATGTGCTGCCGGCTGGCAGCCCGCCGGCTCGGCCCGGCAGACGCCGTCGCGCTCGAAAAGGCCCATCGCGCCTGCGAGGCTGTCCGGCAGGATCACGACGCCTATTACCGCGCCAATGAGGGCTTCCATAAGGCCATCTATGCCGCTTCGGGCAATGACTTCCTGGCGGAGCAGGCCCGGCAGTTGCAACGGCGCCTCCAACCCTACCGTCGGCTGCAGCTCCGGGTCCGGAACCGCGTCCAGAATTCCTTCTCGGAGCATGAGCGGATCCTGGCGGCGCTGATGGCCGGCGAGGGCGAGGAAGCCGCCGGGATCATGCGGCCGCATGTCCAGGTGCAAGGCGAGCGGTTCAGCGATCTGATCGCCAGCCTCAAGCTGATGGGTGCCGCGTGAAGGCCCGGACATTGCAATTTGAATTTTGAATTATAAACTGAACCCAAGACAGGCCGGAAAAACGGCCAAAACGGAGGAAACGATGCTGAAACCACATGGATTGACACGCCGACTGCTGACCACGACGCTCGCCGCTGCCGGGCTGCTCGGCATGGCCGGGATCGCCTCCGCCCAGCAGGGCTGGCCGAACCGCCCGATCACGCTGGTCAACCCGTTCCCGGCCGGCGGCGGCACGGACGCCTTTGCCCGCCCGCTGGCCCAGCAGCTGGATACCCAGCTCAACCAGCGCGTCATTATCGAGAATCGCGGCGGCGCCGGCGGGACGGTCGGTGCGGCCTCTGCGGCAAAGATGACGCCGGATGGCTACACCTTCTTCGTCGGCGCGGCGCACCATACCATCGCTCCGGCCATCTATCCCAACCTCACCTATGATCTCGAGAAGGATTTCGTGCCGATCGCCGTGATCGCCATGCCGCCGCAGATCGTCTCGATCTCGCCCAAGGCGCTGCCGAACGTGAAGACGCTGAAGGACTTCATCGATTACGCCAAGGCCAATCCCGGCAAGATCAACTTCGCCTCGGCCGGCAACGGCACCACGCACCATCTCGCCGGCGAATTGTTCAAGAACGTTGCGGGCGTGAATCTCGTCCATGTGCCGTATCGCGGTGCCGGACCGGCCATGCAGGACCTGGTCGCCGGCCAAGTCCATGTGATGTTCGACGGGCTGGGCACCTCGGCGCCGCAGATCCAGGGCGGCAACCTCGTCGGCCTGGCACTGGCCGCGCCGAAGCGCTCCGATGCGCTGCCGAATGTTCCGACGGCGGAAGAGGCCGGCGTGAAGGGCTACAATGTCTCGACCTGGTATGCCGTCTGGGCGATCAAGGGTACGCCGCCGGATATTGTCGAGCGGATGAAGTCGGAAATCCTCAAGGCTTTCCAGGCTGAGCCGATCAAGACCACCTGGGCGCGGAACGGCTCGGATATCCCGAACATCACCGGCGACACCTTCGCCAAGTTCATCCGCAGCGAGATCGAGCGCTGGGGCCAGGTGGTGAAGGCGGCGGATGTGAAGGTCTCGAACTGACCGGAAAACCCGGGTCGCGCGTGGTCCGGCTGGCCTGCGCGCGTCCCGGGAGTATCCGTCCTAGCTGCCATAGGCGGCGGTGATCACGTCTTTCTTGCCGCGGATATGGTCACGCACGACCCGCGCCAGCGCCTCGCCATCCCGCGCGCGCAGCAACTCCGCCATCCGGGTATGCTCGTCCATGGCACGCTGCCATTGCTCCGGCGTCTTGTGTGCGGTGTAGCGCATGCGCTGGATCCGGCTCGACAGGTTCGCGTAGATGTTAGCCAGCGTGGCATTCTGCGCCGCCTGCATCATCGCTTCATGGATTTCCCGGTTGAGCGTGAAATAGGATTTCTCGTCGCCCCGCGCATAGGCCTTCTGCATCACCAGCGTCTTGGCCTCGATGACATCGACCTCCGCATCGGTGATCGACCGGCAGGCCAGTTCGGCCGCCGTCGCCTCGAGCCCGGCCACCACCTCGATCATCTCCTCGATCTCGGACTGGCTGACATGGCCCACCCGCGCACCGCGATTGGGCAGCAATTCGAGCAAACCTTCCGTGGCGAGGATCTTGATCGCCTCGCGCAGCGGCGTGCGCGAAATCCCGAAACGCTCACACAGTTCGATCTCGTTGATCCGTTCGCGCGGCTCCAGTTCCCCGGTCAGGATCAACTCGCGCAGCCGTTCGGCCACCTCGTCATGGAGGTAGCGGCGATGGATTCCGTCAACGGCTGCAATGCGGTTCATGACCTGTCTTATACTTTCGCACCAAGCGCCTTGTCGAGAAGCCGGACGACATGAAGCGCCTCACGGCTCGTTCCATCCACGATCTGATGCCGGCAGGATGTGCCATCCGCCACGATGATCGCTTCGGGCGCAGCCTTCCGAACGGCCGGAAGCAGCGAGAGTTCAGCCATGGCCAGCGAAACATCGATCGTCTCGCTCTGGTAGCCGAAGCTCCCGGCCATGCCGCAGCAGCTCGATTCGATGATCTCGAGCCGGATGCCCGGAATGGCCCGGAGACAGGTTTCGACCGCACCCATGACATCCGCCGCCTTCTGGTGGCAATGCCCGTGCAGCAGAACCGGCACGCCGCCCTGATCTGCCAGCGGCATGGAAATCGACCCTGCCTTCAGGTCCTCGGCCAGCGCTTCCTCCACCAGCCGGGCAGCACCGGCAATGGCGCGCGACTTGTCCCCAGGCAGCAGGGCCAGCATCTCGTCCCGAAGGGTCAGCAGGCAGGATGGTTCCAGCCCGACAATCCGGGCCCCTCTGGCCACGAAGGGATGCAGCGCTTCGACCAGCCGTTCCGCCTCCTGCCGGGCCTCGGCCACCTGGCCGAGCGACAGGAAGGTGCGCCCGCAGCAGAGCGGACGTGCAGCCCCCGGGGGCGCGACGCGATGCAGGCGATAGCCGGCCGCCAGCAGAACGCGCCGGGCGGCTTCGAGATTGTCCGGCTCGAAATAGCGGTTGAACGTGTCGCCGAAGAGCACGATGTCCTTGCCGTCGCCGCGCACATCCGACGGCTTGGCTTCGGGCCCGCCCTCCCGCCAGGGCTTCCGCCATTCCGGCAGCGAGCGCCGGGCCGAGAGATGGGTGACGCGCTCGAGCAGCGCCGCAAGCCGGGGCAGGCGGTTGGGCAGGTTGGCAAGCGCCGGGATGCGGCTGACCAGCGGCGCATAACGCGGCAGGAAGGCGATCAGCCGGTCGCGCAGGCCGAGCCCGTGGCGCGCGGTGTAGTGATTGAGGAACTCGATCTTCATCCGCGCCATATCGACGCCGGTCGGGCATTCGCGCTGGCAGGCCTTGCAGCCGACACAGAGCGACATCGTGTCCTTCATCTCGGGGCCCAGGAAGGCATCAGGCCCCATCGCGCCGGACAGGGCAAGCCGCAGGGAATTCGCCCGTCCGCGCGTCAGGTGCTGTTCCTCGCCGGTCACGCGGTAGGAGGGGCACATGGCGCCGCCGGCCAGCTTCCGGCAGGTGCCGTTGTTGTTGCACATCTCCACCGCGCCGGCGAAACCGCCCCATTCCTGCCAGTCCAGCGCCGCCGGGGCGGGGAGGGTGGTGGCATAGCCTTCGGGATAGCGCAGCAGGTCGCGGTCATCGAAGCGCAGCGGCCGCACGATCTTGCCGGGATTGAGCCGGTTCTCCGGGTCAAACGCATCCTTGACCGTCTCGAAGGCCCGCGTCAGGCGCGGTCCGAAAAGCGGCTCGATGAATTCGGAACGGGAAATCCCGTCGCCATGTTCGCCGGAATAGGAGCCTTCGAAGCGTCGCACCAGCTCGACAGTCTCTTCCGCAATGGCCCGCATCGCCTTCACGCCGGCTTCGGTTTTCATGTTGAGGATCGGCCGCACATGCAGGCATCCGACCGAGGCATGCGCATACCATGTGCCGCGGGTGCCATGCTTCTCGAAGACTGCCGTCACGGCATCGGTGTAATCGGCGAGTCGGTCGAGCGGCACGGCGCAATCCTCGATGAAGGAAACCGGCTTCCCGTCGCCCTTCATCGACATCATGATGTTGAGGCAGGCCTCGCGAACCTCCCAGACGGTCTTCTGCGTGGCCGCGTCGAGCACCTCGACCACCCCGTCCGGGAAACCGTGATCGGCCATGCATTGGCCAAGGTCCTTCAGCCGTCCCTGCAGGCTGGCCAGATCCTCGCCCGCGAACTCGACCAGCAACAGGCAATTCGGCGTGCCTTTGGTGATCCGGGCCAGCGTATTCCGGAAGAGCGGAATATCCGCGCCGAGAATGATCACGTTATTGTCGACCAGTTCGACCGCAGCCGGCCCGAGCGCCACGAGATGCCGCGTCGTTTCCATCGCCGCACGGAAACTGGGGAAATGGCACACCCCCATGACCCGATGCGCGGGAAGGGGCGTCAGCGCCAGATCAATGGCGGTGAACCCGGCCAGGGTTCCCTCCGAACCGACCAGCAGATGCGCCAGGTTCGGCCGGGGCTCGATCAGCGCGTCGAGGTTGTACCCGCCGACACGGCGCTGAACCTTGGGGTAGCGGAGGCGGATCTCCTCGGCTTCCGATTGCGCCAGCGCGATCAGCCGGGCACCGAGCGGCGAGGGCGTGCCGGCATCGAAATGCATGGCCGCAGCATCGACCGAGAGCGCATCGATGGCATGGACATTGTCCACCATCTTCCCGAAGACCAGCGACCGTGCACCGCAGGAATTGTTGCCCGTCATGCCGCCGATGGTGCAGCGCGTTGCGGTGGAGGGCTCTACCGGGAAGAAAAGACCATCCTTCCGGAGCCGCGTGTTCAGCCGTTCCAGCACCATGCCCGGCTGGACGCGAATTCGACGCGCCTCGGGATCGTAGTCCAGCACGGCATTGAAGAAGCGCGAGCAATCGACGATCAGGCCATTGCCGATCGGCTGGCCATTCTGCGAGGTGCCACCGCCACGGAAGATCACCGGCACGCCATGCTCGCGCGCGATCACCAGGGTGGATGCGACATCATCCGCCGTCCGGGGTAAGACCACGCCCTCGGGAATGATCTGGTAGACCGACGCATCGGTGGCGTAGCGCCCGCGCGTGAAGCTGTCGAAGCGAACCTCACCCGAAATGGCCTGGGACAAACGCCGTTCGAGGCCCAGATTGCGCGCGCCGATCGTGCCATGCATGCGATAACTCCTCCTGTTCCCAAGGCTAGCCGATCGCAGCTCTTGCGAAAAGTGAATTTATAATACAAAATACAAAACATCGAAATCAGGCCCTGCGCGGCCACAAGCCCCGAACGGATAGGGAGACACGCCATGGTCGAGACAGGCCGTCATTTTCTGCAGATTCCCGGGCCGACCAACACGCCGCTGCCCGTGCTGGCAGCCATGGCCAAGCCGACCATCGACCATCGTGGTCCGGAATTCCAGAAGCTGGGACTGGACGTGCTCGCACGGATCAAGCCGATTTTCGGCACGCGGAACCCGGTCATCATCTATCCCGCCTCGGGCACGGGTGCCTGGGAAGCCGCGCTCGTCAACGTGCTTTCGCCGGGCGACCAGGTGCTGATGTTCGAGACCGGCTGGTTCGCCACCCTCTGGAACAAGATGGCCAGCAAGCTCGGCATCAAGGCCGAGTTCATCCGCTCGGACTGGCGTGCCGGCGCCGACGCCGCGGCCATCGAGGCCCGCCTGCGCGAGGACAAGGGCCACACGATCAGGGCGGTCTGCGTGGTTCATAATGAGACCTCGACCGGTTGCGTCACGAATATCGCGGCGGTACGGGCGGCCATCGACCGGGCCAATCACCCCGCCTTGCTGATGGTGGACACCATTTCCTCGCTCGGCTCGATCGACTACCGCCATGACGAATGGGGTGTCGATGTCACGGTAGCTGGTTCCCAGAAGGGCCTGATGCTTCCGCCGGGCCTGTCCTTCAATGCCGTGTCGGACAAGGCGCTCGCCGTGTCGAAGACGAATGCCTTCCCGCGCTCCTTCTGGGACTGGCACGAGATGATCGCCATCAACGACAAGGGCTTCTTCCCCTATACCCCGGCGACAAACATGCTTCAGGGCCTCAAGGTGGCGCTGGAAATGCTGGAATCGGAAGGCATGGCGAATGTCTTCGCGCGGCATGACCGCGCCGCCGAGGCCACCCGCCGAGCCGTGCGGCACTGGGGCTTCGAGACCGTCTGCAAGAAGCCCGCGGACTATTCCTCCTCGCTGACGGCCGTCATGCTTCCCGAGGGCCATTCCGCCGACGCACTCCGCAAGACAATCCTCGAGCGCTCGAATATGAGCCTCGGCAACGGCCTCGGCATCCTCGCGGACAAGGTGTTCCGGATCGGCCATCTCGGTGATTTCCATGACCTGATGGTCACCGGAACGCTGTCCGGCGTGGAGATGGGCCTCGCGGCCTGCGGCATCCCGCATCGCCCAGGCGGGGTGCAGATGGCGATGAGCTATCTGCTCGGCAACAACGCGCCGATGGCGGAAGCCGCGGAATAGCCGTTGACCCATGCCCCGGGGCCCTGCAAGACCGGGGCATGGCTTCTGAAATCCCCTTCATCATCATCGGTGGCGGTCCGGCCGGCCTGATGGCCGCCGAGACCTTGCTGCAGGCCGGGCATCCGGTCCGGCTTTACGAGCGCATGCCCTCGCTCGGGCGCAAATTCCTGATGGCCGGCCGCGGCGGGCTGAACCTCACGCATGCGGAGGACCTCGCCCGCTTCCTGCCGCGCTACGGCGAGGCCGCGCCGTTGTTGCTGGACGCCATCAAGGCCTTCCCGCCCGAACAGGTCCGCCAATGGGTCGAGGATCTCGGCCAGCCGACCTTCGTCGGCAGTTCCGGCCGCATTTTCCCGGAGGCCATGAAAGCCTCGCCGCTCCTGCGTGCCTGGCTGGGCAGGCTCGAGGGCCTGGGCCTTGTCGTGCATCTCCGGCATCGCTGGCTCGGCTGGACCGAGGCGGGCGATCTGCGTTTCGAGACCCCGGATGGCGAGAGCATCGTGCCCGCCGCGCCCACGCTGCTGGCCTTGGGCGGGGCCTCATGGCCGCGCCTCGGCGCCGATGGCGGCTGGGCCGGACTGCTGGCCGGGCAGGGCCTGTCCGTTTCCCCGCTGGAACCCTCGAATGTCGGGGTGCGGGTCGCCTGGTCGCCCTTCATGGCGCGGGCAGCCGGGCAGCCCCTGAAGCGGATCCGGGCACGGATCGGCGGGGTCGAGGCATCCGGAGAAGCGGTGATCACGCGGCAGGGCCTTGAGGGCGGCGTGATCTACGCGCTTTCGCGCCCGCTTCGCCATGCGCTGGAAAAGGGTGGGCCGGCACGGCTGGAAATCGACCTCCGGCCCGATTTCCGCCCCGAATGGATCGCCCATCGCCTGCGCGAGGGACGGAGCAAGGATTCCTGGACCTCCCGGCTCCGGAAGGCGGCGGGCCTGCAGCCGGCAGCCATGGCGCTCGTCAATGAATGCGGCCGGCGTCTCGGCCTCGCACCGGGCGATCACGAAGGCTGGGCCGCCCTTGTCCGTGCAGCGCCTGTTCCGGTGGAGGGTCTCTGTGGTCTCGACAGGGCGATTTCCAGTGCCGGCGGTGCGGCCTTCGACGAACTCGACGATCATTGGATGGCCCGGGCGCGACCAGGCCTGTTTCTCGCGGGCGAGATGCTGGACTGGGATGCCCCGACCGGCGGCTATCTGCTGCAAGCCTGTTTCGCCTCGGGACGGGCGGCAGCCCTGGGCATGATCCGCCACGCGCAGGGCACCTGATCAGCCGGCTGCCGCTTCCTCGCGCAGGATCTCGAGTTCGAGCCAGCGTTCTTCCATCTTCCCGAGTTCGACATGCGCCTTTTCGAGCAGGGCCATGGTCTCGTCGAAGGTCTTGCGGTCACGGGCATAGAGTTCCGGATCGTCGAGCCGCAGCTGCAGCTTGCCGATGACAACACGCAGCTTCTCCATTGCCGAGGGCAGGCTTTCCAGCTGGTTGAGCTGCTGGAGAGTCAGCTTCTTGCGCGCCGGGACGGCAGGCGAGGAGACCGGCCTATCCGATTCTACGGGCTCGGCTTTCGCCCCCTTCGGCTTGTCGAGCACGATCTCCGCGCCACGCTGGATGAGCATGTCGCTGTAACCGCCGGCATAGACTCGCCATTTCCCGTTCCCCTCGGGCACGATCACCCGCTCGACGATCCGGTCGAGGAAGTCGCGGTCATGGCTGATCAGCAGGACGGTGCCGGCATAGGCATCGAGCAATTCCTGCAGCACATCGAGGGTCTCGAGATCGAGATCGTTGGTCGGCTCGTCGAGGACCAGCAGGTTGGACGGCCGGGCCAGCGCACGGGCCAGCATCAGCCGCGCCCGCTCGCCACCGGAAAGGACCTTCAGCGGTGTCCGCGCCTTTTCCGGCGGAAACAGGAAGTCCTTCATGTAGCCGATGACATTCTTCGGCTGGCCGTTGATGACCAGCGTGTCGGTGCCGCCGCCGGTCAGCGCATCGGCCAGCGCCGTGTCCGGATGCAGCGAATCCCGCTTCTGTTCGAGAGAGGCGATGGCGAGCCCGGCACCGAGCCGGACATGCCCCGCCTCGGGTTCAAGCCCGCCCGTCATCAGCGAGAGCAGCGTCGTCTTGCCGGCGCCATTCGGGCCGACAAGGCCGATCCGGTCCCCCCTGAGGATCCGGATCGAGAAGTCCCGCACGATCGCCCGCTCGCCATAGCGCTTGGTCAGCCCCTCGGCCTCGATGACGAGCTTGCCGCCCTTGTCCTCCTCGGCTGCGACCAGCTGCGCCGCCCCGGCCGCACGGACATGATCGCGCTTTTCGCGGCGCAACGTATGGAGATTCTCCAGGCGCCGGACATTGCGCTTGCGCCGGGCGGTGACGCCGTAGCGCAGCCAATGCTCTTCGTCGGCGATCTTGCGGCCCAGCTTGTGCTGCGCCGCCTCCTCCTCGGCGAGGATCTGGTCACGCCAGGCCTCGAAAGCGCCGAAACCGCGCTCGATCCGTTTGGTTGTACCCCGATCAAGCCAGATCGTCGCGCGGGACAGGCGTTCGAGGAAGCGGCGGTCATGGCTGATCAGCACGAGCGCGGCCTGCCGGGCCAGCAATTCCTGCTCGAGCCATTCGATCGCCGGCAGGTCGAGATGGTTGGTCGGTTCGTCGAGCAGCAGCACATCCGGCTGCGGCGCCAGCACGCGGGCGAGTGCGGCCCGGCGTGCCTCGCCGCCGGAAAGACCCGCTGTCGGTTCCTGTCCGGTCAGGCCAAGCGCCTCGAGCAGGAAACGGGCGGCATGATCGCCTTCCTCGGGGAGCAGGTCAGCCGCTGCGAAGGCGAGGGTGGTCGGGTAGGCCGAGAAATCCGGCTCCTGCGCCAGCACGCCGATCCGCATGCCCGGCTGGACGAACCGCGTGCCCGAATCCGACTCGACCTGCCCGGCCGCGACCTTCAGCAGCGTTGACTTTCCCGAGCCGTTCCGGCCGACCAGGCAGATCCGCTCACCTTGCGAGACGGAGAGGTCAGCTCCGTCAAGCAGGTTCCTGCCGCCGAAGGTCAGGCGGATGCCGGTCAACTGGATCAGAGGTGGCGCCACGACGGGTTTCCAAGCGAGAGGAGGCGCGTTCTACCCGCCGGCGGTTCGCTTGTCGAGGCAAGCTCAGCCGAAATGCCGGGCAATCGCCACGGCCCCGGCCGAGGTGACACCGGAAACGAAGGCGCCCCAGCCCATGTCGATCAGGGCAATCCGCAGGGTGAAGCCCTCAAGCGTCGCGAGATTGGTCAGGTCATAGGTACCATAGGCGACAAGGCCGAAAAAAGCGCCATAGGCGAGCGCCCGGACGACGCTGCCGCTTTCATGGGCGGGAAGCAGGACGAAGACGGTCAGCCCGATCACGTAGAGCACGTAGAAGGCGAGGGCGGCGAGAACGTTGAATTCCTTCTTCAGCAGCCCGCCGATTTCGGCCTGGTAGAGGTTCTTGGCGATCACCCCGAGCCAGAGAAGATCGATCACAAGGAGGATGATGGCGGCGCTGGCGGAGAGAATGAGGGTGGATTTCATGGAGAACCTCGCTGGCTCGATCTACGCGCCGGCATCGTTTCCGGATCTTCGCACAGGCGCTGAAAGCGGAGAGGCATGCAAGGCCGTTCGGCGCCCCGGCGAACAATCCGCACAAGTTTCAGGCATGCGCCCGCATTTTAGGCACATCTGCACAGGCGCTGCGCGAAAAGGCAGCGCCGACCCCTGTTTCAAGGCTGTTTCATGCACTGCGGTTTTTGGCACGCGAAATGCTGCACTGCATCGTCTCATCCAACGGGGATTCCTCACCATGACAATGACGCGCCGTTCACTTCTCGCTTCCTCGGCCATGGCCGCTGCAGCCGCGACCCTGCCCGCCATTCCGGCCTTCGCCCAGTCCGGCGACACGATCAAGGTCGGCATCCTGCATTCGCTCTCGGGCACGATGGCGATTTCCGAAACCACCCTGAAAGACGTCATGCTCATGCTCATCGAAGAGCAGAACAAGAAGGGCGGTCTGCTCGGCAAGAAGCTCGAAGCGGTCGTTGTCGACCCGGCCTCGAACTGGCCGCTCTTCGCCGAGAAAGCCCGCGAACTGATCACGCAGCACAAGGTTGCCGCGACCTTCGGCTGCTGGACCTCGGTGTCGCGCAAGTCGGTCCTGCCGGTCTTCAAGGAACTGAACAACATCCTCTTCTACCCCGTGCAGTACGAAGGCGAGGAATCCGAGCGCAACGTGTTCTACACGGGCGCCGCACCGAACCAGCAGGCCATCCCGGCCGTCGATTACCTGATGTCGAAGGATGGCGGCGAAGTGAAGCGCTGGGTCCTTGCTGGCACCGACTACGTCTATCCGCGCACGACCAACAAGATCCTTGAAGCCTACCTCCTCGCCAAGGGCGTGGCCAAGGAAGACATCATGATCAACTACACGCCGTTCGGTCATTCGGACTGGCAGACGATCGTTGCCGACATCAAGAAGTTCGGCTCGGCCGGCAAGAAGACTGCCGTGGTATCGACCATCAACGGCGACGCCAACGTGCCGTTCTACAAGGAACTCGGCAATGCCGGCATCAAGGCTACCGATATCCCGGTTGTCGCCTTCTCGGTCGGGGAGGAAGAGCTCGCCGGTATCGATACCAAGCCGCTGGTCGGCCATCTCGCGGCCTGGAACTACTTCCAGTCGGTGAAGAACCCGGCCAACGAAGCCTTCATCAAGCAGTGGAAGGCCTACAAGAAGTCCGACAAGGCCGTGACCAACGATCCGATGGAAGCCCATGTGATCGGCTTCAACATGTGGATCAAGGCCGTGGAAAAGGCCAAGTCGGTCGCTCCGGATGCGGTGATCGATGCCATCGTCGGCGTCGAGGTTCCGAACCTCACCGGCGGCATCTCGAAGATGCTCCCGAACCACCACATCACCAAGCCGGTCCTGATCGGCGAAATCCGCGCCGACGGCCAGTTCGACGTGGTCTGGCAGACCAAGGACCTCGTCCCGGGCGATGCCTGGACCGACCATCTCGAAGGGTCGAAGGATCTCGAATCCGATTGGGTCACGCTCAAGTGCGGCAACTACAACACCAAGCTGAAGAAGTGCGGCTGATCCTCGCCGCCTGATCCTGCGCGACTGCCGGCCGGGTTCGCCCGGCCGGTTTCCCCGGCCCGCAAGCCGGGCCTTCCGAGACCGTGCCTTCGAGAGGCTCCCGTGCGCATCATCCGCTTGCCCCTGGCAGCCCTTCGCTGGCTTGCCTCCTGCCTGCTCCTCGGCCTTGTTCTGGTCCATGCGGCCCAGGCCGGCCCGCTTGAGGATGCCGCGGCTCTTTTCGCCAATGACAGCTTCACCGATACCGCGAAGGCGATCGAACTGTTGGTTGATTCCGGCGCAGAACATGCCGGCCCGGCTATCGACGCGCTGAACAATCGCCGCCTTTTCGTGGCTGCCGACAAGACGGTGTTCTTCCGCGACGCCTCCGGCGCCTTCATCGCCCTGGTATCCGGTGCGAAGCTTCCTGCCGAACCCGCCGGTGCCAATGGCGTGCGTGTCAACAACCGCATCCGCAGCGTCATCAATACCGCGCTCGGCACGCTCACCCTCCAGTCGCCCGATCCGGCGAAGCGCCGCGCTGCGGCCGAGGCCGTCTTCAAGTCGCGCTCACCCGACAGCGAAACGGCGCTGCAGGCCGCGATCCGCAACGAGAAGGTGGCGGCGATCCGCGAGATCCAGCAAACCGCGCTTGCCGCCATCATCGCGACATCCCCGAACCGGAGCGATATCGACCGCCTGGCTGCCATCGAGGTGCTCAAGGAACGCGGCGACCGCGAGTCGCTGACGCCGCTGAACCAGATCCCGGACAGCGCCGGCGCCAATGTGAAGGACGCCGCGAAGGCAGCCGTGCAGACCATCAACAACCGGCTCGCCACCTGGTCGGCCGTCCAGAACGCCTGGTATGGCGTCTCCCTCGGCTCGGTGCTCCTGCTGGCCGCGATCGGCCTTGCCATCACCTTCGGTGTGATGGGGATCATCAACATGGCCCATGGCGAGATGGTGATGATCGGGGCCTATGCGACCTTCATCATCCAGGAAATCATCCGCCAGAATGCGCCCGGGCTCTTCGAATACTCGCTCGCCATCGCCATTCCCGCCGCGTTCATCCTCGCCGGCCTGATCGGCATCGCAATGGAGCGGCTGGTTATCCGGCATCTCTATGGCCGGCCGCTGGAGACGCTTCTCGCGACCTGGGGCATCTCGCTGATCCTGATGCAGGCGATCCGCACCATTTTCGGACCCACCAACCGGGAGGTCGGCGCCCCGGCCTTCATGTCCGGCTCGTTCCGGATCGGCCTGATCGACATTACCTATGGCCGTGTCTGGATCGTCGGTTTCGCGCTCGTCGTCTTCTTCGCCGTCCTCGCCTTGCTGCGATTCACACCGCTGGGCCTGCAGATGCGCGCCGTGACGCAGAACCGCCGCATGGCGGCCTCGATGGGTATCCGCACCGCACGGGTTGATGCGCTGACCTTCGGCCTGGGTTCGGGCATTGCCGGGCTGGCCGGCGTCGCGCTGAGCCAGATCGACAATGTCAGCCCCAATCTCGGCCAGAGCTACATCATCGACAGCTTCATGGTTGTCGTCTTCGGCGGGGTGGGCAATCTCTGGGGGACGCTGGTCGCGGCCCTGTCGCTCGGGATCGCGAACAAGTTCCTCGAGCCCTTTGCCGGCGCCGTCCTCGGCAAGATCGCGTTGCTGGTCTTCATCATCCTGTTTATCCAGAAGCGTCCGCGTGGCCTGTTCGCGCTGAAGGGCAGGGCGGTGGAGCAATGATCACCTCCGCGATCCTTGCCCGGCTCGACCTGCGCGGCCGGCTCTTCCTGGCCGCGATCCTCCTGGCCCTGATCCTCGTGCCCGTGATGAACCTCGTCGTGCCTGCCGGCTCGCCGTTGCACGTCCCGACCTGGCTGGTCAGCCTGCTCGGCAAGTATCTCTGCTACGCGATCCTCGCCCTCGCCCTCGACCTCGTCTGGGGCTATTGCGGCATCCTCAGCCTCGGTCACGGCGCCTTCTTCGCCCTCGGCGGCTATGCGATGGGCATGTATCTGATGCGCCAGATCGGCACCCGCGGGGTCTATGGGCACCCGGTCCTGCCGGATTTCATGGTCTTCCTGAACTGGAAGGAACTGCCCTGGTTCTGGTACGGGTTCGACATGTTCCCCTTCGCCCTGTTGATGGTGTTCCTCGCACCGGGCATCCTCGCCTTCATCTTCGGCTGGTTCGCCTTCCGCAGCCGCGTCACCGGGGTCTATCTCTCGATCATCACCCAGGCGCTGACCTATGCCCTCATGCTCGCCTTTTTCCGGAACGATATGGGTTTCGGCGGCAATAACGGGCTGACCGATTTCAAGGACATTGTCGGCTTCCCCGTGCAGGCGCAGGGCACGCGCGTCGCGCTCTTCGCCCTGACGCTGGTTGCCCTGGCGGGCTGCTACATCCTCGCACGCACCATTGTCACGTCGAAGGCCGGCAAGGTGCTGGTCGCGATCCGCGATGCCGAGAGCCGGACGCGCTTCCTCGGCTTCCGGGTCGAGCGCTACAAGCTCTTCGTCTTCACGCTTTCGGCCATGATGGCAGGCCTTGCCGGCGCGCTCTATGTGCCGCAGGTCGGGATCATCAACCCGAGTGAATTCGCGCCCGGCAACTCGATCGAGGTCGTCATCTGGGTGGCGGTCGGCGGCCGTGGCACATTGGTCGGCGCGGCGATCGGCGCGGTCCTCGTCAATTTCGCCAAGACCACCTTCACCACAGGGGCACTTGCACCGTATTGGCTGTTCGCCCTCGGAGCCCTGTTCGTGCTGACGACGCTCTACATGCCGAAGGGCGTGATCGGCACCTATGCCGAATGGCGCGAGAAGCGCCGCGAGCGCTCGACGCTCGCCGCCCATGCGGCCAGCAAGCCGGCGGAGTGAGCCATGAACCTGCCGGTCACATCCTTCCTGCTCTATCTCGACGGCGTTTCGGTCGCCTTTGACGGCTTCCGCGCGATCAATTCGCTGGCTCTGACCATCCTTCCGGGCGAGATGCGCGCGATCATCGGCCCCAACGGCGCCGGCAAGACGACAATGATGGACATCATCACCGGCAAGACCAGGCCGGATACGGGCGACGTGCTGTTCAACGGCTCGGTCGACCTGACGCGGCTGGACGAGGCGGCGATCGCCAATCTCGGCATCGGCCGGAAGTTCCAGAAACCGACTGTCTTCGAGATGCATACCGTCGAGGACAATCTCCGCCTCGCGCTCAAGGCCGATCGCCGCGTCTTCCGCACCCTGTTCTGGACGGACAGCGAGAGCGAACGCGAGAAGATCAACCGCATCCTCGCGACGATCCGGCTCGAGCATCTGCGCGAGGCCTCGGCCGCCAATCTCAGCCATGGCCAGAAGCAATGGCTGGAAATCGGCATGCTGCTGGCGCAGGATCCGAAGCTGCTGCTGGTCGACGAGCCGGTCGCCGGCATGACCGACGCCGAAACCGAAGCGACGGCGCATCTTCTCAAGGAAATCGCGAAGGACCATTCGGTGATCGTCGTCGAGCATGACATGGCTTTCGTCCGCGAACTCGGCGTCAAGGTCACGGTGCTGCACGAAGGCTCTGTCCTTGCCGAGGGTCCGCTCGACACCGTGAGTGCCGATCCCCGCGTCATCGAAGTCTATCTGGGGCGCTGACATGTTGAGCGTGGAAAATCTCGACCTGCATTACGGCGCAGCCCAGGCGCTCCGGTCGGTCTCGGTGACGGCCGAGCTTGGCAAGGTCACCTGCGTGATCGGCCGCAATGGTGTCGGCAAGACCTCGCTCTGCCGGGCGATCACCGGCCAGCAGAAGGGCTCGCGCGGCAAGATCGTCTTCGACGGCGTCGATATCGGCTCCCTGCCGCCTTCGGAACGCGCGCGGGCCGGCATCGGCTTCGTGCCGCAGGGCCGCGAGATCTTCCCGCTGCTGACGGTCGAGGAGAATCTGCGAACCGGCTTCGCACCGCTCAAGGTCGGCGACCGGTTTATCCCGGCGGAGATCTACGACCTGTTCCCCGTGCTGAAATCCATGCTCGGCCGGCGCGGCGGCGATCTTTCCGGCGGCCAGCAGCAGCAGCTCGCGATCGGCCGCGCGCTCGTGATGCGGCCGCGCCTGCTCATCCTCGACGAGCCGACCGAGGGCATCCAGCCTTCGATCATCAAGGATATCGGCCGCGCCATCACCCATCTCGCCGGTCTCGGCACCATGGCCATCGTGCTGGTCGAGCAGTATTTCGATTTCGCCCGCGAGCTTGCGGACAGCTTCATTCTGATGGAACGTGGCGAGGTCGTGATGGCGGGGGATGCGAAACGGATGGCCGAAGATGATGTCCGGCAACGCCTTGCGCTCTGAGGCTGATGCTGTTCGCCTGCCGGGTTCCGTCCGGGTCGAGGCGCGGCTCCGGCTCGGGCTCGCGCATCTCGATGGGCAGTCCCGGCTGACCGAGCGCCACGAGGCGGGCGCTTTCCGGTTCCGCTTCCCGCGTGCCCATGGCCGCCCGCCGGAAGCAGTGCTGGTCAATGTTGCCGGCGGTCTCGCCGGCGGCGATTCCGTCTCGATCGACATCCGTCTCGGCCCGTCCAGCACATTGGCCCTGTCGAGCGCCACGGCCGAACGGATCTACCGCTCCGATGGCTCGGCCACAAGGCTGACCAACAGGCTGGAGATCGGGCCGGATGCCCGCATGCTCTGGCTGCCGCAGGAGACGATCCTGTTCGAAGGTGCCGCACTGAAGCGGAGCTTCGACATCGATCTCGCCGCAACCGGCCAGCTGGTTCTGGGCGAGATGCTTTATTTCGGCCGTGTCGCCTCGGGGGAAACCGTCACGCGCGGCGACATCCGCGATCGCTGGCGGCTGCGCCGGGCGGGGAGGCTGGCCTTTGCCGAGGACCTGCGGCTCGATCTCGCCGGCGGCGGGGCCTTGCGGGATCCGATCGCCCTCGGCGAGCATGTCGCCATCGCCACATTGCTGCTGGCCTTGCCCGATCCGCCGGACCTGCTGGAAGCGATCCGCGGCATCGTGACCGAGGAACCCGGCCTCGAAATCGGCACCACCCTTGTCGATGGCCTTGTCTTGCTGCGCGCCGCCGGCAAGGATGCTGCCCTGTTGCGCCGCCGGCTTTTGCGGGTGGCGCGTTTCGTGCTCGGGCGGATCGGCATGCCCTATCCGCGCGCCTTCACCAATGAATGAGATGCCCCGATGAATCTGACGCCGCGCGAAAAGGACAAGCTGCTGATTGCGATGGCCGCCATCGTCGCCCGCCGGCGGCTCGAGCGGGGCGTGAAGCTCAACCATCCCGAATGCATCGCCCTGATCTCGGATTTCGTGATGGAGGGCGCCCGTGACGGGCGCTCGGTCGCTGAATTGATGGATGCCGCAGCGAAGATCATCACCCGCGCTGAGGTCATGCCCGGTATTGCCGAGATGATCCACGATATCCAGGTCGAGGCGACCTTCCCGGACGGGACCAAGCTGGTCACCGTCCATGATCCGATACGTTAAGAAATTCCAGTAACCAGCGGAAGAAAGGAGGAAAGCCCATGATCAGAGCCATGCTGCTGGCTTTCCTCCTCGTAGCTGCCTTGCCTGCTCCTGTCGGGGCGCATCCGCCTTCGAAGCTCTCGATCCATGGCCAGGCCGGCATTGCGGAGGAGGTCACCGGCTTCCGCAAGGCACTGGTCGAGGCAATCAGGGCGAAGGATGCCGCGAAACTGCGCCAGTTCTATGCCGAGGATTTCACCCACACGCACACGACCACCGCGCAGGATGGCCGTGACGCGCGCATCGTGGCGCTGCTTGCCGGCGACCCGGTTATCGAGACCGCACCGGTCGAGGATCTGAAGATCCGCATCCATGCCGGCGGCTGGGTGGCCATCGCCACCGGCATCAGCCCGATCACCGCCCAGTCCGACGGCAAGACTTACGCTGTCCACTGGACCACCACCTATGTCCGCAACGAGGCGGGCTGGCAGGTCGCTGCCAGCCATGCCACGCGCGGTCGCGAATGGAAGAACTGAAGGGATTGCCATGCTCCGTCCTGCTTTCACCCGCCTTGCTCTCGTCACCGGCCTGACCATACTGGCCGCGCCCGCCTTCGCCCATGGCGGGCATGGCGGAGGCTTCGCTGCCGGCTTCCTGCACCCGGTCGGCGGGGCGGACCATGTGCTCGCCATGCTGGCTGTCGGCCTCTGGGCGGCCTTCCGGGGCGGCAAGGCCATCCTTGGCTGGCCGGCTGCCTTCGTGGCCGCGATGCTCGGCGGCTTCGCCGTGGCGCCCGTTTTCGGCGCGTTGCCCGGCCTCGAGGCGATGATCACCTCCACCGTCATCCTGCTCGGCGGGGCGCTGGCCCTCGGCTTCCGCGCGCCCGTCGCTGCGGGGGCGGCTTTTGTCGCGCTGGCGGGCCTTGCCCATGGCTATGCCCATGGCCTCGAAATGGAAGGCAATGCGCTGGCCTTCGGCGGCGGCTTCGCTTTGGCCACCTCGGCCCTGCATGGCGCCGGCATCGCGATCGGCCTCGGCCTGACGCGGCTGGCCTCTTCGCGGCTCCTGCAGGGAGCCGGCGGCCTCGTGGCGGCAGCCGGTCTTGTTCTGGCGATGGCGTGAGGCAGCGATGATCCCCGGCGAAATCTTCCCCAAGGACGGCGACATCACCCTCAACGAGGGCCGCGAGACCCTGACGCTCACGGTCTCCAATACCGGCAATCGGCCGATCCAGGTCGGCAGCCATTACCATTTCTTCGAGACCAATAACGGCCTTCGCTTCGACCGTTAGAGGGCGCGCGGCTTCCGGCTCGACATGCCCGCCGGCACCGCGGTGCGCTTCGAGCCGGGCCAGACCCGCGAGGTCCGCCTCGTCGCGATTGCCGGCAAGCGCGAGATCTACGGCTTCCAGCAGAAGGTGATGGGGAAGGTGT